>NZ_CP006569.1:3600000-4200000 GCF_000517425.1 Sodalis praecaptivus
GTCATCGGCGTGTAGCGTGACGCCCAGCGCGTGCATATGGCGGCTCAGACGCGGCAGGAAATGTTCGGCGATACGCTGGTGTACCAGCAGCGTTTCAAGCGAGTTACAGGCGCTGGGGCGCTGTATTTTGGCGTTTTCAATCACCGGCAGCGCCTGCTCGAAATCAATAGTGTCATCGGCATAGATATGGCAAACGCCGATCCCACCGGTGATAACCGGAATCGTGGACTGTTCGCGGCACAGCTTGTGTAGGCCTGCACCGCCGCGCGGGATCAGCATATCGACGTAGCGATCCAGGCGCAGCAACGCGTTGACCAGCGCGCGATCCGGGTTTTCGATGGCCTGCACCGCGCTTGCAGGCAGGCCGCAGCCCGTCAGCGCCTGCTGTATGACCTTTACCGTAGCGGCATTGGTGCGGAAGGTTTCCTTACCGCCGCGCAAAATCACGGCGTTGCCGGTTTTCAAGCACAGCGCCGCGACATCGACGGTCACGTTGGGGCGAGCTTCATAAATCACGCCCACTACGCCGAGCGGTACCCGGCGACGCTCCAGCGACAGCCCGCTGTCCAACCGCTGGCCTCCGATAACCTGGCCCACCGGATCGGTAAGGCGGCACACCTGTCGCACGTCCGCGGCGATAGCGCTAAGACGCGCCGGGTTCAAAAGCAGGCGGTCCAGCAGCGCGTCGCTCAGGCCGTTACGGCGCGCCTCCGCCATATCCTGCGCGTTGGCGTCGAGGATGCTTTGGCTATTGGCCTCCAGGCTATCGGCAATCGCCTCCAGCGCCCGATCCTTTTGCGCGCTGCTCAATACCGCGAGCTGCCATGAAGCCTGTTTCGCCGCTTTGCCCATTTGCTCAAGCATGTGCGTTCCTTAACATAAAATCATATCGTCACGGTGGATGGCCACGGGCCCATATTCATAGCCCAGAATATCACTGATGTCCTGGGAGTGTTGACCGGCAATCATGCGCAGGGCATCGCTGTTATAACGGCTGACGCCATGAGCGATATCGCGACCGTCGGAGCTGAGGATACGGACCACAATCCCGCGGGAAAAATCACCTTCCACCGCCAGGATCCCTTTGGGCAGCAGCGAGCTGCCGCGCTGTAATATCGCTTTTTGCGCGCCATCGTCGACAGTGATGTCCCCCGCCGGCGGCGGGCCGAACAGCCAGCGTTTGCGGCTCTCCAGCGGCATTTTTTGCCCATGGAAACGGGTGCCTACCGATTCACCGACCATCACATCGCCAATCACGCCCGGTTTGCCGCCGGCCGCTATCACGACTTCGATTCCCGCGCGGTTGGCCACTTCCGCCGCCTGCAATTTGGTTGCCATGCCGCCGGTACCGAGACCGGAAACGCTGCCGCCGGCCATCTTGCGCAGCGCGTCATTGATGCCTTCGACTTCGCGAATCAGCTCGGCGTCGGGGTGGGTGCGCGGATCGGCGGAAAACAGCCCCGGCTGATCGGTTAGCAGCAGCAACTTGTCAGCGTCGGCAAGGATAGCCACCAGCGCCGAAAGATTATCGTTGTCGCCCACTTTGATTTCAGCGGTGGCAACCGCATCATTTTCATTAATCACCGGCACGATGCCGTTATCCAGCAGGGCGCGCAGCGTGTCGCGGGCGTTGAGAAAACGTTCTCGATCTTCCATGTCGGCGCGGGTGAGCAACATTTGACCAATATGGATATTGTAGAGAGAAAACAGCTGCTCCCAAAACTGAATCAAGCGGCTTTGCCCTACCGCCGCCAATAGCTGCTTGGAGGCGATGGTGGCGGGCAGGTCGGGATAATTGAGATACTCCCGCCCGGCGGCGATGGCGCCGGAGGTGACGATGATAATGCGGTGTCCGGCGGCGTGCAGCGGAGCACATTGGCGCACCAGTTCGACAATGTGCGCGCGATTAAGCCGGCGCGAACCGCCGGTGAGGACACTGGTGCCTAATTTTACCACCAGAGTCTGGCTGCTGTTCATAACGATATCTGCCGTTAAGGATGTTGATTGACTTAATGGTTGCCTGCCGCCGAGGGGGTTCAAGCGCTATGCCTGCCAGCATAGCGCGAAACGAATGAGAAAGCAGGAGCGGAAAATCAGGCGGTTAGGCTGAATGGCTGTTCTTTAAACGCGTCGGCAGGCTCCAGCTTCATATTCATCGTTGCGATATAGGCGCGCAGCCGGGTATGAAAGGCGCGCAGTGAACTCTCCAATTTATCGATGACTTCCTGGTCGCTGAATTCGCTCTCGGTCCATTTGCCTTCTTTGTCAAATTTACCCAGATGGTACGTATAAGTATAACGCTTCGCTTCCGCTTCCAAATTGATCCACCAGCCCCAAAACTCACGTTTCTCAGGCGCGGGCTGCATGTTGATGCAAACGGCGAGACAGTCGAAGAAAAAATGGTTGTCGCTGCACTGACCTTCACGGATATACGGGCCGAGGGCGGTAAAGCCTTTCAACACTTTGCCCCGGGGATGCCCACTCACTAACGCCATGCTATAACCTCACTTTGCTTATTGTTCACCTTAAAGAGCAAACAAACGGTAGTGCTATATTAACGTTTCAAATTGTTTTCAGCCAGCGGCTGATCTCCGCGAGCGACAGATGGAAATTGCGGTACAGCGGCGATTCCTTAATCGGCAACAGCTTTCCCGCCCGCGAAGAGGAGACAATCAGCTGCGCCTCGGCCGGCGGGCTAAAGGGGTCGTCAGGCCAGCAGCCCGCCAGAATCGGCGTGGGACAGCTGCGGCCGAGCAGGCCCTGCACTTTAAGAGAGTAACTATTAAGCTCGGTTTTCAACGCGCCATCAGCGACCCCCGCCATGCCGATGCGGCTCGCCAGCACGTCGAGATACATGTTCGGCGCCCTAGCCTGGCGTTCGCCGTCGGTCAGTAACGCATGCACCACCGGACCGAGGCAGGCGACGCCCCTGAGCCGCTGCGGTTCAAGGTAGGCGAGTCTTACCGCGATATTGGCGCCAAAGCGAAAGCCGAAAGCGCTAACGCGGCGCGAGTCAACCCAGGGAACGGCTGCCAGGCCACGCAATACCTGCTGATGGAGAAAACTGGTGTCCTGACTGAGTTTCCATTTGGCGGAGAAGCCGATCGAGGGCATATCGATAGTCAACATCGCCAGACCGGCGGGGGCGAAATAGTCGTGAAACAGCCGATAGGTATCGTTTTGCAGCATATCCAGACTGCCGCACACCAACACCGTTGGATAAGGCGCTCGCCCCGTCGACGGCAGATGCAAGAAACCGGTAACATTGCCGCCGCCGCTGACCGGGAAATCCAACTGCTTGATTTCATGCGGCAGGTGCTTGGCCGCTTCTTCCCAGGCGTGGTTGGCCAGCGTCTGCGCCTGTTCCGCCAGCATATCCCCTTTCAAATGCGGATAGCTGGCGATGCTGTAAAAGCGGGCCGCCTGTAGCCAGTCGCGCGCCGCAGCATCGCCGTCGACGTTCTCCATAGCACGCTGCTGCCAGGCCATGCCCTGGTGCGACCATTCGTAGATCCAGTTGCCGCCGCGGTAGCCGATCACGGTATCCAGCAGCCGGTCGTCGGTGTGGGGCGCGCGACTGGCGGCGATACGCGCCAGCACTTCTTCTATTTCCCACGGGTTGATACCGCGCCAAATCCACATCAGGCGGTTGATTAACCGGTACCAGTTGCCGGGATTAGCGCCGTCCAGCGCCGACAATATGCTTTTTTGCCCGCCGTGATGGACCCGGGCCACCAGCGTGGAGGTTTCGCGGTGTTTGACCGAAGGTTTGAATAGGGTTTCGCTCAGATTGTTTTCTGCTGCCATTGAGCATCGTCTCCAAAGACGGGTTCTGGATTACCAGAACGATGCCTGCAAGGTTAACCATTCAGCCAGCAAAAAACAAACGCCCGGCGGTGCCGGGCGTCAGGAAAACGGTGTTTGTCGCCGCATAAGGGAATACCGTGGCAACAATGACCCCGGAGTTCCAAGCGATGATTGCGCTAACGCCTTAAGCGGCCGTCGCACCGAAGGCCCGCCGCGGGTTTGACGGCCTGAAGCGGCCTATACACTCGTTAGCCGCCACCGCGCTTTGCGCAACTGTGCGCCCCCCTGGCGGGCAGAAGGACTATCTGTACATGTCCCTGACGGTAGTAGGGCTATCTGCCCGCTAGGACGCTCCTCCCTGGTGGCAGAAGGACTATTTGCCCGCCAGCGGCGGTACAAACACCACGCCCATATCCCAAGGCTGCTCAATCCAGGTGTTCTGCGGAATATCGATGATGTAATCATCCACCAGCGGTCGGCCGGCCGGTTTGGCGAAAATAGTGACAAAATACGCCTTGGGGTACATCTCGCGAATCGCTTTGGCGGTCCCGCCGGTGTCCACCAGATCGTCAACCACGATAAACCCGTCGCCGTCCCCTTCCGCGCGTTTCAACACGTTCAAATCGCGCTGGTTGTCGTGATCATAGCTGGCGATGCATACGGTATCCACATGGCGGATGCCCAGCTCGCGGGCCAGCAATGCGCCCGGCACCAGACCGCCGCGGCTGACCGCGATAATCCCTTTCCATTGTTCAGCGGGCAGCAGGCGTTTGGCCATGGTGCGCGCATGGATTTGCAACATGTCCCAGGTGACGACGTATTTTTCGCTCATAAATTCAGTCCCAGCCGGCTTGGGTCGGCTTAAAAAGTCTCAGGGGAAAAAAGGTTGCGCGGGATTATAGAGACGCAGCCGTCTAAATACCAGTACCTCCCCCTTTTTAACCTCAGTTTCACCCTCTGGTAAAGTAAAGTGGTATTCTGAGTTGACTCGGGTTGTTCCGTCGCTGGCCGCTCACCGCCGCCAGCGCGGTTTTTACGATATCACAGGAGTTTTTATCGTGTCTGATTTGTCTCAACTTACGCCCCAGCCGCTGTGGGATATCTTCGCCAACATTTGCGCAATCCCACACCCGTCCTACCATGAGGAAGCGCTGGCCACGCATATCCTACAGTGGGCGCAGGGAAAGGGTCTGTTCGCCGAACGCGACCAGGTGGGCAATATCCTGATTCGCAAGCCGGCAACGCCGGGTTATGAAAATCGCCGTCCGGTGGCGATGCAGGCGCACCTGGATATGGTGCCGCAGAAAAACAGCGATACCACTCATGATTTCACCCAAGATCCCATCCAGCCTTGGATAGACGGTGAATGGGTCAAGGCGCGCGGCACGACGCTCGGCGCCGATAACGGTATCGGCATGGCGTCGGCCCTGGCGGTGCTGGCCGACGATAGCGTGGAACATGGTCCGCTGGAAGTGCTGCTGACCATGACCGAAGAAACCGGGATGGAAGGCGCTTTCGGCCTGCAGCCCGGTTGGCTACAGAGCGAGATCCTCATCAATACCGACTCCGAAGAGGAAGGCGAAATCTATATGGGCTGCGCCGGCGGCGTTGACTTCAAAACCCAGCTACCGCTCAGCCGCGAAACGGCGCCGGCCGGATATCACAAGGTGCGGGTGGCCTTGACGGGCTTAAGAGGCGGCCACTCCGGCGGCGATATCCATCTGGGGCTTGGCAACGCCAATAAGCTGCTGGCCCGCTTCCTGGCGGATTTTTGCGCTACGCTGGACATTCGTCTGCTGGATATTAATGGTGGAACGCTGCGCAACGCCATTCCGCGCGAAGCGTTTGCTATCCTGGCGCTGCCGCGCGAGGATGTCGACACCCTGCGCACCCAGGCGCGCGCCTATCTGGCGATGATTGAGAGCGAATTGGCGGCGGTCGAGAAAAAACCGGTGCTGGAGGTCAGCGACAGCCAGCATGACGGGCAGGCGCTGACCAAAGCCTGCGGCGACCGGCTTATCGCATTGCTCCATGCGATGCCGAACGGCGTTATTCGGATGAGCGATGACGTGAAAGGCGTCGTGGAAACCTCGCTAAACGTCGGCGTAGTGTCGATGGATGCCGACAAAGCCGAAATCCGCTGTCTTATTCGCTCGCTTATCGACAGCGGCAAGCTGCAAGTGGAAGGGATGCTGCATGCGCTGGGACGGCTGGCCGGCGCCACCACGGTTGCCAAGGGGAGCTATCCCGGATGGAAACCGGACGCCAACTCGCCGGTGATGCATGTGGTGCGCGATACCTATCGGCAGTTGTTTAACAAAACGCCCAATATTCAGGTCATCCATGCGGGTCTGGAATGCGGGCTGTTCAAAAAACCCTACCCCGATATGGATATGGTTTCCATCGGGCCGACCATTACCGGTCCGCATTCGCCGGATGAACAAGTGCATATCGCGAGCGTTGGCCAATACTGGACGCTGCTGACCGCGCTGCTAAAAGCGATCCCCGTCAAGGCGTGAGCCAGCCCGGCGCTGGCCTGGTAGCCGGCGCCGGACACTCTCTTTTACGCAGCCTATCAACCCGCCGGCCCCGACGCCCAGAGCGACCCGCTTATGGGTCAGAGGGTGACGTTTTCACCGCCCGCGCCTGAAGCGTGTGGCCAGTGGCCGCTACGGGCCTAAAGGGGGGGAGTTCCGCTCCTCTTCCCAATTCAGCAGCAATTGACGTTCCAGCTGCGGATCCATTAACGTGACATGTAACCCCACCAGCCGAACGCCGCGATCGCCGCGGCGCTGTTCCCAGGCCTGACGCGCGATGGCTAGCAGATCCGTTTTATTAAGCCGCGGCCAGACATGCTCTTGCGTCGTCTGCTGAAAATCGGCGAACTTGAGTTTAATACCTTGACGGGCAATCTGTAGGTCGGGACGCACCCGGGCGAGGCGCCGCTCCAGCTCGGGGTAGAGGTGGTCGATAATCTCCTCGCACGCCTCCCAGCGGGTGATATCTTGCGCCAGGGTGCGTTCGACGCCGACCGACTTGCGCAGCCGGTCGGCGGACACTTGCCGTTCATCAATGCCGTGCGAGCGTTCCCAAATTACCCGGCCGAATTTGCCAAATTGGCGCAGTAGCGTCGCCAAATCAAATTGCTGCACGTCGGCGCAGGTGACAAGCCCCATCTCGCCGAGTTTTTTGGCGGTCACCTTGCCGACGCCCGGGATTTTCGCCAGCGGCAGTTGCAGCAAGAACGCCGGCATGGCGGCAGGGGTAATGACATATTGGCCGTTGGGTTTATTGAGATCGGAGGCGATTTTCGCTAAAAACTTAACCGGCGCCACGCCCGCTGAGGCCGTTAGCCGCAGCTCATCGGCAATCTCCTGACGGATGGCGCGCGCCATTAGGGTGGCGGAACCCTCGCAGCAATCGCTGTCGGTAACGTCCATAAACGCCTCATCCAGCGACAGCGGCTCAATGAGCGAGGTATAGCGGGCGAAAATGGAGCGGATATGATCCGACGCCTCTTTATACACCGCCATGCGGCCGGGGATTACGGTGAGATGGGGGCAGAGTTTTAGCGCCATGGCTGTGGACATAGCGCTATGCACGCCATAGCGCCGCGCCGGATAATTGGCGGTACTGATGACGCCGCGGCGATCGGCGCTGCCGCCGATGGCCAGCGGGATGTCGCGCAGGTGCGGATTATCGCGCATTTCGACCGCGGCAAAAAAGCAGTCCATATCGACATGTATGATTTTACGCATCCGGCCCCCTTAACCTGTACAAGTATACAGTAAGGATTCTCATCTATACAAAACGTATCTTGATAAAATAATACGCAGTGATATCTTGTCGCTGATTGCCCGCGGGCAGTTGACAGACCCGCCGGTCACATTCGTCGCCGGCCGCTCATTTATTTTGATGAAACAGGAATGACAATGCGCAGATTCGCGCTGCTGTTGGCGATGCTTTTTTTATTCCCGGCGTACGGCTACGCCAGCGATCAGGCAAAAGTCGGCCAGGAACTTAAGCAACAATTATTAGGCTCACCGGTATTTATTCAGGTCTTTAAAGAAGAGCGTATCTTGGAACTTTATGCCAAGATGGGCAACGCCTACCATCTAGTGGACAGCTTTCAAATTTGCAAGTTTTCCGGCGGTCTGGGTCCGAAACGGCGCGAAGGTGATTTCATGAGCCCGGAGGGCTTTTACGCCATTGATACCCGTAATCTGAATCCTAACAGTCATTATTATCGCGCTATTAATATCGGATTCCCCAATGATTACGACCGGGCACAGGGTTATTCGGGCGCTAAGCTGATGATTCACGGCGATTGCCGCTCAATCGGCTGCTATGCCATGACCGATACCTCTATCGCGGAAATTTATCGCTATGTGGAAGATGCGTTGCTCAATGGCCAGGCGCAGGTAAAAATTAATATTTTTCCGTTTCGCATGACGCCGGCAAATATGCAGCGCCACCACTATTCGGCCAATTATAAATTTTGGAGCCAGCTACAGCCCGGCTACGCCTATTTCGCTGAACATCATCAGCCGCCGGCGGTGTCGGTAGTCAACGGGCAATATGTGATAAGCGCCCCGCTGATGCTGCAAAGCGGCGCGCCGGTCGTGTCACAATTCGCGCTCGCCAAGCCGGAATAATACCCATTCCCCCGGCGCTACCCGCTGCCAGGTTTCGTTACCGGTCAGCGGCTGGGTGGCTATCACCGTGACCACGTCATTGGGCGTGGTCTGCTTTTGAAAATCGATTTCCACATCCTGATCGAGCAAAGTGGCTTTGCCGAACGGCGCGCGCCGGGTTATCCAATAAAGGTTGCTTGAACAATACCCCATGACGTAGCAGCCGTCGGACAGCAGCATATTGAAAATCCCTTTTTGCCGCAGTGAATCCGCTAAACCGGCAATATAGCGAAACACCGAGGGCCAGTGGCGCGGCGTTTGCGGGTAGCGTTCCGCCAGGCGCGCCAGCAGCCAGCAAAACGCCTGCTCGCTATCGGTCTGCCCCACCGGACGAAAATTGCCGGTTTTCAGCGTCCGATAGCCGCGCAACTGGCCATTGTGGGCAAAGGTCCAGTGACGGCCCCAGAGTTCGCGGGTAAACGGGTGGGTATTCTCAAGCGCTACCCTGCCGCGATTAGCCTGGCGAATATGGGAGACCACCGCGCAGGATTTGATAGGATAATCCTGCACCAAACGGGCGATGGGCGAGTCGATACTGGGCAACGGATCTTTGAACGTACGGCAGCCCAATCCCTCATAAAAGGTGATTCCCCAGCCGTCCTTGTGCGGTCCGGTCCCGCCGCCGCGCTGCACCAGGCCGGAAAAACTGAAACAAATATCCGTTGGTACATTAGCGCTCATGCCGAGTAATTCACACATGCCCCTCTCCTGTCGATCCCCTGCCGGACCGGGTTACCCCTGTGCCGCCATTTCTTTCTCGATGAGCAGTATTAGAATATGAATGGCCTTGATATGGATTTCCTGGATGCGATCGGCATAACCGAAATGGGGGACACGGATTTCTACATCCGCGCTGCCGGCCATGTTACCGCCCTCTTTGCCGGTCAGGACGATAACCCGCATCCCTTTGGCGCGCGCGGCGTCAATGGCGCGGATAATGTTCGCCGAGTTGCCGGAGGTGGAAATACCGACCAGGACATCGCCCCGATTGCCCACCGCTTCTACATAACGGGAAAAGACCTGCTCATAACCAAAATCGTTGCTCACGCAGGAGAGATGGCTGGGGTCGGAAATGGCGATAGCGGGATAGCCCGGGCGGTTTTCGCGATAGCGGCCGGTTAATTCTTCGGCAAAATGCATCGCGTCGCAGTGGGAACCGCCGTTGCCGCAGGAAAGCACTTTGCCGCCGGCTTTGAAAGTATCGGCAATCAATTTGGCCGCATCTTCAATAGACTGGATATGGCGCTCGTCGCTAAGGAAATTTTGCAGCGTTTGCAGGGCTTCGTTAAGTTCGTTGCGGATCAAATCCTGATACATGGGGTCGTCCCTCACTCAAGGCTGGCGAATGAATGAAATTTTCCGGCTGCAGTTTACCGGAATGCCCCTATTGCGAGAAGCGCCGTTCTGGCGGTGGTTTTGCGCTATCTCATAAAAGAGGCAGATAATAAGTCTGTTGATAATTGTACCGCATAATGGTGCCGAGAGGACATGGTCATGGCGCATAGGGCGACGAAAGCAGATAGGAGCCCCACCCCATTCATCGCGTAACGCGCTAATGGGGCTACACCACCGTTTTCATGCCTGCCGAGGCACCGCACGGTCGCGGGATCGTGCGCCGCAGTCCAGGCCCTGGGCAAAAAAAAGCCCCGCGTCACAAGGAGGCGGGGCGACAGGAACGGGGGCGCGATATTATTTGACCAGCGCTTCCGTCGAAATGCTGATGGTGATGTCATCGCTGACGTTGGGCACGAACTGCCCCATTTTAAACTCTGAACGCTTGATGGTGGTGGTGGCATTGAAACCCACGGCGGCTTTTTTGGCCATCGGATGCTCGCCCTGTTTATTCAGTACCGCATCCAATATCACCGGACGGCTGATGCCCTTAATGGTCAGATCGCCAAAAACTTGATAGCGATTGTCGCCTTTGCTGACGATTTTGGTGCTATGAAAAGTCGCGTTGGGGTACTGTTTCTGATCAAAATACTCCGCGCCTTGGAATTCATCGTTCAGCGCCTGCACATGGGTATCCACGGTTTTAACCGGTATCGTGACATCCACTTTGGCATTCGCGATGGCCGCATCATCCAACACAATAGTACCGGTAATAGCGGAAAAGTTGGCGGTGGGGTTGGAAAATCCGAAATGATTCCACGAGAACACCAGCGAAGTATGATTGGGATCCAGATGGTAGGTTTCCGTTTTTGCCTGGGCGATACCCGAAGCCAGCAGTAGCCCGAGGGCCAGCGGTAACAACGTCTTTTTCATCATAATCATGCCAATTCTATCCGTCATAGTGCCGAAAGGACCTTCATCATGAAGGCTTTCGGCAGGGATTGTCACTGAATATATTTGTTGACTATCTTCAATAATTTTGACCAAAATCGTCACGGACATTTAGCCGTCTACACGTCTTGATTGTCTATCATTGCCAGCATGTTATATTGGCACAAAATCCGGCTATCAGGAGTCATATTAGCCATGAGTACCCCGCTTATCCCGCAAAGTAAACTCCCCGCCCTGGGCACCACCATCTTTACCCAGATGAGCGCGCTGGCGCAACGCCATCAGGCGATTAACCTGTCCCAGGGTTTTCCCGATTTTGACGGTCCCGACTATTTGAAATCCCGGCTGGCCTGGCACGTCAGCCAGGGCGCCAATCAATATGCCCCTATGACCGGCGTTGCGCCGCTGCGCGAAGCCATCGCCGATAAAACGGCAGAGCTCTACGGCTGGCGTCCCGACGCCGAGGCCGAGGTGACGGTCACCGCCGGCGCGACCGAGGCGCTGTTTGCCGCCATCAGCGCGCTGGTGCGCCCGGGGGATGAAGTGATCTGTTTCGATCCCAGCTATGACAGCTACGGGCCGGCGGTCGAGCTGGCCGGCGGCGTCATGCGCCGCATCGCGCTGCAACCCCCGGCGTTTCGCGTTGACTGGGCGCAATTCGGCGAAATACTGAGCGATCGCACCCGATTGGTCATCCTCAATACGCCGCATAACCCCTCGGCCAGCGTCTGGCAGGCGGACGATTTTCAGCAGCTGTGGCAGGCCATCGCCGCACGGGAAATCTACGTATTGAGCGATGAAGTCTACGAACATATCTGCTTTGCCCCCGGCGGCCATCAGAGCGTGCTGGCGCATGACGGCCTGCGCCAGCGCGCCATCGCCGTCTCCTCCTTCGGCAAGACTTACCATATGACCGGTTGGAAAGTCGGCTATTGCGTGGCGCCGCCGGCCCTGAGCGCCGAGGTGCGCAAGATTCATCAATACCTGACCTTTGCGGTCAATACGCCCGCGCAGCTGGCTCTCGCCGATATGCTTCGCCAGGAGCCGGCGCACTGGCAGACGTTGTCGGCGTTCTACCGCCAGCGGCGCGACCACCTGGTACAGGCGCTGGCGCCCAGCCGGCTGAAACTGCTGCCCTGTGAAGGCACCTATTTCCTGCTGGCGGATTACAGCGCCGTTTCCGATAAAGACGACGTGGCCTTTTGTCAGTGGCTCACCACCCAGGTCGGCGTGGCCGCCATTCCGTTATCGGTATTCTGCGCCGCCCCCTTCCCGCATAAACTGATTCGCCTGTGCTTTGCCAAAGGCGACCAGACGCTGGATGCCGCCGCGGAGCGCTTATGTCGACTTTAGCGCTGAGTCTGCTACAACAGCCGCTGGTCTGGATGGACGGCGAGGCGAACCTGGCCCACTTTGACCGTTTGCTGGCGCCGATCGACGACCAGGATCTGATTGTGCTGCCGGAAATGTTTACCACCGGTTTTGCCATGGAAGCGGCCGGCAATGCCCTGCCAGAAACGCGCGTAGTGGCGTGGCTGGCGCAATGGTCGCGGCGCACCGGCGCGATGGTAGGCGGCAGCGCGGCCATCGCCACCCCGGCTGGCGCGGTGAATCGTTTCTTACTGGTGCAGCCCGACGGCGTGACGTACCGCTATGATAAACGTCATCTGTTCAGAATGGCCGACGAGCATCACCATTATCAGGCCGGCCAGGAACGGGTGGTGGTGGACTGGCGCGGCTGGCGCATTTTACCGCAGGTGTGTTATGACCTGCGCTTCCCGCTCTGGTCGCGCAATCAGCAGGACTACGATTTGGCGCTCTACGTAGCCAACTGGCCCGCGCCACGCGCCGCTCATTGGCAAACGCTGCTGGCGGCGCGCGCCATCGAAAACCAAGCCTACGTCGCCGGCTGCAACCGCGTAGGCAGCGACGGCAATCAGCATCATTATAGCGGCAACAGCCTGATCATCGACCCCCAGGGAGCGGTGCTGGCGCAGGCCGAACCGGGCGCGGCGGCCTGCCTGCAGGCCCGCCTGTCGTTGGCGACGCTGCGCCAATACCGGGAAGCATTTCCAGCCTGGCGCGATGCTGACCGTTTCAGCCTGAAGCCGTAACCCCGGGCGCGCTAACGCCCCGGCACGGCGACCGCGCCTGCCGGGTCGTTCATGTCAATCGGCTAAAACAGGGGAGAGCGCCTGCGCAGGTATACCGCCTTAGCGGGGCGAGCTCCTTTTCGTTATCCTTCCTGCGCCGGTTGCGCTTCCTTGTAGGGATGATGGGCAATCCAGTGATCGGCGATATCCTGGCGGCGGCAAATCCATACCCGTTCGTGCTGCTGAATATAATCGAGAAACCGCTGGAGCGCGCGAAAACGTCCCGGACGGCCCAAAATCCGGCCGTGCATGCCGATGGAAAGCATCTTCGGCGACGTCTCTCCTTCGGCGTAGAGCACGTCAAAGCTGTCCCGCAGATAGGTGAAGAACTGATCGCCGCTGTTGAATCCCTGGGGCGTGGTGAAGCGCATATCGTTCGCCTCCAACGTATAGGGGATGATCAAATGCGGTTTGACCGTGCCGTCCTGCCGGGTTACCTGCGTCCAGAACGGCAGATCGTCGCCGTAATAATCGCTGTCGTATTGGAACCCCTCCTGCTCAACCACCAACCGTCGGGTGTTAGGGCTGTCGTGGCCGGTATACCAACCCCGCGGCGGTGTGCCAAATAGTTGCGTCAACACGTTCACCGCCTGCTGCATATGTTGCCGTTCGGTTTTGGCGTCGACCCCCTGATAATGCAGCCAGCGCCAGCCGTGGCTCACCACATCATAGTCAGCCGCTTTGATGGCCTCCACCACCGCCGGGTTGCGCGCCAGCGCCATGGCTACGCCAAAAACGGTCAACGGCAGACCGCGGCGGCTGAACTCCTGGTGGATCCGCCAAAAACCGGCCCGGGAGCCGTATTCATAGAGCGAATCCATCGACATGTGTCTTTCCGGATAACTGGCGGCGCCAATGATATCGGAAAGGAACTGTTCGGAACCCGCGTCCCCATGCAGAACATGACTTTCGGCCCCTTCTTCATAATTCAGGACAAATTGCACCGCGATACGGGCCTGCCCAGGCCAGCCGGCATGCGGGGGCTTTCCGGCATAACCGATAAGATCGCGCGGGTAATTGGCGTTGAAAGCGAAACTTTTGTTCTCGGTCGCGTCACTCATTGTCAGTTCCTTTTTTGTGAGCCGGTGTTTTAGTTTAGTCCTATAACGCGCGAGGTTAGTGCTTTTTGTGTCGGAAAATCGCGATTGTTTTCACCGCTGGCGATAGGGCCGAAACCCCGTACAGAAGCGGTAAATTAAGCGCTGCGCGCACCTTAACCATGACCGGCATTCTCCCGCTCATGCCACCCGTACCACGTCGCTGCCGCCCTCTGCTGCGCAAAATTCAGGATGAACAAAGGATCACGTATCAACCGTACGATTGCCCACTACGCCACGGTTTGCGTTTGCGCCGCGCGACGAAGACGAAGGCGCAGGTCTTGGTCATGACGTAGTCTTCGGTTTGAAAAATCGAGACAGAGACAGGGAAAGAGATAGAGATAGAGATAGGAACAGGAACAGGAACAGGAACAGGGACAGGAACAGGGACTCAGACAGAGATAGAGACAGAAACTGAGACTGAGATTGAGATTGAGATTGAGATTGAGACGGAGACTGAGACAGCACGCGAAGATACGTTCGCCGCGCTGGAAAAGACAAAACCCCGTGCTTTGGGAAACACGGGGTTTTTGAATGGTTGGCGGTGCGGACGGGACTCGAACCCGCGACCCCCGGCGTGACAGGCCGGTATTCTAACCGACTGAACTACCGCACCGCACTTGTGCTTTGTCGGGAAAGCGAGGCGAATAGTAAAGTCACGACTGAGTAACGTCAATGCTTTTCATGCGCGGCAAAATCGTTTGCTGATAAATGCAGCACCCTGCGTTCATTTTGACCTGACGGGACGATTTTATTCGTTTTGTGCAGGGCTGTCTTCCCGCCACAGACAGCTACCGCCCTTTTTCTGCACCAGATCCAACCGCTGCTCATGGGCTACGACTTCCTCATCGCTGGCGTAAACGATTTTCAGCGACGTTTGGGCGCGCTGCACCCGCTGAATTTGCACGGTGTCGCCCACCTCGCGCTGCTCTTGCTCCCCTTCCATCGCAAAACGCATGGCGGTCTGGCCGCCGGTCATCAACAAGAAAACGTCCGCCAGGATTTCGGCGTCGAGCAAAGCGCCGTGCAGCGTACGCTTACTGTTATCGATCAGATAGCGGTCGCACAACGCGTCCAGACTATTGCGCTTCCCGGGGAACATTTTGCGCGCCAGCAGCAGGCTGTCCGTCACCTTGCAAAAGGTGTCGGTTTTAGCGATACCGCGATTAAGCATCGCAAACTCATAGTCCATAAAGCCGATATCGAAGGGGGCGTTATGAATGACCAATTCGCCGCCGCGTATGAATTGTAAAAATTCATCCGCCACGTCGGCAAACGTGGGTTTATCGGCTAGAAACTCGTCGCTGATGCCGTGGACATTGAACGCTTCAGGGTCTACCAGACGGTCCGGTTTCAGATAGACGTGGAAGTGCCGACCGGTCAGGCGGCGATTAATGACCTCCACCGCGCCAATTTCGATAATTCGGTGTCCTTCGTAGTGGACACCCAACTTGTTCATGCCGGTGGTTTCAGTATCCAGAACAATCTGTCGCGTAATGTCAGTGCTCATAATGCTCGTTTATGTCAGACTTGGGCTTTTAACATGGAGCAAGTTTACCAGAGATGCGCAAACAGGTTGAAATTTTCACCGACGGTTCGTGCCTGGGTAATCCCGGCCCCGGCGGCTATGGCGCAATCTTGCGCTATAAACAGCATGAAAAAACCTTCAGCGCCGGTTATCGCCTGACCACCAACAACCGTATGGAGTTGATGGCGGCCATCGTCGCGCTGGAAGCGCTGACGGACGCCTGCGAGGTCGTGCTCAGCACCGACAGCCAGTACGTCCGTCAAGGGATTACCCAATGGATTCATAACTGGAAAAAACGCGGCTGGAAAACCGCCGAGAAGAAACCGGTGAAAAACGTCGATTTATGGCAGCGGCTGGACGCAGCCATTCAGCCTCATACCCTGCGCTGGGATTGGGTAAAGGGTCATGCGGGCCATCCGGAAAACGAACGCTGCGACGAACTGGCGCGCACCGCCGCCGGCCATCCGGCTTTGGAGGACATCGGCTATCGGGTGGAAGCGCAAACGGGCGGCGGCCGGGCGGATTAAAGCGTTCTCACTCCTCTTTCCAGGAATGCCGCTGCCGGCAACTGCGGGTGGTGGCGTTTACAGGCCGGCGCAATCCCCGCGTGGACGCTTTGTTTTTCAGCGGCGTCAGGCTGAGGGGAAACGTGCGCTTGCGCGCGACTATCACGCTCAGGCAACCCATTGCGGGGAAATGGGTACTGAGTAGCCGCCCCCCTTGTCGTCGCCATGGCAACACCTGCAGATGGGTACGGTGCAACACCTCAAAATTGAGCACCCCCAGCCAATCCAACAGCCGCATCTGCGTATACATTCGGCTTCTGTACGGCTGGCGGCGAAAAAGGATCGGGCAGATCTTGCCAAGCCCCAGCATGCTCACCGGGTTGAACGTCGAGATGACGAGCCAGCCGTCATCAATGAGGACCCGATCGACCTCCCGCAGCAGCCGATGCGGATCGCCGGTATAGGATAAGGTATGGGCCAGTAAGCAAGCGTCTGCCGACTTATTGGCGAACGGCAATTGGTAAGGATCGGCGATAACGTGCAAACCTTCGCCCTCGAGCCCCACGTTGACCTGGTGGGAAATCGCACAATCACCGGTATCCAGATCCGCGCTCAACGCGCCGATTTTGAGTAAATGAAACCCGAACAGTTTAGGCCACCACGCTTTCAACCCCTGCTCCAGCGCCTGGCGATAGTAAGCCCCGCAGGGAATATCGTCCCATGAGGCAGGCGCCACAATCGTCTTGTTACTTTGCGCTGGTTTCATGTTTGTCTATCTTCTAAGGGCCATAGAGAAATAACGAGGTTAACAATGAATCTTATCAGCATTCCCGCACTGGCGGATAATTACATTTGGCTTTTACACAATGACGACAGCCAATGCCTGGTGGTCGATCCGGGCGAGGCGGCGCCGGTGTTACAGGCGCTTGCCGACCGCCACTTAACCCCTGTCGCTATTTTATTGACCCATCATCATCATGACCATGTGGGCGGTGTCGCCGAGCTGCTGCGGCATTTCCCGGTACCGGTCTATGGCCCGGAGGAAACCCGCGCCAAGGGCGCAACCCGGATTATTAGCGAAGGCGATACACTGACCTTACTGGGTCATACCTTCAGCATAATGGCATTGCCCGGTCATACACTCGGACATATCGGATTTTATGGCGCCCCCTGGCTTTTTAGCGGCGACACGGTTTTTTCCGCAGGTTGTGGTCGGCTTTTCGAGGGTACGCCCAAGCAAATGTACGCGTCTTTTCAAAAGGTTAATCAGCTTCCCCCCGATACCCTGATCTGCGCCGCTCATGAGTATACTTCAAGCAATTTGGACTTCGCCGCCGCCCTCTTGCCTCAAGATAGCGTTATCACAGGTTATCAACGTGAAATTAAAGAGTTACGTCTGAAAAACCAGCCTAGCCTGCCCACAACGCTGCATTTAGAGCGTCAAATTAATCTTTTCTTACGTTGCCATGACATTGATTTACAGAACAAATTAAACGCTCACCCTGCTTCCGGCGAGGAATGGCGTGTTTTTGCGGCATTACGCGAGAAGAAGGATCATTTCTGAAGGTTTTAGTTGTAATGTCCCAGCCTTCAAAGTATCATTGCTCGTCTTTTAAGCGACTATTGACATACAGATGAAGACTCATGCGATCTTATTCGCCTCGGTCTTGCTGGTGGGGTGTCAGGCGTCCAGGCAGGACACGCCCCCCCCCGAACAGCATGCACAGAGTGTTTCTTCGGCAGGTCAAGGTGAAGCGGGAAAGTACACAGATGATCGAGCGGGTACCGCACGATGGCAAGATATCAACAACAGCCTGCCGCAAGGCGATTTGTGGAACTTCATTGGCGACGAGCTGAAGATGCAGATACCGGATAACGCCCGGGTCCGCGAGCAACAAAAGCGTTATTTGAAACAGAAGAGCTATCTCCACGATGTAACATTACGGGCAGAGCCGTACATGTACTGGATAGTCGAGCAGATTAAGCAACGTAAGATGCCGATGGAACTAGTACTGCTACCCATAGTGGAGAGCGCTTTTGACCCGAAGGCAACATCCGCCTCTAACGCGGCTGGCCTTTGGCAGATAGTTCCCCAGACAGGCAAGAATTATGGCCTGAAGCAGAATCAATGGTATGACGGCCGCCGTGATGTGGTGGCATCCACCACCGTGGCGCTGGATATGATGCAGCGGCTTAACCGTATGTTTGACGGCGACTGGTTATTGACTATTGCCGCCTATAATAGCGGTGAAGGTCGTATTATGCAGGCCATCAAGCGTAACAAGGCCAAAGGCCGCCCCACCGACTTCTGGTCGTTGGCGCTGCCGCGTGAAACCACCATCTATGTTCCGAAGATGCTTGCGCTCAGCAACCTCATTAAGAATAGCAAACAATTTGGCATCGCGTTGCCTAAATCGAATGCACAACGCGCACTGGCGCGGGTGGAAGTCGGCCAGCAAATGGGGCTAACGCAGGCGGCGGAAATGTCCGGCCTGTCGCTGACCAAGCTGAAAAGCTTTAATACCGGCTATAAGCGCAACGTGACGGCGCCAAACGGACCGCATTATATCATGCTGCCCAAGGCGCATGCTTCACAGCTGCGCACCTCGCTGGCGGAAGGCGATATTGCGGCGGTGCAGTCCACACAGTTGGCGGATAACAGCCTCGGCAGCGGCAGCTATGAGGTGCGTGCCGGTGATACCTTATCCGGCATCGCCAAGCGGTTGAACGTCAAAACCGCTGATTTGCAGAAATGGAATAACCTGCGCAGCGCGCGCAGCCTGAAAGTGGGCCAAACGCTGAAAGTCGGCAGCGGCTCGATGCAGATTGCCAATAACAACAGCATCACCTATCAGGTACGCAAAGGGGATTCTCTGGCGAGCATCGCCCGCCGCCACGGCGTCGATATCAAGGACGTCATGCGCTGGAACGATGCGTTGGACAATGCCAACAACCTGCAGCCGGGGCTTAAGCTGACACTGTTCGTCAACGGCAAGTCCACGGACTCTTAATCTATCGCTTGCCACACCCTGCCCGCGGCGGGGTGTGACGACGGTAAGTTGTGTCCGGGCTGGCGCCAGCGCCAGCGAAACAAAAAAGCAGACGTTTAACGTCTGCTTTTTTTATGCCCCGCTATCGACAGCGTGATTTATCTTCCGATACCTTTTATATCCCGCTATCGGCAGCATGATTTACCTATCGATACCTTTCAGCTCCCGCTATCCACAGCGTGGTTTATCTTCCGATGCCGACAATTTGCGGCTCCGCCGGTGTCCGCTCGCGCCGTGAAGCGGGCTCGAATTCGACCAGCAAAGGGTTATGGTCGGAAGCCTCGGTTACCAGCACCGACGCCTCGCAGACGTTCATATCGCGGTAAAAGACGAAATCCAGCGGCCGGCCAAACGCCCGCTTGCGCTGATCGTCGACAAATCGCACCTCTCCCAGCCCCATCCGTTCCGCGAACCGGTAGAGCGCCAGCATACGCTGCCGGCTCCAGGCATTGAAATCCCCCGCCATGATAACCGGCCCGCTATGATTGCGGATCTGCTCACCAATGGGGCCGAGCTGTTTACTGTACACATCAATGCCCAGGCTGAAATTTACCGCGTGTATATTAACCACCATGAGCAGTTGCCCGTTATAGATGGGATACACGGTGACCAAAGCCGACTTGGCTAACCGCAACAGGGGCTCGCGCTCGCGCAGCGGACAGCAATAGACCGGATGCGCGGCGGAAAGGGTCATGACCCCCGACGGATGCTGCGGAAAAATGAGTGCGGGAACCTGGTCCGCCGCCAAATAATGCGAGGTAGCGAATCGGACCAGCTCAGGTGTGGTCTGCGCTTCCTGTAACAGGACCAATTGAGCATCTTTACCAAACCCTTGGAGTACCGACAACCAATTGGCGCGCTGCTGTTTATAGATATTCCATACCATCACCCGCAAAATGCGCGAGCCCGGCAAAGGTTCTCCCGCCGGTAGCGCCTGACCTAACTGGCCAGAGGCAAGAGGTGGAAAGATACGCTCGACTGGCTGGCCCGCGACATACCTGACGGCATATGTTTTTTTTGGCACGGTTACCGCCTATTCAACTAAGTTTTGCGCCTGTGGCGGTGTTTGAGTTAATTCCCGCTGTTTTAGTCCACAGACACCTGACCACCTTACGCTTTTATAAGCTCTCGGCCCGGCAAATTCAATATGGGGCCATGACATATTGACCCGCCCCACACAGTATATCACAAAAGCGCCCCTGCCTTGGACGAGACCGCCTGCTGCGGCAATGTCGACGCTCTGGGCGTGTTCGCCCCGCCTCGCTGCCTCTCTACCCGGCTGCCTTGATCAGCCGGAAGTGAGGCGTGCCGCCACCAAGTACTGCACTATAGTCCAGTATTCATTACTGCCAAACTTGTTTATCGTGAGAGTTTAAAAGTCGAGCAGCCGGCAACGCGCTGCAATCGATAGCATAATCAAGAGGAGTTGAGAGATGGTGGACAACGGCTTTTGCATTATTCATGGTAACATCAATAAAGATATCAGTCTGTTGGCACATTGCTGCAGCGGTAATATCGAAATGCTGCGCAACGGCTGCCTGTTTACCGGCCGCAAAACGCCGGTGCAAAGTTATCGCTTTGCCACCGGTAGCGCTTATCTCATTGGATCGCTGCGTAACAAGCGCCTACTGCGCCATCTGGCGACACATTTTACCGGTGGCGTACCGGTGGTTAACGGGGCCGAAGTGCTCTACCAGCTTAGCACGCAATTGGGCTCGGCCGCCCTTGGTCTTGCCGAGGGCGACTTTTGCTTCTTTATCGAGGATCGCAATGGCACTTTGACGCTGCTGACCGATGCTCGCGGTCAAAATCCTGTTTATTTGGTCAACGCCGGCGATCGTTGGATTACTGATAAACTCAAACTTATCAGCGCGCTACACGACCGCGATATTCAGCACGACCCGCAGGGAAGCGAAACGGCCCCGAGCGTAGGCTGCCATATTCAGCGCATTCTACCGGGAACGCTTAACGTATTTCGCTTTAGCAACGCCGATTGTGAAGTCTGCGAGAGTCGGCAATTATTGCGCCCGGCAAAAATGCCGCTGTCGATAGAGGGCGGGATTCAATGAAGGCGTTACTGCTTGCGCTGTTTGTCTCCGCCGGTGCGGCGGGCACCAACCTGACGCCGGTTCCGTTAGTACCGGGTGATAATCGGGTAGACATTGATGGCAATGGCAAACCCGATCTGGTGATTCTGGGGCAATTCGATAACAATCACACGCATAATTGCCACGGCATCAGCTTTTTTATTCACCACCCGGACGGCGGATTCAGCATGGTGCCCGTCGCCAACAGCGATAAGTTCGTTTGGCTCGATAGTCGCCTCACCGCCAGCTCAGCCAAAGTGTTGGTCAACCGCCTGTTTCACGATGGTAGGCGTTACTATCTTGTCAAAGCGCAAAAATATGGCGTTAATCTGTATACGCTACTGCCGGTGAGATTTACTCTCTACCTGCTCGGTAAGCATCAGGGTGAACCCGGCGAGCCGCATTACCGCTGGCACGCCTGGCGCAGCTTTCTTAGCCAGCGGCGCTATGCCTCCGTTGAGGAGTCCTTTGCGGAGATTGCCAGCCTCAATCCGGACACGCCCCCAGAGCGTTATGTTGCGCCAGTGCCCGAAACCGCCCCCTGAGCTCACCTCGCCGCGACCGTCGACGGTTGTGGCAACCTAAGACCTAGCAGCCTGAGGATTAGCTAGGTAAGCCTTCACTCACCGGCGAAAAAACAAGACAAAAAAGCCCTGAACCAATGTTCAGGGCTTTCAATGGGAGTGGCGGTGCGGACGGGACTCGAACCCGCGACCCCCGGCGTGACAGGCCGGTATTCTAACCGACTGAACTACCGCACCACCGAATCATGACACACACCAGATTAACATGAGCGGGGTCAGACGCCTGTTGACCATCCTGGGTGTTTATTGCAGCTCTCGCTGCCTGTTGATACTGCTTGTCGTTCCGGCGTTAACCGGCACAACCTATTGGATGCCTGGCAGTTCCCTACTCTCGCATGGGGAGACCCCACACTACCATCGGCGCTACGGCGTTTCACTTCTGAGTTCGGCATGGGGTCAGGTGGGACCACCGCGCTAGTGCCGCCAGGCAAATTCGTTGTCCGCACCGCTTTCGCCGTGCAGAAGGCTCTTGCTGCCCGACCCTCACTCACGTGACCGTCGGGCGTTATCCGGAACATCGCTGATAATGTCTTGTCTCTTGCGCACGCTGCACGCCCTGCCGCCGCACCGGGGTCGGTGTGGCTTATGCCTTTCGCGGCCATATCTGGCCTGCGGTTGGCGCGGGTGTCGGCGGTGTCATCCGCCTGCGCTTTGAGCGTCAACGTTCGCTTTCGCTCTCGTCTCACGCTCGCTCTCAAACAGCTCAGGTGTTGTAAGGTTAAGTCTCACGGGTCATTAGTATCGGTTAGCTCAACGCCTCGCAGCGCTTACACACCCGACCTATCAACGTCATCGTCTTTAACGTCCCTTCAGGAGGCTCTAGGCCTCAGGGAAGACTCATCTCGAGGCAAGTTTCCCGCTTAGATGCTTTCAGCGGTTATCTCTTCCGCACGTAGCTACCGGGCAATGCCATTGGCATGACAACCCGAACACCAGTGGTGCGTCCACTCCGGTCCTCTCGTACTAGGAGCAGCCCCTCTCAATCTTCCAGCGCCCACGGCAGATAGGGACCGAACTGTCTCACGACGTTCTAAACCCAGCTCGCGTACCACTTTAAATGGCGAACAGCCATACCCTTGGGACCTACTTCAGCCCCAGGATGTGATGAGCCGACATCGAGGTGCCAAACACCGCCGTCGATATGAACTCTTGGGCGGTATCAGCCTGTTATCCCCGGAGTACCTTTTATCCGTTGAGCGATGGCCCTTCCATTCAGAACCACCGGATCACTAAGACCTGCTTTCGCACCTGCTCGAGCCGTCACTCTCGCAGTCAAGCTAGCTTATGCCTTTGCACTAACCTCACGATGTCCGACCGTGATTAGCTAACCTTCGTGCTCCTCCGTTACACTTTGGGAGGAGACCGCCCCAGTCAAACTACCCACCAGACACTGTCCTCGGCCCGGATAACGGGCCTGAGTGAGAACATCAAACATTAAAGGGTGGTATTTCAAGGTTGGCTCCATGCAGACTGGCGTCCACACTTCAAAGCCTCCCACCTATCCTACACATCAAGGCTCAATGTTCAGTGTCAAGCTATAGTAAAGGTTCACGGGGTCTTTCCGTCTTGCCGCGGGTACACCGCATCTTCACGGCGAGTTCAATTTCACTGAGTCTCGGGTGGAGACAGCCTGGCCATCATTACGCCATTCGTGCAGGTCGGAACTTACCCGACAAGGAATTTCGCTACCTTAGGACCGTTATAGTTACGGCCGCCGTTTACCGGGGCTTCGATCAAGAGCTTCTCGCAAGCGATAACCCCATCAATTAACCTTCCGGCACCGGGCAGGCGTCACACCGTATACGTCCACTTTCGTGTTTGCACAGTGCTGTGTTTTTAATAAACAGTTGCAGCCAGCTGGTATCTGCGACTGGCTTCAGCTCGGGGCGCAAGGCCCTCCACCTACATGCCAGCGTGCCTTCTCCCGAAGTTACGGCACCATTTTGCCTAGTTCCTTCACCCGAGTTCTCTCAAGCGCCTGGGTATTCTCTACCTGACCACCTGTGTCGGTTTGGGGTACGATTCGATGTGACCTGGAGCTTAGAGGCTTTTCCTGGAAGCGTAGCATCAATTCCTTCACCACCGTAGTGGCTCGTCATCACGCCTCAGTGTTGAGAATGAGCGGATTTGCCTGCTCATTCCACCTTCACGCTTGAACCGGGACAACCGTCGCCCGGCGAACCTAGCTTTCTCCGTCCCCCCTTCGCAGTCACACCCAGTACAGGAATATTAACCTGTTTCCCATCGACTACGCCTTTCGGCCTCGCCTTAGGGGTCGACTCACCCTGCTCCGATTAACGTTGAACAGGAACCCTTGGTCTTCCGGCGAGCGGGCTTTTCACCCGCTTTATCGTTACTTATGTCAGCATTCGCACTTCTGATACCTCCAGCAGCCCTCACAGGCCACCTTCGCAGGCTTACAGAACGCTCCCCTACCCAACAACACTTACGTGTCGCTGCCGCAGCTTCGGTGCATGGTTTAGCCCCGTTACATCTTCCGCGCAGGCCGACTCGACCAGTGAGCTATTACGCTTTCTTTAAATGATGGCTGCTTCTAAGCCAACATCCTGGCTGTCTGGGCCTTCCCACATCGTTTCCCACTTAACCATGACTTTGGGACCTTAGCTGGCGGTCTGGGTTGTTTCCCTCTTCACGACGGACGTTAGCACCCGCCGTGTGTCTCCCGTGATTACATTCTACGGTATTCGCAGTTTGCATCGGGTTGGTAATCCGGGATGGACCCCTAGCCGAAACAGTGCTCTACCCCCGTAGATGACGTCACGAGGCGCTACCTAAATAGCTTTCGGGGAGAACCAGCTATCTCCCGGTTTGATTGGCCTTTCACCCCCAGCCACAAGTCATCCGCTAATTTTTCAACATTAGTCGGTTCGGTCCTCCAGTTAGTGTTACCCAACCTTCAACCTGCCCATGGCTAGATCACCGGGTTTCGGGTCTATACCCTGCAACTAGACGCCCAGTTAAGACTCGGTTTCCCTGCGGCTCCCCTATGCGGTTAACCTTGCTACAGAATATAAGTCGCTGACCCATTATACAAAAGGTACGCAGTCACACCCCGAAGGATGCTCCCACTGCTTGTACGTACACGGTTTCAGGTTCTATTTCACTCCCCTCGCCGGGGTTCTTTTCGCCTTTCCCTCACGGTACTGGTTCACTATCGGTCAGTCAGGAGTATTTAGCCTTGGAGGATGGTCCCCCCATCTTCAGACAGGATATCACGTGTCCCGCCCTACTCATCGAGCTCACAACAAGCACACCTTCGGATACGGGGCTATCACCCTCTGTCGCCGGACTTTCCAGACCGTTCTCCTGATGCGCAAGCTGATGATGGCTCTGGGCTGTTCCCCGTTCGCTCGCCGCTACTGGGGGAATCTCGGTTGATTTCTTTTCCTCAGGGTACTGAGATGTTTCAGTTCCCCTGGTTCGCTTCGTTAAGCTATGGATTCACTTAACGATGATGCAACGAATTGCACCGGGTTTCCCCATTCGGACATCGCCGGCTGATAACGCTTCATATCAGCTCACCGGCGCTTTTCGCAGATTAGCACGTCCTTCATCGCCTCTGACTGCCTAGGCATCCACCGTGTACGCTTAGTCACTTAACCTCACAACCCTGAGCTGTTTGCACCTTGTCCGACGGGCTGCACGACCGAAATCCGGCGTTGCGCGGTACTCGGCATCCTCATGGACATCAAGTCCACTGCGGTGCCTGCGTGCCGTGCGCCTGGGCTTTCAGCCGTTCGCGCCGTCTCGCTCGAGTGTCGCCATACTGGCGAGACCCGGCGTCGTCTGTGAAGACGCCACGGAGACGACAAGGCCTGTCGCGCTACAGTGATAACGCTTACGCGTTATCTCAGGTTTGCTTACTTCGTTTGAGAGACTCGCATACTGAGTTTGCGCTTCAGCATGTGTTTCAAATTTTCAGCTTGTTCCGGATTGTTAAAGAGCGGTATTTCGCAGCGCGCTCGATAAACGCGCTCTGAAATAAAAAGCAAAGTGGCGTCCCCTAGGGGGTTCGAACCCCTGTTACCGCCGTGAAAGGGCAGTGTCCTAGGCCACTAGACGAAGGGGACACGAAAAATCGGCATAAAAAAAAAGCCGCCGACGGGCTGCTTTGCTCGTGACAGTTATCAGACAATCTGTGTGGACACGTCACTTGAACGTATCGTCTAGGTAAGGAGGTGATCCAACCGCAGGTTCCCCTACGGTTACCTTGTTACGACTTCACCCCAGTCATGAATCACAAAGTGGTAAGCGCCCTCCCGAAGGTTAAGCTACCTACTTCTTTTGCAACCCACTCCCATGGTGTGACGGGCGGTGTGTACAAGGCCCGGGAACGTATTCACCGTGGCATTCTGATCCACGATTACTAGCGATTCCGACTTCATGGAGTCGAGTTGCAGACTCCAATCCGGACTACGACGCACTTTATGAGGTCCGCTGACTCTCGCGAGATCGCTTCTCTTTGTATGCGCCATTGTAGCACGTGTGTAGCCCTACTCGTAAGGGCCATGATGACTTGACGTCATCCCCACCTTCCTCCGGTTTATCACCGGCAGTCTCCTTTGAGTTCCCGACCGAATCGCTGGCAACAAAGGATAAGGGTTGCGCTCGTTGCGGGACTTAACCCAACATTTCACAACACGAGCTGACGACAGCCATGCAGCACCTGTCTCAGAGCTCCCGAAGGCACCAAGGCATCTCTGCCAAGTTCTCTGGATGTCAAGAGTAGGTAAGGTTCTTCGCGTTGCATCGAATTAAACCACATGCTCCACCGCTTGTGCGGGCCCCCGTCAATTCATTTGAGTTTTAACCTTGCGGCCGTACTCCCCAGGCGGTCGATTTAACGCGTTAGCTCCGAAAGCCACGGCTCAAGGCCACAACCTTCAAATCGACATCGTTTACAGCGTGGACTACCAGGGTATCTAATCCTGTTTGCTCCCCACGCTTTCGTACCTGAGCGTCAGTCTTCGTCCAGGGGGCCGCCTTCGCCACCGGTATTCCTCCAGATCTCTACGCATTTCACCGCTACACCTGGAATTCTACCCCCCTCTACGAGACTCTAGCCTGCCAGTTTCAAATGCAGTTCCCAGGTTGAGCCCGGGGATTTCACATCTGACTTAACAGACCGCCTGCGTACGCTTTACGCCCAGTAATTCCGATTAACGCTCGCACCCTCCGTATTACCGCGGCTGCTGGCACGGAGTTAGCCGGTGCTTCTTCTGCGGGTAACGTCAATCGATGGCGCTATTTACGCCATCGCCTTCCTCCCCGCTGAAAGTGCTTTACAACCCGAAGGCCTTCTTCACACACGCGGCATGGCTGCATCAGGGTTTCCCCCATTGTGCAATATTCCCCACTGCTGCCTCCCGTAGGAGTCTGGACCGTGTCTCAGTTCCAGTGTGGCTGGTCATCCTCTCAGACCAGCTAGGGATCGTCGCCTAGGTGAGCCATTACCCCACCTACTAGCTAATCCCATCTGGGTTCATCCGATGGTGTGAGGCCCGAAGGTCCCCCACTTTGGTCTTGCGACGTTATGCGGTATTAGCTACCGTTTCCAGTAGTTATCCCCCTCCATCGGGCAGATCCCCAGACATTACTCACCCGTCCGCCGCTCGCCGGCAAAGAAGCAAGCTTCTTTCCGCTGCCGCTCGACTTGCATGTGTTAGGCCTGCCGCCAGCGTTCAATCTGAGCCATGATCAAACTCTTCAATTAAAAGCTTGATGCTCAAAGAATTAAAACTGGTATTCGTATGAATATTCGTTGTTCACTCTTCAAGACTTGATATTTCGTGTATCGATATCGTCTTGTGAGTGCCCACACAGATTGTCTGATAAATTGTTAAAGAGCGTGGCCGGGAGGGTATTTTCTCTACCGGCGCGGGTGGCGTATATTACGTTTTCCCGCTGTAGAGTCAAGCTTTTATTTGCCCTTCGCGGGCCGCTTGCCTCTGGCTGAGCCGGTAAGTCGCAACGACTGTTCCCGGTCAGTGGAGGCGCATTATAGGGCCTTCCCGGATGGTGGCAAGCGCTAAATGCAAAATAAGTTTTAACTGGCGAAATATGCAGCAACCGCGACAAAACCGCCGTTGTCAGTAGAGGCGCATTCGGACAAAAAAAAGCGCCCCGAATGCAGCCTGGCCACAATCGAGACGCGGTTCAATAAAAAAGCCGACGAGACTGCGCACGAAGTACTGCTTAATAGCGCGCTTAACCGCCGCATTAAACGCCGCCAAGATCAGCGCGGCTAACCGCTGCATTTGACACCGCCCAGGTTAGCACGGCTGGCCGATATCAAGCTCCGGTCCGGCGGGGGCGGCCCGCGGTAATTCCCCCCCTGCCCGCCGGGCGTGGATTATTGGCTGGCGACGATATGATCGTCTCGTACCTCAAGCTTAACCGGTTTACCCGGCAACAACTGACCAGAAAGGATCTGTTGTGATAGCGGGTTTTCGATCTCTTGCTGAATGGCGCGCTTCAGCGGTCGTGCGCCATACACCGGATCGAAACCGGATTTGCCGAGCAGCGCCAGCGCCTCATCGCTGATGGTGGCAGTATAACCCCGCTCTTCCAAACGCTGGTACAGACGCTGCAGCTGAATCTGCGCAATCTCGGTGATGTGCTCGCGGCTCAGCGGATGGAAGACGACAACTTCGTCCACACGGTTGAGAAACTCCGGCCGGAAATGATGGCTGACCACTTCCAGCACGACATCCTTCATCTCCTGATAGTTCATCTGGCCGAAACGCTCTTGAATGATGTCCGACCCCAGGTTAGAGGTCATGATCACCACGGTATTGCGAAAATCCACCGTACGTCCCTGACCATCGGTCAGACGTCCGTCATCCAATACTTGCAGCAGAATATTGAAGACATCCGGATGCGCTTTTTCGATCTCATCCAGCAGAATCACCGAATAAGGCCGACGGCGCACCGCCTCGGTCAGATAGCCCCCTTCTTCGTAACCGACATAGCCGGGAGGGGCGCCAACCAACCGCGACACCGAATGTTTTTCCATAAATTCGGACATGTCGATACGCACCATGGCATCGTCGCTATCGAACAAGAATGTCGCCAGCGCTTTGCATAGCTCCGTTTTACCTACCCCGGTCGGCCCCAGGAACATAAAGGAACCGATGGGCCGGTTAGGATCCGCCAGTCCCGCACGGCTGCGGCGAATGGCGTTAGACACCGCTTCCACCGCCTCATTCTGGCCAATCACCCGCTGATGCAAATCCTGCTCCATGCGCAGCAGCTTCGCCCGCTCGCTTTCCAGCATCCGCGATACCGGGATACCCGTCCAGCGGGCCAGCACTTCGGCTATCTCAATATCGGTCACCCGGTTACGCAGCAGGCGTAGACCTTTGCCCTCGGATTGGGAAGCCGCCGCCAGTTGTTTTTCCAGCTCGGGGATTTTGCCATACTGCAATTCAGACATCCGCGCCAGATCGCCGACGCGCCGCGCCTGCTCAATCGAAATCTTTGCCTGTTCCAGTTCCGCTTTCAAATGCTGCGTACCCGACAAAGAGGCTTTTTCCGCTTTCCATTCCTCTTCAAGTTCAGAATAAGCGCGCTCTTTTTGCGCCAATTCATCATTGAGCATCGTCAGCCGTTTGAGACTGGCGTCATCCGATTCTTTCTTTAGCGCTTGCTGTTCCAGCTTCAGTTGAATGATTCGGCGCTCCAGACGATCCAGCTCTTCCGGTTTGGAGTCTATTTGCATACGAATACTGGATGCGGCTTCATCGATAAGGTCAATCGCTTTGTCCGGCAGTTGCCGGTCGGCAATATAGCGATGGGACAGCGTCGCGGCGGCGACAATGGCCGGGTCGGTTATCTGCACATGGTGATGCAGCTCATAACGCTCTTTCAATCCGCGCAGGATAGCGATGGTATCTTCAACGTTCGGCTCGGCAACAAAGACCTTTTGGAAACGCCGTTCCAGCGCCGCGTCCTTCTCGATAAATTTGCGGTATTCGTCAAGGGTCGTCGCCCCCACGCAATGCAATTCGCCGCGCGCCAGCGCGGGTTTGAGCATGTTACCGGCGTCCATCGCACCGTCGGCCTTGCCGGCGCCCACCATGGTATGCAACTCGTCGATAAACAGGATGACATTGCCTTCCTGCTTGGACAAATCGCTCAATACGCCTTTCAGCCGCTCTTCAAATTCACCGCGGTATTTCGCGCCGGCCACCAGCGAGCCCATATCCAGCGACAACACCCGGTTGTTTTTTAGGCCTTCGGGTACTTCGCCGTTGACGATACGCTGCGCCAGCCCCTCGACAATGGCGGTTTTACCCACCCCGGGTTCACCGATGAGCACCGGATTATTTTTGGTACGACGTTGCAACACCTGAATCGTGCGGCGAATTTCTTCGTCGCGGCCAATCACCGGGTCAAGTTTGCCCTGCTCGGCGCGCTCGGTCAGGTCGATGGTGAACTTTTTCAGCGCCTGGCGCTGATCTTCCGCGCCCTGATCGTTTACCTGCTCACCGCCGCGCATTTGCTCAATCGCTTGGGTCATGGTCGCCGTCGTGGCGCCCGCCGACTTCAGCAGCTCGGCCAGCGTACCGCGCGATTCCAGCGAGGCCAGAACAAAGAGTTCTGATGAGATGAAACTGTCGGCGCGTTTTTGCGCCAGCTTGTCGCACAGGTTAAGCACGCGCACCAGATCTTGCGAAGGCTGCACATCGCCCCCGGTGCCCTCCACCTGCGGCAGGCGCTCACAGGCCTGCTCCACCGCGCTGATAAACGGCACGATGTTAACGCCGGCGGATTGCAGCAGCGGACGCACGGTGCCGCCTTCCTGCTTCAACAGGGCCGCCATCACGTGTAAAGGTTCGATAAATTGATTGTCGCGCCCGAGGGCCATGGACTGGGCATCGGCGAGGGCAAGCTGGAATTTATTGGTAAGACGATCCAGACGCATAACTCCTCCCATATTGGTCAAAATTGCTACTCTGGAGATTAAATAAGGTCGTTTATTTAAAATTCAAGGGATATTTCGCCAATAAGCGGGAAGATTGTTGCTATCCATCCTGGATCGTCTTGGGCAAGAGATTATATCAGCCAGACCAAAGTTGCCATACGTCCGGTGACACCATCGCGCCGATAGGAGAAAAAAGTGTTGTTTTCCTGCACCGTGCAATGCTTACCGCCATATATGGCGCGGATCCCGGCCGTTCTCAGACGTAAACGCGCCAATTGATAGAGATCGGCCAGATATTTTTCGCCCCGCGGGACGAACGCGCCGGCGGCCGCGGGGTCGTGACGGGTAAAGGCGTCTTTAACCTCAGCGCCCACCTCAAACGCCGTTGGCCCAATGGCCGGACCCAGCCAGGCGAGGATGTCCGCGCGCGGCGCCTGAAACGCCGCCAGCGTCTGCTCCAGCACGCCGGCGCATAATCCCCGCCAACCGGCATGCGCCGCGGCCACCTCACGTCCTGCGCGATCGCAAAACAGCACCGGCAAACAATCGGCGGTCATCACGGCGCAAACCTTGCCCGGCCTGCGGGTGTAGACCGCATCCCCGCGCAGCGACGTCAGCGCCGCGTCTTCTAACACCACCACATCGACGCCGTGCACTTGGGTCAGGTAGCGCGGCGCGGCGGGAAGATGCGCCAGCGCCCTCAGCCGACGGCGATTTTCGGCAACGGCGTCGGGATCATCCCCGACATGATCCCCCAGGTTGAGCGAATGCCAAGGCGCTTGGCTCACGCCGCCCTCGCGGGTCGTGCTACAGGCGCCAACCTGGGAAGGCGCGGGCCAGTCGGGCAGAATAAGCCGGATCACAGCCAATCCATACTTTCTTTAAACAGTTCCGTATCCTCTTTCAACGCCGCTATCAGCGCCACCATATCCTGCGGCAGCGGAGCATGCCATTCCATTTCAATCGAGGTGATGGGATGGTAAAGCCGCAGCAAGGTGGCATGCAGCGCCTGGCGATCAAAGCGGCGCAGCACGTCGTTAAACGCTTCACTAGCGCCTTTCGGCGGCCGAGGACGGCCGCCATAAAGGGGATCGCCCACCAGCGGATGGTTGATATGCGCCATATGGACGCGGATCTGATGGGTGCGGCCGGTCTCCAGACGCAGGCGCAGGCGCGTATGGGCGCGAAAATGCTCCATAATGCGGTAATGGGTCACCGCTGGCTTTCCCATCGGATGGACCGCCATATGCGTCCGCTTGGTAGCGTGGCGGGCGATTGGCTGCTCCACGGTGCCGCCGGCGGTCATGGTGCCGATAGCCACGGCTTCATATTCGCGGGTAATTTCCCTTGCCTGGAGCGATTCCACCAGGCGGGTTTGCGCCGGCACGGTCTTGGCCACCACCATCAAACCGGTGGTATCTTTGTCCAGACGATGAACAATCCCCGCACGTGGCACATCCACAATGGGAGGGAAATAGTGCAACAGCGCGTTCAACACGGTGCCATCGGCATTGCCGGCGCCTGGATGGACCACCAAATCGCGGGGTTTATTGATGACAAGAATATCGTCATCTTCATAAACAATATTCAACGGGATAGCTTGCGCTTCCCAGCGCGGCTCTTCTTCGATAATGGCTTGTATTTCAACGGCTTCACCGCCGAGCATTTTCTCTTTGGGCACCGCCGTGACCCGTCCGTTCACCCTCACCCGGCCGTCAAGGATCCAGGCTTTTATCCGCGATCGTGAATAATCAGGGAACATTTCAGCCAAAGTCTGATCTAAACGTTGCCCGAGTTGTGATTCATTCACCGTTCCGGTGAGGTGTTGATGCTGTGCCATATAATGTATCTTCGTTAACGTTGGGTTTTCACGGCGATGCCGTTTAAAATAGTATGCTATTGTAGCTGGTCTCATCCGGGAGCTAAACGGACAGTCTCCCGGAATAACACTCTGAGGATAAGCAAAACGTCATGATGCGTATGAAATATCTGGTGGCAGCCGCCACACTGAGCCTGGTGCTGGCGGGTTGTTCCAGTAACAAAGACGCCGTTCCCGATAATCCCCCCTCCGAGATCTATGCTTCCGCGCAGCAAAAGCTGCAGGACGGTAATTATAAAGGCGCTATCAAGGAGCTGGAGGCGCTGGATAACCGCTATCCGTTCGGTCCCTACGCGCAACAGGTTCAGCTTGACTTGATTTATGCTTACTACAAATCCGCCGACCTGCCGCTGGCGCAAGCCTCCATCGATCGTTTTCTGCGGCTTAATCCCACCCATCCGAATGTCGACTACGTACTCTACATGCGTGGTTTGACTGATATGGCGCTGGACGACAGCGCATTACAGGGATTCTTCGGCGTGGACCGTTCCGATCGCAACCCGGAGCATGCGCGCGCGGCGTTTCGCGATTTCACGCAGCTGATTCGGGGTTATCCGAACAGCCAGTATGCCATGGATGCCACCAAACGTCTGGTTTATCTCAAAGACCGGCTGGCCAAGCATGAACTGTCGGTGGTGGAGTACTATAACAAACGCGGCGCCTATGTGGCGGTGGCCAACCGCGTTGAGCAAATGCTGCGCGACTTCCCCGATACACAGGCGACGCGCCAGGCGCTGCCCTATATGGAAAAAGCCTATCGGGAATTACAGTTGAACGGCCAGGCGGACAAAGTGACGAAGATTATTGCGTCAAACCCGGCCTAACGGCGCGGCGCGGACCAATCCAGACGGCAGCCTCGGCTGCCGTTTTGGTATGGTTAACTTAACAATATTGCCCCATTGTGCTGGCGCTGACAAGAAGATAAAACCCGTTACTGACCCCTGCTCACAGAACCGATCCCCTCCGCCGCCTTGCCGAAAAAAAAGTGATCCAAATCACACAAAAGATGCCCCTCGCGGGTATGCTTAAACTATGTAGACGGAAACACGCAGAGAGGTAGTTCTATGATAATCAACATTACCGGTAAGCAAATGGAGATCACTCCCGCCATTCGTCAACACGCAGAAGAGCGCCTGGCAAAACTGGCGAAATGGCAGACCCAGCTGATTAATCCACATATTATCCTCTCCAAACAGCCGCAGGGTTTTGTGGCCGACGCGACGCTGAGCACGCCCAATGGGCAACTGGTGGCCAGCGCGACCCATCAGGACATGTATCTGGCGATAAACGAGCTGCTGGCGAAACTTGAACGTCAAATCAATAAAGTCCAGCATAAAGGGGAGGCGCGCCGCGCCGCGGAATGTGTTAAGACCGCGAATTTTATGGCGGTATAACCCCCTTAGCCGGCGGATCTACCCGCGAACGGCAACGTTACCCCCCAATAGCGCGCCCCCAGGGCGCGTTTTATATTGACAGGGGGAAAAGCGAGCGGTTACTGTACCCCCTTATCCTTCTTTCCAAGGAGTTGACTATGCCGACCACCCCGTTTTTCTTCGCTTTCTTTTTTATCTTCCGATGCTAGGAGGCCGGCGCGCGTCGTGTGAGAAATAAAGCGAAGACGAACCGCAAAGCCTCCTGAACCAGGGGGCTTTTTTTGTTGGCGTGAAAGGTAACCAATATCATGAATGACAACACTTTATTGACGCTGCGCGATCGGATAAGCGCGCTGGATCTCAAATTGCTGTCTTTACTGGCGGAAAGGCGCGCTCTGGCACTGGATGTTGCGCGTAGCAAGATAGCCTCGCAACGGCCGATACGCGATATCGCGCGCGAGCGCGAACTGCTGAAACGCTTAGTCACCGAAGGCCAGAAACTCGACCTGGACGGTTTTTACGTGACGCGACTGTTTCAAATGATTATCGAAGATTCCGTGTTAACGCAGCAGGCCCTGCTGCAACTGGATCTTAATCATCAAGAGGAACGCTCTGCGCGCATCGCGTTTCTGGGCCCTAAAGGTTCCTATTCCCACCTGGCGGCGCGGCAGTATGGCGCGCGCTATTTTGAGCAGGTTATCGAGTGCGGTTGCCAAAAATTCGGCGATATCGTGCAGTTAGTGGAAACGGGCCAGGCGGAATACGGTATTTTGCCGATTGAAAACAGCAGTTCGGGTTCAATCAACGAAGTGTACGATCTGCTACAGCACACCCACCTGTCTTTGGTGGGCGAAATCGCTATTCCAATCGATCACTGCGTATTGGTTAGCGGCAGTACCGATCTGGATCGTATCGAGGTGGTCTACAGCCATCCGCAGCCTTTTCAACAGTGCAGCCAGTTCCTGGGACGTTTCCCGCAGTGGGAATTCGAGTACTGCGAAAGCACCGCCGCGGCCATGGAAAAAGTGGCGCAGCTTAACCGACCCACCGTCGCCGCGCTGGGCAGCGGACAGGGAGGGGCTTTGTACGGTTTGCAGGTGCTGGAAAATAACCTGGCCAACCAGCAGGAGAACATTACCCGTTTTATCGTGCTGGCCCGCAAACCTATCGACGTCACCGAGCAGGTGCCGGCGAAAACCACGCTTATCATGGCCACCGGCCAGCAGTCCGGCGCGCTTGTCGAGGCGCTGCTCGTGCTGCGGACCCACGGTATCGTGATGACGCGCCTGGAGTCTCGGCCGATACACGGCAATGCCCATGAAGAGATGTTTTATATTGATGTGCAGGCCAATTTGCGCAGTACGAAAATGCAAAAAGCATTGCGCGAGCTGCAGGCAATTACGCGGTCGCTGAAGGTCTTGGGCTGCTACCCGAGTGAAAATGTCCTGCCGGTGGATCCTGAATAAGCTGTGCGGGGGCGTCGGCGGCATTCGCCGCGCCCTGCGTGATAACGCCTTATTTGCGGCTATCGTTGGCCTGACGCAATAACACGCGACTTTCCGCAAGAAAATGGTCGGCATAATCGCCGAACCAGCGGCCGATTTGGGTGAATCGCGCGATGAACGCCTGTTTATCGCCCTGCTCCAGCAACGCGATCGCCGCGCCGAAACGCCGGTAGTAGCGCTTGATCAACGCCAGATTGTCCTCGGAAGCCATAATGATATCGGCATACAGCTGGGGATCCTGCGCGAAGAGGCGTCCAATCATCGCTAACTCAAGCCGGTAAATCGGCGAGGACAGCGCCAACAATTGTTCCAGGTCGACATTCTCCTCCGCCAGATGCATGCCGTAGGCAAAAGTGGCGAAATGACGTAGCGCTTGAATAAAGGACATGTTTTGATCGTGCTCGACGGCGCTGCTGCGGTGCAACCGCGCGCCCCATACCTGGATCTGTTCCAGGAACCACTGATAGGCCTCCGGCTGGCGCCCTTCGCAGTACACGACCACCTGCTTTGCCAGACTGCCGCTATCGGGGCCGAACATCGGATGCAGACCAAGAACCGGCCCATTGTGCGCCGCCAGCATCGCCTGTAGCGGCGCGTTTTTTACCGAGGCCAGATCGACCAAGAGGCAATCTTCCGGTAGCGTCGGCAATTGCTCAATAACCGGCACCGTCAAATGAATCGGCACGCTGACAATCACCATTCCCGCATCCGCCAGCAAGGCGTCGGCGCGCGGCCAGTCCTCTTTCTCCAGAGTGCGGACCTGGTATCCGGAAAGCGTCAGCATTTTCCCAAACAAACGCCCCATTTGTCCCTGACCGCCAATGATCACTACCGGTCGCAACTGCGGGCACAGCGTCTTAAAGCCTTTATCGTTTTCGCTGGCGTAGGATTCTCGCATTACGCGGCGCAGCACGTCTTCAATCAAATCCGGCGGTACGCCTAATGCCGCGGCTTCCCGACGGCGAGACGCCAGCATTGCCGTTTCACGATCGGGGGCATAGATAGGCAGACCGGCGCGGCTCTTGACCTCGCCGACCTCGGCAACCAGCGATAGGCGTTTCGCCAGTAGATCCAACAAAGCCTTGTCAACCTCATCGATTTTGTCCCGCAGGACGTTAAGCTCTGCTACCATGCCGCGACTTCTCCCCCAGCCTGCCGCAGCGGCAACACCGTCAGCAATTCGCCGTGCAGCTGGCGCAGCAAGCTGTCGGTACTTTCCCAGTCAATACAGGCGTCGGTCACCGATACGCCGTAGCGCATATCCTCACGCGACAGTTCCGAGGACTGGTTACCGGCATGGATATGGCTTTCCAGCATCAAACCGATAATGGAACGATTACCGGCCTTGATTTGCGCCAGCACCGACTGCGCCACCTCTGCCTGACGGCGATAGTCTTTATTGGAGTTGCCGTGGCTGCAATCGATCATCAACGCCGCCGCGAGACCTGCGGCCGCCATTTGTTGCTCACAGTCAGCGATATCGTGCGGATGATAATTAGGCTGCTTGCCGCCGCGCAGAATAACGTGTCCGTCAGGATTACCGCGCGTTTGCAGCAGACAAACCTGACCCGCCTGATTAATGCCCATAAAGCGATGGGCCATAGCCGCGGCGCGCATCGCATTAATCGCGGTGGCCAGGCTGCCGTCGGTGCCGTTTTTAAAGCCTACCGGCATGGACAGGCCCGACGCCATCTCACGGTGGGTCTGGGATTCCGTTGTACGGGCGCCAATAGCCGACCAGCTGAAGAGATCGCCCAAGTATTGCGGGCTATTGGGATCCAGCGCTTCCGTTGCCAAAGGCAGCCCCATTCTGACCAGTTCCAGCAACAAACCGCGGGCGATTTGCAGCCCGGCCTCGACATCAAAAGATCCATCCATGTAAGGATCGTTGATCAGGCCCTTCCAGCCGACGGTGGTACGGGGTTTCTCAAAATAGACGCGCATAACGATATACAGCTGATCGCTCAATTCAGCTGACAGGGCTTGCAGGCGGCGGGCATAGTCAAGGGCCGCATCGGTATCGTGAATGGAACAAGGTCCGCAGACCACCAACAGACGCGGATCGCGGCCGTGGATGATATCCGCAATCGTGCGCCGGGATTCAGCGATAGCGTGCTGCTCAGCCTCGCTTAAAGGAAACTGACGTTTTAATTCTTCGGGTGTGATCATTACCTGTTCATCACTGATATGGACATTATTGAGCGCGTCTTTTTGCATGATACTGATCCTGACTCTATGAGGTGGCCGTAAGGCGTTACATTAAACCATTACGCCGATGCGTCTAGAAAGCTACCTTACCAGCAATCGTAAAGTTTTCAATCCAAGAGTGTAAATAAATTATTACTCACTAGGCCCAAAATCGACGCGGACAAGGACGGCAGGCCTCTCTTTTCAAGGCAGCGTCGGGTCGCAATAAATTCGCCGAAGGCGCGTGATTCGGCGCTATGATACGCAAGCCGCGACAAAATTTAAACCTATTATTGCTCTTAACGTGTCAAACCGCTGGTCCGAGTGTAAAAAATAAATTACACTCACCGTACAGTTTACACTGCGTCTGCAGGGTTTTAGGCAAAAAGCGGCTTATCGGCGCATCCGCCCTTCCAGCGGCAAAGGGTCAGTATCCTGTCAACGCGAGTGTGTTCTATGCTTAACGACGTCATTCACTAGTGATTAGCTTGATGATGATAAAACTATTTCTCATTCCTTGGGCATTGCTCTTGCTGGCAGGCTGTAGCGGCGACGATCTTGCCGCCAGTGCCCCATCACGAGATTCTCCATGGCATCAGGCAGGCTATCGCGATGCCGTGGCGGGTAAAGCCGTGCGCGACAACGATACTCTGACGGAGTGGTATGGCACTCCTCAGATCGATCGTGAGGACTATTTATCGGGATACTCAGCGGGACAGGCCGAACTCTGCCGCTCGGCCACGCTGCGTGCGTGGGGAGAAAAAGGCCGTAACTTCCCGGCCAGCTGCGATGGTATCGCCAACGCCGAGCTATTACGGCAACAATGGCAAACGGGAATGGATCGCGCTAGCCGTTAACGCACAGCGACGCTGCTGGCTTTAACAAGGCATAATGGCGCGGTTGAGTTAACCCCTGTTATCCCCGGCGACGACTGGGCAATGTGCTTGCCCCGCCCGAGACGCCTTAGCCGTAATAGGCCTTCTTTGGTGCCCGGACTGATTGATGCCATCGAGGGCAGGTTAGCCGCTAATAAACAAGCGTCAGCGGAATAACCATTACCCCTGCCGTTTTCTCATTTTGCTGCTCGGCGTCAGGGATATTCTATTATTATGGAATAATAGCTCGTGCTATTCTCAATAACATTTATTCGGTCGTGAGATATTAACGCAACATGAAGTCAAAAAAACTTACAAACTCTGAAAACGTCGACCGTTGCTCTCGACGGTTATCGCTTTCTCGATTTCATTACGCGCTAGCGGTTAAAACCTCGTTAGTCGCCACAGGCTAAAAGCCGTTTTTGCTGTTCAGCTTGTTTAAACCCTGCGCTGTCTATTCTTCCGTGAAGATTCCCAAAGGGGCCGTTAACTCCCGACGATAATTTGAAAAGTTACGCGTTGCGCTAAACTTATCCTTTCTAATATACGCTCAGAAGAAACACCATGCACATTTGACTAAGAAGCCGTTGAGATCGATGCGCGGCTCGCTAAAGAGAATAGTCAACTAAGTTAGAATGTAGTAGAAACAATAACGCGATGCCTGAAGAGATAACGACAACAGGGTCTGGCAGACTTTTCTTAATGAATATTGAAAATATCACTTCCGGTATAGCATTTCGTTAACTCTGACTTCACATTGGTACTTAACATAGCTGTTTTTGTAACATCGCCATATAAGATCACATAATCATCCTTCACTTCAACATTCTTTACTTCCGAGCGAGGGATTACCATGAGAACCTCTTTATCCTGGGGTTGGTAAACCAGGGGTACTTTAGGCTTTAAACTGCAATACACCCCGTAGGATGCCGGTATTAGTAATAATAAAATCAATAACCTACACGCCCACTTCCCCACTCTACCGCCAGGCGGATAGTGGGGCGGCGGCGGCGTTGAGGGATGCCGATCTTCGGAAGGAACAAAATAGTCTTTGTCGGGTACAACATCATTATTTTCTTCCGAAAAATCAATTATTTTAACGTCGTTTTCTTCCTCGTACTGAGGTTCAATACCTAAACGATAGCCTAATTTAGGGATGGTTAAAATGATGTTTTTCCCATTCTTCTTAAGCAACTTCCTTAAAGAGCGAATGACCTGCGCGATGCTATGGGACGTGACATATCCACCGCCCCACACCTCATCCAAAAACTCGGAATGATGCACCGGATTTGGATATTTCTTGCAGAGCAGAGCCAAGACCTCGGACTCCTTCTTGCGTAGCTGATGGAGAGTACCCTCTAATTCCAAGCAGCGTTTTTTTGGATAAAAGGTAAAACATGATGTAATTACCTCAATGGGTTCTTTATAAACATTAGCTAACTTATCTTCGGTCACAGATCTTATTCCGGGTCGATGTTGTTTTTGTAACTACACTAATGTTTTGAGCGAGAATTTTCAAGCGAAAATTCATATCAAGTGACAAACCACTAATAAGAAGCCCGCAAATCCTGATAACTAATTCATTATCTCGCCGCCGGAGGAAACCACCTGAATCAGGTCAGAAACCTTTAATTTAAGCGTTAAGTCCTTTTCATTAATAATTATACCCTGATCTTCCAACCTTATAATAACATCGATAAGGTCAACTGAGTCCATCTCAAGATCAAAGAATAATTCGTCCTCCATTTTAATTTCCGATATGGGCCGGCCGGTGACAGCAGATAATGAGCTCATTACAATAGTGTAGGGTGACATAATCAGATCACTTTATATTTGGGTTATTTTTTAAACATGCCGGACGTTGACAAGGTAATGGCTTTAGCCTCCGTCAAATGTACGCGATCACTCTCTTTTACCTTGAATTGGTATTCTTTGGGAGTCGGCTTCGTAGCAACAACATTTTCCTTATTAAACAGCGCAATTTTCTTTTTTACCTCAGAGATTTCATCGGTGCCAAGGGTGACGCTGTCAGTCTCATCGCGTGAAGCATCGGTTTCATCAACTTGCACCCTGCGCGCGTGATACAGGTCCTTTGTGCTGAGAGAATCGTTAGTGCTGCCATCGCTGTCGTAGCCGCTGTCATCAGCTGAGCTCGAGTTCATAAGGGGGCGATTATCACGACGGACGGCATCGCTATAGCTCTCATCATCGGTGGAAAGATAACTTTCAACATCGCGCATATCCGCAACGCTGTCATCATCTGCGCTCTCGTATCCTGAACTGCGGCTATGAGCTGCGCTCTCGTACCCTGAACTGCGATTATGAGCTGAACCATTGTCGAGAACGAGCCCGTTGCGGTCTTTAAATGCTTCGTTTTCAAAGAAATCAACAAGTGCTTTCACCCCTTTGATTTCACCCCGAGGCGTTTCAGCCACATTCCCAACTTCCTCCTGACCTAGCGGGCGAGACGGCCTAAGATTGCTGGCATATCGGGGCTGGATAGCGTTCTGCGGCTGGGAGAACAGGGTATTGGCTTTATTCTTCATCGTCACCGATACGACCTTGTTCGCGAAAGCGGGTTCATAGCCTTTCGGCAGCTCGTCAAAGCCATCAGCATTTACCTGCAAAAGCGCCCTTTTGATCTCTCTTGCGCCGTAAGAGAATTTACTGCTATCGAGGAATTGCTCGTCGCCTGTTATCAGACGGTTGTTGTTCGCGTTAGGCTCGTTATCGCCTTTCGGCAGCTCGTCGAAGCCATTAACGTTAATCTTCAATTCCGCCCTTTTGATCTCTCTTGCGTCGTAAGAGAGTTTACTGCTATCGGTAAATTGCTCGTCTCCTGTTATCAGACGGTTGTTGTTCGCGTTAGGCTCGTTATCGCCTTTCCGCAGCTCGTCAAAGCCATCAACATTGATCTTCAATTCCGCCCTTTTGATCTCTCTTGGGTCGGGAGAGAGATTACTGCTATCGATAAATTGCTCGTCGCCCGTTATCAGACGGTTGTTGTTCGCGTTAGGCTCGTTATCGCCTTTCGGCTGCTCGTCAAAGTCCTCAATATTAATCTTCAATTCCGCCCTTTTGATCTCTCTTGCGCCGTAAGAGAGTTTACTGCTATCGATAAATTGCTCGTCGTCTGTTATCAGACGGTTATTGTTCGCATCAGGCTCGTCATTGCCCCTCGGCGTTAGCGGCTGCGAGTCAACAAACATGTCGCGAAGTTGCTTACCGTGCCCCTTCGCACCGTCCGCAGGCGAATCGATTTCAGTGCTTTTATCTTTTGTCTCGGCACGGTTAGTGGTCGTGAGTCTCGAACCGGGCTCGGCGGCGGGAGGCGCGTCTCGCTTCATCTGCTCTGTAGAGGCGGCACTATTGCTAGCGTCATTACTCGATAGTTTCCCGCCAACATTTTCATTGCCCGGGGAAGCGCTAGGGTAGTGGTAATGGTAATGATACGTGTTGTCGCCCTGGTGATTTTCGATATTACCGATAGAGACGCCTCTCTCGGCGGCGGGTTCTGCCTTCACATCCGGGCCGGGGTTAGCCGCCGCAGGTTGAGACGGCGCGAGATATATCAGCGTATGGGGGATAGTGGTAATCGCAGCAAAGGCATTGCCAAAAATCCCAGCCATCTCATGACCCGTTACGTTTTTAACAGGCATTGTCTGTAGCTGTTGAACGGCGTGTTCAATTTGATCAAGACAGCTGTCATATTGAAAGTCAAAGATGGGCTGTTTCGTGATATCTTCACCCGGATGTGCTTTTATCCAAGCCTCTTTTGAATGCCTTACCGCCTCTTCTTTAAGATTGGCGAGTACGGCAGCACCGTGCTCTTTTAATAGCATAACCTCCTGCTTACTCAGTTTATCAGGCACCTCGCCATTCGCTGAAAACCGGGAGAAGAAAGTTTTAATCAACGTCGTAGCTTTAGAAAAATCCGTATTCTCGGATTGCGCTGAATTTTCTGCACGGGGCTGTTCGACCCCATTCGGCATAGTGTCGGTATTTTGCTCTTGCAGGTCATTTTGTACACGGTTACGGATCTCTGCCGGTTGCCCAAAGAAAGGATCCGCGTTCAACAAGTTCGTCAAATTTTTTTGTATCGGGCGGTTCAAAAACGCGGTAAGGGGCGTGATAGCCTCTTCTTGTCCTTCATTAATCCGCACCGAAGGCGTCCTGACATCTGCTGCCCTTGAAGATGTGCTCGACGCGCCCTCGCCGCCGGCCACGTTTCGGGCATTTTCGGATGCGCTCGAAGACGCCATCCTATTGGCGCTATTCGCAACGCTGGTAATTTTTTCGGTCAGTGGCGACTTCGTCGGATTCGCATCGAACGAAGAAGGGATGTGAATAGCAAAGCTATTTTTCCCGCTAGCAATATTGCAAGATCCAGGCATTAAGTATTCCTCTCCGGATATTATCGTTTAAGGCCGTCTAACCGGCCGCCGCGTTTATTCTCTAGCCGGTTGAAAGCCTGTTAGAGCGATAAAACTGCCCACCCTACAGCGACGGATGAGTTTATAAAGAGTGTAAATTTATTTCATAGAATAAATAATTACGTATTATTTTTGTAAAGTAGCCGCCCCTGGGATAGTGGATGTTCACATTGTCGGTGATATCACCTTCCTGTTTATAAAAGAAGGAGATGTTGGCCCCCGGTTATAGTGCGCATTGCACCCACCACTCGCCGTAGGGCTTTCGGTGCGAAAACGCGTCGCACCGAGTTATCAAACCGTTTTCCTGCGCCTTTATCCACAATGTGCAAGGGCGGTGTCCTTTATTAAACCCGCCTTAACGCTAGCCGCGCATATTACCGGCAATAACGCTGTTGGTATCTTGAGTACGGGAAATAACGCTCTGCAGCAGCTGCAGAAGCTTATCCCGGTTGGATACGTTGGTATCGCTGGTTTTGTTCGCTGCGGCGCTAAGGGTGCTGGCAAGTTCTTTACTGGCGTCCAGCTTTTTGGAATCCGCTTCATCCGATGCGGCGGCGACGTTGAAAGCACCGGTGGCGATTTCACCCATACCGCGCCCTATAGCCAATGTCACATCCGCCTTGGCAACGGCAATGCTAGTGTCACGGCGGACCTGCTCATGTTTCATGTCGTAGTCCATGATTTTGGCTCGCTGCTGGGGATGATTTGCACGCATCGTGGCACCCGTATCAGCGGTAAAATCCGACCCCTTCGCCACCAGCCGGCTTTGCGAGCTCAGGATGCTGTTTTCAGATTCGCTCAGCTTCTGTTGCATTTTGTTTTTAGGGATTAAATTATCCTTAACCGACGCGCTCTCTTTATTGAGGGCGGTCACTTTCTGCTTGGTCGCGGACCAGGCTGAAGTCACCTGTACCCCTGCCGATGCTATCGCGCCCGCCAGTCGAACGCCCGCGGCATCCACGAGTTTCTTAGCCGACTGATTAGCAGCTTTAGCCATCAGCTCACCAAAATGCGCCGAAAGCTTATTGTTCTCATTACACATCTCTGTGGTAAGCGAGATGACCTTGAGCAATGCCTCAAAAGAGAGATCTGAGCCCAGCAACACCGACGCGCCTGATTTGCGCTCGGTAGCGAGCGTATCTGCCACCTGATTCAGGCCTTCTGAGTATTTTTGGACAACAGCAAGCTGCTCTTCGGCTAACTGACTTTGCCCATCCACCCCTTTTGCTAGTTCCCGTACGGTCGTTTCCATTCCTTTGGCGTAGGTGCGCGCTTGTGCAAGCATGCCATCAACGGATTGGCTTACCACCGCAGCCAAGGCTTCGGGTGTTTCGGACACATTAACAGCGTTAGCTAAGGTGTTGGCTACCGTTTCCAGGTCATCGGCAAAGGACGATTCCAACTTCGCCCGGTTTTCAGCATAATTGTTTATCGCCACTTTTTGGTTGGCAGAAAACTCGCTCTGTACCACCCCCAAGTCTTCAGCAGCATGTCGCGCCACCGCCTCCACCGTATAACTGGCCATATCATATTCTTTGGCGCTGTAATGCGTAGTCACGGTACTTGCCAACTCTTTTAACGCTGTCGGGTCGTTGCTCTTCTTGGCATTGGGAGCTGCTAATAACCCCACGGCGGACGAGACGAATTGGGCACCCGCTTGCGTAACCGCTTCAACATCGGATTTGTTGGGAGCCCTGACTTCACGTTGATTCAATCTGGCTGCATTGGCACTCTCATCTGCAGAGGTATTACCAATAATGTGCGATTTCTGATACTGCTGTGGCTGCGTGATCGCGGCGTTGCTAGCTAATATTTCTGCCATAAAGGCTCCTTATTCCTATCTTTTACAAATGGTTCGTGGCGTCGACCGGTCAAAAAAACAGCCGGAATGCGACATGAGTGCGCCTATTCATGCAGGGCGCATCGCAATCTGTTGCGTAATAAATCGCTTGGTTTGCTGGTCCTGCAATCCCACTTGGCTCATTTGATTCAAAATTTCATTCATGGTGGCTAAGTTGTGGGTAAAGACATTTACCGCCTCATCCATCATTTTCTTCAACAGCTCCTGTGTCGCCATGGCCTGCAGCAAATCGGCCTTATCTTCTGCTGCGCTGGCCTGCAATGCCGCCACGGCGATATTTCCGCCGGCTTGCGCCGTTGTATTTACCGCATTGGCGATGGTGGCGCCCTTCTGCACCATGGCCGCATTGCCTTCGTTTATCGGGGAAAATTTCGCCATGCTACTGCCGGCTCTTTTCGCGAAGTTGGTTACCGTATTGAGTCCGAGTTTTTTTCCTAGCGTCTCCGCCGCTTTTTTACCCATGTTTTGGAGCATTCTTTTCGCAAATGCCATGCCGGTCTTGACAATCAGGGTACTGCCGATTTTTTGCGCCACTGATTTGACAAGACTTCCCGCCACCATAACGGCGGCTATCATCAGCACCGCGGCTTGGATTGCCCCCATTATCTGAGCGATGGTATCGGCTAAACCCTTCTCCATGCCTAAACCTTCGAGGATTTTGCTGAAGAGATTGGTGAAGAATTGCATCAACGGCTGAATAATCGCTTTCATCAGCGGATCTAATATCGCCCCCATGGCTTCTTGCATGAAGGAGCGCCCGGTAATAGCCTGGCCGATTTCATCGCCTATCGCCAACGCCAGGCCGACACCCGCCAGCGCCAGCGAGGCGCCGCCGGTGAACGCGGCCGCCGCAACGCTCACCACCGTGATAATCCAGCCAATAATTTTACCGATGCAACCCATGGTTTTTTGCATCTCTTCGGCTTTAGCCTGTTTGGCGGCGAATTCTTTGGCATTCTCCTGCGCCTCTTTAATGGAGGCGGCACTCAATTTTTTGTTCAGTTCTGCGCTGGCTTCTAATTTTTCGCTGGCGCTTTTGCCGATTAACTTATTTATAACCGCCAAGAGATAGGTCAGGCTTTTGCCTTCATTCTCTTTTTGCTGTTTACGTTCCAGCGCGCCCTGCTGCTGCGGCGTTAGCGCATTAATAAAGCCACCGACTTTTGCACGCACGGCATCCAGATTTGAACGGCTGCTATTCGCCGCGGTGATAGCCGGATTAAGAGTGTTAGTAACAAATTTGTCGCTTTCGTTTTTCGTACGACTTGCTTCAGCGTCAGCCTTTTCACATAGGGCGGTAGCGGCATCAATTTTTTTCTGCAATTCGGGAGAAACGCTGCCGTTGGCGGCGGTCTCTTTGGCCGCCTGCGCCTGCAGCTCTTTCAAACTTTTCAGCGCATCGCTTGCCGCTTGTTTGGCTTGCGCCGCCGCAGATTGCAGTTGGTCCGCCTGCTGTTGGGCCGCGGTGAGATTATCCTCGCACTCGGCCCACTTGGACGCCGCGAGTTCAAGTTCAGCCGACATCGCCGCCGCTGCCGTCTGCGTTCCTTTACTTTGCGCGAGGTAGGCCGCCAAGTTATTCGATAGCTGCTGTATCGATTTGTTACCGGTCAGTTTGATGATGGTGCCCATAATATAGGTCAAACTGGCCATGCCGCTTAAGGCACTCCCCTTTCCCGCCTCCGCGCTTTCGTTTGGCTGGGCGCCGGCCGTCGAGGCGGCCGCGGCGCTTAACGGGACCGGTGTCGCCAGCCGCGGGGAATCGCCGACATTGGCCAACAGCCCCAAAGGCTGCTTATTGACCAGTTCCCGTTGCGTTTCCTGTATTACTTTTTGCAGTTGTTCGGCGGTTAAACTCTGCTGCAGCGTTTGGACTTTGTTCTTGAGCCGGTGTTGCCCATAGCGCTCGTCGCCAAATCGCCTCGCGGCTTCTTGTTCCCGCTTAGTAACCGCATTACTCGCCTCTTCATGTCCAAATATTTCATTCAAATATGGCAATGAGAGACCGTTAACTGCACTAGTCATGGTCACTTTTCTCCTTATTCTCTCCTGTGGCGTCCGCTTCGTTTTTCTCCAAATCGGCTAATGCCACAAGATAAGCCTGGGCCTTTTGCATGAGGTTTTCATCCTGTGATTTTTCTAATACAATTTCAAAACAACGTTTAGCCATTTCTCCTTTTCGCAACATAAGATTGCATTGGCCCGCATATAACATAGGGCGATAGTCGTTTTCCGATAATGAATACGTCAAGGCATAAAGCTCAATAGCCTTTTCATAGGATTTCTTTAATTGATGTACTGCCGCCAGCCCCATGATATATTCGGGGTTATAAAAATCATAAACGCACAGGAAGCGAAACAATGACTCCGCATCATCCAGGCGCCCCTGCTGATAAAAATCGTAGGCATACAGATAGACGTCCTGCATCGTTGATTCAGGTATCTGATGTATATCTTTCAACGTGGCACCATCTTGTATCGCCTCCATGAAATTTTCGGTATATTGCTGCTCCAGCTTGCCCTGCTGATGTGAGGCATTGTTTTTAGCGTGTTTAGTTTTCGTCTTCATTATCGAATCAACCTTAAATGGAATGAGATGTGACTTTGAGTTACTGCTCGCGATCCCGTCCTCCTGGGGTCGATGCACGCCGTCCCTTACTCATTTCTTGTAAGGAAAAGTAACATCCACCAGGGGGAATGAATATCAAAAAACAGGATCACGAGGGGTAACAATTACCTTTCTTTTTGCGAGTTAGGTTAACTTTTTTCCTCAGATGGCGGCTCGGATGGAACAATTTGCTCTTCACTGATCTGCCCCGCGCTTTCTACCTGCTTCAGCCAAATGAGAATACGCATTATTTCTATTAAATCGTTATCATTCAGAGAGATAAAGCTATGTACGCTGTAGTTTTTATATAATCTTCGCGCCAAAGGGATACTGCGCACGACCGGCACCCCTACCTTCTCGGCATAGGCTATGATCGCCCGCGCTTTCATATTGCTGGCACGTAAAGTGATGAACGGCAGCATCGCGACATCTGGGTTAAAAAATATACCCATTGCGATGTGGGTTGGGTTAGCCAGTATCATCTCTGAGGAACGAATTGCCGCCTGCTCCGAGCCGCTCAGCAATTCAAAATGCGCATTGCGCCGCGCGGACTTTATTTCTGGGTTACCTTCATTTTCTTTATGCTCTTGCTTAACCTCATGCTTCTCCATTTTCATATCTTTAAATTGGAGAAAATATTCACACAAGCCGTCAAGCACCAGAACAATAAGCGATACACCCACATAAATAAACACGAGTTTTACCGCCAGATCTGACCACACCCGGATGACCTGCCAGATATTCCCCTGATAAGTCGATAGCAACTTGCTAAGATAATGTGATTGAAAATAATTGACGCTGACTGCAAACACGCCAACATAGCAAAATGTTTTCACCAGTTCTTTCAGTGTCCGCATATTGAATATCCGCTTAAGTCCTTTCATCGGATTAAGCGCATCAAAATTCAACTTTATTGCTTTAGTGGCGAGCACCATCCGAGTTTGAAGCAATGTCGAGAAGGTACCGGCTATAAAACAAACCATTACCATCGGCAGCGTTAATTCCATAAACAACATGGCCAAACTAATGAGGTAAGCTTGGTAACTCAGGCTTTTGCCGTTGAGAATCACATTATTATAAAACGCGATAAAGGGTTCAAAGGACATACCGTAGCCTAAATAGGCAATCCCACTTACCAACACGACAGTGGTGGTAACATCTTTAACTTTGAACGATTGGCCTTTTTGCGCAGACTCTCTTCGCCGTTTCTCTGTGGGCTTTTCTGTTTTCTCCGCCATAATTATCCCCCCACGGCTGGGCGAATGAATTGGTAAAATGGCGTAAGCGTAAACAAGCGCATCAAGGGTGCCGACATGGCGCCGAAACCATAAAGCATAAAGATCGTGAAGGCGATAAAACTCTTCAGCGATAACGACAAGGAAAAGGGGTTAAGCTGCGGGCAGTAGCGGGAAAACACGCCGAGAATGATTTCCGATAACATCAACGTAATCAGCGTCGGCGCCGCAAGTATCAGGCTATTTTCCAATAAGAGGTGCGCCAGTTTGCCAGCCACGTTCCAATGCGCCCCCAGCAACGAGGAGCCGGAGGGAAAGACGCGATAGCTCTGTACCAGCGCATTCATCAATAATACCATCCCGCCCTGCGCCATAAAGATGGCGCCAAAAGAGAAACTCAGGAAGGACGACATGGTCGTGCTTTGCAGGCCGTTCACCGGGTCAATACTGTCGCTGATTGTCGCGCCACGCTGGTTATCGATGACTTCCCCTATCGCGCTGGCAATCCAAAACGGCAAACTCAGGATCATTGCCAGCATCAGCCCCGTCACACACTCCCTTGCGATGAGCACCACCCAACCTTGATCCCTATCAGGAATGGGTTGTATGTCAGGCCAGATACCGATAAGCGTGATGAGGATAACCATATTTTTCACAATAAGATGTGACAATATGCGCCCGCCTAATAGGGGCAACAGCAAAAATACGGTGCCGACACGCACATACGCCAGCATGATGACCATGCTGTTTTCCTGGAAGCTGAAGAATAAGCTAATTAGCGGCATAGACCCACTCTGTTTACCGGAAACCCATCAGAAATGATTCTGTGGCGAATCGCAATCCTTCGCTGGCGAACCACCCCATTAACATGAGAAGGCAGGCAAAAACCGCCAGCATTTTTAAGCCAAACGGCAACGTTTGTTCTTGAATCTGCATTACCGTTTGGAATAAACCTACAACGAGCCCCACAATGGTCGCCATCGCGATGGGCACGGCCGAAAGCTTTAGCACCAAAAGTAAGGCTGAACTACCAATATAGGAAATTTCACTCATTGCTTAATCAAATCTGCATATTGCAGGATCAGCCCCTTGGTTAATATGGTCCAACCGTCCATTGCCACAAAAAGGATCAATTTAATAGGTATTGAGATAGTGACCGGGCTCATCATCATCATCCCCAGCGCGAGCAATATACTGGAAACCACCATATCAATAACCACGAACGGGACATACAAAAAGAAGGCGATTTTAAATGCACTCTGTACCTCACTGAGCGCATAGGCCGGCATCAGCGTCATTAGCGGTAAGGATGTCATATTGTCTTCGCTACATTCCAAATCTGTCGACTGCTCATCGCCGCTTTGCCGATGCTGGGTTTCACAAAAGAAGCGAATCAGTTTTTTATCCGAATAACGCACCAGATAGTCACGATAACTTCCCAAGCCTTGGTCAACAAATTGCATCGTAGATTCGATGTTATTGAAATTGGTCTGGTGCGTTTCGATATACCGGCTAATATTCTGACATACCGGCATCATGACGAAAGCGGTTAAGACCAAAGCGATACCGTTCAGCGTGAGCGTAGAGGGTATTTGCTGTATACCCAGCGCATTTCGCACCATGACCAATACGATGGAGAATTTGATATAACAAGTTCCCCCCGCAATGACAAAAGGTAATAGTGTGGCGAACGAGAGTAAGGCAATTAACGTCATGTCATTGGAGAGCATAGCGTCACTCTTTGTCCGACTTGAAGGTATTAAGTTTGGTGATTTCCACGGCCAGCCGATCGTCGGCCAGCGCCACCAGTTCCCCCTGGCCCACTAATTGTTGATTGAGGAAAATTTTGATGTTCTTTTCCACATTTTCCGACAAATCAAACGCGGTTCCCGGTTGCAGGTTGTCCAACTCCGCCAGCGGATAGGATTTCGCTTCGAGAACAAATTCCACCGTCACCGGTACGCGGCTCCAGTCAAAGAGCGGCAGTGTGTGCTGCGCTTGGGTATCCTCAATTGAGGGGTCGATAACATTATCCACAATGATTTCCTTCGATTGTGCTTGATGACAGCTGAAAATTGCGCGTCCGTTGACGGCTAAATACATTTCTGGTTGGGTAATCACTAACAGATCGCCCGTGTCCAACTTCGCCAGTTCCACCGCCGGCAAACGGCTGCGTCCCAGGACGCAGCGCAGCTCGAACGGCAGAAGGCTGAGCTCGGCGCCGGCCGCTTGCGCTTCGGGGTAAGCTTCAACCGGCCAATCGGATACATGCAGGGTGAACTCTTCGACCGGCAGCGTCAGCCATTGCGCCGGTAATGGGGTTGACGGCGCGCGGACCGCCCGCAGCGTCCATGTTTGTCCATACAGCGCTACGCTACCGACGCTCTCTTGCAATAGCGGGCACAGATAATCCAGCGGGATCTCCCGCCAGGGCATGCCCGGCAAGGCAGCCCGTTGCGCCGCCAGCCAGTCGGTGATGTCGACAAAACCCTCTTGGCACTGGCCATGCTCATTTTCCAGCGTGACTTGCAGGTAGCGTTGATTGGCGCAAACCGCCGCTATCACGCTTTGCGCCAGCGAGTTTTGTAACCGCAATAAACGCTGATGTTCCAAAGCCACCTGACGCAGACGAGAAAAAAGCTTCATTACTGCGCCTCGGGATCCGGTTGTTCATCGGGATGGCGCTGCTGCTGCTGCTGACCTTCATCTTCGTCTGCCGGTACCACCACCATCGTGCTGTTACCCTGCCAGTGGTCCATCTCACGGTTCATCACATGGCCGACCTGCAGGCTTGAAGGCTGCAGCGTTAACACGCCGTCCTGCAGAGGACTGGGAGAAGCGGACAGTTTCACCGAATGATTGCCGGTCCAACCCTGAAAACGATATTCCATCGACAGGGTGTTACTTGGCGTCTCGGCCTGGGTTTTTACCAACGGCGACTGAGTCGATTTAGACTGCGGTGCCGGCGTCGCGACCTGCGGCAGTTCGGCATTCACCGGCGAGGTCATGGCGCTGTGGCCCTGCGGCTGGTTGGTCTGCCCCTCAACCGCGGCCGACTGCCGTCGGTTCTTGTCCGACTGCGACACCTGCCCGGACGACGCAGGTGCGGCAGACGCTGCCACGGCCGCCGTGCGGGCGGTGTCAGACTGTTGCGCTACGGTCTGTTGACCGGCGGTAGACCGGCCCAACGTCGCCGCCCGGATGCTGTGGTCCGCGCTCTGGCTTTCCGCGTGCGACGTAGCGGCGGTTTTTCCACCGTTGATGCCGTCGTCGCCCACCGCTTTCGCTTGCCCTTTTTGCTCTTTTGTCTGCGCCAGTCCCCCTCGATTGAGCTGTAAATCCGGCCTGAGCAAATCGATCATCTGCTGTACGGCATAGGGTAGTGCCTCTGGCGATGCGCTGCGACGGTTTTGCTTCTTATCCTTCTCCCGCGGGCTCCAGTTCGCGCTGCTGTCGTCAATGGGTTTTATCACGTCGGACGGCATTGATACCGACGGTGCAAGTTCTGCTTTAGCGGACATAATTTGCCATCTCCTGTATGTCGTTCTCGTTTTGCCTTTCCCGGCGACGCAAATGCTGCGCACGCACGGAATGAAAATAGCGGTCGATCTTGCGCTGCCGTTTTTCCAGGGCATTGATCTGCAATTGATAATGTTGCAGCTGCTGCAATTGCTCCTCGCGCTGCTCCGCCAGTTCCAGCAACTGCTGTTCAAACTCTTCCTGCCGGCTTAGCAATACCGCCTGACGGCGCTGCTGCTCATATAATGTGGCGCGGGTCACCGCCCCCTTGATCTGGCAGGCCGCCACCTCCTGCAGCAGCGCTGCCGACTGACGCAGGCATTCATCGCGCTGCTGTTCCAACGCCGCCAGCTCGCGCGCGATGAGCTGGGTTTGCCGCGTAAAACCCTGCTGTTTCCGATTCAATAGAGAAATAAACTGCTGCCCTCTACGCCAGACATTCATTCATTTGCTCCAGGGTTTGGGTTAATTCCATATGCTCGGCCAGCGGCTGGCGCAAAAACTCACTCATTACCGTTTTCTTATCAAAGGCGTTATCGTTCTCTTCATTTTCGCCCCGGCGGTATTCGCCCAAGTCCAGATAGAGCTGCATGTCCCGCTGGCGAACCAGTAAATCCCGAAAACGAACGGCCGCGCGCTGTTGTTTCTGATCGGTAATTTGTAAAAACAACCGGCTGGTACTGCGCAATATGTCAATGGCGGGGTAATGCCCCTGGGATGCCAGGGTGGGGCTGAGATAAATATGCCCGTCCAGAATCGACCGGACTTCATCGCCGATGGCATCAGGCTCTTCATCATTTTCCAGCAGCACGGTATAAAAGGCGGTAATCGACCCCAGCCGGCTGCTGCCGGGTCGTTCAAGCAGCTTGGGCAAGCGTTCAAATACCGACGCGGGATAGCCACGCCGCGCGGGTAATTCCCCCATGCTTAAGGCCATATCGCGCAATGCCCGCGCATAACGCGTAATGGAATCGATGAACAGCAGCACGTTTTTGCCCTGATCGCGAAAATATTCGGCGACGGTGGTGGCAACCTGCGCCGCATTGCAGCGTTCCACCGCAGAGCGGTCCGAGGTAGAATTCACCAGCACCACTTTCCCGCTGCGCGAGGAGTGTTTTAGCTCCTCAATAAATTCCGTCACTTCGCGGCCGCGCTCGCCGATAAGACCGACCACATAAACGTCGGCCTCAGAGTGCTCAATCAGCATATTCATCAACGAGGTTTTCCCGCAGCCCGCCGCGGCAAAAATGCCCAAACGCTGCCCGTGTCCGCAAGTCAGCAATCCATCAATGGCGCGGATCCGCGTGACGAGTTTTTCAGCAATGGGCCGACGTTCGGTAAAATGCAGCGCCTCTGCGTCAATCGGGCGATGTTCGGTGACGGTCAGCGTTTCATCCGTCGCCCCGTCCAGTCGTGCGCAGATATTGCCCAACGGGTCAAGCACCGCGCCCAATAAGGCATCTCCCAGACCGATTTGGAAGGGTTTGCCGGTGGGCACCAAGAGGTGATGCTGGGAAAATCCCGCACTGTCGCATAGCAGGCTCAGCATGGTACGACTGCCGTTAAAGCCAATGACCTGGGCGTAGCCCGCCAGAGAAGTGTCGTTAATCGATGATTGCACTTCACAGACTTCGCCGATCGCGGCCGCCGGCAAACTGGCTTCAATAATGTTTCCCTGGATCCGCGTGGGATGGGCCGCATAATCAAAACAATTTTGCAGAGGACTTCTTCTCATCATTGATGCCTCAGGCCATCGCCGCCTGATAATCCATCAAGAGAGTAAAGTAGGCGTCCAGCATTTCGGTGAATGAGGTTACCGACTCTAACGACTCTTTTTTTACTTGCGCCCTGAATTCAAGATTTCCGTCTATTTCCACCAATGAGGGCTGGCCGAAATTGAAGCAATCGTTGTGGGTGGTAATCATAAGCGGCAGTAAATTTGCGCTGTTAAAGCTCAGCGCGTTCTGATTAAACTCACCCAACACCGACCATATCCAGGTTTCATCCTCCTGAGTAATGATATTGATGTCGGGATTGTCATCGGTCAGCTTTAGCGTAATGGTAGAGTGATCATCAAGGCTGCCCTGCGCCACATCACCGATGCCCATTTGCTCTAGAGAAGACATTAATAATTCTGAGACCTTATAACTCATGATGATTTCCTTTGTTGTGGTTTGATGAACTAACTTGTTTGAATAGTGGCAATAATGTCGATGTCGATTCCATCAGTCATTTCATTGAATGACAGCACCTCCAGCTCCGGATAACGTCCTTCCACCAGTTTTTTGATAAAACGCCTTATATCAACCGATACCAACAAAATAATGTCTCGGGCCGCCATTCCGTTATCAGTGAGGCAGGCCGTGAGATAATGCAAAATTTCATCAATCTCGGGCGGCGTTAAATTGATAAAGCTGCCGCCGGATGTTTGCCGGATACCGCCGCGAATCTTTTCTTCAATATCATGAGCAAACACTAACGCGCGGATCTTCCCGAGATAAGAAAAACGATTGCAGATATAGCGCCCCAGCGCGCCGCGCACGTGCTCTACCAGCATAATCGGGTCTTTCTCTTTCGGTCCCCATTGCACCAGAGATTCGAGAATAAGCTTCATGTTGCGAATCGAAATTCTTTCCTGCAGCAACCTTTGAAATACTTCAGAGATACGCTGCACCGTATTATTGCGGTAACTTTCTTTCAGCAACTCAGGGTACTTTTTCTCTAAATCATCCAGCAGCATTTTGGTTTCCTGAATACCGAAGAATTCAGAAATATTATGGGTAAGCAGTGTGGATATGCAGAAATAGAATTCATCAATGGCAGATCGCGTGATGTATCCCATTTTATGTGCGTTATCCGCTTTCTCTTCCGGCAACCAATAACTCACGCCTTGCGGCGTGTTGATGCTCTCGACGCTGTTATCCAACATCTTGAGCTCTTCGCCGTTGATCAATATTTTATGCATCCCCGGTATCAGCATATAGTCCGCGACGGGGATCTCATTGATGGCAATATTCATCGAAGCACATACCGACTTGGGCGCATAACCGATGGTGATCTCCGGCAACCTTACGCCATATTCAATGAAAAAGGTTTTTTTTAGCCGCGAGGCTAAATTGTGCTGTTCCAGCTTTGGCTTGAATGTCTCATTGAACGTGATCATCAGCGGTAAGGTCTCCGGAATGATATCGCCGTCAATGGTGACCGCCTCAGACTGGGCCTCGTCGTCGGCGCCCTTCTCGCGATGACTTTCACCGCTTTTGTTCTTATGCCGGTTGCGCCATTTATCTTTAAAATAAATCGCAATCAATAGCGCCGACAGCACCATAAACACCGGTAACGGGAATCCAGGTAAGAATCCCATCGCCAGCGCCAGGCAGGCGGTGACCATGAGGGTCGACTGATTCGCGAACAGATCGGTAATGATCTTGGAACCGAGATTGTTGTTTTTATTGTTGTTGACCCGGGTGACAATAAACCCGCCGCTGATGGAGATAAGCAGCGCGGGAATTTGCGCCACCAGCGCATCACCAATCGACAAGTGGGTATAAACGGTAAGCGCCTCGGAAAGCTCCATACCGTGCTGAACCATACCGACCGAAATCCCGCCTATCAAGTTGACAAAGATGATGATAATACCGGCGATGGCATCACCCTTGATGAATTTCATCGCGCCGTCAAGCGCACCGTACAGTTGACTCTCCGCTTCCAATACTTCACGTCGTTTCTTGACGCCATCCTCATCGAGTACCCCCGCTTTCAAATCGGCATCGATGCTCATCTGTTTGCCCGGCATGGCATCCAGGGAGAAACGCGCCGCCACTTCTGCGATACGCTCTGACCCTTTGGTGATAACGATAAATTGCACGACGGTGACGATAAAGAAGATGACGAAACCGACCACCAAATTATCGCCTATGACGAATTGCCCAAAGCTGGCCACGATTTCACCGGCGTCCGCATCCATTAATACCAGCCGACTGGTACTAATGGATATCGCCAGGCGAAATAGCGTCGTGACGAGCAAGATGGACGGAAAGCTGGAAAAGTCCAAAATTCGTGAAATATAGAATGATCCCATGAAAATCAGGATCGCCATGGTCAAATTAAGCCCTATAAGAAAGTCAATCAAATAGGTTGGCAAAGGTATAATCAGCATGACGATAACGAGTACCATCATCGCCAGAATAATAAGCTCCGGCCGTGATTTAATCTGATACAAAAGTGAATTTATCATTATTTATACTAAATCATCTAATCAAGGCTAAGAAGTACACCGATATTCGATCCCATCATCGGACGACTGCGCAGTTAAGTTGTTATCAGCTGTGAAAATCTTTCCAGGCACCGCTTTTCTTTTCTATCGCAAAGAGTTCGGACAAATAGTCTTCGCACAACGTCAGAACGCTTTCACGATCTTCCTCCACGGCATATAACACCGTAGGCGTTTGATTGAATATACCGCGCATCGACTGCATGAAATTAGTCTTTCGTCTAACGCTTTGCCGCCGTAGATTCTTTTTGACGAACTCCGTCAGCGCGGCGATGAGTTTTTTATGATCTAACAAACCGAGTAAAAATAGATTTATCGCTTCGCTTTCATAATCTTCACGCGGCTGTCGCAAAGTGAGTTTAGCCAACTCCTTCATTAACATAAGGTCCAGAGTATTCAATATACGCGCATCAGACAACTTACTGCCGAGCGGCCCATACTCCTCGCTATTCAAGCCCGGTAGCGTGGATTTCATATCGCAGACTAACGCGCGCAAGGTAAAGGCCAGCAGCCGGGTACGGTGTTTAATGCCAAATTGCGCAATCCAGTCCTGATAAATATAGGCGGCGGCCAGATCCATTTCGATGAATTGCTGGTAGCTGGCCCGTAACGCTTTTGCCGTCAGGTTTGCCACGCCTTGACTGAACTGTTTCGCGCATTGGCCCACATTGGCGCCGGCGTTCATTTTTCGTTGATCCGCATGTTTTTCGAGGTCGGCAATCGCTTTTTCCAGCTCTTTCTTTTGCAGGGCTGAAAGTCTCTGCCGATACAACAGCTCCCTTAACGCCAAAATTAAATCACTGTCGTCAGGAAACAGACTGCGGGCTTCGGAAAGTAAGCGGGTATAGCTCATCTTTCCTTTGCCGAGAACGGTAATCAGCGCGTTGATCTTTTCGTCGGCCGACTCTTCAAGCATTTGCGAGAGGAAATCATTTTCTTCAATGTCATTCCCTTTACCGCGCCTGTTCATGCGGCGAAAAGCGTTAAATACCTGGCCCATCTCCTCCATGCCTAACGCAATTTCCGTCTCCAGACTGACCTCAACCACCGGCATACCGTCATCGATGGGAATCGATTCGCTCTGCCCTGTCTTAGCGGATAGGGAAATGAAATCCCGAAAACTTCTTGTATCTATCGAATTGATCGCCATCGTACCGCTCTCGGATTAATGCTGGGCCATATAATTGTGCAGCATGGCCACGGTCGCTTTTAAAGTTATATTGGTACCCAGTGAGGTCTGGCCAAGCGACGTATTTTCGTCTACGCCTTCCCAAACGGCGCCTTGGGGCAATAATTTGGGCTGAATGAGGAACATCCGCACAAATTGCTTGTTGTGTTTGTAGCGATAATCAAACAGCCGTCCCAAAAAGGGGATGTCTCGCAGCAGGGGGATCCCCCAGCCGCCGCTGACGCGTTGATCGCGGCTATAGCCTCCCACCAACAAACTACTCCCCTTGGGCACCCGTGCCTCCGTGCTGATCTGCGTATTGTTAACCAGCGGTAATTCGGCAACCTGTGTGATTTGGTTATCGCCGGTGGTCGTGAGACCGCCATCCTGGATATCCAGAATCATTTCGATTTCTTTACTGCCGCTGGACAGGCGCGGCAGGACGCTTATCAAAGTGCCGTAAGTGATCTTTTCAAGGGTGGCGGTACGTTCCCCTTTGACCTGGACATAAAAACTCGAATTGTTATCAAACAGCGCCGGGATATTTTCCTGCGTCAAAATCTCCGGATGCGCGACGATTTGCGCTTCCTGCCGTTTGGCCAGCGCGCTCACTTCCGCAAGAAACTGCGTACTGTTAGTTGCGCTCAACGAGCTGGAATTGAAGGCAATACCGCCGTTCCCCATCCGGGCGCTGCCCGACCAGTTTACCCCCAGCTGATTAACTTCATCTTTATCGATATCCAGAATCCACAGCGAAAGCTGAATCTGCTGTTTGGCAATATCAATCGCCGTAACCAGATCCTGCACATAGCTGACCTGCTGGCTCGCTCCTTGGATCAGCAAACTATTGGTATCGGGGTAAGCGACGATATTAATCGTGCCGTAACTGACGTTATCCGCCGGCTGCGAACTTTTATTCTGCTGCGGAAGGGGCGGCAACGGAGGAAAGTTCCCTCCCCCTTCAGCGGCGTTGGCGGCGGTTAATGCGCTGCGGGTATCGCGGTCAATGGTAATAGTGGCCAGCGGAACCGGGTTGCGGCTATCCCGGGGAGCGCCGTTGCCGTTACCGCCATTAAGCAGTTGATTCAACACCGTTGCGACACCCGGTATACTAACGGGTGCGTCTCGTTGCGAGTAATTACGATCGGTGACGAAAGAATTTTTCAGCTTGATCACGCGAATTTCATTCTTGCCGGTGGTGGTATCGCTAAACGTGCTATCCAAATACTTGGCGGCGGCGGTGACCAGACCGACATACACCGGCGGCCCGGAAATGTAGAAACCGCCGGAGCTGCCGTTAGTGCGTGGTGGAAAACGCTGGTCATACAGCATGGTAGACTTTAAAAAGGCCACCAGGCGGTCAAATGGCGCATGACGCAGTTGTACCATCTGACTTTGCATTTCATTTACGTCATAGACATAAATCGCGCTGCCGTCGTTATACCAAATCAAAGCCGTTTTGGCGGCCAGGTTTTCAAGCAGCTGCAGCGGTTTGTTCATGTCGAACTTTCCCGATACCTGTTTACGACCGGCCAGCTCGCTGACGATAATGGGTTTATGTATTTCACCGGCCAAGGTGGACAGCAGCTGGCGTATGCTACTCTTGTTGGCGACATATTCGTTGGTACTGCTGCTGGCTATCTCATTGCTCGTCTGCTCGGAGCGAAACGGCCCCGCCCAAGACGCAGCCGGCACGCCCACCGCCGCCAGCAATAACCAAGCGCAGCCTATTTTAAAAAATTGCACGACCTTACTCATATAAAAAACCTTCCAACGCTCTGAAACTTTTTGGCGTAATACCAAAAAACGACTTCATTTCCATAGAAAAATGTGAAGATGAACTATAGCCATTGTCCTGAGCAATAACGGAAATGCTGCTATTGCCTTCAATGAGTTGCAGGGCACAATATGCCGCGCGCCAGATTCTCATCTGCCCTTTAGCGCCGCGTTTCAAATAGCGATGGCACAGTCTTCTAAAATAAGATTCTGAAACGCCATAACGCTTACTGACTTCCTGTATTTTATTATTCACCGCATCGCCGTTACCGCTCACAATTAGCGACAGCAGATAATTGACTATCCAATAACTCTCCCGCTGGCGAATGAAATGGTATAGTCCCGCATAAGACTCTTGATAAGCCGGGTTTTTACTCAACAGGAGGATGTCCTGCAAAGTTACATTTTGATCTTTTACCAATAGACTGTAGAAGACAGTTTCTTCAACATTGATAATGGATGATTGTATTTCATCATTATACTTGATATCGTACTCGGTAAAGGCCAATAACGCCGCGGCATCATTAAGAGGAATGTCGACTAAACGCCACTCACCATAAAAGCAAAAGGTTACCAGGGAATGCACCCCGACAATTATCGCATGAAAGGGTTTAACCCATTTTCCCGGACCTTCATTAGTGTGAATGCTAAAATAGGCGTTTTTTGAAAGAGGAAGCAAATATAAGACTCTATCATGCACTTGAGTCGTTACTCCTCGTTCACCGCTAATTTCTTCAGCATTGACGGAAAATGAAGGGCGGAAATCAGTCATTACTTGCTGAATTTTACCTCTCATGTTTCACCCTTTTGCCGTTAGTGGAAGTTAATTTTCGTGTCGTAATAAGACCAGAGCTTCTCGCGACCGTCAACCGCCAGGCTTAAAAATCATAAAAAAATCATAATATGATAAAAAGATCATAAAATTTTGATGATAAAATGATATAAACGCCATTCCCATTTCCAATCAATTTCTCTATCATCGCGGCTGAACTTATTTAGAGATGGAAATAATGTCTGACGTTTTCACTGATAATAAAAATGAAGCCGGTGAATTAAGCTATACGCTTAAAATCTTATTTGGCCCCATGTACGGCAGCGATCTTATTTTGCCGCCCAAAACCTATTCTATTATTATTGGTCGTAGCCAATCGCTCATGATTGACGCGCAGGGGGATGAACAGGGACATGCCTGTCAATATGCGCATAACACCCTATTCATTCCTTATGAAGCGCGCCACATCAATATGACGCTGCATCTACCCGCTAGCGATGAAACCGGCGCTAAGGGTAAAGATGAAGATGAGGGCGACTATGCTCTGGAGATAAACGATCCCGAAGCCCCCCAGCAGCGGTGGGTAACGCACAATGCTGTATTTAGCGATGGGGATATTCATTTTGCCATTAAGCGTTCAGAAGAAGAATGGCATCAGGATATTAGCGAATTTAAACAGCCCACGCCCAACCAACCCCCGGCGGGCGATACCAACGCCGCTTGGGATACGTTGAGGAAACGTCGGGTGCTGGTGGCAAGCGTGCTGGCTATCTTTATGTTGCTCATCGCCGCGGCGATCGGCGTTCGCTATTATCGCACCTCGCATCAGATTATTTCGCTGACGGCAGCCCTTGCCGGTTCTCCGTCGCCGGTCACCTTGTTGCAGGGCAATGACGGGAAAATCTATGCCCTTGCCCGTCAATACCGCGATCTGCAATGGCTGAATGCGGCGTTGGCCAAGCGACCGAACGCCGCAGAGGTAGTACCGCTGTGGTTGACGCAGGTTTCCCAGGATATCACCAACACCTTGCGCTTAGAGGGGGTGCCGGTGCTGCGGCTGGATATGGCGCATCCCGATTCGCCGGTGCTGTTGGTGCTTGAGGGAATGACGCCGGCAAAGCAAAGCGCGTTACGAAAAAAGATTTTGGCCATGTTGCCCTTCGCCAAATCCCTTGAATTTCGCTCTTTTAGCAAAAATTTTCTGGTGCAGCAGGCCAGGCAGGCGCTCGACAGAATGCACATTGTCTATCGCCAGGTCGCCACGCCATTTGGCTTTTCCTACCTGATTCATGATCAGCTAAATGACAATACCATGGCGGAGCTACAGGGTTTCATGGAGGCCTATTATTCACAATGGGGGAGTGAGTTCATCACCTTCTCCATCAACCTTGACGAAAATTGGCTGTTGGACAAGTCCTACCTAGCCGCGCCCAACGGCTATGTTTTCGTCAATCCACATAACTGGTATTTCCCATCAGTTAATGCAACGCAATAAGGACCATAAGTATGAGTGACCTCAGAGCCTGGAACGGTAATGGTTGGTTTATCGATGATATCGCCAAAGATTTTGATACGGGCGCGCAAACCATGATGCAACAGCTTGAAGAGGCGCGTGCGGAGTTAGCGAAAGCCCCCGATAATCCCAGCGTGTTAGCGGAATTCCAGGCTAAATTGTCTGAATATACCCTATTCAGAAACGCCCAATCGTCCACCGTCAAAGCGTTTAAAGATATCGGCGCCGCGATAATTCAAAACTTCCGTTAAGGTATTTACCCCGGGGTGAGCCTCACGGCTTGCCCGACTCAGGAGCTATTTATGACCATGCAAAACTTAATTTCTTTAAAGGAACTCACGGCTTTATCCACTAATGCCATTAGCGCCACCTCGCACACCGAACTGCCCACCGGCGGTACGACCTCGCAATTGGTTTCATCTACCTTTAAACAGTTAAGTGAACAGGATTTAGATTTTAAGCAAATGATAAATGCCTTAAGTTCATCACCGGAGACGACCAGCAATCCCGAAAAGCTGTCGCAATTGCAATCCCTTATCGGCGAATACTCAAACTATGTTTCATTAGTGTCTACGCTTGCCAAAAAGGGGGTCAATACCGTCGAGACACTGGGAAAAGCACAATAATGTTCAAGCGACTTCTTTTAACCGGTACGGTGATTCTCGCCGCTTTGTTGACTACAGGCTGTAATGATACGCTTTTGTTGAATAATCTAAGTCAGGAACAGGCCAATGAAGTTCTGGCGGTGTTGCAGCAGCATAATATAGCCTCTCAGAAAAGCGGTACGCTGAAGGAAGGATATGCGATTTCGGTTCCCAAAAGCGACACCACCACGGCGTTGTCAATTCTGAATCAATATCAGCTACCGGCCAAAGCTGAAGTCCAAATTTCCCAGGCTTTCCCCGATAATGCGTTGATTTCTTCCCCGCAGGCCGAGCGGGCGCGTATGTTGTCGCTGCAGGAGCAGCGTCTTGAGCAATCGTTGAAAATTATTAGCCAAGTGGTCAATGCCCGTGTTCACGTCAGTTATCCGCTGAACGATAATACTTTCATTACCGACCTGCCCGCTGAGCATGTCTCTATTTTGATTACCTATAGCGGCAGCCTTAATGAAAATATGTTCATCAGCAAAATTAAGACGTTAATCAAAAACGGTCTTAGCAATGTCCGCTTTGAAGATATTTCCGTTGTATTGTTTCAGGCGCCGCCATTGCAATACAGTGCGCCCACGCAGGGCGCTCAGCCGTTAATGACCCCGTGGCTATATGCCCTTTGCGGTGTGCTGTTGGCGGCGTTGCTGGCGGGAGGCTCTGTATTGTATCTGCTGGTCAAGAAACAGCGGCCGGAAACGCCACAGGACGTTACGCCGCCGGATGTGCCGGAGAAGGAGGATATGCCGGTATGACCCCGCTGCGATTGGCCAATGTCATGCGCGTGATGTACCACCCGGTCAGTTATCTCCACGCCAGCCGTTTCCCCTCCGGCTGGCGCCGAGAGGACGAGGCGGCGCATCCGCTGCTTAACCATTGGATACTGCGACATTATCATTGCCCGGACGACGTCGGGACGTTCAGCCATGATCCCTTTTATCGCCTCTTAATTGACGGCTGGCAGCGGCTTGGCGACGCCGCGCTGTTGATAGGCGCACATTTGCTGCGTAATCGACTGCTGGCCGATGGGCGGTTCATTTTACTGGCGCCACCGGTGCAATCCTTTCTCGCCCTTCCGCTGCCGCAATTGACGCCGGCCGCGGGCGTACACGAGCAGGAGGAAACGGCAGCGGCGCTGTTGCATCACCCCGACCCGGCCGCCTGGGGCGCCTATTGGCTACTGTCGAGACTGAAGCATTTCCCCCCCGCCGTTTATCGGCGGGCATGCCTGCTGTTTCCGGCCGTACAGCCGTTACCGCAGCAGGCGACGCCCCTGTCGCCGTCCTCAATTAACCTGATAAAAATGGCCCTTCATCATGCGCAATATGTTACTCGATGAGCTTAATGGCGGCGGCGACCCCGTCATCATTAAAGCCCGGCGTTCACGCCGCGCCCGCCGCGCCGCGAACATGCTGGAGCAAACCTATCGGCGATGCCAGGATCTGGTCGCCGAGAATCAGCGTGAATGCGAAGCGCTTTATCAACAGCAATATCAGGCCGGTTTTCGTGCAGGCTTTCAGCATCTGTATCAGCAGTGGCTTATTCAGTTGGATGAATGGGCCGGTCTGCAAAAAGAGTTGGCCCAAGCCCGCCGCGTGCAATTGGCCGAGGATCTAACCGCGCTGTTCACTCAGCCAACCATCGTGGATTTTATCGTTAAGCAACTGACTCAGACCACGGGGATCGATGTCCCCTCGGTCGTTGTGCTGCCGGCGGGCATCACTCCTCCGGACTCGCTGCTGCACATTCATTGCATCAGCGGCGACGACGATAACTTTGCGGTACAGCAGGGCGAACGCGTTGTGCGTTTTCCCCAGGATCGCCTGTGTCGGCAATGGCTGACCGATATTGATACGCAGGAGGGAATACGCGAGCTGCAACGGCATATCGATACCTTGCCCTCTGCCCGGCTGGACGCGTTGTGCCAGTCGATGACCGTTTTTGTACAACAACTTTTCACGCCAAAAAACGAGGAAACATCATGAATATCAGCGCCATGAGCGCCGCCGCAGCCAGCGCCCAGAGTTCGTCCACGGCGACATCCAGCGATTTTAATCAGATTGTCACGGACTGGCTGCTCAGCGAGCGGCCTACGCTCAGCCTGACGGAACTGAAGCAGGAAATCAAAAAATTGTACCCCGACAGCAGCCATATCGTCACCCAGGGGGAGGTCACCTCTGCCCTGCTCTACGCCAGCGCTTCGATGGCGGGCTCGCAGGACTTGGAGGTACAAACCTATTTGAAAAACACGCTCAACCCCCTGGTGACGCAATCTTTGGGGTTGAGCTACGCCTTTAACGATTTTATGCAGGCCATGATCTGCGGCAATGAAGATGATGCGCCCGAACCTTTTTTCTAACTTTTATCTGTCTCGTTTACGCCAACCTCTTAACGCTTTCACCGCCTTAAGAGGCGTGGCAAAACTTGCCAAAACGCCTAAAACCGTTGGTTTACTGCTGTTGTTGGGGTGTGGCGCGGTTAAGGCTGAAACGGATTGCGTGCGCTATGCCGCGCAATGTTTTCAGGTCAATCCATTACTCATCCGCGCCATTATCTGGCAGGAATCCCGTTTTGAGCCGCGGGCGATAAACCACAATAGTAATCGCACGCGGGATATCGGTCTGATGCAGATCAACACGGTGAATTTACCGATGCTGAACACCCTCGGTGTCAACCCTCAAAACTTACGGGAGAATAGCTGCGTCAATGTGATGTCCGGCACTTATATCCTGCATACGCTGGTGCAGCGCTACGGGTATTCTTGGAATACCATTGGCCGATACCATTCCGCCACCCCGCGCTTTAACAACGTTTATGTCAATAAGTTACTCGATACATTGACCAAGCCCGCGCAGGTGGCCAATATACGCGCCTATCATGTGCCCATTGCGTCACGCGAGGAGATTGACAGACTCTTTGCGCCGCACTGCCTAGTCAATAAGACATTATCTACGCAATAACCTCCCTCGCCGCCGGTCCTGATGGGGTTTATCTTCGACGTTTTGTAGAGCAACTGCTTCAGGAACCTGCGCTCCGACCCGCCTGAAAAGGTTCACCTTCGTCGCGCCAATTCGGTCATTTAAACGCGCTCGGCCTTTCGCTGTGTCAATGCATTGCAGATGTGTTGACGGTCATGTTTGCTGCAGGGTGACTAAACGGCAGGTTGCGTTTTTTGACATCTTAATAAATTAAAAAAAACATAATGGACTAACTAATTGTATGGGAGGCCATTCCATGAATACATCACCCATCAGTCATGCGTCCGTTATGCCAATCAGGATTTCAGACGCGGATCAGGATGCACCCCACGCCAGTACCTCCTCGTCTATCGGCCCCGGCCTAACCTTAAGCGTCGGACGACACGCGAGTCCCCCACCGGAAAAATACCAGTTTAATGCGTCATTGCGCCGTGATAGTGCCGCCTCTGGCATCGACGAAGCACAGACAGTGTCTTTACCCCTGGCAGACAATCATGTTTCTGAGTTTGGCCAGTCGGTGCGCGAACTCCTGCAATATCAGCTCGACCTGATCAATACGGCAGAATTGGCACTGACGACCCGCAACCGGGCGGAGGGAGATGAACCGGATGGCGCCAGGCGCACCGGGATAGCGGGGTATCAGCGCCTTGGGTCGGAGCCATACCTGCCGGAGTTAGTCAAATTGACGCAAGAAATTTTTGATGCAATGACACATCTTGAGCAGGATAGGAATGCTACCGCAATCGAGCTACGAACGGCTGGCCGCCTGCGCAATAAGTTAGTCAGTCTGATCGCTGGAGAATACCGTCGTAACGGCGTGTCTTACTGCCAGGCCAAACGACTTGCCGTTGGCGACTATCATGACGCGCGCATTACATTTCTTAATAACAAATCCTGGAAAACCTTACGACACCAACTCAGCCATAAAGCGCATACCTATGTCAGTACACAACGCCCGGCGGCCGAGATGAAATTGGGTGAGCGCGATATCTTCGAGAAATCCTATGACGGTAAAGGTATCTGTAGCGCCGATACGGTTAGCGTGGACCACGCGGCCAATTTGTGGCACTCCTCTCTTAGCGTTAAAGAGGCCAACGGACAGGAAAAGGTGCTGTTTCAGGGAATACATCACGGCGTATTATCGCCCTATGGCCTGCCCGCCGGCTCACCACAACGCACAGCAGGCGCGTTGAATCGGGCAAAGGAGGTGGTCGCCGCCGCCCTGTATAGCAAAAATGACCTCATGACGCGCGCGTTGGCCGAAGAGGAGGTATCGCTGCGGTTAGTATCCACATCGCTGCTAACGCCCACAAGCGTAGCTGGCAAGGAAAAAGCCATGCTGCGTGACCAGATGGCGGCCTGGCAAACGCTGAGTGATCCGCTAAAACAGCCGCTGGAGATTCGCGTTCATGACCACGAAGGTAACTTAAAGACGGTCAAAGTGGCGCTGAGCGTCGTCGCATTGAATTTTGGGGTTAATGAAGCGGCCCTTAAACTGGGATTAGGTACCTCGACTTCCGACGCTTATAACGCCCCCGCGCTCGCGCAATTGCTGGGAAACGATTTGCGGCCTGAGGCCGAACCGGGGGGTTGGGTTGGCGCGTATTTAAATTCCGAACCTGCAAACGAACCTGCTAATGCCAGGAAGGTACGCGATCTTTGTGACCAGATAAAACGAATTTGGGCGTGGGAAGCACACCGTAGCGATGATGGCGAACCTTACAAAGCGGCACAGCGCATCGCTATGCTGGCCTACGAGATTGGCGCCGTACCTTGCTGGAATTGTAAGAGCGGCAAAGACCGGACCGGTATGCTTGATGTGGAATTGAAGAGAGAGGTTATCCACTATGATACCCAACAGCCGCTAAGTCGCCCCATTGCTCCTCTTAATGACGCACATAGAACGTTGTTGCAAGAGGTACTGATGAAAAGCGGCAATCTGGAAATTCAGCGTTGCAATACGGGCATTAAAGGCAACAAAGTGTTTAGGAAATTCAAGCTGCCTGGCTTCAATTTGTCTTTATCAAGACGTATTGGGCTGGACGCCCTCTGGTTCAGAGCAAAAGGATTATCCCATCTTGCCAAGTCGTGAAGAGAATAGGATGTCTCATTTAGTGTTATGCCTCTACATAGCACTCGGTCTTGATCCGCGACAAGAGCCTGCGGTATTAACTCATGATGAGCTGACATTGACTTTGACGCATTATTTGTAGGCCGGGTAATGCGCTGTCCGTAAAGGGTGCTGCCAGACGACAGCGAACGGCTGCAGACCATTTTACCTCTTCATGATACCCGTCCAGTGACGTTAGCGGCGGATGCTGGACGTTCCGTCTTGTCGGCGCGTTATCGCTTGTCGGCACAAAGTAGTAAGGAGCACATGCTCGCAGGATTAGCGCTGTTTGTCGAATCGGTGAAAAAAGTTGGCCACCCTGAGTGGCGGCCGAAGGATGATATCGTTCAAGGCTTGTGGATTCGCGGGCATGGTTATCGTTGCTATGCCCGCGTCCACGCGCTACGGCTCGAGACGCGGCTTTCTCAAGCCGCCTTCATGACGGCTTCCTGCCGTAGTTGCTCGATAGTTTCAACATATAATGACAGGCCCGCCAGCATATCTTCGGTGCTGCTTTCCGGCGGCAGACGGTATAACGCTAACAATACAGATTGGTCGGCATCCGCCGCCAGCGTCACCGGGCTTGCGTAATTCATACTGAGGATCGCCTGCAATTGATCGCTGTCGGTTGGCAGGCTTCTAAGCGGACAACACATTTCCAGCCCCGCGTCCGATTCGTCAAAATACACTTCCAGTTCATCATTGATAAGTAACGCCGGGTCGTCCATCGGGTCAAGTCCCAGTGATTCATAAAGATCTAACAATAAATTTTGCATTAAAGACTCCTTTTAGAGGATGACTTGGCGAATTGGGCCAATCCTTTTACTTTGGACCAAACATCACCCAGTCCAAGACGTTTCGTTAAAGATAAATTCATGCTGGACAGCTTAAATGTTTTGGCAACCTTGTTGCCTTTAACACCTGTGTTTTGCTTTTGTACTTCCAAATTCCCGCTTTGCAGCACCACCGTCTGCAGCAACTGCGTATCTTTCTCATTGAGCCTCTCTTGCGGGTCTTTCAGCGGCTGTTGATTGTGATAGGCAATCGCTTCCCGTTTCACCTCGGCATCAAGCATGCCGGTGCGATCTTTACCGCTTTTACAGTTCCAGCAAGGTACCGCACCTATTTCATACGCCAGCATCATCAGACGCTGCGGCGTTTTATAAGGCTCTCCACCGTCGCTGCGGTGCAGTTTCCCATTCCAAATATTCTTTAATTGCTTACTGAGGGTAATGACCTTGTTGGCGTTTTCCGGCGTCGGCTTGCCTTCCAGGTAGCGACCGACCCAGCCTCCCGGCTCAGCTTCTGGCCGCAAATCGTTACCGAGGAGCTGGTTTAATGCTACGGCGTTATAACTATCAGACGTGTCGTTGCCCAAGCCGAGTTTCAATGAAAATTCATTGACGCCGAAGTTAAATGCGGCGACGTCCAGGGCAACTTTGACCTCTTGGGCTTCTCCCTTATCGTTATGCACCGTTAAGGTAAGCGCGCCGTCCCGCTGCGATTCCGCCTTGCATAAGGTTTGCCAGGCCTGCATTTGGTCGCGCAGCATCTCCCTTTCTTTGCCGAAGATGCTTATTTTAGTGGGCGTCAAAAGTGAGGTTGAGACCAGCTGCAAGGGTACAGTCTCCCCTTTCAGCGCCCGTGCCATCAGTTCAGGGCGAGAGTAGAGCGCCGCCGTGACGACTTCTTTAGCACGATTCTGCGCCCCTTCAATGCGTTCCGCAGATCTCGCCGGCAATGCGAAGGGTGACAGCACGCCGTGGCGAATGCCCTGGAACAGCGTTTGCTGTTGACCAAATTGATCTTCCACACTCAACGACGATTGCCATAAGTTTGCCGCGTGCTTGGTTTCATTCGCGTCGGATGAACAGATCCCTTTCCCCTGGTAGGCGGTTGGAAAAATATCCCTGTCCCCCAGTTTCATCTCGGCGGCAGGGCGCTGGAGACTACTATACTGGTTGCCGTTATGGCTTATCTCCCGCTGTATCGTTTTCCAGGGGGCATTATTGAGCGTATCAGTACGCGCCGCATTATAAGCGACCAGCGCGCGTTTTTTGGCTTCTTGCGGCTTGATGCCCATCTTCTGATATTCACTGGTGAGCATCGCCAGCATCTCTTTGCGTAGCTTAGCGGCGTCCATTAACTCGTCGGGATGGGCATTACGATCTTGTTTAATTTCAGCGAATTTGCCCTCCGTGGTTTTTTTCAATTCCGCCAAGTGTTCGCGGCTGGCAATAATATGGTCATGGATGCTGTTCTCGGCGCTGGCAGATCTCCCTTTTCTCTCCATTGGCTGAAGTATTTCAAGCTGTTTATAGGCCAGTATTGTCGTCTCAATTACCCCAAGTTGATACTCGGTAAGCTCATTAATTGACTGGGCGCATTCGGACACATTCATGTCGCTTAAGGCGATCTCAGGCGCCACCCCTTGGCCGGAAGTGGGCGAGACGTCTTTTATTTCCGGTTGGCTTTTCGACAGCAATGCCGCGTTTATCGCCTCCGGCGAAGAATGCTGAGCGCCATCCATTGGCTGTTTTTTTTCCAACGGGTTCAGCTTATCGAAGATCGCCTCGAGCCCCTCCCTCTTACCATACACCGGTGGCGGGTCACGGCGTTCGGGAGTTTCAGTAAGGGTTTGCTTTTCTGGCCGCTTGCTATCCTTGCCATCAAGTAGGCTATACAAAAAATTTAGGTTAGAATTAAGTGAATTACGCTCGTTGACAAGCGTGTCTTTTGCCGCGTCCTTGGGCGATTGTTGCTCGAAAAGCTTTCTCATTGACGCAACGCTAACATTACTGTGTCGTATTACTTCAGGCATATCAGACCTCCTATAGTTAGGATTATTATTCCTGATTTGCCTAAATTTGATGTCAATTAACGCTACTCAGCACTTGCACTCTATCTATTCATTGTCTTCTCGCCTTTTTTCACGTGGCCGATAAATTGTTTATTGATTTTCCCTCTATGGCTGAACACCTAAGCGTTTTTCCGCCACCAGGTTATTTATGGCGTTTAGTGTTGTGATTATCTTTGCTCAGTGAGATGACAACCTACACCACCGCGCCAAAAAAAAGGGTCAACCCATTGGTTGACCCTTGACTAACTAAACACTTTCGGATGTTGCGAAAGCGTACCTTAGTTCAGGCGCTCTTTAATACGCGCTGCCTTACCGGTACGTTCACGCAGGTAATACAGTTTGGCCTGACGAACGGCACCACGACGTTTCACGGTAATGCTGTCGATGACCGGAGAATGCGTCTGGAACACGCGCTCAACGCCTTCGCCGTTGGAGATTTTGCGAACAGTGAATGCAGAATGCAGACCGCGGTTACGAATAGCGATAACCACGCCCTCGAATGCCTGCAGACGTTTTTTGCTGCCTTCAACAACCCATACCTTAACTTCCACCGAGTCGCCGGGGCGGAAGGACGGTACGTCCTGCTTCATCTGTTCTTGTTCAATTTGCTTAATAATGTTGCTCATAATTGGTCTCTTACCCTAGGTAAACTGATAGTTCAGGCTAACCGGCCAGCTGGCCGATCCCTTTAATCATCTTGTTGCATCACCCGATATTCCCGCTGGAATTCGGCTAGCAACGTTGCTTGCTCGTCAGTCAGAGCTAGGCTTTCCAGAAGTTCAGGTCTTCTCAGCCAGGTACGGCCCAAAGACTGTTTCAGACGCCAGCGACGAATCTCAGCATGATTGCCCGACAGCAGAACTGGCGGAACCTCCATGCCGGCCAACACCTCAGGACGGGTATAGTGCGGGCAATCCAGCAGCCCTCTAGCGAAGGAGTCCTCCGCCGCGGAGGCCTCATGCCCCAGTACACCCGGAATAAACCGGGAAACCGAGTCAATCAGCGCCATGGCCGCTAATTCACCGCCGCTGAGCACATAATCACCCATTGACCATTCTTCATCAATCTCGGTGGCGATTAAACGCTCATCAATACCTTCGTAACGGCCGCAGACCAAAATCATCTTTGGATTGGCGGCCAGCTCGCTCACGCCTTGCTGATCGAGCTTACGACCCTGAGGGGAGAGATAAATCACCTTCGCCCCTTCGCCTGCCTTGTTTTTTGCCTCGTGAATCGCATCCCGCAAGGGCTGCACCATCATCAGCATACCCGGTCCGCCGCCGTAAGGGCGATCGTCCACGGTACGGTGCCGATCGTGGGTAAATTCACGCGGGCTCCAGCACTGCACCCGCAGCAGGCCATTTTTCACTGCCCGGCCCGTCACCCCGTAATCGGTAATGGCGCGGAACATCTCGGGAAACAGGCTGATAACACCAATCCACATCCCGCCGCTTCCGCTATCGCCACCCTCAGAATCGGGGGTCAAAAGCCCGGATCCCAGTCAACTTCAATGACGTGGGCCGTGAGATCGACGTTCTTAATCACCTGCCCGTCGAGGAACGGAATCAACCGCTCCTGAATGCCAAAGGCATCTTTCAGGTTGGCTTTCACCACCAGAACATCGTTCGAGCCGGTTTCCATCAAATCAATGACTTCCCCCAGCTGATAACCGCCGACGGTGACGACCTGGCACCCCAGGAGGTCTTTCCAGTAGTACTCGCCGCTGTCGAGGTCCGGCAATTGCGACGCGTCGACGACGATTTCGCAATTGGTCAAAAGCGTCGCCGCTTCCCGGTCTTCGATGTCCCTGACCTTGATGATCAGGTCCTGATTGTGGCGCTTCCAGCTTTCCAGCCCAATCGGCTGCCACTCACCGGCCCTTTTGATGAACCAGGGCTGGTAATCAAAAATGCTTTCGGCTTCTTCAGTGGATGAAAACACTCTGAGCCAACCGCGAATGCCATACGCCGAGCCCATCTTGCCCACGACTACCGGCTCAACGGGTGCTGCGATACGGAGTTGTTTGCTCATTTTCACCACCAGCAGGCGTTATGCTGCTTTTTTCGCGTCTTTGATCAGCGCGGAAACGCGTTCGGAAACCGTTGCGCCCTGGCCAACCCAATGTTCAATACGATCCAGATCCAAACGCAGACCTTCAGCCTGACCGGTAGCGATCGGGTTGAAAAAGCCAATACGTTCAATAAAGCGACCGTCGCGCGCATTGCGGCTGTCGGTCACGACGATTTGATAGAACGGGCGTTTTTTAGCGCCGCCACGTGCCAAACGAATTGTTACCATAACATCCTCTTTAGTTAATAAAACAACCGGGCCCTGTCGGGGAACGGGGCCCGGTTGCCGTATAAAAAGCCCCAAAATTTTACTCGTTTCGGGGTAAAAAGCAATCGATAGTTAACGACCGGGGAAGCCGGGCGGCATCATACCCTTCATATTGCGCATCATTTTCGCCATACCGCCCTTTTTCATTTTCTTCATCATGCGCTGCATGTCGTCGAACTGTTTCAGCAGGCGGTTAACATCCTGGACCTGCATGCCGGAGCCGGCGGCGATACGGCGTTTACGCGAGCCTTTAATGATGTCCGGGCTAACGCGCTCTTTGGCGGTCATGGAATTGATGATAGCCTCCATGCGCACCAGGACTTTATCGTCCATTTGCGATTTGACGTTGTCCGGCAGCTGGCCGACGCCGGGCAGCTTGCTCATCATGCTGGCCATGCCGCCCATATTGCGCATCTGCTTGAGCTGATCCAGGAAGTCAGTCAAATCGAAACCGTCGCCTTTCTTCAGCTTGCTGGCCAGCTTCTCCGCCTGGGCGCGATCGACCTTGCTTTCAATGTCCTCGATAAGGGACAGCACATCGCCCATGCCAAGTATCCGCCCGGCCAGGCGATCGGGATAAAAGGGCTCCAGCGCGTCGGTTTTCTCGCCGACGCCCATGAATTTGATGGGTTTACCGGTAATGTGGCGGATGGAAAGCGCCGCACCGCCGCGCGCATCGCCGTCCACTTTGGTCAGGATAACCCCGGTCAGCGGCAGCGCCTGATTAAAGGCTTTAGCGGTATTGGCGGCGTCCTGGCCGGTCATGGCATCCACCACAAACAGCGTTTCCACCGGGTGGATGGCGGCGTGGATAGCGATGATTTCCGCCATCATCGTTTCATTTACATGCAGGCGGCCGGCGGTGTCCACCAGCAGCACATCATAAAATTTGAGCTTGGCCTGATTTAGCGCCTGATTGACGATATCGAGCGGTTTTTGCGCGGCGTCGGACGGGAAAAAATCGACGCCCACCGTGTTCGCCAGCGTTTCAAGCTGCTTGATAGCCGCCGGGCGATACACGTCGGCAGACACGACCAGCACTTTTTTCTTCTGTTTTTCGCGCAGATATTTACCGAGCTTGCCGACGCTTGTGGTTTTCCCCGCCCCCTGCAGGCCCGCCATCAGCACCACCGCCGGCGGCTGCGCCGCCAGATTCAGGGCGTTGTTTTCGTCGCCCATGGCGTTCACCAGCTCGGCGCGCACGATCTTGACGAATTCCTGCCCCGGCGTCAGGCTTTTATTGACTTCCTGCCCCAGCGCGCTCTCTTTGACCCGGCTGATGAAATCCCGCACTACCGGGAGCGCCACATCCGCTTCCAACAGCGCCATGCGCACTTCGCGCAGGGTCTCTTTAATATTGTCTTCAGTCAGGCGGCCTCTGCCGCTGATATTGCGCAACGTGCGCGATAATCGATCGGATAAATTGTCAAACATCGTTTCACTCAACCTGGCGTCCGGCCGCTTGCGCGACATTATTGGCGGCAGTATAACACGAAGCAGGCCGGGATCGCTGCCCCCCTTACGACAACGGTTGGAGCATGGCGCGCTGAAGGCTATACTGGTCGCCTCTTTTATTTAAGTCAGACGATGACGCTGCTATGTCCTGGATTTCCCTTCTGGCCTTTATTGCCTATTCCTTGAGCCTTGGCCTGATCTTGCCCAGCATTTTACGCCGCAATAGCGCTTATCGCCGGCTGGCCCTGCTGTCGGCGGCGGTGGCGATGCTGGGACACGGCGCGCTGATTTGGCTGCGCATCTTTGGCGTGCAGGCGGGGCAGAATTTGAGCTTGTTGAACGTGGGCTCACTCATCAGCCTTATCATCTGCGTGGTCATGACGGTGGCGGCGTCGCGCAACCGCGGCTGGTTTTTGCTGCCCATCGTTTATATCTTTGCAATGATCCATGTGGCGTTTATTACCCTGATGCCGGGGGAATTCATTACCCATCTGGAAGCCACGCCCGGTCTGATGGTCCATATCGGCCTGGCGCTATTTTCTTATGCGGTGCTGATTATCGCCGCCCTGTACGCGTTCCAGCTGACGTGGCTTGATTACCTGCTGAAAAATAAGAAACTGAGTTTCCATTCCGACATGCCGCCGCTGATGGGTATTGAGCGCAAAATGTTTCACATCACCCAGGTCGGGGTGGTGCTGTTAACATTGACGCTCGCCACCGGTCTTTTTTTCATGCGGGATCTGTTCGTCGCCGAGAACCGGCATAAGGCGATTCTCTCTTTCATCGCCTGGCTGGTCTATATTGTAATACTATGGGGTCATTACCGGCAGGGCTGGCGCGGTCGCCGGGTGGTATGGCTCAGCGTGCTGGGTGTGCTGTTATTGACGCTGGCCTATTTCGGCAGCCGGATCTGGCAAAACGTGATGGCGTAATGCGACGCCGATAAGGAAAGCCCACTTTGGAACATGTTTCAACCAGTACGCTGCTGATCATTCTGGTTATCATGGTATTGGTTTCTGCCTATTTCTCCGCTTCCGAAACCGGCATGATGACGCTAAACCGCTATCGTCTGCGCCATCAGGCAAAACAGGGTAATCGCGCCGCCCGCCGCGTAGAGAAATTGCTGCGGCGAACGGACCAACTGCTGAGTCTGGTGCTTATTGGCAATAACCTGGTCAATATTCTCGCCTCCGCGCTGGCCACCATCGTCGGTATGCGTCTTTATGGCGATCTCGGCGTCGCCATTGCCACCGGGGTATTGACGTTCGTGGTACTGCTGTTCGCTGAGGTACTGCCGAAAACCGTGGCGGCGCTTTACCCGGAACGTATCGCGTTTCCAAGCAGCCTGCTGCTGGTGCCGCTGCAAAAGCTGATGTTGCCCGTCGTGTGGCTGCTCAATCTGATTACTCGCGTATTAATGCGGCTGATGGGCATCAGGCTTCCCTCCAATGTACGCGATGCGCTGAGCAAGGAAGAGCTGCGCACCATCGTGACGGAATCCCGCTCGATGATTTCCCGCCGCAACCAGGACATGCTGATTTCCGTGCTGGATTTGGAAAAAGTGACCGTTAACGACATCATGGTGCCGCGCAACGAGATCGTCGGTATCAATGTCAACGACGAGTGGCGTTCCATTATTCGTCAGCTAACCCATTCGCCCCACGGCCGTATCGTGCTGTACCGCGATAATCTTGATGACGCCATCGGCATGCTGCGGGTTCGCGAGGCCTACCGTCTGATGACGGAAAAACAGGAATTTACCAAAGAGAATCTGCTGCGCGCCGCGGATGAGATTTATTATGTGCCCGAAGGCACCCCGCTCAATGTCCAGTTAGTGAAGTTTCAGCGCAATAAAGAAAAGGTGGGCATTATCGTCAACGAGTACGGCGATATCCAGGGGCTGGTGACGGTGGAGGATATTCTTGAGGAGATCGTGGGGGATTTTACCACCTCCATGTCTCCCAGCCTGGCGGAGGAGGTCATTCCGCAAAGCGACGGTTCGGTGATCATCGAGGGCGGCGCCAGTATCCGCGAGCTTAACAAGGCGTTTAACTGGTCGCTACCGGAAGAGGAAGCGCGCACCATTAACGGTATGCTGCTGGAAGTGCTGGAAGATATACCGCTGGCCAATACCCATACGCATATCGGCAGCTATCAGATCGATATACTGGCTGTGCAGGACAATATGATAAAGCAGGTGCGCATCACGCCCATAAAGCCGTTAAAGCAAGGCGTCGACGGGAAGTAAGCGCCCCCGCCGGGCACGCCGCCGCTCAAACCAGCCATTTTACCTGCCCCCTGGGCCATCCGACCGTTGCTGACGGCGGGGGGGGGTTTATGATCTCCTTCAGGCAGTAACTAAAAAGGCTCACCCGCGGGTGAGCCCTACTCTTAGGCGGTCTATGGTTGAACACCGCTGCCGGCCGCGATAGCGGGCGAACCCGCAGCGGTTATCCGCCGCGCTGGGGGTTCGCCCGCAGGCCGCCGGCAAGGCGCGCTTCGCGCCAACTAGATATGCAGCTCCGCCAGCTTTTCTTTCGGCAGCGCCAGTTCGTCGTTCTGATTAACGCGTATAGCGTTATCCAGAATGTGTTGCGCGATATCTTGCGCTTCCTTGAGCGAATGCATTTGATACGTGCCGCACTGGTACTCGTTCAATTCGGGGATCTGCTTTTGGTCTTTTACCTTCAGCACATCGGCCATCGCCGCTTTCCAGGCATCGGCCACACGCTGCTCATCCGGCGCGCCGATAAGGCTCATATAGAAACCGGTACGGCAGCCCATCGGAGAAATATCTACAATTTCAACGCCTTCTCCGTTCAAATGGTTGCGCATAAAGCCGGCAAAGAGATGCTCCAGCGTATGAATGCCCCGCTCCGGCATCACTTCCAGGTTTGGCCGGCAGAAACGCAGATCAAAGACGGTGATAGTATCGCCATGAGGTGTATTCATGGTTTTCGCAACACGGACCGCAGGCGCCGCCATACGGGTATGGTCTACGGTAAAGCTATCCAAAAGTGGCATGATGTCACCTCCATTAAAAATAATTTATTTTTTTGCGAATGTAAGGAAACCTTTTTCCCCGCCGTGGGTCATAACATATGAAAGACGCGCATTTGTTATCATCATCCCTGTTAACAGGAATGTTAATTTGGCCACAGTTTCTGTGGCCTTTTCTTTTTTCAGCGCCCGTTCTGGCTCGCTAAAAATTCATCGAAACTCAGGCTATCCGCCGCTTCCAGAGCACGCTGCCGCTGCCAGGAGCGTACCCGTTCATCATCAAGCTCCGCCGCCTTCAGCACCTCTAGCGGCTCATCGCGCAGCGTTTGGCGATAATCGTTGGCCAATATCAACCCCAGCCCGCCAATACCGTGCTCGATTAATTGATCCAGAAAACGGGCGGAGAGTGTCAGCTCGGGATAATCGAAACCCGCCACCAGTTTATCGCACACCTGCTGGTAGTGCGTGTCACCATTATTGCTGTCGAGGGTTTCGGCCACGCGCCGCAGATCGCTAAACAGCGATTTGCCGAGGGTGGTCAGCGGCTGCTCGGTGCTGCCGCAGTCAATACCGAGCATCAGGCCGGGCTTGCGCCCTTCGAGGATCACCCGATTCCAGTTGCTGCGGGTACAGAGTAACTCTTCCGCGCTCATCTCCGGCGCTTCAGCCAGCGTACACCAAATCAGAAAAAGATCCAGAAAGCGCGCCTGCTCTTCGTCTACGCCCACCGGCGAGAAAGGGTTGATATCCAGAGAGCGCACTTCCACATACTCAATACCGCCGCGCATCAGCGCGTCGGACGGGGATTCGTCATTCCGCGTCACCCGCTTGGGCCGTATCGGCGCATACAGTTCGTTTTCAATTTGCAACACATTCGTATTCAGCTGCAGATAACGGCCGTCCCGTTGCAACCCCATGCGCTGGTAGTCGGCGGAGGGGGTTTTAATCGCCTGTTTTAGACCGCGGACATACTCATCCAAATGGTTAAAGGTAATGCCCAGCTGACTTTGCGACTTATTGGTGTAGCCTAAATCGCTCAAGCGCAACGAGGTCGCGTAGGGCAGATAAATCAGCCCCGACGGCGCGTGCTCAAACGGCAGATCGGTCGTGCGGCCGTTGAGGAAAGACGGACAGATGCCCGGCGAGGCGCCAAAGAGGTAAGGGATAATCCAGCCGAATCGATAATAGTTACGGATAAGCCGCAGGTAGCCGGCGGAGATCGCCTCCTTGCCGCTTACCTCGTCGCGAATACCGGCGTAGGCCTGCCAGAAGGCCAGCGGCAGAGAGAAATTGTAATGCACGCCGGCTATCACCTGCATCAGGGCGCTATAGCGATTCTTTAATCCTTCGCGGTACAGCGTCTTCATACGCCCGATGTTAGAACTGCCGTATTGCGCCAATTCGATGGGCTGAGCGCCGTCAATGAAACACGGCATGCTCATCGGCCACAGGCGTTCATCCCCCAGGTGGCGAGCGACATAACGATGTATATCGCGCAACAGCGTCAGCATATGGCCGATATCGTCGTCAACCGGCGTAATAAACTCCAGCAGCGCCTCGGCGAAATCGGTTGTGATCCACTTATGGGTCAGCGCCGAGCCGAGGGACTCGGGATGGGGGGTCTGCGCCAGGCTTCCGTTGGCATTGATGCGCAGCCCTTCACGCTCGACGCCGCGACGAATGCCCTTCAGTGCTTGAGGGTTGGCTTCCAGCCAGGAAAGCGCGTTTGATACATCCGGGATCAAATTGACCTCCCGCAGTTGACAGTGTTTGGGCTTAGCATAAGGGTTCCGGCTCGTTCAAGGCCATGGTTGATTAACGTCACGCGCTCAAGGCCCGAACATCGACAAACGCCATTTTGGCCGCCTGCGCGGCCATAATACCAAAGTCGGCGTCTTCAAAAACTACGCAGGCCTCGGGCGGAACACCGATAAGCTCCGCGCAGCGCAGGAAGGTTTGCGGATCGGGTTTATGACGGCTGACATCGTCGGCGCCGACGATGGCGTCGAAATAGTGCAACAGCCCGAGATGGCGCAATAGGGCCTCCGCCATCGCATGTTCACTGCCGGTCCCCACCGCCATCGGACGTTTGCCATGGTAGCGCTTGACGACGTCGATAAGGGGCAGCGCGGTCACATCGTCAAAGAGAATGTTATGCAGCGCCGCGGTTTTTTCACGGGCCAACTGATGGGGATCGATGGGCGATTGATGATGCTCAATGATCATTTTCGCAATATGCCAGGTCGGCGATCCGTTTAACGAGACCACGGCCGCCTCGTCGAACTGCATCCCGTAAGGCGCCAGCGCCTGGCGCCAGGCTTTGCGGTGCGTCGGTTCCGTATCAAGCAGCGTGCCATCCATATCGAAGATCAATCCTTGGTACTGATCGTACATCGTTGCTCACCTGAAGCTGTAAAATAAGCGTTTACTTTAGCGCAATCTCGTAACATTGTCGCTGATTCTGTTGGCGCCGGATGTGCCTCGCGGTTTGGAATGGCGCGCCGCGGCAGGCGCTTACCCAGGCGAGACAGGCGCAAAGGATGCGCGATGGCTGAACGGTCTCAGCCGAAAAGAAGTCGTTCACCGGACTCAGGGCGGATACGCCACGGCGGGCCATCTTGGTCACTTAACGGCAGGGGTTGGGAACACCGACACCGTTAAAAACACCCAGAGAGAAACGCCGACGTGGTGAGGGGCAACGAGAGACGCTGAGAGTGAGAGAAAGAAACGAGCGCGCGCGACGGCGATAATGCGAGAAGCCGCGAGGATGGCGATCGCCAGCAATCGGGCGATACGGCAGGGATGGCCATGCGATAATGATGACGCCGCAGACAACGCATCAGAGGAAAACGCAAAACGGTGCAGAAGGCAATCGGCTTAGGACTAAGCCACAAAGATAAGAAACAAAGCAGCAGGTAACGACATGAGGAATGGTGCATCCGGGAGGATTCGAACCTCCGACCGCTCGGTTCGTAGCCGAGTACTCTATCCAGCTGAGCTACGGATGCGTGTTAACACTAAAGTGATGATGCGCGGTGTGTTTCTATACGTAAAGCATAGCGCTTTGCGTTGGCCGGCAGGTCAAACCCGTCCGGTCCCTGACCCTGTCGCCGAGCCAGTGAATGGTGCATCCGGGAGGATTCGAACCTCCGACCGCTCGGTTCGTAGCCGAGTACTCTATCCAGCTGAGCTACGGATGCATTTAATAATTATTATGACGTCATGTGCGACGTGCTTTTCTTTGGACTGTCCGACATTTACCGCTCCGGCAAGTGTATTCGCCGGGCCCCTGACTCTGCCACCAAGCCAGTGAATGGTGCATCCGGGAGGATTCGAACCTCCGACCGCTCGGTTCGTAGCCGAGTACTCTATCCAGCTGAGCTACGGATGCATTGTAAATGGCGGTGAGGGAGGGATTCGAACCCTCGATACAGCTTTTGACCGTATACTCCCTTAGCAGGGGAGCGCCTTCAGCCTCTCGGCCACCTCACCTACGCGCCGCTGTTGAAGCTCATCGGCACTGCGTGGCGCACATATTACTTTCTGGGCTTGATAAGTCAAACCCTTTTTTGCCCGCCGGGAAGCGATTGCGCAATTCCCATGCAACTTGCGCAGATTGGCAGCTAAATAGCGGTAAAATAACCGTCTCTTGGCCATTTTTGGAAAGCAGAGGAAACAGACTGAAGAAAAAGAAAGACGCTGATAACGGGGTTATCACGGGCCTGCGCCTCGCACGGGGCAAGGCGCTGAAAAGGGATCAGTAAGGAGTCTGTTGCGACTTCTCAGCCTGGATACGCTGGTATATTTCTTCGCGGTGCACAGAAACTTCTTTAGGAGCATTAACACCGATACGGACTTGGTTGCCTTTGACGCCTAAAACAGTAACCGTAACCTCATCGCCTATCATGAGGGTTTCACCAACTCGACGAGTCAGAATAAGCATTCTTTGCTCCTTGAAAGATTAAAAGAGTCGGGTCTCTCAGTTTCCCGCCATTATCCATCATATACCGTGAAAGCGTAAGCCGTGTAGCATGCATGCGACACACGCCGGCCGGCCGGGCGCTTTCCATATCTGGTATAAGTTTAGTCGATATGACCAGCTTCGCGCCTAACTTTTGTTTCCCGGAAGAGTATGTATTGAAACACCCTAACTTAACAGAAAGTTAGGGTGTTTATTATAACGTATTCTTATTCTACTCAGAGTTTTGCGGCCAGCATTGCATCTAAGCTTGCCAGCGCGGCCGGTAAAGCGGCGATGTCGCTGCCGCCCGCTTGCGCCAGATCGGGGCGTCCACCGCCTTTCCCCCCCACCTGCTGCGCGAGGTGACCGACAATATCACCCGCTTTGACCCGCTCGGTCAAATCTTTGGTCACGCCGGCTATCAGGCTAACTTTACCTTCCGCCGCCGTGGCGAGAACGATGACCGCCGAACCCAATTGGTTTTTCAGGTCGTCCACCATGGTGCGCAGCATTTTCGGCTCGACATTGTCCAGTTGGCTCACCAGGACCTTGACGCCGTTGATATCGCGCACGTTTCGGCCGAGCGATGCGCTTTCCTGCGCGGCCTGCTGGTTTTTCAACTGCTGGAGATCCTTTTCCAACTGGCGAGACCGCTCCTGTAGCGCCCGTACTTTATCCACCAGCGTTTGACTGTCGCCTTTCACCAACTGAGCAATATGATGCACCAAATCGCTCTGCTGATGAAGCGACGCCAGCGCCCCTTCGCCGGTGACCGCTTCGATACGGCGGATACCGGCGGCGGTGCCGGATTCCGAAGTAATGCGGAACAGGCCGATATCGCCGGTGCGGCTGGCGTGGGTCCCGCCGCACAGCTCGGTAGAGAAATCACCCATGCTCAGCACCCTGACCTGCGCCTCGTATTTTTCACCGAACAGCGCCATGGCCCCTTTATTGCGGGCGTCTTCCAGCGCCATAATCTCCGTCTGGATGGGCAGGTTGCGGCGGATCTGCGCATTTACGATATCTTCCACCCGGCGGATCTGTTCGGGTTTCATGGCTTCATTATGGGAGAAGTCGAAACGCAGGTAGTGATCGTTCACCAACGACCCCTTCTGCCCGACATGTTCACCGAGTACCTGACGCAGCGCCGCATGCAGCAAATGGGTGGCCGAATGATTCAAGCGGATGCGCTCGCGTCGCGCGCTATCGACCTGCGCCGCGACCTGCGCGCCCAATTTCAGTTCACCGTAGCTAAGCTTGCCCAGATGGCCAAATGCCTTGCCGTATTTCTGCGTGTCTGCTACCTCAAACACGCCGGAAGCCGCTTTTAATTCGCCCTGATCGCCCACCTGTCCGCCCGATTCGCCATAGAACGGCGTTTCGTCAAGCACCACCACCGCCTCTTCACCCTGACGGATGACCTCTACCGGCTGGCCGTCGCGGAACAGCGCGGTCACGCGTCCCTGGTGCGCAAGCTGTTCATAGCCGAAGAACCGGGTAGTTTCGTCCACGCGCAGCAGGCTGTTGTAGTCGGCGCCGAAACCGCTCGACTCGCGCGCACGTTTGCGCTGCGCCTCCATGGCGCGTTCAAAGCCCGCCTCGTCGACGCGCAAGTTGCGTTCCCGGCAGACATCGGCGGTCAAATCCAGCGGGAAACCGTAAGTATCATACAGGCGGAAAGCGGTTTCGCCGTCGAGGGTGTCGCCAGTCAGTTTGGCTAACTCCTCGTCCAGCAGCGTCAGGCCGCGCTCCAGCGTGCGGGCGAACTGCTCTTCCTCGGCGCGCAGCACCTGCTCCACCATCGCCTGTTGCGGCTGCAGCTGGCTCGCGGCGCTGCCCATCACCGCGATGAGCGGCGCGACCAGCTTATAGAAAAAGGTGTCGCTGGCGCCCAGCATGTTGCCGTGACGAATCGCGCGGCGGATGATGCGGCGCAGGACATAGCCCCGGCCCTCGTTGGACGGCACGACGCCGTCGCTGACCAGGTACGCGCAAGAGCGAATGTGATCGGCGATAACGCGCAGCGATTTGCTGTCGGGATCGCGGGCGCCGGTTGCCTGGGCCGCGGCGGCGATAAGCGTCTTGAACAGGTCGATATCATAGTTCGAGTTGACATGTTGCAATACCGCGGCAATACGCTCCAGCCCCATACCGGTATCCACCGAGGGTTTCGGCAACGGCAACAGGGTGCCGTCGGCCTGGCGGTTAAATTGCATGAACACCAGGTTCCAGATCTCGATGTAGCGGTCGCCGTCTTCCTCCGGGCTTCCCGGCGGACCGCCCCAGATATGCTCGCCGTGATCATAAAAAATCTCCGAGCAAGGACCGCAGGGACCGGTGTCGCCCATTTGCCAGAAATTATCGGAGGCATAGGCGCTACCTTTATTATCGCCGATACGGATGATGCGCTCGGCGGGTACCCCCACCTCGCTGGCCCAGATGTTGTAGGCTTCATCATCGGTGGCATACACCGTCACCCACAGCTTCTCTTTAGGCAGGTTGAACCATTGTTCACCGGTCAACAGTTCCCAGGCGAACCGGATAGCATCATGTTTGAAATAGTCGCCGAAGCTGAAATTCCCCAGCATCTCAAAAAAGGTGTGGTGGCGCGCCGTGTAGCCGACGTTTTCCAAATCGTTGTGCTTGCCGCCCGCCCGCACGCAGCGCTGCGATGTGGTGGCACGCCGGTAGGAACGGTTATCCAGACCCAGGAACACATCCTTGAACTGGTTCATGCCGGCGTTGGTGAACAGCAATGTTGGATCGTTATCAGGCACCAGTGAGCTGCTTGCCACCACCTGATGTCCCTTGCTATGGAAAAAATCGAGAAACGCCTGACGGATCTCAGCGGTGCTCTTGCTCATAGTTGTCCCGGAATCATGCAAAAAAAGATCGAATCGTGAACAGAATAGCGCAGTAGTAAGGCGCTGCAGTAGCGTTCAGGATCGTAAAAAGTGGGAATAAGATAAATTTTCTTTGGTGCGAAGTAAAATCCCGCACGCCATCTATTTATAAATTTGTATAAATAGACCGGATTTCGTCGAAGGAAAAGCCGCGGGAGAGTAGATAACGCTGCACTTTGATTTTGGTCTGCGGCTCGGCCGGCAGCGGCTGCCCGAACTTTTTCACCGCCACGGCGAACGCCTGCGCCGTGCGATCGATCTCCGCTTCGGCGAAGGCCGCATCGATGTCGTCCCTGTTGATTCCTTTCTGCATCAGTTCCATACGAATGCGCTGTTCGCCATAGCCTTGTTTGCTGCGGCGGCTGACATAGCGCCGGGCGAAGCGCCCATCGTCAAGCCAGTCGTGGTCATGACAATAAGCGATCGCCTGGTCGATCTCGTCCTGGCTTACCGCGGTCGCGGGTTGCGCATCGGTGCGCTCGCGAAAGCGACGGCGCGCTACCGGCGGTACCGCCAACTTACGCCGCAGTTCGGCTTCACTGTGATCGCGGCGGGACAGCAGCCCCAAAGCCCGGTCGAGTATGGAGGCCACCGCGTTAGCGACCGCGCGCCGCAGCCGGCGCCGTCGTCTTCACCGCCTGTCGGTTAAAACTCTTCATTACGCTCGCTGGCGCTTTCGTCCTCGCTTTCCACGTCGCTGACCAGGCTGTTGCCATCGGCGCTATGCAGCAGCATGTCGCGCAGCTTTTTATCCAGCTCCGCCGCCAGTTCGGGATGGTCCTTCAGAAAGGTGCAGGCATTGGCCTTGCCCTGACCGATCTTCTCGCCGTTATAGCTGTACCAGGCGCCCGCTTTCTCTATCAGCTTGTGCTTGACGCCCAGATCGACCAGCTCACCGCGAATGTTGATGCCTTCGCCGTACATGATCTGGAATTCGGCCTGTTTAAACGGCGCGGCGACTTTGTTCTTCACGACTTTGACGCGGGTTTCGCTGCCCACCACCACATCGCCTTCTTTCACCGAGCCGATACGGCGGATATCCAGACGAACCGATGCGTAAAACTTAAGCGCATTACCGCCGGTCGTGGTCTCCGGGTTACCGAACATAACGCCGATCTTCATGCGGATCTGGTTAATGAAAATCAGCAGCGTATTGGCGTTTTTCAAATTACCCGCCAGTTTGCGCATCGCCTGGCTCATCATACGGGCGGCCAGCCCCATATGGGAATCGCCGATCTCACCCTCGATTTCCGCTTTCGGCGTCAGTGCCGCCACGGAGTCGACGATGATGACGTCTACGGCGCCGGAGCGGGTCAGAGCATCGCAGATTTCCAGCGCCTGTTCGCCGGTATCCGGCTGGGAGCACAACAGATTATCGATATCGACGCCCAGCTTTTTGGCGTAGATAGGGTCCAGGGCATGCTCGGCATCGATAAAGGCGCAGGTTTTGCCTTCGCGCTGCGCCGCGGCGATAACCTGCAGGGTCAGAGTGGTTTTACCCGATGATTCCGGGCCGTAGATTTCAACGATACGGCCCATGGGCAGCCCACCGGCGCCCAACGCAATATCCAGAGACAGAGAACCTGTGGAGATCGTTTCAACATCCATGGAGCGATCTTCACCCAGGCGCATGATCGAGCCCTTGCCGAATTGCTTTTCAATTTGACCCAGTGCTGCCGCTAACGCCTTTTGTTTATTCTCATCAATAGCCATTTCAACTCCTATCAAGCGGGGAGCGACATCGCCACCCTCTTTCGCCAACGATATGTACCGGCGGTACTGAGTGCTAATTATACTGTATGACTGTACAGTATCAAGCGGATTTTAGAGAAATGTCGCGAGCAATGTGGTGAGCGCGAAATGCACCGCCTGACGGCGCACCGCGTCCCTGTCGCCCTCGAAATGCATCAGTTGGGAAAAGGGATCGCCCTGCGCGGCGGCGAAACCGAACCAGACGGTACCCACCGGTTTTTCAATCGTGCCGCCGTCGGGGCCGGCGATACCGCTTATCGCCACCGCGTAGTCGGCGGACGCAGCGCGCAGCGCGCCGCAGGCCATCTCCTGCACCACCGGATCGCTCACCGCGCCGTGCTGTTCCAGGGTCCGGGGGCGCACACCCAGCAAATCGGTTTTCGCCTGATTGCCGTAGGTGACAAAGCCGCGCTCAAACCAGCCGGCGCTGCCGGAAACGTCGGTAATGGTCTTGGCCACCAAGCCGCCGGTGCAAGACTCGGCGCAGGTAATAAACTTATTGTCCCGCTTGAGCGCCGCGCCCAGCCGCGCGCTAAGCGCGTAGAGTTCGCTGTCGTTTATCATATTCTTATCCTGAACCGATGTGGCTTACTGCGATCGTGCAGACTGGGCGGCCTGGCTGTCAATAGGTGTTTATAAGCGTCGCATTCCAACTTTTACTTTCGGGACCGCCGCCGCCGGCGCCCTTGTCACGCTGAGCGCGATGCACTACAGTTGCAAACGTACGTGGATTGTATAACCAAACGCAATGACTAATGACATAAAATGCTTTAGACCTGAAAGTAAAATAGTTTAGCATTGCCGGCACCCGAAGCGATGTTTGCCTCTTAATACGGTCTTTTCAGGAATAATCATGAAAAAAATAACTTTGGCACTGTTATTCAGTACCCTCGCATTTACCGCAGCGCAAGTTCAGGCCGCAGACGATTTGGCGGCGATTAAGTCCACCGGCACCATAACCTTCGGCACCGAGGGGACTTATGCGCCTTATACGTTTCACGACGAGAGCGACAAACTGGTCGGCTTTGACGTGGATCTGGGGCGGGCGGTAGCCGAGAAGCTGGGCGTCAAGGCCAAGTTTATCGAAGGTCGCTGGGATGGTCTAATCGCCGGTCTGGACGGTAAACGTTATGACGCGGTCATTAATCAGGTGGGCATCACGCCGGAACGCCAGGCGAAATATGATTTCTCCCAACCTTATATCGATTCAAAAGTGGTGTTGATTACCCGCGACGACAATACCACGATCAAAAACTTCAGCGACCTGAAAGGCCAAAAATCCGCCCAAAGTTTGACCAGCAATTATTCGCAGCTGGCCAGCAAATATGGCGCCGATATTGTGCCGACCGACGGCTTTACGCAATCTGTGGGTCTGGTCATCACCGGGCGCGCAGCCGCCACGCTTAATGACAATTTGTCGTTCTTGGATTTCAAAAAACACCAGCCGAACGCTAAAGTGAAAGTGGCCGCCTCTGAACCCGCCAATGCGCCATCGGGCATTCTGGTGCGTAAAAACCAAACCGCCCTGGTGGACGCCATCAATAAAGCCCTGGATGAGATTAAAGCCGACGGCACCTATAAAACTATTTCGCTGCGCTATTTCGGCCAGGACGTTTCTCAGTAATTTTTTTCTCCGGGAGTCATACCGATGCCGCCATGGCTGCAATTAATGTACGACTCCTTTTGGCGTTTGTTTACAGCCGGGCTGATGTTTACCCTGCCGCTGGCGCTGCTGTCGTTTGTCGGCGGCCTGGTGGTAGGGTTTCTGGTGGCGCTGGTACGTTTGTATGGCCCGCAACCGCTAAAAGGAATTGCTGATTTTTATGTCTGGGTTATTCGGGGAACACCGCTGCTGGTGCAGCTGTTTTTGATTTTCTATGGTTTGCCCAGCGCCGGCGTCACTTTGGACGCTTTCCCGGCGGCTTTGATTGGTTTCACCCTGAGCGTCGGCGCTTACAGCTCGGAGATAATCCGCGGCGCCATCGTCTCGGTGCCCAAGGCGCAGTGGGAAGCGGCATGGGCCATCGGCATGAATTCGACCCAGGCGATGCGCAGGGTCATTTTGCCGCAGTCGGTGTTTGTCTCCATACCCCCGCTGGCCAATTCATTTATCTCGCTTATCAAAGACACCTCGCTGGCGGCGGTCATTACCGTGCCGGAAATGTTTCTGGCCGCGCAGCGCATTGTGTCGGTGACCTATGAGCCGTTGATTCTCTATATCGAAGCGGCGGCGATTTATTTGTTGTTCAGCACGGCGCTGGGTAAGGTGCAAAACCGCCTGGAGCGCTATTTCCGCCGCTACGAATAACCGTCGTTGCCACCCCTTTATTTGACCGACCTCGACGGGCGCTATTCACCAGCGCCCGTTTTTTACCCCTAAACGTTAACCGCCCAGCCGCGCCCGGCTCACCGCCTCGCCCAGTTGCCATACCGCCATGGCGTAATGGGTATTATGGTTGTAGCGGGTAATGACATAGAAGTTCGGCAGCCCGTACCAATACTGGTAACCGGTGCCGATATCCAGACGCAGCAGGCTGGCCTGTTGTTCAGTCCCGAGCGGCGCAAGCGGCGACAGCCCCGCGGCGGACAGCGTCGCCAGGGTATAACGCGTGTCATAGCCATTTTGTAACCAGGGCGCCTGACCGCTGGCGGGCACCGCCACCAAGCCTCCCGGTACCCAGCCGTGGGCATGGAAATAATTGGCGACGCTGCCGATGGCGTCCTGCGGATCCCACAGATTGATATGGCCATCGCCGTCGAAATCCACGGCGTACTGTTTGAAAGAGGAAGGCATAAATTGGCCGTAGCCCATCGCACCGGCATAGGAGCCGCGCAGCGCGAGCGGATCGTCGCCCTCATCGCGCGCCATTAGCAAAAACGTTTCCAGCTCGGCGGCGAAATAGTCGCCGCGGCGCGGATAATCGAACGCCAGCGTCGCCAGCGCATCGATGATGCGCGTTTTGCCCATCACCCTTCCCCAGCGGGTCTCGACGCCTATAATGCCGACAATAATTTCCGGCGGTACGCCATATTGGCGCGCGGCGCGCTGCAAAGCGTCTTCGTTCTGATTCCAAAACACGACGCCGTTTTGCACGTTGTCCGGGGTGATGAATTTTTTACGATAGCGCAGCCAGGCGCCGTTCGGCCCGGCAGGCGCTTGCGCAACAGGCGCGGGCGCCTGCCGCTCCATAAGCCGCAGTACCGAGTCAAGCCGCTGCGTTTGGGCCAGCAGGTTATGCAGCTCCTGGCGGTCAAAGCCATGCTCATTGACCATTTTATCGATAAAACGCTCGGCGTTGGGATTGGCGGCGAAATCGCCATACAGCGCGGGGCTGGCGGCGCCCGCCTGCGGCTGACGCAGGAACCCACCGGTTAAAGGCGCTTCCTGCGAGGCCATATCGGAGGAGGATGGCTTACTACTGCACGCGGCAAGCAGAGCAATTAAAGGAACAAGGGCTGCCAGGTGACGCATTGGGGATCCATGTACCAAAGCTGATAAAAGTAACGCTATGGTAATTCATTGTCACCCTAGAACAAATAGGAAACCCTGTCCCGCGCAACGGAAAGTTATATTTTCTTCACAAATTCCGATTTCAGCTTCATGGCGCCGAATCCGTCGATCTTACAGTCGATATTGTGGTCTCCTTCCACTAATCGAATACTCTTCACTTTGGTGCCGATTTTTAGCGTCGAGGCGCTGCCTTTTACTTTCAGATCTTTAATGACCGTCACCGCATCCCCGTCCGCCAACAGATTGCCGTTGGCATCACGCACCACCAGCCCGTCTTCCGGTCCTGCGCTCGCCTCTGCCTGCGACCATTCGTGGCCGCACTCCGGGCAATTGAGCTGCTCATCCTGTTGCCAGGTATAGGCAGAGTTGCATTTTGGGCAATTTGGCAATTGTGACATAATTATCTCTCTGAAAAGTAAGGTATCTTTGAAATTTGGCAATGAAATCATAGATAAACGTGGCGCCGGTGGGCAATTTTAGCCGATCCTCTCTTCCTTGACTACCTTTCCTCCCGCCGCCGCCCCACTTCCTCCGTTCCCTTCTTCCCACTTGCCCATCTTCCCACTTCCCCTTCTTCCCCATCTTCCCCGCTTTGCTTTTTCGCTGTCTTTTTCCCTTCCTCATCTCTCATTTACTTATCCTCTGTTCCTCACTTTCCCTACTCCTCATTTTTTCTGCCCTAAATAACCGCCCACCCTGCTTATTACCCGAATTATCCCCTCTTCTCATTCCGGCGCCGCCGGCCCTTATCTCCCTTTCCTTTTCCTTATCCTTGATTGCCGTTTGCAAAACGGGTCTGTCGGTGGCATATGTATTCGCCAATAACAATGTTATTTCCACGCTCGCCCAGGGCGTCTTGGAAAGGGTGAGAAAATAAAACAATGAAGAAAGGTAAAATTATTGTTGCATCCCTGATGTTATTTTGTGTTCTCTGTTTTGCGGTGCTAGCCGTGTATTTTTTGCTATTGCAAAACAATAACGCGGAGCCGGCCGATGAGCAGCGAATCGGAGCAATTATTCAGGTTGCCGGGCTGGCCAAAGCCGATGAAACCGACGCGCGCGTCCTGCAAAACCTTTACCATCGTCGGGTCATCGCCCGTCAGGTCGATTTGGCGAGCGGCGCGTTAATACCAAGCGCCTCCTTCCAGGACGCGCCAACATCCTGTGCCACCCTGCCAGCGGACAGGGATCCGGCGCAAATACGCCGTCGCTGCAACACCGGGGAGGTTTACTTCATCCATGAAAATGATAATATTCAACAAGTTATACTACCTATACGGGGTAAGGGCGCGAAGTCGATGATGCACGCGTTTATTGCGTTGGCGCCCGATGGCCGCACGGTGAAAAACTTGCTTTATTACCAGCAAAATGAAACCCCGCTATTGGGCGCGCGGGTAGAAGATCCCGCATGGCTACACCAGTGGGCCGGAAAAAAAGTGTTGAATGATCAAGCGCAGCCCGCACTGAGGGTCGTGCAACAGGGCGCCGATCCGCAGGATGTTTACGCCGTCGACGGTATTACCGGGGCAACAATGACCTCAGTGGGCGTGGAGAAAAGCATTAATTTCTGGATGGGTGAACGTGGCTACGGCCCTTTTTTACGGCGCCTCGCCCAAAATAAACCCGTAATCACGCAGTAAGCCTTCATGCCGACGGAAATAAACGGGGCCGCCATTAAACCGCGACCAACCGAGCACGGTTTTTCGTACGCGTGCTGCGAGGGGTTTATTTCCGTGGTCGCCGTAGGGATATAAAACCCGATAAAATACGCGCTTTAATAACACCAAGCTCTTAAAAAGAAGAGGTTATTCAACGATATTTCAGAGAGAAATTTAAACATTCTGTCACTGTTTGTCATTTTTATGATCCTGGTCATGTACAAATGACAAAAAAGCTTCATGATAATCATTATCATTTGTGTTTTGACGGTATGCATTGTGTTTATTGCCCGATCCTTTCTGCTGGCCGTGTTTGGCGTGCTTTACAGCGCATGCGTCTGGGCGCAAACCCAGTACGCGCCCTTTATTGAAGATATCGAGCAGCGCCTTGATAAAACGGCGGAGCTCTATCAGCAACACCAAAACACCGCGGCGCGCCGCGAAGTACAAATGGCCTATTTCGAGGTCTTTGAGAACCTTGAAGGGCCGATACGCATCAATATCTCCGCCAATAAAAGCTATGAAATGGAGAGCGCGTTCGGTGAAATCCGTCGGATGATTGGCGACGGTAAAGCGGTGAGCGAGGTGCAGTCCAAAATCGCCGGGCTGAAGTCGGCGCTGCGCGAGGTGGCGCCGGTGTTGGACGGCGGGCACCAACTGGTGGCGGAAGAACAGCATACGGCATTGACCCGTACCGATATCGCCGTCTATTGGCAAGACAGTTTCCGCACCATCGATGATTTGCTGGCCGAGGCGGTAAACGCCTATCAGGCGGGCCAGTACGCTGTCGCCAGTGAGCGCGTCAAGCAGGCGCACTTCCAGGGATTCAAAAACTCCGAAATGGAAATGTCGGTGCGCCAAAACCGAAGTGCAAAAGACGCGGCCGCCATCAACCAGCAATTTACCGCACTCACCGCGCTGACCGTCGAGCCCGACCGCCTGAATGACGTTGCCTATCAGGTCACGACGCTGCTGCAGGATATCGAAGACATATTGCCTGGCCTGCCGACCACGCGTGACGGTCAGCCGGTAAGCGCGCAGCCGTCGACCGCGGATACTCCGGCGGCCAGCAAAGAGACACCTGACGCCGATTGGGCCACGGTGGCGGCGGGGATAAATCAGAGCATTGGCGACGCGATTGCGCGTTACCACAGCGGCAGCGCGCAGGACGCGATCCTGGCTGTTCAAGACGCCTACTTTGATCGCTTTGAAGCCACCGGCATGGAAAACAAAATCGGCGCGCGCGATGCCGCGTTCAAAACGCAGCTGGAAAACCATTTCACCCGCCTGGTCAGCCTGATGAAGGCCGGACAGCCGGCGGACAAACTGACGGCGGAGGCCCGCGCGCTACAGCACGATCTGCAAGACGCGGTCACGCTGCTGGGCGCGGGGGATGAAACCCAATGGAGCCTGCTGCTCTATAGTTTGATGATCATCGTGCGCGAAGGGCTGGAAGCGCTATTAATCGTGGCGGCCATCGTCGCTTATTTGGTGAAAAACAACCATCAGGACAAGCTGCCGCTCATCCGCCAGTCGGTAGTTGTCGCGCTATTGGCGAGCGTGATCACCGCCGCCCTCTTTCAGCTGCTGTTTGCCAACTCAGGCGCCAGCCGGGAGCTGTTGGAGGGCATTACGATGCTGATAGCGGTGGTGATGCTGTTCTTTATGAGCTACTGGCTGCTTTCCAAAGTCGAGGCGCGCCGCTGGCAGGCCTGGCTGGAAGGCAAGTTATCCCATTCGTTATCCCGTCAATCGCTCATCGGGCTGTGGTTAACCTGTTTCTTGGCCGTGTACCGCGAAGGCGCAGAGACGGTGCTGTTTTACGCTGCACTGATAGGCGACGCGCAAAATGTTGCCGGCCATATGGCGATTGGCGCCGGATTCGCCATTGGCTGCGTGGTGCTGTTGCTGGCCTGGCTGGTCATGCGCTACTCGGTGGTCAAGTTGCCGCTTAAGCCCTTCTTTATGTTGACCGGCAGTTTTATGTACCTGATGGCTTTCGTCTTTGCCGGTAAAGGAGTGCTGGAGCTGGTGGAAGGCAAACTGTTCCAGCCCACGCTGCTCAGCGGGATGCCGGAAATCGGCTGGCTGGGCATTTATCCCTATTGGGAAACCCTGCTGCCCCAGGCGATTTTGCTGCTCGCGGCGCTGGTCGCGCTGTGGGTGATGCAGCGTCGCGGCACGGTCGCCGGCGAAACACGTCACACCAATCCGTAGTTTTTTTATTTTTACGACCAGAGGAAATGTCAGATGACCATCAACAAGACACTGATCGCCAGCGCTGCGATCGCCGGGATTTTTACCGCGCCCGCCGCGCTGGCGTTTAAGGAATATCCGGCGGGCGAGCCGGTCACCATGAATGAAATGGAGCTGGCCGCCGTCTATTTACAGCCGATTGATATGGAGCCGCGCGGGATGGGGCTTTCGGCGGCAAAGTCCGACATCCATCTGGAGGCCGACATTCACGCCACGGAAGGGAACAAAAACGGGTTTGGCGCGGGGGAATGGATTCCATTTCTGACGATCAATTACACCCTGGTCAACAATGACACCGGCGAAAAGCAGGAAGGAACCTTTATGCCGATGGTCGCCAGCGATGGTCCGCATTATGGCGCCAACATTAAAATGATGGGCGTGGGTAACTACAAAGTCACCTATCACATCGATCCACCGTCAAAAGCCGGTATGCACCGCCATACCGATAGCGAAACCGGCGTCGGCCGCTGGTGGAAACCGTTCGATGTCAGCTATGAATTTAAATACGTCGGCCTGAATTAAGGCGCGGAGGGGAGTGCCTTTAACGGGGGACGGTCGCCGCGCGACCGTCCCGTCCGTCCCGGGATGTTTTATCTGGCGGCGCAACATTTCGCCGCGGCAGCCGTACCTGAGTTGACGTTATGAGTTATTTTTTTACCACAACGCTACAGTCCTTTTTCTGTATCGCCCTGCTTGCCGGTTTGCTCTGGCGACGCCAGCCGCCTCCCGCGCTGCGTCCGCTGGTGTGGACCACGCTGGCGGGTCTGGTGGCCGGTCTGCTTTGCGGGCTGTGGTTCCGAGGCTCTCAGCCGTTGCAGTTGCTGATAGTCAGCGCCGAAGTGCTGGTATCGCTGCTGTTTCTGCTCAGTTTTTGGTGGGTGCCAAACGCCGTGCGCTACCTCTGGCAAGGGGTTTTGGTGTTTGGCGCGGCGCGCCATTGGGCGCTGGATCCGAATCTCGGCGGGCTGACCAGCACCCACGTTCTCAATACCGACCTGCTGTTGAATCTTACCGCGCTGGCGCTGGCGTTTGCTTTGCTGAGCCTTGCCGCCGCGCTTTGCGGCCTGCTGGTGGCGCGTATTCGCTGGGTGTTCTGGCCGCTCGCGCTGCTGGTGCTTGGTATGCTGTGGCTGCCGCTGAGCGGTAACCTACTGTTGTTGTTAATGAAACTGCAGGTTTTGCCGCTGGCGAAGCCCTTGCTCAGCTTTGTCGCCCACGTGACGAATAATGCGGCGCTGTTCAGCTGGGCGGGCGCCGGCCTGTTGCTGTTGCTGGGTGTATGCTGGCTACCGACGCTGTGGCGCCGGCACCGCACCGTGCTCGCGGCGAGCGAACCCATTGCCCGGCGCCTCGCCCGCGCCGAACGGCGCAACGCGCTCCGGTTGGCGCTGACCACCGCCGGCTGCGCCGTCGTCGTTATCGCCGGCCAGCTGTGGTGGAATCTGGTGGCTTCGCAGCCGCCGCGCTTGTCCGAAGCGCAAACGGTGACGCTTGCCAGCGACGCTCAGGTACATATTCCCACCGAACAGATTCGCGACGGTAAACTGCACCGTTTTGTCTGGGTGGCGGATGACGGTAAAGCGGTGCGCTTTTTCGTCATCAACCGTTACCCGGATAAGTTGCGTCTCGGCGTGGTGTTCGACGCCTGCCTGCTGTGCGGCGACCAGGGCTACGTCATGGAAGGCAATCAGGTGATTTGCGTCGCCTGCGGTGTGCATATCTTTATTCCCTCCATTGGCAAACCGGGGGGATGCAATCCGGTTCCCATCGAAAACTGGCGCAACGACGCGCGGGAATTGGTCATTCCCCGCGCGGCCCTGGCCGCGGGAGCGAATTATTTCTCCACGGTGCTGACCATCCCCGTGATCGACCCGGTGGACGGGACGCGGCTCACCAATACCGCGGCTGAATTTAAATATGTCTGGGCCGGTAAAACCTGGTATTTCGCCTCAGACGCGAACTATAACCGGTTCCGCGATGCACCCGAGCAGTTTGCGCCCGGCGAGGCGAAGGAGGAGTAGCCATGTTGTGGCGCATGCTGCGTCAGTCCTGGGGACACCATCTCCGGCGTAAAGGGTTGGCGGTATTGACGGTTTTTCTCGCCTCCAGCCTGATTTCGGCGCTGCTGGCGGTGTCCATCGACATTGGCGATAAGATGTCGCGGGAGCTGAAATCCTACGGGGCCAATATTTTAATTGAACCGGCCGGACAGGCCGCGCTGCCCGCCGTATTCAGCGAAAAAAGCAACCCGCTGTCCGGCCAGGACTTCCTCGATGAAGCCGAGTTGGCCAATATCAAGGATATTTTCTGGCGCAACAATATCGTCGGTTTCGCGCCGATGCTGGCGGGCGACGTCAAGATCGGCTATCGCGATGTCCGCGTGCTGGGCACCTTTTTCAACCAACCGGTGGCCATCCCCGACGAAGAGGGGTACCGCACCGGCCAGCAAACGGTGAGTCCGTTTTGGCAGGTCACGGGCGCCTGGCCGCAGGAGCCGGCGGACCAGACGGCGCAAACGCTGGTCGGTCAGGCGTTGGCCCGCCGCACCGGCTGGAAAGTCGGCGATCGCCTTTCGTTGCGCGCCGACGGCGCGACGCGCGAGGTGAGTGTCAGCGGCATCTTGTCCAGCGGCGGCGAGGAAGACAACCAATTGGTCATGCCGCTCGCCGTGGTGCAGTCGTTGCTGGGACTGCCGGGAAAAGTGCAGGCCATTCGCGTCTCGGCGCTGACGGTGCCGGAAAACGCGCTGTCCCGTCGGGCGCGCGAGAACCTGGACGCCCTGAACGCCGAGGAATATGACCTGTGGTATTGCACCGCTTACGTCTCCTCCATTGCGCACCAGCTCCAGGAGGCGATTTCCGGGGCGGAGGTGCGTCCGGTTTGGCAGGTCGCCGCTTCGGAAGGGGTGGTCATAGACAAAATCCAGCTGCTGATGGCGGTGGTGACGCTGGCCGCGCTGGCGGCGGCGGCAATGGGTATTGCTTCGCTCATGACCAGCACCATCATGGAGCGCGCCCGGGAAATCGGCTTGATGAAAGCGCTCGGCGCCAGACCGTGGCAAATTCTTTTGCTGTTCTATCTTGAGGCCGCCACCAGCGGTTTTATCGGCGGTGCCCTCGGCTGCATTGCCGGCTGGGGGCAAGCGCAGGCCATTGGCCTGATGCTGTTTGGATCGCCGCTGAATTTTGCCTGGATAGTGGTGCCCTGCGTGTTGGTTATTGCGGTTCTGATTGCGTTAATCGGCACCTGGTTCCCGGCCCGGCGCATCGCCCGTCTTTATCCGGTGGAGGTGCTGTATGGCCGTTAAGCGCAATCTTCTCTGGCTACTGGTCTGGCGAGCCTTGCGTCTGCGTTTGCAGCGTGTAGGCGTCGTGTTCGTGGCCCTGACGGTCGGGGCCACGATTGTGACGGCGCTCTCTGCCGTCTGGTTCGACATCAATACCAAGATGAGCGAAGAGCTGCGCACCTTCGGCGCCAACTTCTATCTCGGCCCGGGGCACGGCGTCAGCCTGCCGCAGCAAGAGCTACAAACCATTATCGACCAGGCGCCCGCCGGACTGATTCACGGCGCCAGCCCGTGGCTTTACGGCATGGCGCGAACGGAACTGGAGAAGGTGGTCATGGTCGGCGTAGAGTTCGAGTCGCTGCAAAAACTGGTGCCTTACTGGCAGGTGACGGGGAACTGGATTGGCGTCTCATTTGACGATCGCAACGCCATGGTGGGCGTCAAGCTGGCCCAACGTCTGAACCTGAAGCCCGGCGATAGCCTGACGCTGGTCGATCAGCAGACGCGCAAAAAACTGCTGGTGAAAGGGATCGTGGAAGCGGGCGACGCCACCGACAATATGCTTATTGTCAGCCTGGACGTGGCCCAGGCGTGGCTGCATATGCCGGGAAAAATCACGCACGGGTTATTGAGCGTCAGCAACGACGTGGGTCAGGTTGACAGTTACGCCCGGCGCCTGCAGCGTCAATACCCCGACCTGGACATCCGCCCGGTGCGTAAAGTCTCCGCCGCCGAAGGACAGGTGCTCGATAAGATCAAGGGGCTGATGGGGTTGGTGTCGGTGGTGATCCTGGCGCTGTCGTCGCTGTGCGTCAACACCACATTAATGGCGATCGTGGGCGAACGCGCGCGGGAGTTTGCGCTGCAAAAAGCGCTCGGCGCCAGCAACGGCGATATCATCCGTCAAATTTTGCTGGAAACGAGCATTATCGCCCTGGCGGCGGTGGTGAGTGGTTGGGTGCTGGGTTATCTGCTGGCGCAACTGCTGGGGCTGACGGTATTCAATTCCGCCATTGCCCTGCGGCTGCCGGTATTGCCCCTTACCCTGCTGTTGTCTTTGCTGGTCGCGGTGCTCGCGGCTATCGTTCCGGTGCGGCGCGCGGTCAGTGTCGAGCCGGCGAAAGTGCTTAAAGGAGAGTAGTGCCATGTCCGTAATGCACCTGCCCCAAATGGCGATTGAAACTCGCCATTTGTCTAAGCGATTCGGTGAGGTTATCGCCCTCGAGGATATCAATCTGCACATCGCGCGCGGTGAGTTTGTGGCTATCATGGGCGCGTCGGGTTCCGGTAAAACCACCCTGATGAACATTTTAACCTGCCTGGATACCGCCAGCGAAGGTCAGGTACTCCTTGAGGGTACCGACGCGGCGGGTCTGGATGAAGAAGGACGGCGCCGTTTCCGGGCGCAAAAAATCGGCCTGGTGTTTCAGCAGTTTCATCTGATTCCGTTTTTGACGGCGCTGGAAAATGTGATGCTGGCACAGCATTACCACAGCGTGGTGGACGAAGCCGCCGCCAGAGCCGTGCTGCAACAGGTCGGCCTGGGCCATCGCGTCACCCATTTACCCAGTCAGCTTTCCGGCGGCGAACAACAGCGCGTGTGTATCGCCCGGGCGCTGGTTAATGAACCGCCGGTGATTTTCGCCGATGAGCCGACCGGCAACCTGGACGAAGAAAACGAGCAGCGCGTACTGGATTTGCTGCAAGACCTGCGCCAGCAGGGGCGTACCATTGTACTGGTGACGCATAACCCGGCGCTCGGGCACGTGGCCGATCGCATCATACGGTTGCAACACGGAAAATACCTCGGCGAGGAGAAAAACCATCATGCTATGGCGTAGCGGGCTACTCGTTTTGCTGCTGGCGCTGCTCGGCGGCTGCAAAGAGGAGACCCTGGCGCAGGGCGAAATCGCCCCGGCGCTGGCGGCATTTGATATGCAGGGTAAAGAGGCCAGCCTCGACCGCTGGCGGGGGAAAAGCATCTATCTCAATTTCTGGTCCGCCAGCTGCGGCGGCTGTCTGGCCGAGATGGACACGCTGGAAGCGCTCAGCAAGCGCTGGGGGGAAAAAGTGATGGTGGTGGCGGTCAATACCGATCCCGCCTCGGTCCCGCTTGAGGCGCTGCTGGCCCAACACGCCATTACCTATCCGGTATTGCGCGATCAGCTCAATATCACTCAAGAGCGCTATCGGGTGATTGGCACCCCCACCTCGGTCATGATTGACGCCCAGGGTCGCGTGCTTGACCTGCACCAGGGCGCGCGCCCGCTGCCGGAACTCCAGCAAACGTTTATGCGCCTGGCGCGTCAGTGAGCGTCCAGGGGGAATGCTGCCCCCTGGAACCGCGCATACGCCTTATCCCCTACGCCCACGCGGATAAAGCGGACGGGAAAGGGTGAATAATGTAACTCATTATCTTAACTGGAGCGGGATAACCCCGCTTATCACCGTAATGTTAAGCGGCTGCGTGCCCAGGGCGCGCGAACGCCCCGGCGAAGACATCCGTGTGTGACGAGTGAATTACGGCCGCGTCAACGCCTGCGGGCCGATGTTAACAAACCGCCTGGCATCGCAAACGAAACCGTCCGCCGGCAAGGGCCATACAGGCCGTCAGGATAGCGCGAATCGTACCCTGCGCTCGTCACCGCGCTTTTTACATTGTCGACGCCATCAGCTTGCCGCCTGATTGACCGCGCTCAACGGCCGCTCTTGGTCTGCTGGGGCGGCGCTTGAGCCAGGCATTTTTGCCCGTTCAGGCGTATTTGCGGGACGTCTTCCTTTTTTAACTGTGACAGCGGATTAGTGGCTGGGCTAGTATAGCGTTGGAAACGGACCGCCCTCGCCAGACGAGTGCAGCAGGGTGAGACTAGCGGAGGCTGAAGCCAGCATCGTGATACTCAATAACAATAACGAAAATCACTATAACGACTAATTCAATGGATTAATTCAACATGTCGATGAATGACACCAAAAATCTCGATTCACACACCCCGATGATGCAGCAGTACCTGAAACTGAAGGCGCAGCACCCGGATATCCTGCTGTTTTATCGAATGGGGGACTTTTACGAGTTATTTTATGACGACGCCAAACGCGCGTCGCAGCTGATGGACATCTCCCTGACCAAACGGGGCGCTTCCGCCGGTGAACCGATTCCCATGGCCGGCGTCCCCTATCATGCGGTCGAAAATTATCTGGCCAAGCTGGTGGCGCTGGGGGAGTCGGTGGCTATCTGTGAACAGATAGGGGATCCCGCCACCACCAAAGGGCCGGTGGAGCGTCGCGTGGTCCGCATCGTCACCCCCGGCACCCTAAGCGACGAAGCGCTGCTCAACGAACGCCAGGACAACCTGCTGGCCGCCCTCTGGCAGGCGCCGCAGGGCTTTGGTTACGCAACGCTTGATATCACCTCGGGCCGCTTCCTGGTCTCGGAGCCGGCGGACCGCGAGGCCATGGCCGCGGAACTCCAGCGCACCAATCCGGCCGAGCTGCTCTATCCCGAAACGCTGGAGGATATGACGCTCATTGAGCACCGCCGCGGCCTGCGGCGCCGCCCGCTGTGGGAATTCGAGCTGGATACCGCCCGCCAGCAGCTCACCATGCAGTTCGGCACCCGCGATTTAACCGGCTTTGGCATTGAGCGGGCGCAGCTGGCCCTGCGTGCCGCCGGCTGTCTGCTGCAATACGCCAAGGATACGCAGCGCACCTCGCTGCCGCACATCCGCGCCGTCACCCTGGAGCGGCAGCAGGACGGTATCGTGATGGATGCCGCGACGCGGCGTAATCTGGAGTTGACGCAAAACCTCAGCGGCGGCGGCGAAAATACGCTGGCGGACGTGCTCGATCGCACGGTCACGCCCATGGGCAGCCGGATGCTGAAACGCTGGCTGCACATGCCTACCCGCGAGCTCACTACCCTCACCCACCGCCAGGAAACTATTCGCGCATTACAGGATCAGGTGGCGGATCTACAGCCGCTGCTGCGTCAGGTCGGGGATTTGGAGCGGGTGCTGGCGCGTCTGGCGCTGCGTTCGGCGCGTCCGCGCGATCTGGCGCGCATGCGCCATGCCTTTGCCCAGTTGCCGGCCATGCAAACGCTGCTCGAGGGCAAATCACATGCCTATTTGCCGCAGTTGCTGGATCGGGTCGGAGAATTCGAGACGCTGCGCGATTTGCTGGCGCGGGCCATCATCGAGTCGCCGCCGGTGCTGGTGCGCGACGGCGGCGTCATCGCCCCGGGATACCATGCCGAACTGGACGAATGGCGCGGTCTGGCGGCGGGCGCGACCGATTATCTCGACCGTCTTGAGCTGCGCGAGCGGGAAAAAACCGGGCTGGAGACGCTGAAAGTGGGCTTCAACGCCGTGCACGGCTATTTTATTCAGCTCAGCCGCGGTCAAAGCCATCTGGCGCCCATCCATTATGTGCGGCGCCAAACGCTGAAAAACGCCGAACGCTACATCATTCCTGAGCTGAAGGAATACGAAGACAAGGTCCTGACCTCGAAGAGCAAGGCGCTGGCGTTGGAAAAAGCGCTGTATGATGAGCTCTTCGATCTGCTATTGCCCCACCTGGCGGCGCTGCAACAAAGCGCCGCGGCGCTGGCGGAGCTGGATGTGCTGTGCAATCTGGCCGAGCGCGCTGAAACGCTGAACTATGTGTGTCCAACGCTGGACGCCCGGCCGGGCATTTATATCACCGGCGGCCGCCATCCCGTCGTGGAGCAGGTGCTGAGCGAGCCCTTTATCGCCAATCCGCTGATGCTGACCGATGCGCGGCGTATGCTGATCATTACCGGGCCCAACATGGGCGGTAAAAGCACCTATATGCGCCAAACCGCCCTGATCGTGCTGTTGGCGTATATCGGCAGTTTTGTTCCGGCCGAGCAGGCCGTCATCGGGCCGGTGGATCGCATCTTTACCCGCGTCGGCGCCGCGGACGATCTGGCTTCCGGCCGCTCCACCTTCATGGTGGAGATGACCGAAACCGCCAACATCTTGCACAACGCCACGCGTCAGAGTCTGGTGTTGATGGATGAGATCGGCCGCGGTACCTCGACCTACGATGGGCTGTCGCTGGCCTGGGCCTGCGCGGAGAATCTGGCCGGCCGCATCAAGGCCATGACCTTGTTCGCCACGCACTATTTCGAGCTGACTACCCTGCCGGAGAAAATGGAGGGGGTGGTCAACGTGCATCTGGACGCGGTGGAGCATGGCGACACCATCGCTTTCATGCACAGCGTGCAGGAGGGGGCGGCCAGCAAGAGTTACGGCCTGTCGGTGGCGGCGCTGGCGGGGGTGCCGCGGGAAGTTATCAAGCGCGCGCGCCAGAAGCTCAGAGAATTGGAAACGTTATCCAGCGGCGCGGCGACAGCCAGCGTGGACGGCTCGCAGCTCTCGCTACTGCAACCGGAAGAGCCGCCTGTTTCGCCGGCGGTCGAGGCGCTGGAAAATCTGGATCCCGACGCGCTTTCGCCGCGCCAGGCGCTGGAATGGCTGTATCGGTTGAAAAAAATGATCGGCTAGCGGAGCCGCGGCAAAAAAAAACGGTGAGGATGACCTCACCGTTTTGGTTGCTGCCGGTGCGAAAACTGACTCACGCCGGCGGACGTGATAGGTTGGCGCCCTTCGGCGCCAGCGACAGAACTATTCCAACACACCTATTCCGATTACAGCGCCTCGCAATGCGCGACGAAACGGCGCTGCCATGATGTCACGGAATGACGCTGCGATTATTCGCGGAACAGCGCTTCGATACTCAAACCTTGACCCTGCAGGATCTCCCGCAGACGACGCAACCCTTCCACCTGAATCTGACGCACGCGCTCGCGGGTCAGACCGATTTCACGGCCAACATCTTCAAGCGTCGCGGCTTCATAGCCCAGCAGGCCGAAACGTCTGGCCAGCACTTCACGCTGCTTGGCATTCAGCTCGAACAACCACTTAACAATGCTCTGCTTCATGTCATCGTCCTGCGTGGTGTCTTCCGGACCGCTGTCTTTTTCATCGGACAGAATATCCAGCAACGCCTTCTCGGAGTCGCCCCCCAGCGGGGTATCCACCGAGGTGATACGCTCATTCAGGCGCAGCATACGGCTAACGTCTTCCACCGGCTTATCCAGCTGCTCGGCGATTTCTTCCGCGCTCGGCTCGTGATCGAGCTTGTGCGACAGTTCACGCGCGGTGCGTAAATAGACGTTCAGCTCTTTCACGATATGGATCGGCAGACGGATAGTCCGGGTTTGATTCATGATGGCCCGTTCGATCGTCTGGCGGATCCACCAGGTGGCGTAGGTCGAGAAACGGAATCCTCGTTCCGGATCGAACTTCTCAACCGCACGTATCAGACCGAGGTTGCCTTCCTCGATTAAATCCAGTAACGCCAGTCCGCGATTACTGTAACGACGGGCAATTTTCACCACCAGCCGCAGGTTGCTTTCGATCATCCGGCGACGTGAGGCAATATCACCCCGAAGTGCGCGCCGTGCAAAGTAGACCTCTTCCTCAGCGGTAAGAAGCGGGGAGTATCCAATCTCGCCCAGATAGAGCTGCGTGGCGTCCAGAACACGCTGGCTTGCCCCCTGAGACAGCAGCTCTTCTTCGGCTAAATCATTATCAGCAGGCTCATCGACTAGCGCCTTCTCGTCAAATGTTTCAGCCCCATTCTCATCGAATTCGGCCTCTTCATGTAACTCGTTAACTTTCAGCGTATTTTGGCTCATAGTGGCTCCTACCCGTGATCCCAGGACAGAACGTCGAGACATTCCGCCAATTTATCGCTGCGGAAGATAACGCAGCGGGTTTACGGATTTCCCCTTGTAACGAATTTCAAAATGCAATCTGGTTGTGCTGGTTCCGGTGCTACCCATGGTAGCGATTTTTTGCCCCGCCCTGACTTCTTGTTGTTCTCGGACCAGCATCGTATCGTTGTGGGCGTAGGCGCTCAAGTAATCATCATTGTGTTTGATAATGATGAGATTACCGTATCCCCGCAAGGCGTTGCCGGCATAAACCACTCTGCCGTTGGCGGTCGCCAAAATTGGCTGTCCTCGGGAACCGGAGATATCAACCCCTTTGTTACCGCCTTCTGCGGCGGAAAAGTTATCAATGATCTTCCCATCCGTCGGCCAACGCCAACCGGTGATTGCCGTGCTGCCAGACGCCGTAGCGGCTGGTGCCGTGCTGGGTGCTGCAACCGGCGCGGTTGTGGTAGCAACGGTGCCGGCGGTAGGTAACATTTTGCCATTGGATGATGGCAACATTTTCCCTACACTCTGTTTACTTGAACTTTCAGAATAACCATTGTTTTTATTAGAATCAACACTTGATTCTGTCAATGGTGTATTCGCGGTAGGAACGGGCGCTACCACGACGCCGGTATTGGCCTGATTGGCGTTGGACGCCAGGACGGTTCCCGCCGGCGCATTGCCGGTAATCGGCGTGGTTCCGTTACCTACCTGCAAAGTCTGACCTACGTTGAGACTGTAAGGTTCCGGGATATTGTTCCTTTGCGCCAAATCCCGGTAGTCGTTTCCAGTAATCCAGGCGATATAGAACAGCGTATCGCCACGTTTTACCTGATACGTCGCGCCGGAATAGGACCCTTTCTGAATGTTGTCATAGCTCCTATTGTAAACAATATTTCCTTGTGGGGAGACATTCACCTGGCTCTGCGCACCCCCGCTGACCGCGGCCGCTGCGCGCGGCTGGCCCAGCTGCGGCGCACTCTCGACGGTGGCGGCATTGCCGCTGTAGCCGCCGGCGTCGTTACCGCCGCCCACGCTGCTTATCGGTGCGCTGGTTTCATTGTTGGCGCATCCCGCCAGCCACATACTCGCCATGGCACAGACCGCAACGCGGCGCCACGCGCACTTCGGGCTTCCCATGCTCAATTCTCCCCTATGGCAGCAACGCCAGTCATCATTCCAAATAGGCCAGACATTATGTGTTATACATCCTTTTAATGCTTATTGTCCCAGTAACAGGAGCATTTTCAGCTATTTCTGAGATAATAATTATACTGCCGTTAATGCTAGCAACAACCGGTCGCGCACGCCATTAAACACTTGTATAGAAATTTAAGCGTCGGCGTCAGGCCAGTTCACCTTTCACCAGCGGCACGAATCGGACTGCCTCCACGGTGTCAACCACGAACTCCCCGCCCTTGCGCCGCACCCGCGTCAAATGCTGCTGCTCTTCGCCGACCGGCAGCACCATCACGCCGCCATCATCCAGTTGCGCCATCAGCGCCTGGGGAATTTCCGGCGGCGCCGCCGTCACGATGATGGCGTCAAACGGCCCGCGTGACGGCCAGCCCTGCCAACCGTCGCCGTGACGGGTAGAGATATTATGTAAATCAAGCAGTTTCAGCCGGCGCTTAGCCTGCCACTGCAATTTTTTGATCCGCTCCACCGAACAGACGTGCTTCACCAAATGGGCCAGAATGGCGGTCTGATAGCCGGAGCCGGTGCCGATTTCCAGCACCCGCGATTCCGGCCGTAGCGCCAGCAGCTCGGTCATACGCGCCACGATATAAGGTTGGGAAATGGTTTGCCCGAGCCCGATGGGCAGCGCGGTGTTATCGTAGGCTTTATGCTCGAAAGCCTCGTCGATAAAACGTTCGCGCGGCACCGCCTCCATCGCCTGTAGCAGGCGTTCATCGCGGATGCCTTGCTGACGCAGCTGCGCCAGCAACGTCTGCGTGCGTCCGTCTACCATGGAGCGAGCCCCTCGGTATCGCCGAGCCAATCGCTCAGCACGGGCAGCGCGGCGTTGGCGGTGAGATCCACCTGTAGCGGCGTCAGTGAGACATAGCCCTGACTGACGGCCTCGAAATCGGTGCCCGGCCCTTCATCAAACGAGCCGGCCGGGGGGCCGATCCACAGCATCTCGCGGCCGCGCGGATCCGTCTGGCGGATGACTTCGCTGGCGGGATGACGGCTGCCGCAGCGGGTCACTTTGCAGCCCTTGATTGACGATAGCGGCAGGTCGGGGACGTTGACATTGAGGATCTTGCCGGTGCGCAGCGGCGCGCGGGTCAGCGCGCGCAGCAGGCGACAGGTGACGGCGGCGGCGGTGGCGAAATGCCGGCTGCCGTCGAGCGACACCGCCAGCGCCGGATAGCCCAGATGACGCCCTTCCATCGCGGCGGCGACGGTGCCGGAATAGATGACGTCATCACCCAGATTCGGCCCGGCGTTAATGCCCGACACGACGATATCCGGGCCGGGACGCATTAAGGCATTGACGCCGAGATAGACGCAATCGGTGGGCGTGCCGGAGAGGATAGCGATATCGCCGTTGGGCTGGGTTTGCGTGCGCAGCGGCGCGTCCAGCGTCAGCGAATTGGACGCGCCGCTGCGGTCACGGTCCGGCGCCACAATCTGCACGGTGGCAAGCTGGCGCAACGCGACCGCCAGCTGCTGAATGCCCGGCGCACGAATGCCATCATCATTGCTTAAAAGTATGCGCATAGTGTTTTTTGACTTTATAAGAAAATCACCCGCACCACGCCGCCCTGCGGTGAAAGGCAAAAAACCGGCCTGGCCCGCCGCCGGTCAGCAACACCGGCGAAAGATCAGGGCGGGAATATAAAGCAATAATGGCATGAAACGTCACCGTGGTGAAGCCGGCAATTCAGTGGTTGCAGCAAATTTAGCCGTTGCGCGACGTGCCTCTCGCGTCGGTGAAGTCGCGCGCTGACCGCGTCGGGAATGCGCCAGCTGAAAGGTTTCGTGCTGGCGTCAGCGGGCCGGCGGCGGACTAGTGGGCGATATCGGCGGGAGCGTCCAGCAATTCACGCACTACCGCTGTGGCATAACTGCCGGCAGGCAGGCTGAAAGAAAGCGTCAGCGTCGCGGGATCTTGCCAGCGCCAGCTTAACCCTTCTGGCTGAAGCAGCAGCGCGCGCCGCGCGGGCGTTAGCCGTTCACGCGCCAGCAACGCCATCAGCGCCGGCTGCGTCGCGAGGCAGGCGTGTTCAAACGCCTCGGCTTCGTCAAGGGCGCCCAGTGCGCCCTCCCCCGGCATCGGCGCCGTTAGGGAGAGCTCCCTCGCCGCCAGCCGCGCGGTCAACGCCGGCATCTCCGCGGTGCTTGCCACAAACCAACTACCCCGGCCGGTCAATTGCAGGGCGTCCCCGTTCAATAGACGCGCCGGCCCCAACTGCGCCAAGCGTTGGCTGACCACCTTATTGAACAACGCGCTGCGGGCGGCAGAAAGCGTAAAGCTGCGTTTGCTGCGGTCTTTGATGCGCAAGGCGTTATTCGCCCAGCGCAGCGCTAGCGTCAGATTATTGCCCTGATGACCAAAGCGCTGATGGCCGAAATAGTTTGGCACCCCTTCATCGCAAATGCGTTTCAGCCGCGCCTCCACATCCTCACCATCGCTTATCTCACGTAGCGTCAGGGTAAAGGCGTTGCCCTTGAGGGCGCCGATACGCAGTTTACGTCGATGGCGGGCGGCGGCGAGGATAGTGCAGCCGGCGAGTTTAAAGGCCGCGAAGTCGGGATCGCTTTTGCCGGGCAGATGCAGGCAAAACCACTGTTCGGTGACGGCGTGGCGATCTTTAAGCCCGGCGTAGCTGACCGCGCGGGCGGGGATGCCGGCGAACGCCGCCAGCGCTTCGGCGACGTCGGGCGTGTTGTAGCCGGTTTTACGCAGGTGCACCAGCAGGTGCTCCCCTTCGCCATCGGGCGCGAAACCAAGCTGCTCGCGCACCTGGAAATCCGCCGCCTCGGCCTTCACGCGACCGGTCGCGGCGGGCTTGCCGAGCAGCCAATGCAGCCGGTGATAATCCAGGTCGTCGGTCATGCCGTTCGCACCAGTAGCGCTACCGCCTCGCAGGCGATGCCTTCGCCGCGGCCGGTAAAGCCCAGCCGTTCGGTGGTGGTCGCCTTGACGTTGATATCATCCATATGGCAGCCGAGATCTTCGGCGATATGCACGCGCATTTGCGGGATGTGCGGCGCCATCTTCGGCGCCTGAACGATAAGGGTGATGTCCAAGTTGCCAAGACGATACCCTTTGGCCACAATCCGCCGCCAGGCTTCGCGCAATAGCGCGCGGCTGTCGGCCCCTTTGTAGACCGGATCGGTATCGGGAAATAATTTGCCGATATCGCCGAGGGCGGCGGCGCCCAGCAGGGCATCGGTCGCAGCGTGCAGCGCCACATCGCCATCGGAATGCGCCAGCAGACCCTGCGGATAAGGGATACGCACACCGCCGATAATAAGCGGGCCTTCGCCGCCGAACTGGTGCACGTCGAAACCGTGTCCGATACGCATTTACGCGCTCTCCGTATTAGCCAATTGAGAAAAAAAGAAGCGGGCCAACGCCAAATCTTCCGGGCGGGTCACTTTGATGTTATCCGCGCGCCCCGGCACCAGCAGCGGCGCGTAGCCGCAATGCTCCAGCGCCGAGGCTTCATCGGTCACCGTCGCGCCTTCCGCCAGCGCCCGCTCCAAGCAGTTTTTCAGCAGATCGCGCGCGAACAGCTGTGGGGTTAGCGCATGCCATAAATCCTGGCGCTCAACGGTGCTGGCGATAATGTCGGTACCGGCACGCGCGCGTTTCATGGTGTCGCGCACCGGCGACGCCAGCAGCCCGCCCACCTCGGTGTGCGCGGTGATCGCCAGCAGGCGGCGCAAATCGTCTTGATGCAGGCAGGGACGCGCGGCGTCATGCACCAGCACCCAGGACGCCGTGCGCACGCGGCGCAGCGCGGCCATCACCGAATCGGCGCGCGCTTCGCCGCCGGTGACCACGTGTACCCGCGGGTCGGCAGCCACCGGAAGTTGGTGATACCAGCGATCCGCGGGACTTATCGCCACGATCGCCTCGCGGATGCAGGGTTGGCGCAGCAGCGCGTCGATCGCGTGCTCAAGCAGGGTTTTGTCGCCGATGGTGAGATATTGTTTGGGCAAGGCGGTCTGCATACGGCTGCCGATTCCGGCCGCCGGCAGTATAGCGATTACGTCAGGGACAGGCCCCACTGATAAGGTCATTATTGATTGTCTTGCGTTGCGGGCGCCGCCGGCTGCCGTTTCGCCTGCTCCGGTACCAGGCGATAGAAGGTCTCGCCCGGCTTAATCATGCCAAGCTCGTTGCGTGAGCGCTCCTCGATAGCTTCCTGGCCACCGTTGAGATCGTCAATTTCGGCGAACAGCTGATCGTTGCGCGCTTTGAGCTGCGCGTTATTGCTTTGTTGTGCCGCGACGTCGCTCTCAACGCGCACCAAATCGTGCACGCCGTTTTTACCCAGCCACAGTGAATACTGCAACCAGCCAAGCAATACTAATAATAGCAGCGTAAGTTTTCCCATCCCGCCCCCTGAATGACGGCATAATCATCCCATAACTTACGGCCGGACTCCACACCGGCCGGCAAATACCGCGGCAAAACCACCAAAAAGCCGGCAGTTGTGGGACTTTTTTACCGATTTTTTACGCTTTGTTACCGGACCGGGGGCATCGAGGCGCTTACCACCCCGAGAGAAAGGTAAATACCAGCCAGAACAGGCAGAACACCGACAGGCCGGTGACCAGCACCGTCAGCCATAATTTGCCGCCGAGCAGCACGCTAAAGACTACCCCCACCAACACGCACACCGGCAGCAGCGCCAGAAAAAACGGCCAGGTGTAGAGCAGGAAAAACAGGGCATTGGCACCAAATTGCAGGATAGGCACGGCAAAAGCCAGCCAGTAAAAGATAAACCCGGCGATGCCGCCCCACAGGGCGTATGGCGGCTCATCCCGGCGAAGCGCACGGTCAGGCGCTAGGCTGAATTTGAAAGGAAGAGCGCGTTTTATCTCGGTAACGTTCGGCATCAAGACCTGTCTCTGGCTGGTAAACGCCGGCGAAGGTTCCCCTTTCGCCGGCAGCGCATTCAGGACTCGATAATAACGCGCTCATCCAGCAGATCTAATAATCGGCCGGTCAAATTTGTTACCAATTGTTCGCCGTCCAGATGCAAATCCGGCCGCTGCGGCGCCTCGTACACCGCGTCGATACCGGTGAAATTACGCAGCTCGCCGGCGCGGGCTTTTTGGTATAACCCTTTCGGATCGCGCGCCTCGCAAACGGCCAGCGGCGTATCGACAAACACTTCGATAAAGCGGCCGGCGGGCAGCATATCGCGCACCAGCTGCCGCTCGGCGCGGTGGGGGGAAATGAAGGCCGTCAGCACAATAAGGCCGGCGTCCACCATCAGCCGCGCCACCTCGCCCACCCGGCGGATATTCTCGCGTCGGTCATCATCGCTGAAGCCCAGATCGCGGCACAGGCCGTGGCGCACGTTATCGCCGTCCAACAAATACGTACTGACGCCCCGCTGATGCAGCGCCTGCTCCAGCGCGCCGGCCAGGGTGGATTTCCCCGAACCGGACAGACCGGTAAACCACAGCACCGCGCCCTGGTGTTTATGCAATGCCTCGCGATCCTGGCGGGTCACCGGGTGCGGGTGCCACACCACATTTTCATTAAGCGGAAGCCCGGCGTCGGCGGCCATCATTTACCTCCCAGCAGGTCGCGCGCGCCCCAATGGGGGAAGTGGCGCCGCACCAGCGCGTTCAGCGCCAACTCGAATTCACCGTAGGTGCCGGGTTCACGATAAACGTCCTCTAGCGGCTGGCGTACCATGCCGGCGCCGACGGTGACATTGCTCAACCTGTCGATGAAAATCATGCCGCCGGTAGTCGGGTTATCGGCATACTTATCCAGGATCATCGGTTCATCAAACGCCAGCTCTACCAGGCCGATACCGTTTAGCGGCAGACTGTCCGCCACGCGCTGGGTCAGCGTATTGATATCCACCTGATACTGGATATTGTCCACCCGCGCACGGGTTTTCTTGCCGGCAATCTTGATATCGAAACTTTGGCCCGCCACCAGCGGCTGGTCGGTCATCCACACCACATCCACCTGGGCGTTTTGCACCGCCGGCAGCGTCTCGCTGGCGTCCACCAGCAGATCGCCGCGGCTGATGTCCACCTCATCCGCCAGGACCAGCGTAACCGCTTCGCCGGCCCAGGCCTCCGTCAAATCGCCGTCGAAGGTCACGATGCGGCTGATAGTGGAGGTTACGCCGGACGGCAGCACCTGTACCGCCTGCCCCACGCGCACGACGCCCGCCGCCACGGTACCGGCGTAGCCGCGAAAATCCAGATTGGGTCGGTTGACGTACTGCACCGGGAAGCGCATCGGCTGCCGCTCGTTTAGGTTGACCACCTCCACCGTTTCCAGCACGTCCAAGAGCGTGGGGCCGGCATACCAGGGCATGTGGGTGGCCGGTGCGGCGACGTTATCGCCCTCCAGCGCCGACAGCGGCACAAAAGTGATGTTCAAATCCACCGGTAACTGTTCGGCGAAGCGCAGATAATCCTGGCGGATACACTCGAATACCTGCTGGTCGAACGCCACCAGATCCATTTTGTTCACCGCCACCACCAAATGGCGGATGCCTAACAGGGTGCTGATAAAGCTGTGGCGCCGGGTCTGGTCCAGCACCCCTTTGCGCGCATCGATAAGCAGGATGGCCAGGTCGCAGGTCGAGGCGCCGGTGGCCATATTGCGGGTGTATTGTTCATGGCCCGGCGTGTCGGCAATGATAAATTTGCGTTTTTCGGTCGAAAAATAACGATAGGCGACATCAATAGTGATGCCCTGCTCGCGCTCGGCCTGCAGACCGTCCACCAGCAGCGCCAGATCCAGCTTGTCGCCCTGGGTGCCGAGGCGCTTGCTATCGGTGTGCAGCGTCGATAGCTGATCTTCGTAGATTTGTCGGGTATCGTGCAGCAGGCGGCCTATCAGGGTGCTTTTGCCGTCATCGACGCTGCCGCAGGTCAAAAAACGCAGCAGGCTTTTATGCTGCTGGGCGTGCAGATACGCTTCTACCCCGCCCTGCTCGGCGATTTGTTGGGCTATGGCATTGTTCATGTCGATGGCTCCTTAAAAATAACCCTGACGCTTTTTCATTTCCATCGACCCGGACTGATCGCGATCGATCACCCGGCCCTGACGCTCGCTGGTGGTGGAGACCAGCATCTCCTCGATAATGTCAGGCAGGGTCTGCGCGCTCGACGCCACCGCGCCGGTCAGCGGCCAGCAGCCGAGCGTGCGAAAGCGCACCATGCGCTGTTCGATCACTTCGCCCGGCTGTAGGTCGATACGGTCATCGTCCACCATCATCAGCATGCCGTCGCGCTCCAGCACGGGCCGTTTCTTGGCCAGATACAGCGGGACGATTTCGATGTTTTCCAGAAAAATGTATTGCCAGATATCCAGCTCGGTCCAGTTGGAGAGCGGGAACACGCGAATACTCTCCCCCTTGTTGATCTGACCGTTATAGTTGTGCCACAGCTCCGGACGCTGATTTTTCGGATCCCAGCGATGAAAGCGATCGCGGAACGAGTAAATACGCTCCTTGGCGCGGGATTTCTCCTCATCGCGCCGGGCGCCGCCAAAGGCGGCATCGAAGCCGTATTGATTCAGCGCCTGCTTCAGGCCTTCGGTCTTCATGATATCGGTATGCTTGGCGCTGCCGTGAACGAAGGGGTTGATGCCCATCGCCACCCCTTCCGGGTTTTTATGCACCAGCAGCTCGAAACCGTAGGCCTTGGCGGTGTGATCGCGAAACGCATACATTTCGCGGAATTTCCAGCCGGTATCCACATGCAGCAGCGGAAACGGCAGTTTGCCGGGATGAAAGGCCTTCCGCGCCAGATGCAGCATCACGGACGAGTCTTTGCCGATGGAGTACATCATCACCGGATTGCTGAATTCGGCAGCCACCTCACGGATAATATGGATACTCTCAGCCTCCAGCTGCCGCAGATGGGTAAAACGTTGTTGATCCATAAATGACATCCTTACGCCAGATTGACCACCGACGCGCGCTTTTGCGCCGCCAGGTTTTGCTGACCAAACCAATTGATTTCATGATGAAGGGCGACCACTTCGCCTATCACCAGCAGTGCGGGGGTCGGCGCCCCCTGCGCCAGTTGATCCAGCGCCGCCAGGGTCCCCGTTTGTACGTACTGGTCGCTGCGGGTCCCGCGGCTTATCACCGCCACCGGGGTTTGCGCCGACCGGCCGTGGCGAATGAGCTGGCTGCTGATTTCCGCCGCCTTGACCACCCCCATGTATATCGCCAGCGTCTGACGCCCGCGCGCCAGCGCCTGCCAATCCAGGGCATCGGCGCCGTCGCGCACATGCCCGGTAATAAAAGTCACGCTCTGGGCATGCTCACGATGGGTCAGCGGGATGCCGGCATAGGCGGTGGCGCCCGCGGCGGCGGTGATGCCGGGCACCACTTGAAAAGGGATGCCCGCTGCCGCCACGGCTTGCAGCTCTTCGCCGCCGCGGCCGAATATAAAAGGATCACCCCCTTTGAGCCGCACCACTTTTTTGCCCTGCTGCGCCAGCGTCACCAGCAGGCGATTGATCTCCTGCTGCGGCATCGACTGCTCGCCGGCGCGCTTGCCTACGCAGATCCGATCCGCATCGCGGCGCACCAGCTCCAGGATCTCTTGGCTTACCAGGTAGTCATACAGCACCACATCCGCCTGCTGCATCAGCTGCAGTCCGCGCAGCGTCAATAGCCCGCTGTCGCCGGGACCGGCGCCGACCAACGCCACCTCGCCTCCGTGTTCGGGGTCGGCAGAAAGAGCCTGCTCCAGCGCTTGCTCGGCCTGTTCCAGCCGTCCCTGCGCCACCAGACTGGCGAAGCGGCCATTGAGCGCTTTCTCCCAAAACCGGCGGCGGCCGGCCATGCTGCGGATCCGCTGTTTTACCCGACCGCGCCAGGCGCCCGCCATGGCCGCCATGGGGCCGAGAAAAGTCGGCAGCATCGATTCCAGTTTCTCGCGCAGGATGCGCGCGAGCACCGGCGCCGTACCGCCGGAGGAGATGGCCACCACGATGGGCGCGCGATCGATAATCGAGGGAAAAATGAATGAGCAGTACGGCTGGTCGTCCACCACGTTGGCCAGCAAATGGCGCTGTTCCGCGCACTGCGAGACCTGGGCGTTCAGCGCCGCGTCATCGGTGGCGGCAATGACCAGGAAGACGTCGTCCAGCATGGCCGGTTCAAACGATTCGCCTAGCCACGACAGGCCGCCGGCGCGGTGAATTTCCGTCAGTGCCGGGCATAACGCCCGCGCCGCCACTCTGATTTGGGCGCCGGCGCGCATTAACAGCTGAATTTTGCGCGCGGCAACATCGCCACCGCCAACCACCAGTACCGGACGTCGCCTGAGATCGGCAAATAGCGGTAAATATTCCACAGCAACCTTTCTATTCGTGTTTAGCAATATTATGACTATACGTCGACCATTTCTGGTATATGAAATTCTTAATTGGAATTTCATTTACCTTTATGGAATAACGACACCATTGACTTTCCAGCGAAGCGGGATTGTGTTGCCGCCGTCGCAGCCCCATACTATAGCCGACAGTTGCGCGGCCGAATATTGAGGCCGTTCCGGTAAACAAGGACTTTCCGTTATGCGTTACCCCGCTTGCCTGCGTGTTGCGTTCTGGCTCTTGGTCAGCGCGTTGCCGCCGCCGGCCGTCCAGGCCACCTCCACGCCTTCCCCTGAACGCTATGCCCAAGCGCAAACACGCGCTATCGCCACCTATTTTCCCGGCCGTATGGCGGGCAGTCCCACGGAGTTGCTGGCCGCCGAGCAGTTGCAGCAGCAATTTCGCGCGCTGGGCTATCAAAGCGACCTGCGCGCCTTCAATACCCGCTACCGCTACGGCACGCCGGGCGACAAAGTGGACTGGCGCCGCATTACCGCCAGCTCCACCATCGCCGCCAAAGCCGGCCAGGCCGGAAAAGGGGAAATTCTGGTCATTGCCCACCTCGACACTTACCTGCCGCGCGGCGATCGCGATCTGAACCTCAATCTGGGTGGTTTGACGCTACAGGGGGTGGACGACAATGCCGCCGGACTGGGTATCATGCTGGCCCTGGCGCGCGAACTGGGTCAGCTGCCGCTGCAGGTCGGCGTGCGTTTTGTCGCCTTGAGCGCCGGCGTTCCCGACCTGGCGGGCAGCCAGGAGTATCTGGACCGCATGTCGCCACGGGAGAAACAGCAAACGCGGCTGGTGGTGAATGTGCAGCAGCTGATCGCCGGTGAAAAGCTGCGCGTGGATTATCAGCTGCCGGCGGGCACCAGCGCGCTGTCGGCGCAGATCAACGCCCTGCGCGCGCAGGCCCGCCGCGCCGGCATACCGCTGCTGCTCAGCGAAGGGTTGCGCGATCGTCCGGCATGCCCGTCGCTGCTGCTGCCGTTCGCCCGCGCCGGACTGCCGGTGCTGGAGATGACTTCCGGGGTGGCCGGCGACAGCTGCCTAGAGCGGAAAGTCAGCGCCCACTTCCCGCAGGGCACGGTACGTTATCAGAGCCAGCGCGATAATGTATTGTGGCTTGACCGCCACCTTCACGGGCAGCTGGCGCGCCGCACCCGCGACAGCCTGATCCTGCTGCGGCCGCTGCTGCGCGATCTTACCGGCGCCGCGCAGACCAAAGCCGCGGCGAACCGTGACCGCGCCGGCAGGCAGGCCTAACGCGGCGCGCCGTTAGCCTTCATGCAGGCCGCTGCGGCGCGATCTTACCGGCGCCGCGCAGACCAAAGCCGCGGCGAAACGTGACCGCGTCGGCAGGCAGGCTAGCGCGGCGCGCCGTTAGCCTTCATGCAGGCCGCACTCGCGCTTCAGCCCGAAAAAGCGCGTCTCCTCCTCGCTCATGCCCGGCTCCCATTTGCGCGTCGTGTGGGTATCGCCCACCGACAGGTATCCCTGCTCCCACAGCGGGTGATAGCTCAGGCCGTGGCGGGTGAGATAGTGATAAACCTGCCGATTATCCCAGTCGATAATCGGCAGCAGCTTAAACACGCCGCGCTGGATCGCCAGCACCGGTAACCGGGCGCGGCTACCGGACTGCTCGCGCCGCAGACCCGCGAACCAGGTCCCGGCGCCAAGGGTCGCCAGCGCGCGGTTCATCGGTTCTACTTTGTTGAGCTGGTTATAGCGTTCAATACCCTCGACGCCCTGCTCCCACAGCTTGCCGTAGCGCGCCTCCTGCCAGGCGGGGGAGGTGTTGGCGCGGAAGATCTGTAGGTTAAGCCCCAGCGTCTCGGTCAGCTCATCGATAAAGCGGTAAGTTTCCGGGAACAGATAACCCGTGTCGGTCAAAATCACCGGAATATCCGGACGCTGGCGGGTCACCAGATGCAGACTGACCGCCGCCTGAATACCAAAGCTTGATGACAGCACCGCCTGCTCAGGCAGATGCTCCAGCGCCCAGGCGACCCGCTGTTCCGCCGTTTGGCTTTCCAACTGCTGATTAACCGCCGCCAGCGCCGCCGTTTGCTGCGTCTTGTCCAGCGCGGTTAATTCGCCGAGATCCCAATCGCTCATACCGTCACCCTCCGATTAATCGTAAAAGTCGCGCGCCGAATCCACTACCGGGCGCACTATGCCGGCCCGCACGACATAATCGCCGTAGGATTCACGCGGCTGGCGCTCACGCGCCCAGCGGCCTGCCGTGTCATCAATGATGCTCAGGATTTCGTCTTCGGTAATATTTTCCCGGTACATGCGCGGAATGCGGGTACCAATGCGATCGCCGCCCAAATACAAGTTATAGCGGCCAATGGCTTTACCCACCAGCCCGATTTCCGCCAGCATCGCGCGACCGCAGCCGTTCGGGCAGCCGGTCACGCGCAGGATAATCTCGTCGTCTCCCAGCCCGTGACCCGACATGATGTTCTCCACCTTACTGACAAACTGCGGCAGGAAACGTTCGGCTTCGGCCATCGCCAGCGGACAGGTGGGAAACGCCACGCAGGCCATGGATGCCTTACGCTGCGCACTGACATCATCGTTAATCAGCCCGTGGCGCCGCGCCAGCGCTTCGATAGCCGCTTTATCCTTCTTATCGACGCCGGCGATAATCAGGTTTTGGTTGGCGGTCAAGCGGAAATCCCCTTTATGGATGCGGGCGATTTCCGCCAGGCCGGTTTTTAGCGTGCGATCCGGGTAATCAAGGATGCGGCCGTTTTCGATAAACAGCGTCAGATGCCATTGGTTATCGATCCCCTTGACCCAGCCGAAGCGATCGCCGCGTTCGGTAAAAGCATAAGGGCGGATAGGGGCGAATTGAACGCCCGCGCGGATTTCCACTTCCTCGCGAAACGCGCCGACGCCTTCACGCTCCAGGGTATATTTGGTCTTGGCGTTCTTGCGATTGGCGCGGTTGCCCCAGTCACGCTGCGTGGTCACCACCGCTTCGGCGATTTTCAGCGTATCCTCCAGGGCGATAAAGCCGAACTCGCTGGCCTTGCGCGGATAGGTGCTCTTATCGCCGTGGGTCATCGCCAGGCCACCGCCCACCAGCACGTTGAACCCCACCAATTGGCCGTTATCGCTGATGGCGACAAAGTTCAGATCGTTGGCGTGCAAATCCACATCGTTCAGCGGCGGCACCACCACCGTGGTTTTAAATTTACGCGGCAGATAGGTCGGCCCCAGGATCGGTTCCTGGTCGGTGGTTTCGGTCTTTTCGCCGTCCAGCCAGATTTCCGCATAGGCGCGGGTTTTCGGCAGCAGATGTTCGGAGATCTTCTTCGCCCATTCCCAGGCCTGCCGATGCAGCACCGACTCGATGGGATTGGAGGTGCACATTACGTTACGGTTAACGTCGCCGGCGGTCGCGATAGAGTCCAGTCCCAGACGGTGCAGCAGTTGATGCATGCCTTTCAGCTTTGGCTTAAGCACGCCGTGAAACTGGAAGGTTTGCCGGGTAGTCAGGCGGATGCTGCCGTAGAAAGTCTCTTCGGCGGCGAACGCGTCGATGCCCAGCCACTGCTGCGGCGTGATCACCCCGCCCGGCAGGCGGCAGCGCAGCATCATATTAATCAGCGGCTCCAGCTTCGCCTCGGCGCGCTCGGCGCGCAGGTCGCGATCGTCTTGCTGGTACATGCCGTGAAAGCGGATCAACTGAAAATTATCGCCATTGAAGCCGCCGGTCAGCCCGTCCTGCAAATCCTGCGCGATGGTACCGCGCAGAAAATGGCTTTCGCCCTTTAACCGTTCGTTGTCGGAGAATTTGGCTTTCGGTTGTTGTTCGCTCATCAATAGACATCCCGCTGATAACGGCGCTCAATGCGCAGCTCACTTAAAAATTCGTCCGCTTGCTCAACATCCATGCCGCCGTGCTCGGCCACCACCGCCACCAGCGCCTGCTCGACATCACGGGCCATGCGGTTGGCGTCGCCGCAGACATAAATATGCGCGCCCTGCTGGATCCAGCGCCACACTTCGGCGCCCTGCTCGCGCACTCTATCCTGCACGTAGATTTTGTCCGCCTGATCCCGCGACCAGGCAAGACTGATTTTGGTCAGCAGCCCCTCTTTGACATAGCGCTGCCATTCCACCTGGTAAAGAAAGTCATCGGTAAAATGGGGATTGCCGAAGAACAGCCAATTTTGCCCCGGCGCGCCGTCGGCCTCGCGCTGCTGCAAGAACGCCCGGAACGGCGCGATCCCGGTACCCGGCCCTATCATAATCACCGGCGTGTTGGGATCGCTCGGCAGACGAAAATTATCGTTGTGCTCGATAAATACCCGCAGCTCATCGTCTTCCGCCAACCTGTCGGCCAAAAAGCCGCTGGCGCCGCCGGTGCGCGGCCGGCCATCGATTTCATAGCGCACCACGCCCACGGTAATATGCACCTCTTCGCCCACCTCCGCCTGCGACGACGCGATGGAATACAGGCGCGGCGTCAGCGGGCGCAGCAGCCCCAAAAGCTGCTCGGCGCGCAGTTCAACGGGCGCGCGGCGCACCATATCGACGATAGGCGTCGCAAGCGCAAATTGTTGCAATTGCGCTTTGTCCGCCACGACCGCCAACAGCGCCTCATCCCGCGCCAGGGCGGCATAGCGCTCTACGATGGCCGGGGTGTTTTGCGTTAGCTCATAATGTTTTTGCAGCGCCTCGCCAAGGGATAGCGTCTGCCCCGCCACCTCGACCGGCTCGTCGCCCTTAAGCCACAGCAGCGCCAGCAATTCGCCAATCAGCGCCGGATCGTTTTCATACCATACCCCCAGCGCATCGCCTGGCTGATAACGCAGCCCGGAATCCGCCAGATCGATCTCCAGATGGCGCACATCTTTGTGCGATTGCCGGCTGGTTATCTTCTGAGTCACCGACAAATGCGCGCTGAGCGGCGCCTCTTTGGTGTAGGGGCTGGAGTCCACTTCGTTGACATTGCCGCTGACCGCCAATTGCTGCTGCGCCGGACTGGCGATCGCCACCCGCGCCTTCAGCCGTTCCACCATCGCGGCGCGCCAGGCCTCGGCCTGCGACTGATAGTCCACATCGGCGTCCACCCGGTCGTGCAAACGCTGCGCTCCCAGCGCCGCCAGCCGGCTGTCGAAATCTTTGCCGGTTTTGGCAAAGTGCTCATAGGAGCTGTCGCCCAGGCCGAACACGGCGAATTGGGTATCCGGCAGCGCCGGCGCCTTTTTAGAGAAAAGATATTTATACAGCGCGATCGCCTCTTCCGGCGGATCCCCCTCGCCCTGCGTGGAGGTCACCACCAGCAGCAGTTTTTCCTGCGCGATCTGTTTGAATTTATAATCGCCCGCGTTAATCAGCACCACATCAAGCTGCGCGGCGATCAAATCATCGCGCAGTTGCTCCGCCAACCGGCGCGCGTTGCCGGTCTGCGAGGCGCTCAGCAGCGTAATCGGCGCCGCGGCGGCGGCCCCCTTAGGCTGTGCGGGCGCCACGGCGCCCGCGGGCTGGCCTTCCGCTACCCGTCCCCAAAAATAACCGGAAATCCAGGCCAGTTGCAGGGGAGAAAAATCACCGGTCGCTGCCTGCAAGCGATCCAGCTGCTCCGCGCTTAGCGGCAGCACTGTGGAAGGGAGGACCTGTTTCGTCATGGGGGTAGGAAGTTCCTTGGGCCGGCACGCCAGGCCGGGCAATAAAGACCATTAGAGTTTGTAAGGTTAACCACTCGCCGGTTTACAATAAAGGATGCGATGTGAATAATAAATAACTAAACATCATAAGGTATAAATAAGGTTAAACTTACCGGAATTACCGATAGAATAGCCCCCAGGATCCCCTGATCTTTAGGCGGGGATGACGCCGTCAGCCGCGCGGGCAGCGCGCCAAATCACCTTATTTTCCGTTGGAAGGGTTGCCGGCGGCGCGATCCATGGCATCATAGCGCGCTAACCGTTATTATGCAGTCAATGTAGTAGAAGAGAAGCGACAGTGATTACCACGTTATATAAAGATTTTACCTTTGAATCCGCCCACCGTTTGCCCCATGTCCCCGCGGGACATAAGTGCGGCCGACTGCATGGACACTCCTTTTTAGTGCGCCTGGAAGTGACCGGCGAAGTGGATCCCCACACCGGCTGGATTATGGATTTCGCCGACTTGAAGGCCGCCTTTAAACCCATCCTCAACCGGCTCGATCATTATTATCTTAATGATATCCCTGGTCTGGAGAATCCTACCAGCGAAGTGCTGGCGCAATGGATCTGGCAGCAGCTTAAACCGCAACTGCCGCTGTTAAGCGCCGTGACCGTCAAAGAAACCTGTACCGCGGGCTGCGTCTACCGCGGCCAATAAAGACGCCCTTGGCAAAGGACCCGCCCCGGCCGCTCGGGCAAAGTACCCTACCCTCACGGGGTTTGAAAATCACGACTTTCCGCGGGTTATCACAGCAGACCCATTTATGTCAATGGTTAGGGGAAAACAGCGTTTTCTTGCGGGTATCCGTCAGGAAGAACGCTAAAATGACCGGCCTACCGCGTTTATCGCTCTGATAATCGGAACAGTGATTTAGGGTTCTATCCTACGAGAAATGAAAGCATCAACACGGGGGCGGACCGCCTTTAGGCGATGTTGAGGTACTTGTGGGTTTGCATCGATAACCGCCAGTTACGGGCGATGCAGGTCTCGATACACAAGCGGGTGGCCGCCTCTTTCTGACTGATGGGCTGGAGCGCGATAACCCGCTGTTTTGTATCATGCAGGGTCTGCAACAGCGCATCCAACTCGTCGATATCGCGCTGTCGCGCCACCGGATGCTTGATTTCATCGCTGCGGCCCAGCGCCTGTGCCAGCACCGGCAAACCACCGCGCATATTGATTTTCGGCGACACCGTCACCCAGGTTTGCGGCGTGCAGTGAACCTCCTGGGTACCGCTGGTTTCAATCTGGCAGCTGTAACCCTGCTGTTCCAGGGCGTGGGTCAGGGGCATCAAATCATGCAAACAGGGCTCGCCGCCGGTTATCACGACGTGCCGGGCGGTCCAGCCCTGCTGCGCGATCATCGCGATCATCTCCTCCGCCGTGAGGCTGGCCCAGCGGCTGCTGTCGGCGGTCTTCAGCGGTATTTCCCCCGCCGGCACATGATCGGTCTCGTCCTGTTGCCAGGTATGTTTGGTATCGCACCAGCTGCATCCCACCGGACACCCCTGCAGACGAATAAAGATCGCCGGCACGCCGGTAAAATAGCCTTCGCCCTGGAGGGTCTGGAAAATTTCGTTAAGCGGGTACTGCATACATTTCTCGTGATGACGGCTGCGGATAAGACTGAGTATTGCCTGCCCGTCGGATATCGCCAGCGGGGGCCGCAGCTGTGAATAAAAAAAAAGCCCGCCGAAGCGGGCCGGAGCGCTTTCAGGCTCCGCTCCGGGGCGGTTGCACCCAGCGCGGAGTCGATGACCGGGCTTACGCCTGGCCTTTCACTTCACGCAGACCGTTGAACGGCGCGCGGTCACCCAGGGCTTCTTCGATACGAATCAGCTGGTTGTATTTTGCCACGCGGTCGGAACGGCTCATCGAACCGGTTTTGATCTGGCCAGCCGCGGTCCCTACCGCCAGGTCGGCGATGGTCGCGTCTTCGGTTTCGCCGGAACGGTGGGAAATGATGGTGGTATAACCGGCATCCTTGGCCATCTTGATCGCCGCCAGCGTTTCAGTCAGCGAACCAATCTGGTTGAATTTGATAAGGATGGAGTTGGCGATACCTTTGTCGATACCTTCTTTCAGGATCTTGGTATTGGTCACGAAAAGATCGTCGCCCACCAGCTGGATTTTGTCGCCCAGCACTTTGGTCTGGTAAGCAAAACCGTCCCAGTCGGACTCGTTCAGGCCATCTTCAATGGAAACGATCGGGTACTGTTTGGTGAGATCTTCCAGGTAGTGGGTGAACTCCTGCGAGGTGAAGGTTTTGCCTTCGCCTTTCAAGTTGTAGTTACCGGTAGATTCTTCAAAGAACTCAGAGGCCGCGCAGTCCATCGCCAGGGTGATATCTTTACCCAGCACATAACCGGCTTTCTCAACCGCTTCCTTGATAGCGGCCAGCGCCGCGGCGTTGGATTCCAGGTTCGGCGCATAGCCGCCCTCGTCACCCACGGCGGTGTTCATGCCTTTGCCCTTCAGTACCTTGGCCAGATTGTGGAACACTTCTGAGCCCATACGTACCGCTTCTTTGATGGTCTTCGCGCCGACCGGCTGAATCATGAATTCCTGAATGTCGACGTTGTTATCGGCGTGTTCACCGCCGTTGATGATGTTCATCATCGGCAGCGGCATGGAGAATTTGCCAGGGGTGCCGTTCAGCTCCGCGATATGCTCATACAAAGGCATGCCTTTGGAGGCAGCGGCGGCTTTGGCGGCGGCGAGCGACACGGCCAGAATGGCGTTGGCGCCAAACTTGGATTTGTTTTCGGTGCCGTCCAGGTCGATCATGGTTTTATCCAGCGCGGCCTGATCTTTGGCGTCTTTACCAGTCAGGGCCTGAGCGATAGGACCGTTCACCGCGTCAACCGCTTTGGTGACGCCTTTGCCCAGGAAACGGGATTTGTCGCCGTCACGCAGCTCCAGCGCTTCGCGCGAACCGGTGGAGGCGCCCGACGGCGCAGCAGCCAGACCAACGAAACCACCCTCCAGGTGTACTTCTGCTTCTACGGTCGGATTTCCGCGGGAGTCGATGATTTCACGGCCAATGACTTTTACAATTTTGGACATTCGTATTTCCTCAGTACAAGTTAAAACACAATTCCTGACGGGCTGCCGGCGCCGCTCGCGCTCTGGCCGCCCCCTGTTTTTATTTCTGCGCCCGTTTTTGATAGTCGCCCGCGGCTTTGACGAAGCCCGCGAATAACGGATGACCATCACGGGGCGTCGAGGTGAACTCCGGGTGGAACTGGCTGGCGACAAACCACGGATGATCCGGGTATTCGATAATCTCCACCAGCTTATTATCTCCAGACCAGCCGGCGACGCGCAGCCCGGCGGCCTCAATGTGTTTCAACAGCATATTGTTGACTTCATAGCGATGGCGGTGGCGTTCCATAATGGTGGCCTCGCCGTATAACGCTCGCGCCAGGCTGCCGTCCGCCAGGTGGCAGGGCTGGCTGCCGAGGCGCATGGTGCCGCCCAGGTCGCTTTGCTCGCTGCGCATTTCCACATTGCCGTCCTCATCGCGCCATTCGGTGATAAGCGCCACCACCGGATACTTACAGTCTGGCACAAATTCGGTGGAGTTGGCATCCTGCATCCCCGCCACATGGCGAGCAAATTCGATTAACGCCACCTGCATACCCAGGCAGATGCCCAGGTAGGGGATCTTTTGCTCGCGCGCGTATTGCGCGGTCAGGATCTTCCCCTCCACGCCGCGATAGCCGAAGCCGCCGGGGATGAGGATAGCGTCCAAATCTTTCAATATTTCGACGCCGCGGGTTTCAACATCCTGAGAATCAATCAGGCGGATATTTACCGTCAGGCGATTTTTCAGTCCGGCGTGTTTCAGGGCCTCGATAACCGATTTATAGGCGTCCGGTAACTCGATATATTTTCCGACCATGCCAATGGTCACTTCACCGACCGGATTCGCCTGCTGGTAAATCACCTGCTCCCATTCTGACAGATCCGCCTCGGGACAGTTCAAGCTGAATCGTTTACAAATATAATCGTCCAGCCCTTGCGATTTCAATAGCGCCGGGATTTTATAAATTGAATCAACATCTTTAAGCGAAATCACCGCCTTTTCCGGCACGTTACAGAATAAAGCAATTTTCGCCCGTTCGTTGTTGGGCACCGACCGATCGGAACGGCATATCAGCACGTCAGGCTGGATACCGATGGACAGCAGCTCTTTCACCGAATGCTGGGTCGGTTTGGTTTTCACCTCCCCCGACGCCGCCATATAGGGCACCAGGGTCAAGTGCATGTAGAGGGTGTGCTCGCGTCCGACTTCCACCGCCATTTGGCGAATGGCTTCCAGAAACGGCAGCGATTCAATATCCCCCACCGTACCGCCAATTTCCACGAGCACCACATCATGGCCTTCGCCGCCTTCGATAATGCGTTCTTTAATGGCGTTAGTGATGTGGGGAATCACCTGAATGGTGGCGCCCAGATAGTCGCCGCGGCGCTCTTTGCGCAGCACGTCGGAATAGATGCGGCCGGTGGTGAAGTTGTTGCGGCGCGACATTTTGGTACGGATAAAGCGCTCATAGTGCCCTAAGTCCAAATCCGTTTCGGCACCGTCTTCGGTGACGAATACCTCGCCGTGTTGAATAGGGCTCATGGTACCCGGATCCACATTGATGTAGGGGTCCAGCTTCATGATGGTAACGTTAAGGCCCCGGGCTTCGAGAATAGCCGCCAGGGAGGCTGCGGCAATGCCTTTACCCAAGGAGGAGACGACCCCGCCGGTTACAAAAATATAGTTTGTTGTCATGCTGAACCTGAGAAATTAGGTGTAAAGACGGAATAACCAAGACGGGAAAACAGTATACCTGAAGCCGCATTGCGCCACAAATATTCGTTTTGCTCATCCGCCCGCGCTCCCTTGCCGATTGCGCGCCGCGCCGCCCGGCGAGATGATGACAAACCGGTTAAATAACAATCCCATAAACCACCAACGGGCCGTATCCCCTGTCGCGGCGCGTCCACCACCGCGGTGCGTCAGCGGCGACCGAAACGCCCGCCCTTGTCGAAAAGTCGCGGGCTGGCTCGGCGGCGAACGCTCACGCCTCTTTTTCCCGGCGCTTGACCTGCTGCCAGGCCTGTTCCATTTGCGCCAGACTTGCCTGCGCAAGCGTAAGCCCCTGTGCGTCAATAATGGCTTCTACCTGGCGGAAGCGGCGCTCGAATTTGCGGTTGGCCTGTTGCAGAGCCACTTCCGCCGTCTGGCCCAAATGGCGCGACAGGTTGACCGTGGCGAACAGCAAATCACCTACCTCCTCCGCAAGCTTGGCCGAGTCCACCTCCGGCTGACGCGCCTCATGCATGACTTCATCGATCTCTTCATGTACTTTCGCCAGCACCGGCCCGAGAGTGGACCAGTCAAAACCCACCGCCGCGCAACGCTGCTGGATTTTCTGGGCTTTCATCAGCGCCGGCAGTGCGTCGGGGATATCGTCCAGCGGCGACGGGCGGGATTTTTCCGCCCGCTCCTGCGCCTTCAGCCGTTCCCACTGCGCGCGATGATCCACCGGCGCGACCGGCGCGGCGCCGAACAGGTGCGGATGCCGACGCTCAAGCTTATCGCTGATGGCCTCACAGATCGCGGTGAAATCGAATTGCCCCTGCTCGCGCGCCAGCTCGGCGTAAAACACCACCTGAAACAGCAGATCGCCCAGCTCGGCGCGCAGGTCGCCAAAGTCGCGCCGTGCGATGGCGTCGAGCACTTCATAGGTCTCCTCCAGCGTGCAGGGGGCGATGGAGTCAAAAGTCTGGCTTTTATCCCAGGGGCAGCCCGCCTGCGGGTCGCGCAGACGGGTCATGATGGTTAACAGCCGGTGCAGCGCCGTTGCGGCATGCGGTTCAGACATAAAGCATCCTGTGACGAGTCAGTTACCGTGCAGCCGACGCGCGTCAATGACGTCCGGCAGTTGGTTGAGTTTCGACAGCACCCGCCCCAGCACCTGCTGGTTATAGATCTCGATATCCATATCAATGGTGGCCAGCTGTTTTTTCACATCGCTGCGGCTGGCAACGCCGAGCACGTTGACTTTCTCGTTGGCGAGAATGGTGGTGATGTCGCGCAGCAGGCCGCTGCGGTCGTTGGCGGTCACTCTGACCACCAGCGAGTACCCGCTGGAGTAGCTCTCGCCCCACACCGCGTCCACAATGCGTTCCGGCGCATTGGCCTGCAGATCCGCCAGCTGCTCGCAATCGGCGCGATGGATGGAAATGCCGCGCCCCTGGGTGATAAAACCGCTGATATCGTCCCCCGGGATCGGCTGGCAGCAGCGGGCGATATGGTGCATCAGGTTGCCTACCCCTTCCACCACCACCCGGCCGTTATCGCGGTTGCGCGGCACCGGCGGGGTTTTCTGCGTCAGCTGACGCAGCGCCTGCTTGTCTTCCTCTTCGGCGCTGGGTTTGTTCAGCTTGCTTTGCAGGTAATTGACCATCTGGTTAATGCGCACGTCGCCGCCGCCGATGGACGCCAGCAGTTCATCGAGCGTATTGACGTTGTAGCGCGGCAGCAGCAGTTTTTCCGCCTCGCGCATGCTGATATCCAGATGCTCCAGCTCCTCTTCCAACAGTTGGCGGCCGGCGGCAATGTTTTTATCCCGATCCTGCTTGCGAAACCAGTTATGGATTTTGGAGCGCCCGCGGCTGGTGGTGACATAACCCAAATTGGGATTCAGCCAGTCGCGGCTCGGATTTGGGTGTTTCTGGGTGATGATTTCGACCTGATCGCCCATACGCAACTGATAGGTGAAGGGCACGATACGGCCGCTGATTTTGGCGCCGATACAGCGGTGGCCCACATCGCTATGGATATGGTAGGCGAAGTCCAGCGGCGTGGAGCCGGCCGGCAAATCCACCACGTCCCCTTTAGGCGTAAACACATAGACGCGATCGTCAAACACTTGGCTGCGCACTTCGTCGAGCATCTCGCCGGAGTCCGCCATCTCTTCCTGCCAGGCCAGCAGCTTGCGCAGCCAGGCAATGCGCTGCTCATAGCCGGATCGGCCGCCGGTCAGGGCGGTACCGCCCTCTTTATACTTCCAGTGCGCGGCCACCCCCAGCTCGGCGTCCTCATGCATCTGACGCGTGCGGATCTGGATTTCCAGCGTTTTGCCGCGCGGGCCCAATACCACGGTATGGATCGATTGATAGCCGTTGGGTTTCGGGTTGGCGACGTAGTCGTCGAACTCATCCGGCAAATGGCGAAAATGGGTATGCACAATGCCGAGGGCGGCATAGCAGTCCTGTAGGCGCTCCACCACCACCCGCACCGCGCGCACGTCGAACAGCTCGTCGAATTCCAGCGTCTTTTTCTGCATTTTGCGCCAGATGCTATAGATGTGTTTCGGCCGGCCGTAGATATCGGCCTTCAGCCCTTCCTCCTGCATGGCCTTGCGCAAGGAGGCCACAAAATCTTCGATATACTGTTCGCGGTCGATACGCCGCTCGTGCAACAACTTGGCGATGCGCTTGTATTCTTCGGGATGCAGGTAGCGGAAGCAGAAATCTTCCAGCTCCCACTTGAGCTGGCCGATGCCGAGACGGTTGGCGAGCGGGGCATAAATATTGGTGCTCTCTTTCGCCGCCAGCACCCGTTCGTCTTCGGGCGCATCCTTCAGCTCGCGCAAATGGGCGATACGCTCGGCGAGCTTTATCACCACGCAGCGGAAATCTTCGACGATCGCCAACAGCATGCGGCGCACGTTGTCCACCTGCTCCGGCGCCATGGAATCATTATGGGTTGCCTTCAACTGGCGGATGGCGTCCATATCGCGCACGCCGTGAACCAGTTCGACGATGCTCTTGCCGAACTCCGCCTCCAGCACCGTCTCTTCCACCACGCCGGCATCGGCCAGCGGGAACAATAGCGCCGCGCACAGGCTGTCGTTGTCCATACTGAGCATGGACAGAATTTCCACCATTTCAATGCCGCGCCACAGCAGCAGAGGGGCATCAGGATGGTCCTTGCACCGCTGCTCGCAGTAGCGCCAGGTGTCGGCCAGCCGTTCACTTGATTGCGGATTGGCGAGGCCCAGACTGGCAACCCAGTCGTCCACGGCAAACTCGCCCGCCGGGTTCAAATGTGCACTTCTTACCGCAACCATACCCACTCCCTATCTTGCAGAGATGCCGGAACGCTTGATAAATAACGCCATCGACTCAAGATGGCCGCTATGCGGAAACATATCCAGCATCGCCAGGCGTGCCAGGGTGTAGCCTGCCGCCAATAAAATTTTGCTATCCCGCGCAAGGGTCGCCGGATTGCAAGAAACGTAGACAATGCGCTGCGGCGCCCACGCCGCCAATAGGGGCATCACGCCGGCCGCACCCGCTCTGGCCGGGTCGAGCAATATCTTATCAAATCCGCCCACGGCCCACGGTTGATGCATCACATCTTGCTCAAGATTTTCGTGAAAAAAAGTCACGTTGCTTAGTGAATTACTCTGCGCATTATATTGCCCATTCGCTACCAGCGCCGCAACCCCCTCAACGCCGGTGACCTGCCCGCTCAAACGCGCCAGCGGCAGGGTAAAATTGCCCATGCCGCAAAAGAGATCCAACACCCGTTCGCCGGGCGCCGGCGCCAGCCAATCCAGCGCCTGGGCCACCATTTGCCGGTTGACCTCGTCATTGATCTGGATAAAGTCGCGCGGACTGAAACGCAGCGTCAACGCCGCTACCCGATAATAGGGCGGCTCGCCGCTGAGACATTCCAGGCGTTCGCTATCGGGCGCGAGCCATACGCTGACCTGCTGGGCGGCGGCGAAATCCAGCAGCCGGCGACGATCCTCCTCCACCAGCGGTTGCAGGTGGCGCAGCACTATCAACGGACCGTTATCCGCCGCCGCCAGTTCGACATGCCCCAGCTGCGCCACGGCCCGCAACCCCTGTAGACTGGCGCGCAAGGGCGCGATGAGCCGCTCGAGCGCCGGTCGCAAAATCGGGCAGGCGTGAATATCGACTAAATCGCTCGACTTTGCCTGCCGATAACCCATGCTAAGTTGACGGGATTTCGGGCGATAGACCAACCCCAGGCGCGTGCGACGCCGGTAACCATAGGCGCTGGATCCGATTTGCGCCACCTCGGGCACCGCGCCTGGCTGTTCGCGCGCCAACAGCTGCGCCAGCGCCGCCGCCTTGGTGCGCTGCTGCAGCGCCTGACTAATATGCTGCTGCTGACAGCCGCCGCACACCCCATAATGGGGGCAGCGGGGAGCGACCCGCTCGGGGGCATCGTTCAGGCGGCGGACCACTTCGCCGCGGCTGTATTGGCGCTTATCCTCGGTGAGACGCACCTCGGCCTGCTCCCCCGGCAACAGCCCGGGGATAAACATGACCTTGCCCCGGTGGCGCGCCAGCCCCTGGCCGAACGCATCCAGTTGGTCACACAGGACCGTGACCCTTTCCCGGGTCGCCACGCGACGGTTTGCAGAGTAGAATTGCGCCATAGATTGCCGGAAACGCCTTTGCGAAATGAGCCTGACGCTATTCTCCCATATTGGACCGCTATGACCAAATACAGCTTGCGCGCGCGGATGATGATACTGATCCTGGCTCCGACGCTTTTCATTGGCTTACTGCTTAGCGCTTTTTTTGTCGTCCACCGCTATAACGAGCTGCAACATCAATTGGTGGACGCCGGCGCCAGCATTATCGAGCCGCTGGCGCTGTCCAGCGAATACGGTATGACGTTTCACAATCGCGAATCGGTGCGCCATCTGGTTAATCTGCTGCATCGCCACCACTCGGATATTGTGCGGTCCATCTCGCTGTTCGACGCCAACAATACGCTGTTCGTCACCTCCAATTATCAGCAGAATATGGCGCGGCTAAAGCTGCCGGACGGCGCGCCGCTGCCCGAGGGGCTAACGTTGTTGCGCTCGGGGTCGTCGCTCATCATGCGCACGCCCATCGTGCGCGAGGACAGTCTGCCGGACGGCGAGCGCGCGTACGGTGCGGCCAGCGATGCGATAAAACCGCTTGGTTATATCGCCATCGAACTGGATATGGACGCGGTGCGGCTGCAGCAGTACAAAGAGGCGTTTATTTCCACGCTGCTGTTGCTGTTGTGCCTTTGTTGCGCCGGGCTGTTTGCCTACCGGCTGATGCGCGATGTCACGGGCCCTATCCGCAATATGGTCAGCACCGTCGATCGCATCCGCCGCGGCCAGTTGGACAGCCGGGTGGAGGGCTACATGCTCGGCGAACTGGATATGTTGAAAAACGGCATTAACGCCATGGCGATGTCGCTTAGCGCCTACCACGAAGAGCTGCAGCAGAATATCGATCAAGCAACCTCGGATCTGCGTGAGACCCTCGAGCAAATGGAAATCCAGAACGTCGAATTGGATCTGGCGAAAAAACGTGCCCAGGAGGCGGTGCGTATCAAGTCGGAATTTCTGGCGAATATGTCCCACGAGCTGCGCACGCCGCTCAACGGCGTTATCGGTTTTACCCGCCAGACGCTGAAAACACCGCTCACCCCCACCCAGCGCGACTATCTGCAAACCATTGAGCGATCGGGCAATCATTTACTCAGCATTATTAACGACGTGCTGGACTTCTCCAAATTGGAAGCCGGCAAACTGATGCTGGAAACGATCCCCTTCGCGCTGCGCGCCACACTGGATGAGGTGGTGATCCTGCTGGCCCATACCGCCCACGAAAAGGGCCTGGAGCTGATTTTACAGGTACAGCGCGAAGTGCCGGAATATGTCATCGGCGATCCGCTGCGGCTCCAGCAGGTGATGACCAACCTTATCGGCAACGCTATTAAATTCACCGAGCAGGGGCATATCATCATACGCGTCAGCCGCCAGGGTCACGAGCGGGAGCGGGTGGAGATCAACGTGCAGATCCGCGATACCGGTATCGGCATCGCCGAACGCCAGCAATCGCAGCTATTCCAGGCTTTCCGCCAGGCCGATGCCAGCATTACCCGCCGCCACGGCGGTACCGGTCTGGGGCTGGTGATTACGCAAAAGCTGGTGCGGGAGATGGGCGGAGAGATCAACTTCCGCAGCCGCGCCGGCCGGGGCTCAACCTTTTGGTTCCATATTCCGCTACAGATCAACTGCCACGCCTGGGTGGACCCGCATCGCTACGATGCCCTGATGCATAAGCGTCTGGCGTTGATCGAGACCAACAGCGCGTCGGCGCAGGCCACCCTCGAGCTTTTGGCGGACACGCCGCTCGAGGTCAGTCACTATCCCGATATGGACGCGCTGGGCGATGCGCAGGTGGATATTTTACTCATCGGTAAACCGGTGACCGCGACGCTGTCGCTGCCGGAAATGCGCTACGAGCTGCTGCGGGCCAGCGGCCATGCCCGCTGTATCATCCTGGCGCTGCCGGGCGCATGGATGGTGGAGGCGGAGCTGCTAAAACAAATGGGCGCGGACGCTTGTCTGACCAAGCCGGTGTCCGGCCAGCGCCTGCTGCCGCTGCTGCAATCGCCGCCGGCCCCGCGATCGGGCGACGAGCCCGAAGCCGGCACGCCCTGCCTGCCGCTAACCGTGATGGCGGTAGATGATAATCCCGCCAATCTCAAACTGATCGGCGCCCTGCTACAAGAGCAGGTGGAGCACACCATTTTATGTAACAGCGCCGCCGAAGCTATCGCCTACGCCGGCAAAAAGCCGCTGGATATTATTTTGATGGATATCCAGATGCCGGAAATCGATGGTCTGCGCGCCGCGGAGCTGATTCGCCAACTGCCGCTTCACGCCCATACGCCGATCGTAGCGGTCACCGCCCACACCATTAGCGATGAACGGCAGCGGCTGCTGGATGCCGGCATGATTGATTGTCTGGCCAAACCTATCGATGAAGCGATGCTGCGCCGGCTACTATCGCGCCACGGCGTGCACGATAGCGCGGCGCTCGCGGGGCCGCGCGAGGGGCCGGGGGACATCAGACCGCCGCCGGCGCCGGCCGGCAATCAGGATGTTTCGCTCGATTGGCAGTTGGCGCTGCGACAGGCGGCGGACAAACCGGATTTGGCGCGGGAAATGCTGGGGATGCTGCTGGAGTTTTTACCCGAAATCAAACAGCGGGTGGAAGCGGTGGCGAACGGCGCGCACGACGAGCACATCGGCAGCTTGATCCACAAACTGCACGGCAGTTGCAGCTACAGCGGTGTGCCGCGGCTGCGGCGGCTGTGCGCCAATATTGAGCAGCAGTTGCGCAGCGGGGTTGAGGTCGCGGCGCTGGAGCCGGAGTGGTTGGAAATGCTCGACGAAATCGAGAACGTGCGCATCGCCGCCCGCGCCTGGCTTAGCGGTTAGCGGGCTGCGCGCTCGCGAGCCATAACCGGCAATTGCGGATTAGCGTCCACCCGCTCGCGTCCGGACGAACGGCGCGCGGGCTTCGGCAAGCGCGAACCGCGCCGGCCGCTAGCGCAGCGTTTGGCCGAGCTTCACCGTAGCGGCGATATTGCGCGCCGCCATACGCACATTCTCCCCGGCGTTGTCCAGCGCCTGCTCCAGCGTACAAATGCTATACAGTACGCTGAATACCGCATCCAGGCCGTGCTGATGCACCACGCCCACATCGGCGGTCAGGCTACCGGCGATGCCGATAACCGGTTTGTGGTACCGTTTCGCCACCCGCGCGACGCCGATCGGCACCTTGCCCTGCAACGTCTGGCTGTCAATACGCCCCTCACCGGTAATCACCAGCGACGCATCTTTCACCAATTGCTCCAGCCCCAGCGCTTCGGTGACAATTTCGATTCCCTTGCGCAACTCGGCGCCGCAAAACGCCTGCAAACCGGCGCCCATTCCGCCGGCCGCGCCGGCGCCGGACACCCGATCGACCTCCTGATCCAAATCGCGCTTAATAATGTCGGCATAATGTTTTAACGCCACATCCAATTCGCGGATCATCGCCGGCGTCGCCCCCTTTTGCGGGCCGAAGACCGCCGAGGCGCCCTCGTCGCCGGTCAGCGGATTGCTGACGTCGCAGGCGACTTCAAACCGGCAGCCGCGGATGCGCGCATCCAGCCCGCCGATGTCGATGCGCGCAAGCTTCGCCAACTGACTGCCGCCGAAGCCGATGGCATCGCCGTTGTCATCCAGCAGACGGGCGCCCAGCGCCTGCACCATGCCGGCGCCGCCGTCGTTGGTGGCGCTGCCGCCGATACCGATAATGCAGTGCTTGACGCCGTGATCCAGCGCGCAGCGAATCAACTCGCCGGTGCCGTAGGAGGTGGTTAGCAGCGGATTGCGATCGTCGCTGCGCACCAGCTCCAGCCCGCTGGCGGCGGCCATTTCGATAAACGCGCTGGAGCGATCGCCGGACAAGCCGAAGAACGCCTCTACCGGTTTGCCGAGCGGCCCCGTGACCTGCACGCGGATAATTTCGCCGCCGGTGGCCGCTACCATGGCCTCCACGGTGCCCTCACCGCCATCCGCCACCGGCAGCTTGACGTAATCGGCGTCGGGAAACACCTCACGAAATCCTTTTTCGATCTGCGTCGCGACTTCCAACGCCGATAAACTCTCTTTATATGAATCCGGAGCGATGACTATTTTCATAAACTACCCGCTACGCCTGTTGAGAGCTGAAGCCGGCGGAGTGGGCGTTCCGCCGGTTGAAGGAGCGCCCGGCAGGCGCCCGAGGCCGTCACTGCCGCTGCACGACAACATGAGCCAATTTTTCATAATAGCAGGCCAGCGCGCTATGGTCCGCGTTACCCAAATCGTCTTGCTTCAGCGCCTGCATCATTTCCATCACCGCGGCGGTCAGCGGCAGTTGTGCGCCCACGCCGTGGGACGTATCCAACGCATTGGCCAAATCCTTGATGTGCAGATCAATACGGAAACCAGGTTTGAAATTGCGGTCCAGCACCATCGGCGCCTTGGCATCCAGCACGGTGCTGCCGGCCAGACCGCCGCGGATTGCTTGATACACCAGTTCCGGATCCACGCCGGCCTTGGTGGCAAGCACCATCGCTTCCGACATGGCGGCAATATTCAGCGCCACAATCACCTGATTCGCCAGTTTGGTGACATTACCGGCGCCAATGTCGCCGGTATGCACCACCGAGCCGGCCATCGACTTGAGCATGTCCACATGGCGCTCGAAGATGCCTTTATCGCCGCCGACCATCACCGACAGCGTGCCGTCGATAGCCTTCGGCTCGCCGCCGCTTACCGGCGCGTCCAGCATTTGTATCTGTTTCGCGGCCAGAGCCGCGGCAATTTCCCGGCTGGCCAGCGGCGCGATTGAACTCATATCGATGACCACGCTGCCGGCTTTGGCTCCCTCTATCACGCCATTTTCGCCGAGCACCACCTCTTTGACATGGGGTGAGTTAGGCAGCATGGTAATGATCACCTCGCACTGCTCGGCCACCGCTTTCGGCGACGTCGCCCGCTCGGCGCCGGCGGCCACCACATCCTCAACCGATTCGGTGTTGCGATCCAGCACGACCAATGCGTAACCCGCCTTCAGCAGGTTTTTACTCATCGGTTTACCCATGATCCCCAGGCCAATAAATCCAATCTTCATCGTAACATCCTCTTGACTCGTGTAATTGACGCGGCGCGGCGTTTAGCGCTCGGCGTTCAGCCTTTGGCGTTTAGCGCCAGGCGCTCAGCCTTTGAATTTGTCGCACAGGGACTGGGTCGCGCTGCGAAACACCCCCAAATCGCTGCCGACGGCGACAAAGCGCGCGCCCCATTCCAGATAGCGCCGGGCATCGGCTTCGGCCGGCGCCAGAATGCCGCTCGGTTTGCCCTGCGCCCGCGCACGGGCGAAAATATGCTGGATCACCCGCTGCACTTCGGGATGATTGGGCGCCCCGAGGTAGCCCAGCGCCGCCGACAAATCCCCCGGGCCGACAAAAATACCGTCCACGCCATCCACCGCGGCGATGGCATCGATATTGTCCACCCCGTCCTGGCTCTCGATTTGCGTCAGCACGGTAATGTTGTCGTTGATTAGCGAAAAATACTCCGGCACGGTGCCGTAATTGTTGCAGCGGTGGGACACCGAGACGCCGCGGATGCCCGCGGGCGGATAGCGCGTGGACGACACGGCCCGCAGCGCTTGCTCCTCGGTTTCGACGAAAGGAATGAGAAAATTATAGAAACCAATATCCAGCAGACGCTTGATAATCACCGGTTCGTTGGTGGGCGGGCGCACCACCGGCGCGCTGGGGCTGCCTTTGAGCGCCATCAGCTGCGGAACGAAGGTCGTGATATCATTGGGCGCGTGTTCGCCGTCCAATACCAGCCAGTCGAATCCCGCCAGCCCCAGCACTTCGGTGGACACCGGATTGGCCAGCGCACACCAGCAGCCGATCAGGGTATCCCCTTGCAGTAAACGCTGACGAAAACGGTTCGGCAGTAATGGATTGTTCATAATGATCCTCTTACATTTGGACTAAAGTGCGGCGCGGCCGGCCGGTCGCCGGCCGCCTCGTCAGGATTTTTTCAGCACCAGACGTTTGATTTCGCCTACCACCACCAGATAGCAGAACATGGCCGCCAGGGCGGAGCAGCCGACAAACACCAGCGCCATATTGAAGGAGTGCAACTCTTTGACCATATAGCCGATGACCAGCGGCGTAACGATGGAGGCAACGTTACCGAACACGTTAAACAGTCCACCGCACAGCCCGATCATCTCTTTCGGCGCGGTATCCGCCACCACCGGCCAGCCGAGCGCGCCGAAGCCTTTACCGAAGAACGCCAGCGCCATTAACGCTACCACGACAACGGTATTGTCGGTGTAATTGCACAAGATAATGCTGGTCGCCAGCAGCATACCCAGCACGATGGGAATTTTACGCGCCACGGTCAGCGAAAACCCGCGCCGCAGCAAATTATCCGACACAATGCCGCCCAACACGCCGCCGGCGAAACCGCACAATGCCGGAATCGACGCCACCAGGCCGACTTTCAGTATCGACATCCCCTTGTCCTGTACCAGGTAAATGGGAAACCAGGTGAGGAAGAACCAGGTAATACTATTGATAAAATACTGGCCGAAAAACACGCCGAGCATCATGCGGCTGGTCAACATCTGGCGCACATCGCTCCAGTGCGGCCCCTCTTTTTTACCGGCCGTGGGCGAGTCCATATCCACTACCGCGCCGCCGGCGGACATATATTCCAGCTCTTGCGCCGACACCTGGGGATGCTTATTCGGGTTATGGATAAATTTAATCCATATCACCGTCAGGACGAAGCCCACAGCGCCCATCACGGTGAAGACATGTTCCCAGCCCCAGGTATAAGTCAACCAGCCCAGCAGCGGCGAGAAAATCGCCAGCGAGAAGTATTGCGCCGAATTGAAGATGGCCGAGGCGGTACCGCGCTCGCGGGTCGGGAACCAGGCGGCGACGATACGGGCGTTGGCCGGAAATGACGGCGCCTCCGAAAAGCCGAGCATAAAGCGCAGGAAAAACAGCGTCATGGCGGCATAGGCGATAGGGAAGAAACCGACGAACCCTTGTAAAAAGGTAAACAGCGACCAGAAAAACAGACTGTAGCTGTAGACCTTTTTCGATCCGTATCGGTCTAGTAACCAGCCGCCGGGAATTTGCATAATCAAATACGCCCAGCCGAAGGCCGAGAAAATCTGCCCCATTTGGCCCGCATCCAGGCCGAGTTCTTTCGCGACATCGGTTCCCGCAATCGACAGGGTGGCCCGGTCGGCGTAATTGATGGCGGTGACCATAAAGATAATGAACAAAATCCAGTAACGTATATGGGTCTTGGTTTTATTAGCGGTCAGAGGTGCAATACTCATAGGTCAGGCCCTAATCAGGCGATAACGACGCGCGAAAATAAAAGGCAAAAGGGTATGCGTGCGCTATCCAGGGTTTACTATTCTCGTAAGAGGCTATTTTTTTTCACCGTATTGCTAGTGCCTTCACTTAATAAGGCCCGTTTAGTATAAAAATCACCGCTGCAAATAACATTATGCGTTTGCACAACAATAACCCTGAATAACGTGGTATTTTCGTGCCGATATCCAGCGCGAGTCGATGCGCGTCACGTTATCTTAGCGCGGGGCCAGTCCCGCCGCGCCTTAGTGACCCTAGTCACATCCCGTTCATCATCCGCCTGATAAATTGCCGTCTCATGGGTATAAAACAGGTCATTTGCACAATGCCAGCCGTTGGCATTGCGATTATAATAACGGCATAAACCGTGTTGTTATCGCTTATCGTCCTCACTTTCAGGTCAACCCACCCTGGCTGTTGTTACGGAGACCTCTATGTCTGTTATTCACACGCGAAGCGCTGAGCAAGCCTTCTATATAAAAGTGCACGATACCGATAATGTGGCCATTATCGTCAATGATCATGGCTTGCCGGCCGGCAGCCGTTTTCCGGACGGACTGGAATTAATTGAGCATATTCCCCAGGGACATAAAGTCGCGCTGAACGATATCGCCAAAGGCGGCGCCATTATTCGCTACGGCGAAATCATTGGCTATGCGCTGCGCGCCATCGCGCGCGGCAGTTGGATTGATGAATCGTTGGTAGAGCTGCCGGTGGCGCCGGCGCTGGAAACCCTGCCGCTGGCGACCAAGGTGCCGCCGCCGCTGCCGCCGTTGGAAGGCTACACCTTTGAGGGCTATCGCAACCCCGACGGCAGCGTCGGCACCAAGAACCTGCTCGGCATCACCACCAGCGTTCATTGCGTTGCCGGCGTGGTGGAGTTCGTGGTGAAGCTTATCGAACGCGATTTACTGCCGAAATACCCGAACGTTGACGGCGTGGTGGGCCTGAATCATCTGTACGGCTGCGGCGTGGCGATCAATGCGCCGGCCGCGGTGGTGCCCATTCGCACGATTCATAATATCGCCCTTAACCCCAACTTCGGCGGCGAGGTGATGGTCGTCGGGTTGGGCTGCGAGAAACTCCAGCCGGAGCGCCTGCTGGCCGGTAGCGAAGACGTACAGCCGATTGCGGTGGAAGCGGCGAGCATTGTGCGTTTGCAAGATGAAAAGCACGTCGGTTTTCAATCGATGGTGGCGGATATTCTGGCGGTGGCGGAGCGTCATCTTCAGCATCTTAACGGCCGCCAGCGCGAAACGTGCCCGGCGTCGGAGCTGGTGGTGGGCATGCAGTGCGGCGGCAGCGACGCGTTTTCCGGCGTGACCGCCAATCCGGCGGTGGGGTTCGCCTCGGATTTGCTGGTGCGCTGCGGCGCTACGGTAATGTTTTCCGAAGTCACCGAGGTGCGCGACGCCATCCATCTACTGACCCCCCGCGCCGCCGATGAAGCCGTGGGCCGCCGCCTGCTGGAGGAGATGGCCTGGTACGACAATTATCTCAGCCTGGGCCAGACCGACCGCAGCGCCAACCCCTCTCCCGGTAACAAAAAGGGCGGATTGGCCAACGTGGTGGAAAAAGCGCTCGGTTCAATCGCCAAATCCGGCACCAGCGCCATCGTCGAAGTACTCTCTCCCGGTCAGCGCCCCACCCGGCGCGGCCTGATTTATGCCGCCACGCCGGCGAGCGATTTTATTTGCGGCACCCAGCAGCTGGCGTCCGGGATTACGGTGCAGGTATTCACCACCGGACGCGGGACGCCTTACGGCCTGGCGGCGGTGCCGGTGATCAAAATGGCGACCCGCACGGCGCTGGCGGACCGCTGGTATGATTTGATGGACATTAATGCCGGTACTATCGCCACCGGCGAGGCCACCATTGAGGACGTCGGCTGGCAGCTGTTCCACTTTATCTTGGAGATTGCCAGCGGCCGGAAGAAAACCTGGTCTGACCAATGGGGGATCCATAACGCGCTGTCGGTATTCAATCCGGCGCCGGTCACCTGACGCGCAAGACGCCAGCGCGATGCTGGCGTGGTACGCCGGCCTGTATATCCCTCGGCCCCGCGCCCGCTGACCGGGACTTTGCCGGTCGGCATCAGCCGCCTACGGCTGGCAGAAAAATCGTTACGCACAGCATTGATCTTAGGCCAGACGTAAGGCAATCCGTTACCGGCAGCGTAGGGTGATTTTTAAGTTGCGGCCGTCAGGCTGCCCTGTTCCTGTCTCAACCGGTGGGCATGCTTGGCCGGGGAGATGCCGAATACCCGGGCATAGTCACGGCTGAACTGTGAAGGGCTTTCATAACCCACCTGGAAGCCAGCACTGGCCGCGTCGGCTGCCTCACTCACCATCAGCCGCCGCGCTTCCTGTAGCCGCAGATGCGTGCGGAACTCAATAGGACTTAAGGTCGTCACCGCCTTGAAATGAAGGTGGAAGGTGGAGCGGCTCATTCCCGCAATCTCGGCGGCGTAGGCAATACGACAAGGTTCGCGAAAGTGTGTTCTTATCCACAGGATCGCTCGGGCAATCTGATTGAGCCGGCTGTCCGCCAGCGCCATGTTCCTGATGATGTCCCCACTGGGCCCGACCAGGAGACGATAGAGGATTTCACGCAGGGTAAGCGGCGCGAGGGCATCGATATCATCGGGTGTATCCAGCAGCCCGAGCAGGCGGATTGCCGCATCAAGCAATTGCGGGGAGGTTTTGTTCAACGTTAACCCAGCAAGAGGGGGGCGCTCCTCCCTGGCGGCTGCCGGATGGCAGAGGGTGAGGTCTGACAGCTCGGCCGAGTCCAGGTCGAGTTGAAGACACAAATAAGGATGGCTTGCGCTGGCCTTGATGACCGATCCCATCACCGGTAGCGCAACGGAAGCCACCAGATACTGCGCAGGATCGTAGCAATACGCCGTGGACCCGAGGGAGGCTTGCTTCGTCCCTTGGGCAACCAAGCAGAGTGTCGGGCCATAGATCACCGGCATTGGCACGGTGGGAGAAGAACTGCGATGCAGTTTTACCCCCGGAATGGCGCTCGTATACGTGCCATCTGCCGACGCATGGCGACCGATGAGATCAACCAACCTATCAAGTCTGTTCATTGCTTTTATGCTACAGCAGCCATCGCAAAAGGCAAAACCCGCCGTGCAAACACCGGACGATCGGGCAAATCAATAGGACAAGCAGGCTACCTCTGCCAAAGCGCGCTGCATCAAGATAGTGCCGTGGATAACCCACTGCACTTACACCAGAGGATAGCGCTACATGACCACATCAAGCTCTCTAGACCACTACCGTCTGCTCGGACGATCCGGCCTTCGCGTTTCACCGCTTGCGCTCGGGACGATGACCTTCGGCACCGAATGGGGCTGGGGCAGCGACGAGGGCGAGGCAAAGCGCATCTTTGATGCCTATGTTGACTGCGGCGGCAATTTCATTGACACCGCGGTCAACTATACGAACGGCAGCGCCGAGAAAATCCTCGCCGGGATGATCAAGGACAAGCGAGAGCGTCTGGTCCTGTCAACCAAGTTCACCATGGCTCGCGAGCAGGGCAATCCCAATTCGGGCGGTAACCATCGCTATAATCTCGTCCGCTCGGTGGAGGACAGTTTGCGCCAACTCGACACGGATCGCATCGACCTGCTGCACGTGCATGCCTGGGACTTTACCACAACGCCCGAAGAGGTAATGCGTGCGCTTGATGACATGGTGCGGGCGGGGAAAATCCTCTATGTCGCCATCTGCAATACACCCGCTTGGCGCATCTCACAGATGCAAACCCTGGCCGACCTGCGCGGCTGGTCTCCTTTCGTCGCGCTACAGGTAGAATACAGCCTGGTCGAGCGATCGGTTGAGCACGAGCTATTGCCGATGGCGCAGGCGCTGGGTCTGGGTGTACTACCCTGGTCTCCGCTCGGCGGGGGTATCTTGACCGGCAAATACCGTCGCGCCGATCTGTCGGAGGAGAACGTCGCCGAGGTATCACCCACCCGTAAAGGGATCATTGCCTCAACCGGGCACCTCAACGCGCAGGCGCTGGATATCGCCGATGTCGTGGGCGAAATCGCCGATGAACTGGGGGCCTCGCGCTCGCAGGTGGCGCTGGCGTGGACGCTGCTCAATCCGGCCGTGGTCGCGCCAATTGTGGGGGCGCGCACGCTGGAGCAAGCCGAAGACAACTTTAAAGCCCTGTCCGTGGTCTTCACTGAGCATCAATGCGACCGCTTAGAAAAAGCCAGCGCCTTGGCGCCGATCTTCCCGGCGCGGTTCATGGGCCGTCCGATGGCGCAGCAGTTGATGTTCGGCGGGACGACGATTCTGCACCGCAGGGGGGAATGAATGAGGCCGACGGTAAGCGACCTCATGAGCCCCTGAATCACCCAACGCTGGATGAGAACAATAGGGCTGATGGCGAAAACAATCTCTTCCCCTCCCCCTTCCCCTGTTCAGAGAGGAGGGAGTGTTCGGCACTTGACAGGGAGCACTGCGCCTGGCGGCGCCGGGCGTTTAGCGCACCATACAGGGACGTTTTGCGTCAAATCTCCAGCCGGGGATCAGCGCCTGCATCCCGGCGGCATCGTCACGCGCCCCCAATCCATGGCGGCGGTATAGCGCATGGGCCTGCATGATCCGATCACTATCCACCTCGACGCCGAGCCCCGGGGTCGACGGCACCGTCACCTTGCCGCCGCTAATCACCAGCGGCGTCTTGGTCAGGCGCTGATTGCCTTCCTGCCAGATCCAGTGGGTGTCGATGGCGGTAATGTTACCCGGCGCGGCGGCGGCCACATGGGTAAACATCGCCAGCGAAATATCAAAATGATTATTGGAATGCGATCCCCACGTCAATCCGGCCGCATGGCAAAGCTGGGCAACCCGAACGGCGCCCTGCATTGTCCAGAAATGCGGATCCGCCAGCGGAATATCCACCGCCTGTAGCGCGATGGCATGACACATTTGCCGCCAGTCGGTGGCTATCATATTGGTGGCGGTCGGCAGACCGGTGGCGCGGCGGAATTCGGCCATCACTTCGCGGCCGGAAAAACCCTGTTCGGCGCCGCAGGGATCCTCGGCGTAGGCCAGCACGTGGCGCAGGGATTTACCGAGCTCGATGGCCTCGCGCAGCGACCAGGCGCCGTTGGGATCAAGGGTGATACGCGCGTCCGGGAAATGGCGCGCCAGCGCGGTCACCGCCTGCGCTTCTTCCTCTCCCGCGAACACGCCGCCTTTTAATTTAAAATCGTTGAAACCGTACTTCTCCCGCGCCGCTTGCGCCAACTGAACGATGGCCTCAGGGGTCATGGCCGGCTCATGGCGCAGGCGGTACCAATCGCACGACGCATCGGGCTGGCTCTGATATGGCAGGCCGGTTTTATGGCGATCGCCGATATAAAACAGATAACCCAGCATGTCCACCCGATCCCGCTGCTGGCCTTCACCCAACAACGAGGCGACATTGACGCCCAAATGCTTGCCGAGCAGATCCAACATCGCCGCCTCGATGCCGGTTACCACATGGATAGTGGTGCGCAGATCGAAGGTCTGCGGGCCACGGCCGGCGGCATCCCGGCCGGCGAACTGCGTGCGCACGCTCTTCAGCACATTCAGGTATTCGCCCAGCGGTTTACCCAGCACCAGCGGGCGGGCATCCTCCAGCGTTTGGCGGATGGCCTCGCCGCCCGGCACCTCGCCCACGCCGCGCTGACCCGCGCTGTCTTCCAGCAACACGATATTGCGGGTAAAAAACGGCGCATGGGCGCCGCTGAGGTTCATCAACATACTATCCTGGCCGGCCACCGGTATGACCTGCATACCGCGTACCACCGGCGTGTCACTGTGCGTCATCATCTTGTCCTTTGCCAATCCGCGGTTCAGCCGCGGCCGAAAGCCGGGCGTTTGCGATCAAATTGCCACTCCGGCACCAAATAGCGCATCGCGGTGGCGTCATTACGCGCCCCGCCCGGCAGGCTTTTATACAGGGCATGAGCCTGTTCCACCTGCGCCCAATCCAGCTCGACGCCAAGGCCGGGCTGTTCCGGCACCGCGATTTGTCCTTGATGGATTTGCAGCGGCGCTTTGGTCAGACGCTGATTACCCTCTTGCCAGATCCAGTGGGTGTCAATCGCGGTGGGTTTGCCCGGCGCCGCCGCACCGACGTGGGTAAACATCGCCAGCGAAATATCGAAATGATTATTGGAGTGGCAACCCCAGGTCAGGCCCCAGTCGTCACACAACTGCGCGACGCGCACCGCGCCGTGCATTGTCCAGAAATGCGGGTCGGCCAGCGGAATATCCACCGCTTGCAACATGACCGCATGGTTCATTTCGCGCCAGTTGGTGGCAATCATATTGGTCGCCACCGGTAGACCGGTGGCGCGGCGGAATTCGGCCATCACTTCACGGCCGGAATAGCCCTGCTCGGCCCCGCACGGATCTTCAGCGTAACTCAAGATCCCCTGCATTCCTTTACACAGCCGAATGGCTTCATCCAACAGCCAGGCGCCGTTGGGATCGACCGTGATACGGGCGTCGGGGAAACGCTTCGCCAGCGCCGTTACCGCCTCGATTTCCTGCTCGCCGGGGAAAACGCCGCCCTTCAGCTTGAAGTCCTTAAAGCCGTAGCGATCCTGCGCCGCTTCCGCCAGCCGCACCACCGCCGCGCTATCCATGGCTTTTTGATGGCGTAAGTGATACCAGTCATGGCCGCCCTGTTCGCCGCGTTGATAGGGGAGATCGGTACGCTCGCGATCGCCGACATAAAACAGATAGCCCAGCACCGTCACCGCGTCGCGCTGCTTGCCCGGACCGAGCAGCTCCACCACCGGCACGCCGAGGCACTGCCCCAGCAAGTCCAGCAGCGCCGCCTCCAGCGCCGCCACCGCGTTAACCCGCAGTTCAAACGTCCAGGCGCCGCCGCCGAAGGCGTCGAAGTCAGAAGATTGATTACCCAAATGCACCTGTTGCACCAGCCGGTTCATCCGCGCCACTTCGGTGCCGACCACCAGCGGTGTCGCCTCTTGCAGCGTTTTTAAGATGACTTCGCCGCCCGGGGCTTCGCCGACGCCGGTATGGCCGGCGCTGTCCTTAAGCACCACGAGATTGCGGGTAAACCAGGCGCTGTGCGCGCCGCCGATATTCAGCAGCATGCTGTCATGTCCCGCGACCGGGATCACTTTCATCTCGGTAATCACGGGACCGCTTTGGGTATTGGCCATTGACTCTTCCTCATACGAAAAAACGCTGTCGCCCCTCCGCCGGACGCGGGGAAGCCCAGGGTTTAAGCAATTGATACCTCAGTATAAGGACATTATCGCGCCCTTTTCATTGGGCATCATCACAATAAAAAAGGCCAAGAGCGGCGACGGATTGCAGCGGATGCCTAAGGCGACAGGGGCGAGTTCACAAACCGGCCGCCGCCAAACGTCTAAGGCCAAAAATGAAACCTCTTTTTAATTATCCCTGAGGCCGTGGCGATAAGTGATCGGCATCACTTCCCTTTAGCGCTTTGCTGTAAAAAGTCCGCGCATCCGCCCCCGCATTCAGTCATAAGCCCAATGTCTGCCGGGACATTAACTCTTATACTGCTGCTGAACCGCTATTTAGATTAAAAAACGTTCATTCTTACTTCCCTACCGTTCAGGACACCACTATGCAGCTATTCAGCCAATGGATCGTCATGTACACCGTCCGCTGCGGACAGCGGGTTTTGACTCGCCGCACGGCCTCCCCTGCGGGCTCACGACCGGGAGGCGTCTACCATGGATAACACGGTGATAGACGCCAGCGCGCATAAAACACGCTCGCGTTTTTGGATCCTGGCGGTGTTATTCATCATCAGCACCGTCAACTACGCCGACCGGTCCACCCTGTCCATCGCCGGCCCGCATGTGGCGCGAGATTTGGGTCTGGATCCGCTGCAAATGGGCTATATCTTCTCAGCCTTCGGCTGGGCGTATACCCTCGCTCAGCTGCCGGGCGGCTGGTTGCTGGATAAGTTCGGATCTAAAAAAGTCTACGGTTGCGCCATCTTGATCTGGTCGGTATTTACCTTCTGCCAGGGCTTTGTCCATTTCTTCGCCAATGCCGCCATGATGCTGTTCATATTGCGCTTCATGGTGGGTTTTGCCGAAGCGCCGGTCATGCCGGCCAACAGCCGCATCGTTTCCGCCTGGTTTCCGGTGCGGGAACGCGGTACCGCCTCGGCGATATTCAACATCTCGCAATATGCCGCGCTGGTGGTGTTCAACCCGCTCTTGGGCTGGATCACCCAAGAGGTCAGCTGGGAATATGTGTTTATCGTGATGGGCGTGGTGGGGATTGTGCTGTCGGCGGTATGGGTGAAAACCATGTACAGTCCACTGAACCATCCGCGGGTGAGCCAAAGCGAACTGGAGTATCTGCGCGCGGGCGGCGCGCTGGTGGAGATGGACGCCGCGGCGGGTCCCAAGGCGGATCGCGCGCCGCAGTTGGGCTATATCAAACAGTTGCTGTCCAGCCGTATGCTGTTGGGCATTTATCTGGCCAATTATTGCGTTAATGCGATTACCTGGTTCTTCTTGTCCTGGTTTCCCATTTATTTGGTTAAGGGACGCGGCATGTCGATTCTGGAGGCGGGTTTCGTCGCGGCGCTGCCGGCGGTTTGCGGCTGTATCGGCGGAGTGCTGGGCGGCGTGTTTTCCGACTATCTGCTCAACCGCGGTTATTCGCTGTCGGTGGCGCGCAAAACGCCCATCATCGTCGGCATGCTGTTATGCACCAGTATGGTTATCTGCAATTACACCACCTCCGATGTGGTGGTGGTGGCGGCCATGAGCCTGGCGTTCTTCGGCAAGGGCATCGGCGCACTCGGCTGGACGGTGAACGCCGACACCGCACCAAAGCAGATTGTCGGCCTCAGCGGCGGGGTTTTGAATTTGGTGACCCAAATCGGCGCCATTACCACACCCATCGTGATTGGCTACATTCTACAGCGTACCGGCTCGTTTGACGGCGCGCTGATTTATGTCGCCGCCAACGGTTTGATGGTTATCGTTAGCTATTTGTTTATCGTCGGCAAAATCCAGCGCCTGGAGCTAAAACCTCTCGCGGCCTGAGAACCCGGGAGGCGCCCCACTGGGCGCTTCCCGGCCTGCGCGACGGTATGCCCCGCACCGTTTACGGTTCACGGTTCACGGTTCACGGTTCACGGTTCACGGTTCACGGTTCACGGTTCACGGTTTACGGTTTACGGTTTATGGTTTACGGTTTACGGTTTACGGTTTACGGTTTACGGTTTACGGTTCAGTTTATACCCACAGCGTTAACCTTTACGCCGGCATCCGCCTGCGCCTGCGCCTGCGCATGCGCATGCGCATCTCAGAGATTATCATCCAGCTGTAGCGCTACATACAGCAGCAGCCGATCGTCAAAGTTGGCCAGATTCAGGCCGGTCATTTCGGAAATGCGGTTCAAACGGTATTCCAGCGTATTGCGATGAATAAACAGCGCGCGCGAGGTGGGCGTCGGCTGCACGTTATGGCGAAACCAGGCGATAAGGGTTCGTCGCAATAAACCGTTGCTGTCCATGGCCTTGAGTTTGACCAGCGGCCGCACCAGCTCATTGGCTTGCCAACCGCCGCGCAGGCTGTCCAATAACACCGGCAACATCAAATCGGGATAAAAATAGCGGCGCTCGTCCGGGTGGCGCTGCTTGCCCACCGCCATGGTGGTAACGGCGGTGCGCCAGGAGCGGGCGATCCCTCCCGGTCCGGTAAAAAAGTTACCCAGCGCGATACGCACCCGCAGGCGGCTGCTTTCGGTCATGCGGGAAAATAGACTATCCACGCGGCGCCGGTGCTCGTCGGCATCCCAGCGGCCGTGGCTGTTCAGCGCCGGCTTCAAAACCACCATTTCGGTCAGGGAGACGATAGCGATAAGATTGTCCCGCTCAGGGGTAGTCAACAGGGTCTGTAACTGTTGCAGCTCGGCCATGGCGCTATCGACGCCAAACTGCCCGCTGTCCACCTCCACCACCGCCGCCACGCGCGGCTGATGAATATCGATCCCCAGGCGCTGCGCCCATTCGGACAGCGCCGGCGTCACTTCTTCGGCGCGGATAAGATTCAGCACCAATTCTTCGCGCAGCCGGCTGTCCTGCGCCAGCATATGCAGCAACCGCGCCTGCTCCAGCATCATCTCGGCGGTCATACACACCAATTCGCCATACTGGCGCAGCTGGCCGGGATTACCGGTTAACCCGATGACGCCAACGATATTACCGTCGATTTTCAGCGGCAGATTAATCCCGGGACGCACGCCATGCAAATGCTTGGCCACCCCGTCGTCGATATCCACCACCCGCGCCTGGGACAGCGCCAGCAGCGCGCCCTCATGCAGCTCGCCGATACGCTCCCGATCGCCGCTGCCGATTATCCGGCCACGGGCGTCCATCACGTTAATGTTGCTGTCGATTATCTGCATGGTTCTTGCCACGATTTCCTGCGCCAGCTTGGCATCAAGATGATAAGTCGCCATCGCCGTCCTCACCGCTGATTGCTCAATCTTTGCAGCATACTCACAGCCGCGCCCCCTAGCATTGTGCAAACGCACAAAGTCAGGGACCACGCATTCAAGATGTGGTGAGCATCACGTTTTTTTGCGGGCAAAAAAAACCGGACGGCGTCATGGCCATCCGGCGAGTGTCATGCAGTCAGTTATTGCGCCAATAGATACAGCGAAGTATCACCGCGGCGAATATTCAGCGCCAGCACATTGGGTTTGGTGTCGAGGATTTTGCGCAGCTCGCCGATATTTGCCACCGGCTGCTGATTCACGCCGAGAATAACATCGCCCTTCTTCAGCCCGACCCGCTCGGCGGTGCTACCGGCTTTAACGTTATCTACCCGCACCCCTTTCTGGCCGTCAAGCTCGGTATTGCTGAGCTCCGCGCCTTCGATGCCGGTAAAGACCATCCCGGAATCCACCTGGGATTGCGTGCTTTGCTCCAGGGTAACGGTGACCGTGACCGGTTTACCGTCGCGCAGCAGGCCGAGGGTCATTTTGGTGCCCACCGGCTGGGAGCTGATGTCGGCCCGGAACGAGGCAAAGCTGTTCAGCGCCTTGCCGTTCATGGTGACGATCACATCCCCCGCTTTTACGCCGGCTTTCTCCGCGGCGGATTTCGGCATTACCTGGCTGACGAACGCGCCGCGCTGGGCATCGATCTTCATCGCTTTCGCCAGTTCCGGCGTCAACTCGGTGCCGAGAATGCCAATTTCGCCGCGTTTTACCTGACCAAATTCAACAATTTGCTTGGTCAGGTTTTTGACCATATTGCTCGGTATGGCAAAACCGATGCCGATATTACCACCGTCCGGCGCCAAGATGGCGGTATTAATACCGATAAGCTCGCCGTTCAGATTCACCAGCGCGCCGCCGGAATTGCCGCGGTTGATGGCCGCGTCGGTCTGGATAAAGTTCTCATAATTTTCGATATTCAACCCGCTGCGTCCGAGCGCCGAGACAATACCGGAGGTCGCCGTTTCCCCCAACCCGTAGGGATTGCCGATCGCCACGGTATAATCCCCGACCCGCAATTGATCGGAATCGGCCATTTTGATGGCGGTCAGGTTTTTGAAGTCAATCAGCTGCACCAGCGCAATATCGGATCGCGGATCCTTACCAATAAGCTTGGCGTCGAATTTACGTCCGTCGTTAAGCTGTACCTGTATTTTAGACGCGTCATTCACTACATGATTGTTGGTCACCACATAGCCCTTATCGGCGTCGATAATGACCCCGGCTCCCAGCGCCTGGAATTTTTCCTGGGCCGGCGCGCCGCCTTCGTCGCCACCGTCATCGCTCCCCTCATCGCCGCCCTGGCACAACGGTGACGCCTGGAAGGGCGAGCCGTCCTGGCACAGCGGCGAATTTTGACCGAAGAATTGTTTGAGTTGATCGGGCATTTGCCGCGACGTGACCGGCGTACTGCCTTCGACGCTGATACTCACCACGGAGGGCATGACTTTTTCCAGCATCGGCGCCAGGCTGGGCAATTGCTGATGGGTCGCGGCGGTTTCTGCCGCAAAGCCAGAGACGGGACTGAGCGCCATGCCCAGACTGAGAGCAAGCGCCGTCAGGACCAATGTGGATTTTTTCATCTGTGATTATCTCGACTTAATAGTAAGGGGGCACTATGCAGAACGTGCTGCGTTTCTCCATGAGAGTTATGAAATACCCCGTAGTTCAGCGCAAAGAAAGCGGCAAAGGTAAAAAAATATTGATCCGCTTTACAAATGACCACAGTGTTCGCGGCTACTCGGCGGCCATCAGCCGACGATATTCATCCCAGGCATAAAGATCGGTCATACCGCTAATATAATCCTGGATTAAACGCGCGCGATAATAAAATTCCATCATGGGTTGCTGGCCGGCGGGATAGCGGTTGACCGTCTCCATCGCCTCGCCATAGGCCAGACGATGTTTGGCGGACAGTTTATGATACAGGCGGCTGGCGATGGGATGCGCGGGGTGATAATCCTCCGCCGCCAACCGTTGAAAATCCTGCTGCGACATGTCAAGCAAGGGGTTATAGATTTCCAGCAGCCCGCTTATCACCCGATAGCCCTGCAGTTCCAACTGCTCGACTTCAGGATGATTAAACACATGCTTGAAGGCAACACTTTTAAATATCTTTAACAGCCGAAACGCCGGGCTGGAGTCCTCAAGCAGCGCCTGATTGAAACTGCCGTCGTAAATGGGCGCCAGATTATCCAAAAAACGCTGCGCGGCGTGCGGCACTAACCGCGCCACGGTATTGACGCGTAAATACATAAAAAATTGATCGCCGCTGCGCAGCCCTTGATAGCGCCTTATTTTATTGAACGCCTGGCCTATCACTTTATCGAACAGATCGCCTTTAACGACGCTGCCCCACTCTTTTTGCAGGAAAAGATACAGTTGTTCCACGGTAAAGATTTTTTTCTCCACCGCATCTTCCAGGTCGGCAATGCAATAGGAAATATCGTCGGCGGCTTCCATAATATACGTCAGCGGAAAACGGTGAAATTCCCCTAGGGATAATTCGCGCCGCAGCGTTTGGACATACTCTTCTTCCGCGAGATAAAAACCCGGTTTCTTCATGAGATAGCTGAACGCCGCCGGCGCCGGACCCTGCCAGTAGGCCGGGCGGGTGTACTTGAGAATGCAGCCGACCTGCGCATAGGTCAAATTAAGCTTAAGCAGACTGTGCACCATACGGATGGCCTGGGCGTTGCCTTCAAAATGGCACAGATCGAGACGAATGCGGCCGCGCAGCGCATTGTTGTCTTCATCGCCGGCGCGCAGGCGCAGGCTGGCCACCTGGCACCGATCGTTACCGAGGGCGTCCTGCTCCAGGCTGGCGATATCCAGCCGGCGGCGAAACCAGTCATTGATTGCCGCTTCGCCGAAATGACCAAACGGCGGATTACCGATATCGTGCATCAGGCAGGCCATCTCCACCATGCTCTCGCAGGGCGCTTCCATCTGCGATAAACCCAACGCGCCAATGCGCCCGTCGCTTTTGAGGCGATGAAAGATCTCTTTAACGATATGGCGGCCCACCTGCTGTACCTCCAGCGAGTGGGTCAGGCGCGAGCGCACCGCGGCATTGCGCTCAAGGGGAAAAACCTGGGTTTTTTGCTGTAGCCGGCGTATTGCGGCGGAATTGATAATGCGCCCGCGGTCGCTTTCAAATTGGCGGATAATAGCATAATCATCCTGGGCGCTTATCGCCGGACTGAAAGGACGTTGGAAACTGATTTTATGGCTGAAGTTGATATCGGACATGTTTTCCCCGCATGAGATCCGCACCCTACCGTGATACCAATGCCCGCCGGCAAACGCAACCCTACCGGCCGTTATTTCCCCGCGGCAGGCGTGCTAGAATGCACCCTATGAACACCCGCTATCATTTAAACCCGCTATTTTGTTAACAGGAACGCTTTGTATGAAAATTGGCATTATCGGCGCAATGGAACAGGAAGTCGCGCTGCTGCGCGACCGCTTGAGCCACTCTACCCTCCATCAGCAGGCGGGATGTGAAATTTATACCGGTCAGCTACACGGCGTTGAGGTAGCGCTGGTGAAATCCGGCATCGGCAAGGTGTCCGCCGCGTTGGGCACCACGCTGCTGCTGGATCATTTCAAGCCTGAGCTGGTCATCAATACCGGTTCCGCCGGCGGTCTGGCGCCGTCGCTGAAAGTCGGCGATATCGTGGTATCCCATGAAGTGCGCTATCACGATGTCGACGTCACCGCCTTCGGCTATGAGCCCGGCCAGATGGCGCAGTGTCCGGCGTCGTTTAATGCCGCCCCGTCGCTGGTGGCGCTGGCGGAGGAAATCATCGATCGCCTCGGCATGCATGCGGTACGCGGTCTGGTGGTTAGCGGCGACGCTTTTATCAACGGCGCAGCAGGGCTGGCCCGTATCCGCCAGACCTTCCCGCAGGCGATCGCCGTGGAAATGGAGGCTACCGCCATCGCCCATGTGTGCCACCAATTTGCCGTACCCTTCGTCGTGGTGCGCGCCATTTCTGATGTCGCGGATCAAGCGTCCCATCTGAGCTTTGAAGAGTTCCTCACCGTAGCGGCGCAAAGCTCCTCCCGCCTGGTCGAGGAAATGGTGCACGCGCTGGCCGGCCAGCGGTAAATGCGCCACGGACGCGCGGCGCTGGCCGCGTTACTTTGCCTGCTGCTGGTCTGGCCGGCGCTGGCGGCGCGGCGGGTGATTAGCCTGGCGCCTCACGCGACGGAGTTGGCCTACGCCGCCGGTATGGGCGAGGTGCTGGTGGCCGCCAGCGACTGGTCGGATTACCCTCCCGCGGCGCGGCGCCTTGAGCGGGTCGCCTCGTGGCAGGGCGTGAACATCGAGCGCATCCTGGCGCTGAAACCGGATCTGGTGCTGGGCTGGCGCGGCGGCAATCCGCAGCGCGCGCTGGAGACGCTGGCGAGCTTTGGCATCCCGGTCGTGACGTTAGATCCGCAAAGCATCGACGAGATGGCGCTGTCGCTTGAGACATTGGCCGCCTATAGCCCGCATCCGGCGCAGGCGCGTCAGGCGGCGAGCGCGCTGCGTCACCAACAGGCGACGCTCGCGAAACGTTATGCCGGCGGCGCAACGCTGCGGGTGTTTTTGCAATTTGGCCGCCGGCCGCTGTTTACCGCCGGCGGCGCAACGCTGCAAAATCAGGTCCTCGCCCTGTGCGGCGCGCGCAATATCTTCGCCGCAAGCCCGGTCCCCTGGCCGCAGGTAAGCCGCGAGCAGGTGCTGATACGGCATCCCCAAGTCATTATCGCGCCGGGCGACGCCACCGCCGCCCGCCAGGTGAGCGATTTTTGGCGGCCGCAGTTAACGGTGCCGGTGATTGCCGTCAACGAAGACAGCTTTACCCGCCCGGGACCGCGTATTCTATTGGCGGCACGTCAGCTCTGCGCGCAGCTGGCGCAACGCCGTTCCGCCCTTCCGGTTGAGGCGCCCTGATGCTCTATTGGCTCGATATTCTGGGTACGGCGGTGTTCGCCATTTCCGGCGTCCTGCTGGCCGGCAAACTTCGGATGGATCCGTTCGGTGTGCTGGTGCTCGGCGTGGTGACCGCGGTTGGCGGCGGCACGATCCGCGATATGGCGCTGGCCAACGGACCGGTATTCTGGGTAAGCGATCCCACCGATTTGGTGGTGGCGATTATCACCTGTTTCGTCACCCTCCTGACCATCGGCCAGGCGCGCCAGCCGCCGAAATGGATCCTGCCGGTGCTTGATGCCATCGGACTGGCGGTGTTTGTCGGTATCGGCGTCAATAAAGCGTTCGCCAGCGGCGCCGTGCCGCTGATTGCGGTGTGTATGGGGGTCATTACCGGCGTGGGCGGCGGCATGCTGCGGGACGTGCTGGCGCGGGAGATCCCGCTGGTCCTGCGCACCGAGATTTACGCCACCGCCTGCATCGCCGGCGGTATTGTGCATACCCTGACCTACAGCGAGTGGCATTTCCCCCTCAAGCACGCCGCCATGCTGGGAATGGCGACGACGCTGCTTATTCGGCTGGCGGCCATCCGCTGGCATCTGAAGCTGCCTGTGTTTGAATTTCATAACCGCGACTAGCGCGGACCGCCGCGCCGCCGCAACCGACCTTGGGCGTTTGGCGGGCATAAAAAAACCGGCACGCGTAGCGTCCCGGTCTTGCGGTCTTGCCGGCTAAACACGCGGCGCGCTAGATGCTGAATGACGACCCGCAGCCGCAGGTGGATTTGGCGTTGGGATTGGTGACGATAAAACGCGACCCTTCCAGCCCTTCGCTGTAATCTACCGACCCGCCCACCAGGTATTGCAGGCTCATAGGGTCGACCACCAGCGCTACACCCTGTTTCTCGATAGTGAAGTCGTCTTCGTTCACTTTATCGTCAAAGGTGAAACCATACTGGAAGCCGCTGCAGCCGCCGCCGGTGATATAGACCCGCAATTTCAGATTCGGATTATCTTCGTCCGCGATAAGGTTTTTGACCTTGCTTGCCGCTGAATCGGTAAACTGTAATGGCAATGCTGCCGTCTCACTCATAATTCTACTCCCGGGCCATCGTCGGGCTGAAGGCATGTCAACCCGATCGTTAAGGCTATTATCCGTTAGGCATCGTTTACGTTCAAGTATTGCGCATCGGTGAATTTCCGTTTGTTCCCGCGTGCGTTTGCCGGGCATGATTTTCCTGCTCCTGGCGCTGCAACGTGCGGGCCAATAGGGAGGAGTACAGCGGCTTACCGCCCAGAAATTGCGCCACCAGGGTTGCGCCCAGACAGGTGATAATCATCGGCAAAATCAGTTGATAGTTATCCGTCATTTCCAGCACCAGCACGATGCCGGTCAAGGGCGCGCGCACCGAGGCGGCGAACAGCGCCCCCATGCCGGCAATGGCAAAAGTGCCGGCCTGTAGACCGTCTTCCGGCAATAGGGTCATGGCGCCAACGCCGAACGCCGTGCCGAGCAAAGTCCCTAACGCCAGCATCGGCGCGAAGATGCCCCCGGGCGCGCCCGAACAAAAGCACAGCAGCGTGGTAAGCATGCGCGCCAAAAAGATGAAGAGCAGCAGGCTGAACGTGTAATGCCCGGCGGCGGCCAGCGGGATCAGATTAAAGCCGCCGCCGGCCGCAAATGGACCTATCAGCGTCAGGATGCCGCAACCGCCCCCCAGCAGACCGCCTATAGCGACGATTTTGCGCCAGTCGCCGCCGTGCAGGCGTAAGAAAACGGCCTGTACGCGCAGGATAAGCGCATTGAACAGCACGCCCACCGCGCCGAAAATAGCGCCCAGTAGCAGATAGAGCCACAAGGTATTGACCGGCGCGAAAGCCAATTTGCCTACCGCGATAACGGTCCGCTCGCCGTTGAACAGCCGAAACACAATGCTGGCCATAATGACGCCGATAAACACCGCTTTAATCGAGATCAAATTGTAACGGAACTGCGGCCGCATCTCTTCAATGATGAATAAAATCCCCGCCAACGGCGCATTGAACGCCGCGGTCAATCCGGCCGCCGCCCCGGTCGCCAGGAGCGTGTGGCGCGCTTCCGCGCCGCGCAGCCTGCAAACATCCACTACCATACGGCCAAGATTGCCCCCTAATTGCACCGTAGGCCCCTCCCGCCCCAGCACCATGCCGGCGCCAAGCGTGCCCATGCCGCCGATAAACTTCACCGGGATAACCCGCCACCAGCGCACCGGCCGCAGGTCCTCCAGTGCACCTTCAATCTCAGGAATGCCGGAACCGCCCGCCTCCGGGGCGTAACGGCATACCAGAAAATATCCCATCATCGCCAGCAACGCAGAGAGGACAAACGCCGCCGGCGCCAGCAGCCAGGTCTGCTGCCCCAGCTCCGCCAGCGCTGCGATACGTAAAGCCTGTACGCCATTGACCGCTTTCTCGAACAGCACGCCCACGAGCCCGGCAAGCACGCCCACTAAAGCGGCCATGAACAGGATCAGCACCGGCGTCTTATCGCGATAGAGAAGTTTGCGAAACATATGCCGGCGCGCCTGCCGCTCCCGCGGTACCGAGGTGTAGGAAAGAGTTGTTTTTGCCATAAAGATAAATTGCCTGTAAGTCCACCACGTCAGTTTGAGTGACCCGAACGGCGCTGTCGCCGGCGTCGCTTAAATACCCCGTTGCGCGGGCGCGCGTCAAGAGGATGATTTCACAATGCCCGCCAGTTGATTACACTACAGGGGTTAGGTTTATTTTGCCATTCAGGAGCCGATTGATGAGTCATTCCGCAAGTTTGTACGCCGAGGCGCAACAACTGATCCCCGGCGGGGTCAATTCACCGGTGCGTGCATTCAATGGCGTTGGCGGTACGCCGCTGTTTATCGCCAGCGCCGACGGCGCCCGCATCACCGACGCCGACGGTAACAGCTATATCGACTATGTCGGCTCTTGGGGCCCCATGGTGCTGGGCCATAACCATCCGGCGGTCCGCCAGGCGGTGCTGGACGCTGTACAGCGCGGCCTTAGCTTCGGCGCGCCCACCGAAATCGAAGTGAAAATGGCGCGGCTGGTGACCGAGCTGGTGCCGTCTATCGAGAGCGTGCGCATGGTCAACTCCGGCACCGAAGCCACCATGAGCGCCATCCGCCTGGCGCGCGGCTATACCGGCCGCGATCGGGTGATTAAATTTGAGGGTTGCTATCACGGCCACGCGGACGGGCTGCTGGTCAAGGCTGGATCCGGCGCGCTCACCCTGGGGCAGCCCAGTTCTCCCGGCGTACCGGCCGATTTCGCCAAATATACCCTCACCTGCAGCTATAACGATTTGCAGTCGGTGCGCGAGGCATTCACGCTTTATCCCCGCGATATCGCCTGCATCATCGTCGAACCGGTGGCGGGGAATATGAACTGCGTTCCGCCGCTGCCCGGGTTTTTGTCCGGTCTGCGCGCGCTGTGCGACGAATTTGGCGCGCTGTTGATTATCGATGAGGTGATGACCGGTTTTCGCGTGGCGCTGGGCGGCGCGCAGGCCTATTACGATGTGAAACCGGATTTGACCTGTCTGGGCAAAATCATCGGCGGCGGCATGCCGGTCGGCGCCTTTGGCGGCCGCCGGGAGGTGATGGCGGCGCTGGCGCCGACGGGACCGGTCTATCAGGCGGGCACCCTGTCGGGCAATCCGGTCGCCATGGCGGCCGGTTATGCCTGCCTGCGCGAGGTCGCCCGGCCGGGCGTACATCAACAGTTAACGCAGCAGACAGAGCGTCTGGCGCAGGGACTACTGTCGGCGGCGGAATCGGCGGGCGTGCCGCTGGTGGTCAACCGCGTCGGCGGCATGTTCGGTCTGTTTTTCACCGATTTGCCGCGCGTTACTCGCTTCCAGGACGTACAGACGTGCGACGTGGAACGTTTCAAGCGGTTCTTCCACGCCATGCTGTCGGCGGGGGTGTATCTGGCGCCGTCAGCGTATGAAGCCGGCTTTATGTCGCTGGCGCACGGTGACGCCGAGATTCGCCTCACGCTGGAGGCCGCCGCACAGAGTTTCGCCCAGCTGTAACCGGTTTGCCGCGCGGGGCAGGCCTGCGCGGTTTTTCCGCCGCTCTCCCCTGCGGCCGCGGCCGGAAGCCACACCGCCCCGAACGCGGGGCGCCTGTTTCCCGGCGCGGCTCTCCCTGTCGACGCCGCACAAGCTATCGTCTCAACGCGGCGGACAAGCTGAACGCCGCGCTAGCTATCGTCACCACGCGGCGGAGATCGTCACCGCCGCGTTACCGCCCCTGGCGGCGCAGCAGCCAGATGAAATACGGCGCGCCGATAAAGGTCGCCAGCAATCCGGCGGGAATTTGATTGGGGAACATCACCATGCGCCCGCACCAGTCGGCGAACATCATCAGCAGGCCGCCGATCGCCGAGGCCATCAGCCCCTGCGGCACCGGTTTATGGAAGCCCAGCATGCGCGCCATATGCGGGGCCATCAGCCCGACAAAGCTCAGCGGCCCGACGGTCAGCGTAGCGCTAGCGGTCATAACGGCCGCCAACAGCAAAATGGTCAGCCGCGCCCGCACCAGCGGTACCCCTAGCGACAGCGCACTGGCGTTGCCCAGCGGCAGCAGCGTCAACCAGCGCCGGCACAGCGGCATCAGCAATAGCAGACAAAACGCGGTCACCGCACTGAAGATGGCCTGCCGAGGGGTCACGCCGTAAGTTGAGCCGGAGATCCACGACAGCAGGCCGCCCAAGCGCGGGTCGCCGCTTATTAGCAATAGCGTAATCAGCGTGGTGAACGCGGTGCCGATGGCGATGCCCGCCAGCAGCATACGCTGCGGCGAAAAATGGCGGCGGCCGGATACCAATATTATCGCACCCAGCGTTAGCGCGGCGCCGAGGCTACCCGCCGGCAGTTGCCAGGCAAACGCATCGCCGGGGATAAGCAACATAAGCAAAATCACCGCGCCGGAAGCGCCGGCGCTGATGCCCAGCACTTCTGGGCTGCCCATGGGATTTGCGGTCAGCTTCTGAATAAGGGTGCCGGCGGTCGCCAGCATCACCCCGGCGCTCAGCGCCGCCAGCGTGCGCGGCCAGCGCCAGGGCAGTAGACGCAGCATCTCTTCGCCGTGAGCCCAATGCCAGCCTTCGGCGTTGCGCCCAAACGTCAGCGACAGCCAGACCCCCGCCAGCACCAGCAGCGCCCCCGCCCCCAGCCACAACGGGGAGTAGCGGCCCGTGGTCTGTTGCTGCAACGTCTGACCATCGGTGGCCGGTTGCGCGGTATGGCGCAGCCGCGGCAGCAGCCACAGCAGCAGCGGCGCACCTATCAACGCGGTAGCCGCGCCGGTGGGGACCTCGTGCCAGACGCGGGCCAGCCATACCACCGCTTGGTCGGTCAACCACAGCAGTAATGCGCCAATAAGCGGCGCCAGGAAAAGGCGATGCAGTAGCCGACGGGCGCCTAAAAGCCGCGCCAACAGCGGTGCGAACAGTCCGACAAAGCCCACGATACCCACCGCGTTGACCAGCACCGCGCTTAATACGATAGCCAATAATAGCGCCGCCAGTCGCGCCAGCGACAAACCGAGGCCGAGATTGCGCGCCACGCCGTCGTCCACCCCCAGCAGGGTCATCGGTCTTAGCAATAACAGCGCCAGCAACCAGGCCAGGATCACCCGCGGCAGTAACCCGGCGGCGACCTGCCAGTCCTGCTGATTCAGTGAGCCACTGCTCCACAAAAACAGGTTTTGCAGATACTCATAATGGAACAGCGCCAACAAACCGTTGGCGGCGCTGCTATACAGACTGACCACCAGGCCGGCCATAATCAGGGTCACCGGCGACATACGTTTGCCCCAGGCAACGCCGAACACCACCCCCCCTACCAGCAGCGCACCCAATAGCGCCGCCAACTGCCGCGTGGTTTCGCCGCCGGGCAGCAGCCACAGCGTCGCCACCGTGACGCCTAATTGCGCGCCGCTGGCCACCCCCAGCGTCGACGGCTCCGCCAGCGGATTGCGCAATACTTGCTGAAACAGGACGCCGGCCAACCCCAATCCGCCTCCCACCAACAGCGCCACCGCCAGCCGCGGCATCAAGCTGTAGTGAAAAATCAGCTGCGTCACATCGGCCGCATCCGGGGACCAAAGCGCGCCCCACCAGCGCGCCAGCGGCAACAGCGCAAGGGCATTCTCAAGCGTCAACGCCAGCGCCACCAGCGCGAAAAGCGCCAGCAGCACATAAGCCGTTCCCCGTTTACCCACGCTGCGGCGGGAAGGCACGGCGATATTCACCTCGGTTTTCATGACCACTCCCCTTCCAATTGCTCAAGCAACCGGCAAAAACGCAGTGCCGCCAAGGTGGCGCCGTAATACCAAATCGCCGGCGCCGGCCGCCAGCTCTGCTGTCGCACAAAGGGAATGGCCTGCCACAGCGGCGTTTTGCTTATGCGCCGACGCAAAGCGCCGTCGTCCTGCTCGAGTAAAATGGCGCGGCCCGGCGCTAACGCGATCAACTTCTCGATACCCACTACCGCGGTGCCCCAGAAATTGGTCTCACCCTGCCATAAATTGTCGATGCCCAGTTGATCCAGCACCTGCTGGAACAGGTGATTACGCCCGACCACCAGCGCGTGGCGCTCATCCATCACCGAGAAGACCAATAGCGGCTGCCGCCGATAAGATGCCAACGTCGGCGCCGCCTGCGCCAGTTGCCGGTCGAACCAGGCTAAATGCGCCCTGCCGACAGCCTCGCGATCGAGCCTTCGCGCCAGCGCCATAATAGAGACGCGCGCCATATCCAGCGGTTTTCCCGCGGCATCGGTGTAGGCGAATCCCATCGCGGGCGCGACGGCCTTCAGCTGCGCCGCACGCGGGCCGTAGCCGGCGGAATAGAGGATCATGTCCGGCTGCAATGCCGCCATCAACTCCAGATTGGGCGTCACGCGCTCCCCGACGTCAATCACCTCCGGCGGTAGCACCGGCTGTTGCACCCACTGGCGATAAGAGACGATATCCGCCACCGCAATAGGGGTAATGCCCAGGGCGAATAACAGCTCGGCCGGCAGCCATTCGACCGCCACGATGCGCGGCGCCGCCGGCAACGGTGCGGCCAGGGCTTGTCGCGCCAGCAGCGGCGCCAGCAGCATCGCGCTCAATAACCGCCGGCGTGGGAGACAGGGGGTAGATAAAAGGTGGGCCATCAGTAGACAAAGCTCACCGGCGCACCGCCGCCGGGATGGGGCAGAATGCCCATGGGAATACCATAGATACGCTCCAGCACCTCGCCGCACATTAGCTGCGACGGCGATCCCTCGGCAATCAGCCGGCCTTCGCGCAACGCCGCCAGGTGGTCGCAGTAGCGCGCCGCCATATTGATATCGTGCAGGACGGCAATCACGGTGAGGCCACGCTGACGACTCAGCCGCTGCACCAGCGCCAACACGTCCACCTGGTGCGCGATATCCAGCGCCGAGGTCGGCTCGTCCAGCAGCAGGCAGCGGCTGTCCTGCGCCATCGTCATCGCCAGCCAGGCGCGCTGCCGCTCGCCGCCGGACAAACTGTCCACCAACCGATCGGCGAATGCGTCCAGCCCCACCAGTTCGATAGCCTCCTGCACATGCTCGCGATCGGCGAGGCTAAAACGGCCAAGGGCGCCATGCCACGGGTAGCGCCCCAGCGCCACCAGCTCCCGCACCGTCATGCCTTCCGCGGCGGGCAATTGCTGCGGCAAATAGGCCACCTGCCGGGCGAATGCCTTACTGTCCCATTCCGCCAGCGGCCGGTCATTAAGCCGCGCTTCGCCGCCGCTGGCCGATTGATGACGGCCGAGGATCTTCAAAAGCGTCGATTTGCCGGAGCCGTTATGGCCAATCAGACCGCACACCTGGCCGGGCGGAAAGGAGAAATCCAGCGGATGCAGCAGCGTACGGCCGGGCACGGCAAAGCTAAGCCCGCGCAGGCTGAAATGAGCGTGTGATGGTGGGTTGGCGTTAGGCATAGGCTCTATCTGATTCGCGGGCGCAGCGTGCGCGTCCTGGCAAAATGTGTGTGATATGTCATGACGATGGCGGTAATCCGGCGCTCGTCGTCACGGCGGCGGGCGGCGCCTGTCGGCTAACCCATGACAGACCGTCGCGCCCGGCGACATAACGCTTGGGCATAAAAGTAAATGATAATTATTCAATTAGAGATAATGATATGCGTAACAGGAATCATTCCGCAAGTACTATTCGTGGCGTCGCCGTAGGGCAATGCCTTGCGCCCAACGGCGCGATTGAGGCGCTCGACCGGGGCGATTGATGGCATCGACCGGCAGCCCGGCTTTTCACGCCGCCGGCGCAGCGGGCGCCAATCTCTTTGGTGGCATGGGCCGCCGAACGCTTAGGGGGGCGCCCCTTCGCTGGCGCGATTCGCGCTGAGTCAACCTGACGCGAAAGAACAGGCGCCTGCCTGATGACAGGCCGCGATGGCCCTCTTCCGGGTTTTTGGCTTTTGCGCCCGACGGGCGGCGCTACAGCGGGGGGCGGGTTGAGATTACCGTGACGCCTTCGCGAGGTGAGCGCGGGCCAAGCCACTTGCGCCAATCGCCTGGGTCAGGGCTTGAGAAGACGCAAAATGGTATCGACATTAAAGGCAAAGCGCGCGTCAAGGGCGTCGTCAGAAACGAAGTTCTGGTCATAGATGACTTCGAGAGTATAGCGATTGTTCAAATAATAATACCCTACCGACGCCATCGTAATATACAGCTGCCCTGGGTCCACGCCCGCGCGAAAGACGCCGGCCGCCACGCCGCGATCCAGGATGCGTTTGATCCTGCCGACAAAATCCACGTGCAGCAGGGCAAAACGTGTTGACCGTTTGACATGAATGGCTTTATGCAGGTTTTCGCTATTCACCAGCGACATAAATTCCGGACGCTTGAGGTAATAGTTCCAGGTAAACCGCATTAACGCGCAAATAGCGTCAACCGGCGCTAACTCGTCCAGCCCCAGCGCCTCTTCAGCGGTGCGCACATCGGTATAAATGTCCTCCAGTACGGCCTGAAAAAGATCGTCCTTACTGTTGAAATATTCATAGATCAGGCGCTTGTTCACGCCTGCCTTGGCCGCTATACCGTCGATGCGCGCCCCTCCCAGCCCAACACCGGCGAATTCATCCATCGCCGCCGCGAGGATCAGCGCTTTCGTCTGCACCGGATCGCGCGGACGCTTTTTAACAACGCTTTTTTTTGGCGGGTTCTGTTGCATAGGCTCGGCTTAGTTATTCAATTTTAATGAAAACTATACGCTAAATTCCGGTTGTTTTGCACCGTTTGGACAACAATATCCCGCCTGCGCTTCGCCCAATGCAGGGTGTCAATGCGGGGAAAACCCCCTACACCCCCGGGCGTTATTTCCGCTAGCAAGCCGTGTTCGAAGGGCTAACGTGCTGGCAAAATTTGATCGCTATCCCACATTGCAACTTTTTTCCGATGTCGGGGTTAGCGAAAGGCGTTGGCCTCTTGAGAGCGACAAAAAGGGATGTTAGCTTAAGTAACGAACTGGTTCGTTACATGCGAATAAGAGGACGATTATGGCGCTACATCATGACATAGAGCTTGAGGTCAAACAGGGCATCGCCAGATTCACGCTCAATAAATCCGCGACGCACAATGCGCTCACCCTCGATATGCTGCGCGCGCTGGATGCGGGCCTCGCCCAATTGGAGGCGAGGGAGGACATCCGCTGTATTGTCTTTTCCTCAACCAGCGCGCGTTTTTTTTGCAGCGGTGCGGATATCAAAGAGTGGGGGGATATTGACCCTGAAAAAATGGGCAGCCTGTTTATCCGCGCCGGCAATCGCGTTTTTCGCCGTATTCGGGAGATGGACGTTGCCACCATTGCGGTCATGTCCGGCCATGCCCTCGGCGGGGGGTTGGAACTGGCGCTGGCCTGCGATTTGCGCTATGCGGCCGAGGGGATCAAACTCGGATTGCCCGAAGCCTCGCTCGGCGCCATTCCCGGTTGGCTGGGCGCGCAGCGGCTGTATGCCCTGGCGGGGGCCGGCAGAATGCATCAGCTCGTCATGTTGGGTGAGACCATTACCGCGCAGCAGGCGCTGGAATGGGGAATCGTGCAGGCGGTCGTGGCCGGCGAGCAGCTTGATGCCTATGTCCGGGGAATCTGTGCGCGGTTGAGCTCGCGTTCCCCTGCGGCGCTCGCCGTCGGCAAGCGGTTGATGCGCATGATTGAACCGCCGGCGCTGGATGTCGCCCATGAGTTAGCCGCGTCGGTGTGCAAAGGGACGGCGGATGCGCGAGAAGGCGTCGCGGCGTTTCGTGAAAAACGCCCGGCTGATTTTGGCCGCGATCGGGAGCTCGCGCCCCCTCCCGCGCGATACCGCGCCGAATAACGTCCTGCGGGCAACGAAAGGCAGCGCGGGCTGGCGGTCTATGGCCGTTAACGCGTTCTGCCGTTAAGCGACGGATGGGTTATCTGACGGCAGTACTCTACTGAAGGTAATAACAATGAAAAACGTTCTAAGGCATTATCGGTGGCGTATTTGCGCCCTGCTCTTTGTTGCCATCACCATCAATTACCTTGATCGCCAGGTGCTCGGTATTCTCAAACCCGAATTAGCGGCGAGATTTCACTGGACCGAAACGGATTACGGCTATGTCGTAACGGTATTTGCCTTTTGCTACGCGCTTGGCATGGTTTTCGCCGGAAAATTCGCCGACCGGTTCGGCGTCAAGATGGGCTACAGCGTCTGCGTGTTGGTTTGGAGCCTGGCCTGCTGCGGTCATGCTTTTATCCGCAACATGTTGGGATTTGGCGTTATGCGCGCCTTTCTCGGCCTGGCGGAGGCGGGCAGTTTTCCCTGTGCGGTAAAAGCGGTGTCGGAATGGTTTCCGCGCAAAGAGCAGTCATTGGCCGTGGGCATTATTACCTCCGGCACCAGTATCGGGGCCGTATTAGCGCCGGCGTTGGTCCCCTGGCTCGCGGTAAGCTTCGGCTGGCAAAGCGCCTTTTTGTTGACCGGTATTCCAGGCTTCATCTGGTTTGCCTTCTGGTATGTCATGTATTATGCGCCGCAGAAACATCCTCGCGTTACCCCGCAGGAATTACAGCTCATTCGGCAGGATAAAGAGACGGTCCAGGAACAGGATGACGGGCAAACCGTCGGTTGGTTTTCGCTGTTTCAACACCGCGCCACCTGGTCAATCGTGGTCGGTAAAGGCATGACCGACCCCATCTGGTGGTTTTTATTATTCTGGCTGCCCTCTTATTTCAATAGCCGTTTCAATCTGGATTTGCAGCACCTCGGTCTGCCGCTGATCATTGTGTATGTGTCCACCTCCATCGGTAGCGTGTTGGGCGGTTGGGCGGCGTCGACGTTTATCGCCCGGGGCTGGTCGGTGAGCCGCGCTCGCCAAACGACGATGCTGGGGCTTGCGGTGCTGGTCATGCCGCTAATGACGGCGCCGTGGATTGATAATATGTGGATCATTGTCGGATTGCTGAGCTTGACCGTGGCGGCGCATCAGGGCTGGTCGGCCAATATGTTTACCCTGGCGTCCGATATGTTTCCCAAACGGGTCGTGGCGTCGGTCGTGGGCATTGGCGGTATGGCGAGCGGCTTGACCTCAGCGCTGTTTCCGTTTGTGGTCGGCGCGGTGCTCGATCATTTTAAGGTGTTGGGCAAAATCGGTTTGGGCTACAACGTTCTGTTTATCATCTGCGGCTTCACCTATATCGCGGCATGGTTATGCATGCGCCTTATCTATCCGTCGCAGCAGAAAGTGCCCCTCACCCAGACCGCCGTCCAGGACGTCCAAACGACGCCGCGTGCCAGCTAATTCTCGAGAAAAGCCTCATGAGGTAATGACCAAGTTATAAAAATGTTATGTTGATCACCACTTACTTACTAGTAAGTAAGTATAACTACTTACGCGCTACCCCGCGCTCAACACGATGAGGACACATTATGAGCGATAATATCGCTTTATACCGGCATGGGGCCGTGGCTGAAGTGGTGATCAATCGGCCGGAGAAAATGAACGCCATGACGCCGGAAATGAGTGAAGCCCTGGCGTTGCTGTTTACCCGGCTCAATGAAGAGGACGCGGTGCATGTCATCCTGCTGAGAGGCGAAGGCGAACGGGCCTTCAGCGCCGGCAGCGATTTGCGAACGCTCTCCAGCTATCATTCAGCCATGGATTTCCGCCAACGCACCGATTACGGCACGACCGTGCGCCGCGCGCGCAAGCCGGTAGTGGCGGCGCTTAAAGGCTGGGTGCTGGGCGGCGGCCTGGAAATGATGCTGGCGGCGGACATCCGCGTGGCGGGCCATAGCGCCAAATTCGGCGCGCCGGAGGTGGTGCGCGGCTGGGTGGGCGGCGGCGGCGCCTCGCAATTACTGCCGCGGCTGGTGGGCTATGGTCAGGCGATGCGGTTATTGTTAAGCGGCGACAACATCGACGCACAGGAGGCCTGGCGCATTGGCTTGGTGGAATACCTGGTGGCGGATAATGAGGTCAACGACACCGCCTTGTCTTTATGCCAGCGATTGGCTGAACATCATCCGTTAGCGGTCCAGGCCGTCAAGAGTGCCGTTCGCGCCTCGTTATCCATGCCGCTGGAAGCCGGCATGCAATATGAGAACGAATTGACCACCTTATGCTTTGCCGTCGGCAATTACCAACAAGGCGCCCAGAGGTTTAGCCAACAACGATCGTGACACACCCGGCGCAGGCTGGCGTTGCCTTTCAAAGGACACCACGCCCGCAATATCAGATCTTCGCCGGCCGCCCCGCGGCGGCAATAAGATCCCATAAGGCTAAACGCTCTTCTTATTATGTTGTGAGGAAGAACTTCACGTCCTGTGTGCAGGAGAACGTTCGATGAACCCGATATCGCAGCAACCCGAAAAAATCGATAACAATGTCAAACGCGCCATTTTTGCATCAACGCTGGGAACCATTATCGAGTGGTACGATTACGGATTATATGCCGCCGCCTCCGGGCTGATTATTAATAAACTGTTCTTCCCTCAGCTCAGCCAGCTCGGCGGTATGTTGGCGGCCTTTGCCACCTTCGCCATCGGCTTTATTATCCGCCCCGTGGGCGGCATGGTTATTTCACATATTGGCGATAAGTTTGGCCGTAAACCCGCCCTCATCTTCTGTATTTCCATTATGGGGGTGGCCACCGTCGGGGTCGGTCTGCTGCCGACATGGCACAGCATTGGCATATGGGCGCCGATATTATTAATTTTCCTGCGCATTTTACAGGGTTTCGGCGCCGGCGCCGAACTGGCGGGCGCCATTACCTTGGTCGCGGAATACACGCCGGTTAAACGACGCGGCTTTTTTACCGCCATCCCCAATACCGCCACCAATTTCGGCGTTTTGATCGCGACGCTGACATTCCTGTTTTTCTCCTGGCTGCCGGAAGAGACGTTATTAAGCTGGGTGTGGCGCGTGCCTTTCCTGCTCTCGGTGCTGTTGTTTGTGATAGCGCTTTATATTCGCGCCAAGCTGGACGAAACGCCGGAATACGTGAATGCCATGGATAAAGCGCAGCGCCAGCGTCAGCAGCAAAAGGCCCCAATACGCCAACTGTTTAGGGAAAGTCCACGGGAGTTGCTCTGTGGTTTCTTCGCCATGGGGGGGCATCAGGCGCTGACCTATGTCCTTAACACCTTCGCGCTCAGTTATATGATAAACACCCTCGGCATGTCGAAAACGGACGGCCTGATGGTATTAATCATCGCGTTGACGTTTACGCTTATTTGCGGACCGATTGGCGGATGGCTGGCCGACCGCTATGGCAGCGCCAAAATATTTATTTGCGGCGCCCTGTTTGCCCTGTGCTTTGTTTATCCGCTGTTTTATCTCGTGGATACCAAAAATACCTTGCTGGCGGCGCTTGGCGTCAGTGCGATTTATGGCATCAGTTGGGGATGCACCGGCGGCGCACAGGGAGCTTTTCTCTCAAATTTATTTCCCACCCGTTATCGGTTTTCCGGCATTGCCATGTGCCGAGAACTGTCCGGCGCCCTTATCGGCGGACCCACGCCGTTTATCGCCACGGCGCTGGTGGCATTGGGGGGCGGTAGACCCACATGGGTCATGGTCTATTTAGGCGCGTTTTGTCTGTTTACGGTTATTGCCGTGGCGCTGGGCAAACATTTATCACGCCATGATGAAGATAACGCGTCATTGCTTAAGCAGAAAAATAACGCTGAGCCCGCGTCGTTACTTTAAAAGCGCGGTCGCGACGTCACGGCGGAAATAACGCAATCCGTTGCAGGAAAAGTATCTGTTTTTGTGGCAAACCCTAGCATGGCCGGTATATCCGAGCTTTCGGATCGACATAGTGAATTATTTAATAGTGGAGAATAATGATGCGGATCGTTTCTGCCGATGACGCGGTTTCATTACTGCGCGATGGCGATACCGTCATGATCGGAGGATCGGGCGGAGGACATGCGGTACCCGAAGCGCTGCTTGAAGCCCTCGAACGCCGTTTTCAGCAGCAGGATTCCCCCCGGCAGCTGACCGCGCTCCATCCCGTGGGGCTTGGGGATCGCGGCAAACGCGGCGCCTCGCGGTTGGCGCATCCGGGGCTGCTGAAACGCGTAGTCTGCGGCACGCTGGTGGACTCCCCCGCGCTGGCGCAATTGGCGCTGGATAATCAAATCGAGGCCTGGACCCTGCCGCAGGGGGTGCTGTCGCAGTTAACGCGCGAAATGGCCGCCGGTAGACCCGGTTTAATCAGCCATGTCGGCCTGCATACCTTCGTGGATCCGCGCCTCGGCGGCGGCCGTCAGAGCGAGCGCTGCGATGAGGATCTGGTCAGCCTGATCGAAATCGCCGGGCGTGAGTGGCTGTATTATAAGCCGTTTCATGTCGATGTCGCCTTTTTGCGCGGCACTACGGCGGATGAAGACGGCAATATCACTATGGAGCAGGAGGCCATCTTCGGCGACATGCTGTCGATGGCGCAGGCGACCAAACGCTGCGGCGGGCTGGTCATAGTACAGGTGAAACGTCTTGCCCGCCGCGGCACGCTGCCGGCGAAAAATGTCAAAATCCCGGCGATGCTGGTCGATTTGGTGGTAGTGGAAGCTCAACAGGCCGTGACCTATCAAAGCCCGAACGATCCCGCCTTTACCGGCGAATTGCGCATTCCGCTCAACGATTTCCCGGCTCTGCCCCTGGATGAGCGCAAAATCGTGGCGCGCCGCTGCGCCATGGAGCTGCTCCCCGGCGCCGTTTGCAACGTTGGCTCCGGCATCTGTACCGGTATCGGGCTGGTCAGCGCGGAAGAGGACGTGTTGGATAATATCGTTCTCACTAACGAGCAGGGACTTATCGGCGGCGCGCCCGCCGCCGGGCTGGACGCCGGTGCCGCGCGCAATTACAGCGCGTTGGTGGATCAGCCCTATCAGTTCGACTTTTACGATGGCGGCGGGATTGATATCGCTTTTCTGTCGGCGGCGGAAATCGACGCCGGCGGCAGCGTCAATATCAGCCGCTTCGCCAAGAAACTCATCGGCGTTGGCGGATTTATCAACATCAGTCAAAACGCCAAAAAAATGGTATTCGGCGGCACCTTTACCGCCGGCGGTTTGCGCGTGGCCTGCGATGAAGGCCAGTTACGCATTGTGCAAGAAGGCGCCCACCAGAAGTTTGTCGCCGCGCTGCAACAGGTCTCCTACAGCGGCCCCTACGCCAGCCAGCGGGGCCAGACGGTGCTGTTTGTCACCGAGCGCGCCGTTTTCCGGGTGGTCGACGGCGCGCTGGAATTAACGGAAATCGCGCCGGGTATCGATCTCGAGCGCGATATTTTGCAGCAGATGGGTTTTCGCCCCCGCATCGCCGCCGAGCTTAAAACGATGGACGCCCGGCTGTTCTCGCCGCAGCCCATGGGCCTGCACCGCGAGATGGCGGCGAAAACGCGCCAGCGACATCCGCGCCTTGCGCAACTTCCGCCGCAGGCCGCGCTATGAGTGCGTTAACCATCGACGGCAGCACGCGGCTGTACGGTATCGTGGGCGATCCCATTTCCCAGGTGAAAACGCCTCAGTTGATGAACGCTTATTTCCAGCAGCAGGGCATCAACGCGGTCTGCGTGCCGTTGCAGGTTGCCACGGCAACGTTCGAGGCCAGTCTGCGCGGCATCATGGCGCTGGGCAATATCGCGGGCCTGGTCATCACCGTACCCCATAAAATACGCGCCTGCGCCCTGGCGGATGCGCTTTCCGCGCAGGCGCGGCAAGTCGGCGCCGTGAACGTGCTTCGGCGCGACGCGCAAGGGGCCTGGTTTGGCGATATGTTCGACGGCGCCGGACTGGTCGCCGGCTTACGCGATAACGGCTTCACGCTAAAGGGACAGCACGTCAAACAGCTCGGCGCCGGCGGCAGCGGCGCCGCGGTCGCCTTCGCCCTGTTGGCGGCCGGCGCGGCCTCCTTGACGCTGTATGACCCAAACGGCGAAGCGGCGCAGGCGCTGGCGGCACGCATCAACGCCCAGTATCCGCAACGGCCGGCGCGGGTGAGCACCGTACCCGCCGAACTTCAGGGCATCAACCTGCTTATCAATTGCTCCCCCATCGGCATGAAGCCGGATGATGGGCTTCCTGCGCCGTTTGCCGACTTCGATCCCGCGTTGCAGGTGGTGGATATCATCATGCAGCCGCCCGAAACGCCCCTTATCGCCCACGCGCGCCGGGCGGGCTGTCGGGCGACCAACGGCAGGCCGATGATTGAAGGACAGCTCACGGCCTTCTTGCGATTTTTCGATCTGTACGCCGAGGCATCGCCATGCCGCCATTAACCTTGACACCAAAGCAGTTATCGTTGAATACCGCCACCCTCGGCCCCAACGCGTCGTTAGAGGATGCCGTGCGCGGCTGCGTTAAATATGGTTTTGGCGGCATCGCGCCTTGGCGGGACAAAGTCGCCGAAGTGGGATTAGCGCAGGCCTGCCGTCTGATAAAAGAGGCCGGTCTCACCGTCAGCGGGCTGTGCCGCGGCGGTCTGTTTCCCGCCGCGGACCGCTCGGCGCGGGAGAAAATCCGCGCCGATAACCTGCGGGCCATCGAGGAAGCCGCGGCGCTGGAGGCGGCGTGTCTGGTGCTGGTGGTCGGCGGACTGCCTGCGGGAGATAAAGATCTGGACGGCGCGCGCCGCCAGGTCGAGGAGGGCATCGCACAGATGCTGGCGCCGGCGCGCGCGGCCGGGGTGTCCCTGGCGATTGAGCCGCTACATCCGATGTACGCCGGGGACCGCGCCTGCGTCAACACGCTCGCCCAGGCGTTGGCGCTTTGCGAGCGTCTGGGGCCGGAAGTGGGGATTGCCGCCGACGTTTATCATATTTGGTGGGATCCCGACGTCCTACATCAACTACAGCGGGTCGCCCAGGCGCAGCGCCTGCTGGCGTTCCATCTCAGCGATTGGTTGGTGCCGACCCGTCATCTGCTGACCGATCGCGGCATGATGGGCGACGGCGTCATCGATTTGCCGCGGTTGTGCCAACGCGTGGCCGACGATGGCTATCGCGGCCTGTATGAAGTGGAAATTTTCTCCGCCGACGGCTGGTGGCGGCAGCCGGTGGATGTGACGTTAAGCACCATCATTCAACGATTGCCTGCACTAGGCAGTAAAGAGGATCGTAATGAAAATCGATAACACCCTGACCCCGGCCCGTTTGCTGCCGGCGATAAACCGTATGTGGGCGCTATCGGCCAGCAAAATCAGCGCCATAGATGCCGATTTCGATCGCGCCCAGGGCGCGCCGGTGCATACCGTCGCCGGACGCTATCAGCCCAAAGGCTGGACGGATTGGACGCAGGGATTTGAATACGGCAGCGCGCTGTTGCAATTCGATGCCACCGGCGAGCAGGCTTTTCTGGATCGGGCGCTGGCGCGCATCCGCGTCGATATGCCGCAGCATATTACCCATTTCGGCGTGCACGATCACGGTTTCAACCAAGTGAGCACTTACGGTAATTTGCTGCGCCTGATGGCAGAAGGAAAGCTACCGGCCGATCCGGGCCGCCAAGATTATTACCGGTTGGCGCTCCGCTGTTCGGGGGCGGTGCAAGCCTATCGCTGGACCTCGCTCGGCGCCGGTGAAGGTTATATCCACTCCTTTAACGGGGCCCACTCGCTGTTTATCGACACGCTGCGTACCCTGCGGGTGTTGCTGTTGGCACACGATCTGGGGCAGGAAATGAAAGTCGAGGGCGATGAGGCCATCTCACTGTTGGATCGCGCCCTGGCCCATGCCCTCACCAGCGCGCGCTATTGCGTATTCTACGGCGAAGGTCGGGATATTTATGATATCCGCGGCCGAACGGCGCACGAGGCAACCTTCAATCCGCGCAACGGCGCATTTCGCTGCGTCGGCACCCAGCAAGGCTACTCCGGCTTCTCTACCTGGACCCGCGGTTTGAGCTGGGCGATATGCGGTTTCGCGGAGCTGCTGGAGTATTTGCAGGCGCTGCCCGCCGAGACATGGCGCGCCTCGCAGGACAGAGCCCATACCGTGGCGGCGTTGGAAAAGGCCGCCGCCGCCGTTTGCGATTTTTATCTGGCGTTTACCACCCTCGACGGCATTCCCTATTGGGATACCGGCGCCCCCGGCCTGGCCACGCTCGAGGCGCCCTATGAAAAAGACTCGGATCCCGCCAACGCCGTCGAGCCCGTGGACAGCTCCGCCGCGGCGATTGCGGCGCAGGGCCTGTTGCGATTCGGCGCCTGGCTCGACGGCCAACACCGCCCCGGCGCGGACCGCTACCGCCAGGCCGGATTGACCGTGCTGCAAACGCTGCTGGACGACCGCTATCTTAGTCTGTCGCCGCAGCATCAAGGCCTTTTGCTGCACAGCCAGTACCATCGCCCCAACGGCTGGGATTATGTGCCGGAGGGCCACCGCAACCCGTTCGGCGAAGCCACCATGTGGGGGGATTATCATCTGCGCGAGCTGGCGCTTTATGTGCAGCGAATGGCGGAAAATGGCCCCTATCTGACGTTTTTCAGCCCCCTAGGAGACGCATGATGCCTCAGCAACGTCAGGCCGCTACCGCTTTAATCACCGGCGGGCGCCGGGGCATTGGTTTGGCCATCGCAAGACGGCTGGCGGCCGACGGCCATCCCATCGCGGTGACCGGCAGCGGTGAAGCCGATGCGTCCACGCGCGCCGCCGTGGCAGAGCTGGAAAAGTACGGCGTACCGGTCGGCTATTTCGCCAGCGACATTGCCGCGACGGCGGGCCATGCCGCCGTGCTTGATAGCATTGAGCAGCAGTTGGGACCGATTGCGGTACTGGTTTCCAATGCCGGTATTGCGCCCCCTGAGCGGTTGGATGTGCTCGACACCACGACGGCGAATTTTGATGCGGTACTGAACACCAATCTGCGTGGGGCATTTTTTTTCGCCCAAGCGGTCGCCAAACGCATGCTGGCCCGGCCAGCCGCGGAAGGCGCGCGCAGCATCGTTTTTATTTCTTCCTGTTCCGCGCAAATGGTGTCGGTGAACCGGCTGGAATATTGCGTCGCCAAAGCGGGACTCGCCATGGTGGCGCAGGGAATGGCAGCGCGTCTGGCCGCTGACGGTATCGGGGTTTTTGAGGTCCGTCCCGGCATCATCCGTACCGATATGACCGCCGGCGTGAATGAGAAATATGACCGTCTTATCGGCGACGGTCTGGTCCCCGCTCGGCGCTGGGGACAAGGCGATGATATCGCCGCAGCTGTCGCCATGCTTATCAAACCCGAGGCGTTTTTCGCCACCGGCTCGGTTATCCACGCCGACGGCGGGTTAACCCTGCAACGCCTATAGATCCGCGCCAGCCGCAAGCGGGCGCGGCGCAAATAATGGAGGTACTATGTCACCATCCGCTACCGTCCCCGACACGGGACGGCGGTTACCGGCCGGCGAATACGGTTATGGCGATTTGCAGCCGGGGGATCGTTATGATACCCAGGCGATAACCCTCACGGAGTCGCATATTGTCGCGTTCGCGGGCATTACCGGCGATTTTTTTGACGTGCATATGGATGATACTTTCGCCCGCCAGCAGGGTTTTCCCGGCCGCATCGCCCATGGTTTATTAGGGCTGGCGCTCATCGACGGCTTGAAAACCCGTTCGGCGGTGCGGCTGTGCGGCATCGCGACCCTGGGCTGGAACTGGTCATTCTGCGCGCCGCTGCTGCCGGGCGATCGCATTTATGCCGAAATTACCGTGGTAAGCAAGCGGCCGACCAAGCGGGCCGATAGAGGTATCGTGACCTTTGCCCTGCGGATGATCAATCAGCATGAGGCTGTCGTGCAGCAGGGTGAAACCCAGTTAATGATGCAGCAATAGGATCGCTACAGGCCGCCGGCGCGGCGTCTTCGCGTTGAAGCGCCGCCATTCTCCTCGCGCAAAATAGCGCGCGGTGTTTTGCTATCCCCCTGAAAAAATGCTAAATATTCTGCCTACCGTCACCCGTTAATCATAATATGCAGATAAAGCCATAGGTGTTGCAGGGAGCAGTGGCATTCGCTGGCCTAGAGGGGATTATGTCAAAACCAGAATACAACCAGGGCCTGACAACCAGCAGCTCAATGCAAGAAAAGATCAAAGAGGTCACGCGCAACTTGCTGATTGCTCATGGTTACCATAAGACCACCTTTGGCGTTATCGCTAAAGCCTTACAAATTACCACCACCAATATTCATTATCATTTCGGCAATAAAAATCATCTCGTGGAAATCGTGGTGCGGGAATATGTGGCCGAAGCCAAGAAGAATCACAGTATTATCTGGCTGGATACCACCACCACGCTCGAACAAAAAGTCGCCCAGGTGGTGGCGTATAACTACCGGCTGTATCGCAAATATAACCCTGATGATAAGGGCAGGCATCCCTGGAGTTTGATTGGCCGGCTGCGCCTTGAGAGCGATGTGCTTTCCGAAGCCGCCTGTCGCTCCCTGGCGTCGTTCACGCAGACTATGCAGGACGTGATTAGCCAGGCGGTGGAATATGCCTGGCAGCAGGGACAGCTAAAGGCCGATACGCCACGGCAGGATTTGGTATTTTTACTGACCAATTTGGTGGACAGCTCATCGGTGTTTGCCCAGGATGCGGGGAGCTTTGCGCGCCTGGAGCAATTCTTCACCGCTTTCTCCCGGGTGGTGTTATCCGTTTACACTCTTGAGCCGCCTACGCGCGGCGACAACGGCACGTAATGTATTAGCGCAGGGCCGATACGGCCACCGGCGAGATTATCCACCCGCCGCCGGAGCGATACGGCCACTGCCGCCACCCTCAGCGCTGCCGGGACCTGAGGTGCTTTGCCGGGCGGCGCCAGAAGAGGGCAGCGCCCGCCCGCAGGGCTTATTTGCCGAACATCTCCCGAATCCAGTTCGCCACGCCGTTGCTGTCTTTCTGCTCATCCTGCGGCGGAGCGCTTTGCTGCGGTTGCCCGCTCGACGCGGCGTCAGGCTGTGGTTGCACTTGCGCTTGGGCCGGCTGGCATAGCGACTGCGGATCGTCCGTCCACACCGGCAACGTGCGCATCGCGCTGCCGCCGTTACAGACAAAATTGCCGGCATAGTCGATGGACATCTGGCTGATGCCCTCCGGCGGCGTCAAGTTCAGCGTCAACGGCGCCTGGTTCTCCAGATAACGACGATACAGCGTCAGCGCGCCGTTGGCGCCGGTCAACTTGGCGGGACCGTTGTTATCGCGGCCGACCCAGGCAATGGACACCTCTTTGCCGTCGATACCGGCGAACCAGCTATCGCGCAAATCGTTAGTGGTCCCGGTTTTCGCCGCCAGATGCGAAGACGGGAATTTCACCGACAGCGAACGCGATGTCCCGCGCACCACCACCTGTTGCATCGCATACAGCGTCAAGTAAGCGGCCTGGGCCGGTACCACCCTCTCCGCCTGCGGGAAGCTTTGATACAGCACGGTGCCGTCCTCCCCTATCACCGAGCGCACCGCCGACAGCGTGGCATGGTTACCGCCGCTGGCGATGGTCTGGAACTCCTGCGCCACTTCCATCGGCGTGAGGCTGATGGCGCCAAGCAGCATGGAGGGGACCGGGTTCAGCACCGAGGACGGTATGCCAAGCTTCACCAGGGTAGCGGTAATACGATCAAGCCCCACCGACAGGCCGAGGTTGACCGTCGGCACGTTAAGCGAATTGGTCAACGCATCCACCAGCATCACTTTACCGCGGAACTGCCGATCGTAGTTTTTCGGCGACCATAGGCTGCCGTTCGGCTGCTTGAGGGTAATCGGTTCATCGGCAATCCAGGTATTGAGCCGATATTTATCCGGCTCGCTCAGCGCGGTCAGATAGGTGGCCGGTTTTGCCAGCGAACCCACCGAGCGCCGCGCCTGCATTGCGCGGTTAAAGCCGGCGAATTGCGGCTCCGCCCCGCCGACCATGGCGCGCACTTCGCCGCTGAAGCGATCGACTACCACCATCGCGGCCTCCAGATCCTTAACGCCGCGCCCGGCGCGCAACGCGGGCACGCCCGCCTCCACCGCTTTTTCCGCCGCATCCTGCGAAAGGGGATCCAAGGTGGTGAAGATCTTGACGCCGGAGAGATCGTTGATTTTGTCGCCCAGCTTGCTTTGCAGCTCTTCGCGCACCATCTGCATGAAAGCCGGCTGCGGCGTCAATACCCCCCCGCGCGGCTGCACCCCCAGCGGGCGGGCGCTGAGCATGTTATACAGCTCGCCGTCGATGATTTGCTGATTCTCCAGCAGTTTCAGCACCAGATTGCGGCGCTCCAGCGCCAGCTTGGGGTTGCGCCAAGGATTATACAGCGACGCGCCTTTCACCATCCCCACCAGCATCGCCTGCTGATCGAGACTGAGTTCATCCACCGGACGGCCGAAATAGTACAGGCTGGCCAGCGGGAAACCGCGAATCTGATCGCCGCCGCTCTGGCCGAGATACACCTCGTTCAGATACAGCTCCAGGATGCGATCCTTGCTGTAACGGTAATCGACGATCAACGCCATATAGGCTTCATTGGCCTTGCGCCACAGCGAGCGTTCGTTGGTCAAAAACAGGTTTTTCACCAGCTGCTGCGTTAGCGTACTCCCCCCCTGCACCGCGCGACCGGCGGTAATATTGGCCAGAAAGGCGCGGCCGATGGAGGAGAGGCTGATACCGTCATGCTCGTAGAAATGCCGGTCTTCGGTGGCTATCAGGGTATCCACCAGCAGGTCCGGGAAACCGGCGCGCGGTACGAACAGCCGCTGTTCGCCCTTGGGCGATTGCAACATGGTGATAAGACGCGGATCGAGGCGGAAAAAGCCGAAATTACGCTGGGTGTCCTGGTTTTTGATCTCCAGGAGCTGATTTTTGGCGAACGTCATACGGGCATGGATTTGCCCCTCTTTGCCGTCCGGGAAATCGAACGGCCGGCGCAGCAGCTCAATGCTGTTGCCGCGCACGGTGAATTCGCCCGGCCGGGTAATTCGCGACACCTCGCGGTACTGCATGCCTTCGAGCAACGTCGCCATGTCGCTGCGGCTGTAGGACATTCCCGGCTCCAAACTCACCATGCGGCCATAAACCGCCGCCGGGAGTTGCCAGACTTTGCCATCGATGCGGTGACGGACCTGCGCATCCAAATACACGCCATAGATAGCGATAACGACGACGAACAGCAGCACGAGGCGGATAACCCAGCCCAGCAGCCGGCGTTTCTTGCGCGGCGCGCCTCCCCTTCCCTTTCGCGGCGGCATCACGTACTCCTCTTCGTCATCATCATCATCATCCTGCCAGCGGTCATCATCATCGTAATCATCATCCCGCCGGCGGCGCGGTGCAGCCTTGCGCGGAGCCTTGCGGCCTGACGGTCGTCCATGACGTCCGATAGGTTCACGGTCATCCCCAGACATCGTTAATTACTCTCCCTACTGCCGACGGCTAAACCGTCTACTCTGTTCCCACCCCGGCCTGGCCGAAAGCGGAAACCTCTGAATTTCCGTTATGACGTTTTACGGGTACGCCGGGTAGGCAGCGCCCGCGCCGGATCGTCCGGCCAGGGGTGTTTCGGATAACGCCCTTTCATCTCTTTTTGCACCTCGCGATAGGCGCCGCACCAAAACGCCGCTAAATCACGGGTGATTTGCAGCGGCCGATGGGCGGGCGACAGCAGCTCCAGCACCACCGCCACGCGTCCTTCCGCCACCCGCGGCGTCTGCTGTTCGCCGAACATCTCCTGCATGCGGACCGCCAGCACCGGCGGCTCGCCCTGCTGATAACGCAGCGGCAGACGGCTGCCGGTGGGCACAGTGTAGTGGCTGGGCAGCTGACTATCCAGCCGTTGTCGCAACGGCCAGTCCAGCAAACGCAGCAGCGCCTCGGCCAGATTGACGCGCGCAAGGCCGCGCGCGTCGCGTACGCCGCTCAAAGACGGCAGCAGCCACCGGGGCAGCGCCGCCAGCAGCGCGTGATCGTCCACCGCCGGCCAGCCGGCCTCCGGCAGCCATTCGCCGGCGCACAGCAGGCGTTGGCGCAGCTGGACGGCCTCGCGCTCCCAGGTCAGCACCCCCAGTCCCTGTTCGCTTATCCAGTCAAGCATTGCCTGCGCCATCACCGCATCCGACGGCCTGGCCTGCGGTTGCTCCCGCAGCACCAGTTGCCCTAACCGTTCGCGCTGCACCACCCGCAGGCTGCCTTTGTCCTCATCCCACTGCATAGCGGTAGTGCGGCTGAACCAGGCGGGCCGTGCGGCGGCCAGACGGGCGATATCCAGCGGCAGCGCCAGACGGATACGGGCGTCCGGGCTCTGGCTCAGTTGCAGCAGACCGGGGGCTATCAGCCACTCCTGCGCGCTCAGCGCGTCATCCGGCGCCAGCGCCGCCCCCGCGCCGCTGGCAAGCCGATAGCGCCCGTCGGCGTCGCGGCGGCGGGCGATACGATCGCGAAAGCCCCAGGCCAGCAGCAGAGGCGCCAAATCAACATCCGGCCGGCCGTCGCCGCCCCCGCACCGGGCGCGCAACTGACGCGCGCGCGCCGTCCAGTGCGGCAACGGTCGATAAAAGTGATCGCGGATATCCGGCGAGCCGCTCCTGGGCGGCTCTTCGATCATGGCTGCCAGCAGCGCGGCGGTAGCTTCGGCGTCGGCATCCTCGCCGGCGTGGTACAGCATCGCCCCCAGGCGCGGATCGCAGCCGTAGCCGGCCATGGCGCGGCCGGCGGGGGTTAGGCGCTGCCGGGCATCAAGCGCCCCCAGCGCCGTCAGAGTGTTCACCGCGGCCGCCAGCGCCGGCGCCGGCGGCGCATCCAGCCAGGAAAGCTGCGCGCTTTCGTTGACGCCCCACTGCAACAGCTCCAGCCAGAAGGGGGTCAAATCGGCGTAGGTAATTTCCGGCGCATGATGCTCCGGCGCGCGCTCGCCCTGATCCTGACTGAACAGATGCAGGCACACGCCCGGCGACAGCCGTCCGGCCCGGCCCGCGCGCTGCGCCATGGACGCCTGGCTGATGCGCCGGGTAGTGAGACGGTCCAGCCCGCTGCGCGGGTCGAACTCCGCCACCCGCTCCAGGCCGCTGTCCACCACCAGGCGAATACCCTCTATGGTTAAGCTGGTCTCGGCGATATTGGTGGCCAGCACCACCTTGCGGCGTCCTTCAGGCGCCGGGCGGATGGCGCGCTGCTGGGCCTCCAGGGGCAAGGCGCCGTAAAGGGGGCACAGCATCACCTCCTCCGCCAGCCGCTCGCCAAGCAGCCCCTGCACCCGGTTGATTTCCGCCACGCCGGGCAAAAACAGCAGCAGCGAACCGGCCTGCTGCCGCAGCAGTTGCTGCACCGCGCCGGCCATCGCCTCTTCCGTTCGCGTCTGAGCCGGCAGCGCCTGATAGCGGCGCTCCACCGGAAAGCTACGTCCGGCGGAGCGGATCACCGGCGCCTGCGGCAACAGCTGGCTGAGCCGGCGATCGTCCAGGGTCGCGGACATAATAAGCACCTTCAGATCGTCTCGCAGGCCGCGCTGCACGTCCAGCAGCAGCGCCAGCGCCAGATCCGCCTGCAGGCTGCGCTCGTGAAATTCATCCAGGATCACCAACGAGACGCCGTCGAGCGCCGGATCCTGCTGCAATTGCCGCGTCAAAATGCCCTCGGTAACCACCTCCAGCCGGGTTGCCGGACCGCAGCGGCTCTCGTTGCGCATCCGGTAGCCGACCGTCTGGCCCGGACGCTCGCCCAACTGTTCCGCCAGCCGCAGCGCCACGTTCTTGGCCGCCAGGCGCCGCGGCTCCAGCATCACCACCCTGCCCGGCAGGCCACCGCTGCGCAGAATTTCCAGCGGCAGCCAGGTCGATTTGCCGGCGCCGGTCGGCGCGTGCAGCATCACCTGCGCGGCGCTTTGCAGGGCGGCGAGCAATTCATCAACCACGGCACTGACCGGTAATAACGCCACAACGTCTCCGCGAAAAGGTTAACATTCCAGGGCAGGCATTGTAGCATCGCTGCATCCTGGAACAATGATCGGTTCCGCCCGCCGCGCGTAGCGGCCGCGGGCGCCGCCTGAAGATAAAGAGCCCGCTTATGCCCGCATTAAGCCCCCGCCGGCCCGCCGACGCGTCTTGCGCACCGCGCCGGCTGTTCTTCGCCCTGACGCTGCCGCCCGCGCTGTGCCGTCAGCTGGTGGCGTGGCGCGCGGCGCGCTTTCCCGCTGAAACCGGCCGGCCCGTCGCGCAGGCTAATCTGCATCTGACGCTGGCCTTTCTGGGCAACGTCGGCGCCGCGCAGGAGCAGGCGCTGCGCGCGGCCGCCGGCCGTCTGCGGCAACCGGCTTTCGATCTGCGGCTGGATGACTGCGGCCACTGGCCGGGCGCGGGGGTAGTGTGGCTCGGCTGCCGCCGCGCGCCGCGCGAACTGCTGCAATTGGCGGCATGGCTGCGCGATCGGGCGGCCCGCAACGGTTGTTACCAAAATTCGCTGCCGTTTCATCCACACATTTCGCTCTGGCGACAGGCAACCCGACCGGTGGCGCTACCGCCGGACACGCCGGGCTGGACGACCCGCGTAAGCCGATTCGGACTCTGGCTATCGGCGTTTGACAACGGCCGCGTGCGCTATAGGCTGGTGCAGGACTGGCCCCTGCGCCGCGACGGCCCACAGTAAGGAAAACCCATGCAATTCGAGCCCGCCCTCAAGCCTGCCCGACTCATACAGCGCTATAAACGTTTTCTTGCCGATGTGGTGACGCCCGATGGGGAAGCCTTAACGGTTCACTGCGCCAACACCGGCGCTATGACCGGCTGCGCCACCCCTGGCGATACGGTTTGGTACTCCACCTCGGATAATCGTAAACGTCGTTATCCGCACAGTTGGGAACTAACTGAAACCGCCAGCGGTCAATGGATAGGGATCAATACGCTGCGCGCCAACGCCTTGGTTGGGGAAGCGCTGCGGGCTGAAACGATTCCTGAGCTGGCGGGCTACGCGCGTCTTCGCGGCGAAGTGCGATATGGCGCAGAGAACAGCAGGATAGATTGGTTATTATCGGCAGAAGACCGCGCGGACTGCTATATTGAGGTGAAATCCGTGACGTTATTGCAACACCAGTCGGGCTATTTCCCGGATGCGGTAACGTTACGGGGTCAAAAACATTTACGAGAATTACAGGCAATGGCGGAAATGGGGTATCGTGCGGTGCTGTTTTTCGCCGTGCTGCATTCGGGTATCGACCGGGTGTCGCCGGCCCGCCACATTGACCCCCACTATGCCGATCTGGTATTACAGGCTCAGCAGTCAGGCGTAGAAGTCCTGTGCTATGGTTGTCAGCTATCCCGGCACGGCATGCGGATCCACGCGCCGCTGCCGATAATTATTTCATAGGGCGGTGAACCGTGAAATGGCGTAAAATGCGTCAGTTTTCCAAAGTTTACCGTCGCGCCAAATACGCCTTTCCTGACACCGTTGTCAAGTAGGCGTTAGGAATAATTGCCAACCTTAACGTCATCTGCTATTTATAGCGGCCTGTTTTTTTCCCCACGTTGGGGATCGCTAGTGCGTGTTAGAAGGAGAAGCAACATGCAAGAAGGGCAAAACCGTAAGACATCCTCCTTGAGCATTCTCGCCATCGCCGGGGTGGAACCATACCAGCAAAAGCCTGGTGAAGAGTACATGAATGAAGCCCAGCTTCTGCATTTCAAGCGCATTCTTGAAGCGTGGCGTAATCAACTCAGAGATGAAGTGGGGCGTACCGTCTCGCATATGCAGGATGAGGCCGCCAACTTCCCCGATCCGGTAGACCGTGCCGCGCAGGAAGAAGAGTTCAGTCTTGAGCTGCGTAATCGTGACCGGGAACGTAAACTCATCAAGAAAATTGAGAAAACCCTCAAGAAAGTGGAAGACAACGATTTCGGCTTCTGCGAATCCTGCGGGGTGGAAATCGGTATTCGTCGCCTGGAAGCGCGTCCGACCGCCGATTTGTGCATCGACTGCAAGACTCTCGCCGAAATTCGCGAAAAACAGATGGCAGGGTAAGTGTGAACCCGGTTTACTGCGGTGTCGTTTAGGGAAAATCATGACATCGCGGTAGCTGTGCGGTTACGCCTTTTTCACCATCATGCCAACCTCTGCTCCCTATATCGGGCGTTTCGCCCCTTCGCCGTCCGGCGCGCTTCATTTCGGTTCTCTCGTCGCCGCCCTCGGCAGCTATTTGCAGGCGCGCGCCTGTGGTGGCCAATGGCGGGTGCGCATTGAGGATATCGACCCACCGCGGGAAGTGCCCGGCGCCGCCGATACCCTTTTACGCCAGCTCAACCATTACGGCCTGCATTGGGACGGGCCGGTCATGTATCAGTCGCAGCGGCACGAGGCCTATCTCAAAGTGCTGGCGACGCTGCGCCAACGCGGCCTGAGCTACTATTGCGACTGTACGCGCAGCCGTATCCAGAGTTTGGGCGGTCATTACGACGGTCACTGCCGCGATAGGCGCATCCCCGCCGAGGGCGCGGCCATTCGCCTGCGGCAAACCGCGCCGGTGTGCCATTTCCACGACCGGCTGCGGGGCCGAATCGAGGCCGACCCAGCGTTGGCGCGGGAGGATTTTATCATCCGCCGCCGCGATGGGCTGTTCGCTTATAATCTGGCGGTGGTGGTGGATGATGCCGCCATGGGCGTGACGGAGGTGGTGCGCGGCGCCGATCTCATCGCGCCGACGGTGCGCCAATTGGCGCTCTATCGTCAATTAGGTTATAAAGAACCTGATTATGTCCATCTGCCGCTGGCGCTGTCGCCGGCGGGGCTGAAGCTGTCGAAACAAAATTACGCGCCGGCGCTGCCGATGAGCGATCCCCGGCCGCTGCTGGCGCAGGCGCTAGGGCTGTTAAATCAGCCGCTGCCGCCGCAATGGCGCGCTATGCGCCTTGAGAGTGTGTTAAACTGGGCGGTGGACCACTGGCGGCTTGACGCCGTGCCGACCGCCCCCGCCCCGTAAGGGACAATGCACCCGCCCATTCTCAAGCTTGGCGGGGTGAGCTATCATTAGCCGCTGTTTTACGTTGTTCCTGTTTATTTGTTACTATTGAGGTGTACTATTTTTACCCGAGTAGCCAACTTCTGCCGCAAGGTGCTCAATCGTGAAAGCGTGGAAACGGCACCAGAGGATAGACGCCCTTTGACGATTATCCCGCGCGACCAGCACTCCATCTCTCGTAAAGAGATCAGTGAAAATGCTTTAAAGGTGCTTTACCGCTTGAACAAAGCGGGATACGAAGCCTATTTGGTCGGCGGCGGCGTTCGCGATCTGCTGCTGGGTAAAAAACCCAAGGACTTCGACATCACGACCAGCGCCACGCCGGAGCAGATGCGTAAACTGTTTCGCAACTGCCGACTGGTTGGCCGCCGTTTTCGGCTGGCCCACGTCATGTTCGGGCCTGAGATTATCGAAGTCGCCACGTTCCGCGGCCATCATCAGGTGCTGGAGCCCGAGGAAGGCGCCGCGGGGGCCGCCCTCACCGGCCACAACGGCATGCTGCTGCGCGACAATATTTTCGGCTCCATCGAAGAAGACGCCCAGCGCCGCGACTTCTCGGTGAACAGCCTGTATTACAGCGTGGCCGATTTTACGCTGCGCGACTATACCGGCGGACTGAAAGATTTACGCGAAGGGACGATTCGCCTGATTGGCGATCCGGAAACCCGCTATCGGGAAGACCCGGTCCGCATGCTGCGCGCGGTGCGTTTTGCCGCCAAGCTGGACATGACCATCAGCCGCGAAACCGCCGAACCGATCCCCCGACTGGCGGCGCTGCTGCACGATATTCCCCCGGCGCGGCTGTTTGAAGAAGCCCTCAAGCTGCTACAGGCGGGCTACGGAGAAGCTACCTACCGCCTGCTGTGCGAATACCAACTGTTCCAACCGCTGTTTCCGTTGATAAGCCGTAACTTTACCGAGCACGGCGACAGTTATATGGAACAGATGGTGATCCGCGTACTGGCCAACACCGATCAGCGTTTGCGCAATGATATGCGGGTCAATCCGGCTTTCTTATTCGCCGCCATGCTGTGGTATCCACTGTTAGAACATGCGCAGAAACTGACCCAGGAAAGCGGCCTGTCCTATTTTGACGCTTTCTCGCTGGCGATGAACGACATTCTCGACGAACAGTGCCGCACGCTGGCGATACCCAAACGCTTAACCGCCCTGATGCGCGATATGTGGCAACTTCAGCTGCGGCTGTCTCGCCGCCAGGGCAAGCGCGCCCACAAGCTGATGGAACATCCCAAATTCCGTGCCGCCTATGATTTGCTGACGCTGCGCGCCGACGTGGAAAACAACGCCGAACTGCAGCGGCTCAGCCGCTGGTGGGGGGAGTTCCAAGTGGCCGCGCCGCCGCGGCAAAAGAACATGCTGACCACGCTCGGCGATGACGCGCCGGCCCGCGCCCGTCCGCGCCGCCCGCGCCGTCGGGCACCCAACCGCGACAACGCCTGATGGAACGCGTCTGGCTGGCTGTGGGCAGCAACCTGTCCGAACCGTTGCAGCAGGTAAGCGCCGCTCTTGAGGCGCTGGCGAGCCTGCCGCACACCGACCTTGTCGCCTGTTCATCCTACTACCGCAGCCGCCCGCTCGGCCCGCAGGATCAGCCCGATTTCCTGAACGCCGTGGTGGCGCTGGACACCGCCCTCGCGCCGGAGACGCTGCTTAATCACACACAGTCGATCGAATTACGTCAGGGACGCACCCGTAAGGCGCATCGCTTCGGACCCCGCACGCTGGATCTGGATATTTTGCTCTTCGGCGATCGCATTATCGCCACCAACCGCCTAACGGTGCCGCATTACGACATGCGCAACCGCGAATTCATGCTGTATCCCCTCGCCGAGCTGGCGCCGGAGCTGCGCTTCCCCGACGGCGGCGCGCTGGCCGAGCGACTGCGTCAGGTGCCGCGCAACGGTCTCGTCTATTGGGATGAGGAGCACCGCTACCGCAAGGCGTAAACGCCCTCCGCCCGTCCGGCGCCGACGCGACGCATTCACGTGCGCCGGCGCGGCGTAAGGCCTTAGCCTCCTTTATCGGGTCACCGCGCACCTTGCGCAAGTCTAGCCAAATACCCAAATGTTTTGTGCGATAAACGCTATACCCCCGGCAAAGCTTCCATTAAAATAAGCCGCCACTCCTTAAGCTGACAGCGGGCGCGCCCGCGGTACAGAGGTTGTATACCATGACCACCATTTCTCATTTGCGCAAATGGAAGCAACAACAGCGCAAATTCGCCTCCATTACCGCCTACGACGCCGCCTTTGCCCGCCTGTTCGCTGCACAGGGGATCAAGGTGATGCTGGTGGGCGACTCCTTGGGCATGACGATGCAGGGCCACGACTCTACGCTGCCGGTTACCGTAGAGGATATGGTATACCATACCCGCTGCGTGCGGCGCGGCGCGCCCTCCTGCCTGCTGCTGGCCGATCTGCCGTTCATGAGCTACGCGACGCCGTCTGAGGCCTATGACAATGCGGCGGCGCTGATGCGCGCGGGCGCCAACATGGTGAAATTGGAGGGCGGCGCGTGGCTGGCCGATACCGTTAGCGGACTGACCGCGCGGGCGGTCCCCGTCTGCGGACACCTGGGCCTGACGCCGCAGTCGGTAAATATTTTCGGCGGCTATAAAATTCAGGGTCGCGATCCGGCCGGCGCCGAACAGCTGCTGGCCGATGCGCTGGCGCTGGAACAGGCCGGCGCCCAATTGCTGGTGCTGGAATGCGTGCCGGTGGCGCTGGCGGAGCGCGTCACCCAGGCGTTGGGCATCCCGGTTATCGGCATCGGCGCCGGCGCCGTTACCGACGGCCAGATTTTGGTCATGCAGGACGCGCTCGGCATCACCGGCGATAGCGCGCCCTCCTTCGCCAAAAATTTTCTCGCGGCGGGCGGCGATATTGCCGCCGCCGTGCGCCGCTATGTGCAAGAGGTTGAAGCCGGCCACTTTCCCGCCGCCGAACACAGCTTTCACTCATGAAGGAGACTCGCGTGCTGATTATCGAAACGCCGCCGACGCTGCGTCAGACGGTTAAACAGTGGCGTCAGGAACATAAACGTATCGCCCTCATTCCGACAATGGGCAATTTGCATGAAGGGCATATGACGCTGATTGACGCCGGGCGCGCCCGCGCGGATAAAGTCGTGGTGAGCGTTTTCGTCAATCCGATGCAGTTCGACCGCCCGGAAGATCTGGCGGCTTACCCGCGCACGCTGCAAGAAGACTGTGAACAGTTGACCCGGCGCGGCGTGGACATGGTATTCGCTCCGGCGACCGCGGTGATTTATCCTGACGGTTTGGACAGTCAGACCTTTGTCGATGTGCCGCGCTTCGCCAACATCCTGGAAGGCGAAAGCCGCCCGGGCCATTTCCGCGGCGTGGCCACGATTGTCAGCAAACTGTTCAATCTGGTGCAACCGGACGTGGCCTGCTTTGGCGAAAAGGACTTTCAGCAATTGGCGCTTATTCGTCAACTGGTGCGGGACATGAGCTATGATATCGACATTATCGGCGTACCGACGGTGCGCGCCGCCGATGGTCTGGCGCTCAGTTCGCGCAACGGTTATCTGAGCGCCGAAGAGCGCCGTCTGGCGCCGCAGCTCAACGAGGTGCTGACGCGGCTGGTGGCGCAGCTCGGCGCCGGGGAGCGCCATATCGACGGTCTGCTGGCGGCGGCGGCAGAGCAGCTGCTCCAGGCCGGTCTCACGCCGGATACGCTGGTTATCCGCGACGCCGAAACCCTGCTGCCATTGACGGTCGACAGCCGGCGGGCGGTGGTGTTATTCACCGCCTGGCTGGGTAAGGCTCGGCTAATCGATAATGCGCAAGTGGATCTCATTTCATAACGGTAAGAAGGCTCAAGCTCATGCAACGCACGATGTTACGAGGCAAGCTGCACCGGGTGCATGTCACCCAGGCGGATCTCCATTACGAAGGCTCCTGCGCCATCGATCAGGACTTTCTGGATGCGGCGGGGATCTTGGAGTATGAAGCGATTGATATTTATAACGTCGATAACGGCCAACGTTTCTCCACCTATGCGATTGCCGCCGAACGCGGCTCGCGCATCATTTCGGTGAACGGCGCCGCTGCGCGCTGCGCCTGCGTCGGCGATCTGCTGATTATCTGCGCCTATGTGCAAATGCCGGATGAAGAGGCGCGTCGCCACGCCCCGAAGGTCGCCTATTTTGACGAGCACAATCAGCTACAGCGCACCGCCAAAGCGCTACCGGTGCAAATGGCCTGAACGCGGCGCGCCGACGCAGCGCCGGTTAGCCTGCACCAATGCAGGCTGACCGACGGTAGGGTCAACGCCGGCGCGGAGATTAGGTGCGCAGGCCGCGTCCGCGCTGGATGAGCGTCCAGCACAGCAGATAAAACACCACGATGAATGCCACCAGAACCGCAAGCGTCAGCGTCAGCGGCACGTCGCTGATGCCCAAAAAGCCGTAACGGAAGCCGCTAATCATATAGACCACCGGGTTCAGCTGCGACACCACTTGCCAAAACGGCGGCAGCAGCGACAGCGAGTAGAACACTCCGCCCAGATAGGTCAGCGGCGTGAGGACGAAGGTGGGGATGATACTAATGTCGTCGAAACTTTTGGCGAACACGGCATTGAGCAATCCCGCCAGCGAAAACAGCACCGCGGTCAACAAAAGCGTTACGACCACCATCCACCAGGCATGGACCTGTAGCGGCACGAAGAACAGCGACACCGCGGTGACCAAAATACCGACGCAAATCGCGCGCGCCACCCCGCCGCCGACATAGCCCGCGATAATCACATGGGTGGGGACCGGCGCCACCAGCAACTCTTCGATATTGCGCTGGAATTTGGCGCTAAAGAACGACGACGCGACGTTGGTGTAAGCGTTGGTAATCACCGCCATCATAATCAGGCCCGGCACGATAAATTGCATGTACGTGAAACCGTGCATAGCGCCGATTTGCGATCCGATAAGATTGCCGAAAATGATAAAGTACAGCGTCATGGTAATCACCGGCGGCACCAGGGTTTGTATCCAAATCCGGGCGAAACGGTTGATCTCTTTACGCCAAATGCTTTTTAAAGCCACCCAATACAGCTGCATCATGTCCGTTGACTCCTTCCTTTGCCGTCCGAGACCAGGGTGACGAACAGCTCCTCCAGGCGGTTGGCTTTATTGCGCATACTCAGCACCTGCACCCCTTGGGCGCTCAGCTGGTTAAACAGGCTGTTAAGGCCCTGTTCGCGCATTACCTCCACCTCCAGCGTGCTGGTGTCGAGCAATTGGCTGCGATAACCGTTCAGCTTGGGCAGCGCGCTTTTTGCCGCTAAATCCAGGATGAAAGTTTCGGATTTCAGCTTTGACAGCAGTTCCCGCATAGAGGTATTTTCCACCAGCCTGCCGTGCTGGATGATGCCGATATGCCGACACAGCATTTCCGCCTCTTCCAGGTAATGGGTCGTTAAGATAATCGTGGTGCCGCTGTTGTTCAGATCGCGCAGAAAACCCCACATGGAGCGCCGCAGCTCGATATCGACCCCCGCGGTGGGTTCGTCGAGAATAAGGAGCTTCGGCTCATGCATCAGCGCACGGGCTATCATCAAACGGCGCTTCATACCGCCTGAGAGCATGCGGGCACGCTCGTCGCGCTTATCCCACAAATCCAGCTGGCGCAGATACTTCTCCGCGCTGGCCGCGGCCTGCTTGCGCTCCACGCCGTAGTAGCCGGCCTGATGCACCACGATTTGATAGACGGTTTCAAACGGATTGAAATTGAACTCCTGCGGTACCAGCCCTAACTGGCGTTTCGCATTGACGATGTCCTTATCGGTATCGTAGCCAAACACCCGCACTTTGCCGGCGGTCTTGTTCACCAGAGCGCTGATAATACCGATGGTGGTGGATTTTCCCGCCCCGTTGGGGCCAAGCAGCGCATAGAAATCGCCGGCTTCCACGTTCAGATCGATCCCTTTTAGAGCCTGTACGCCTCCTGCGTAGGTCTTGGTCAACTGCTCCAACTCCAATGCATATGTCATTTGTGACGGGTTACCTTATTCTAAACGGTTTTCAGGAACTGATTTTAAAACGCCAGCGCTTGGCCTATATTAACCTATCGCATTACGACAGTTACGGGCTATTAACATCAATGAAAGACATTTCAACCCTTATCAGTAACAACCAGGATTGGTCCAAGCTTCTGCATGAAGAGGATCCGGGCTTCTTTGAGAAGCTGTCGCTGGCGCAAAAGCCGCGCTTTTTGTGGATTGGCTGTTCCGACAGCCGCGTCCCGGCGGAAAAATTGACCGGACTGGAGCCAGGCGAGCTGTTTGTGCATCGCAATGTCGCCAACCTGGTGATCCATACCGATCTCAACTGCCTGTCGGTCGTGCAATATGCGGTCGACGTGCTGGAGGTCGAGCATATCATCATTTGCGGCCATTACGGCTGCGGCGGCATACAGGCGGCCATCGACAACCCCGAACTGGGGCTTATCGACAACTGGCTGCTGCATATCCGTGATTTGTGGTACAAGCATAGCTCACTGTTGGGCGAGCTTCATCCCGAGGACCGCGCCAACATCCTCAGCGAGATTAATGTGATTGAGCAGGTGTATAACCTGGGACACTCAACCATTATGCGCTCTGCCTGGAAACGGGGCCAGAAGGTGACTATCCACGGCTGGGTGTACGCCCTGCACGACGGCCTGCTGCGCGATCTGGAAATCACCGCCACCAGCCGCGAGACGCTGGAACAGCGTTATCGTCAGGGTATGGCCACCCTGCTGCAACGCTACGGCAGCTAATTCGGCGGACGTCCGTTCAATCGACGGACGTTCAATGACCCCACGGTTGGCCTTTCATCGACCTGCATCCGCCTAACGTTAGCGCAACCGATGGGCGCCCGCTGAACCCATTGACTTGACGTCCACTAACCCCGCCGGCATTCGCGTTAGCGCCTGGGTTCGTCCGATTAGCCCACCGGCGTTCACGTTAGCGCCTGTGTCCGTCCGATTACCCCACCGGCGTTCGCGTTAGCGTCTGGGTTCGTCTGATTAGCCACCGGCGTTCGCGTTAGCGCCTGGGATCCGCTTATCGCTCCGGCCAATAGCCTCTGCCAACCCACATCCACACCATTCAGTACAGTATAGACTATCTCCACGTGCGGTCTTTAACCGCACAAGCCTTGTCGTGAGTGTCGTGTGACCGCCCCCAGGTCGAGCCCGGCGGCGCGGCCGAGATTTCTTGCGGTAGAGTCGAAAGTCAGGTTCATTGTATGTTGGGTTAGGGGCAATTTTTAAGATCTCGTCCCCTATTCAGCAGTAAGCAACACCGAAAAGCGCTTCGATTACTCCCTTCGCTGCTTCAACCGCGTTAAGCGTTAGTGCAGTTTGGCGTGTCATTCACCGGATAATAATTGTTATTGCGGCATAGCGGCATAGCGGCAATAGTTAATTACGTTGAAGCGTTATTTAACCCTCTGTGTTATAAAACCACCAAATCTACTGCCTGCAACGGTCCTTTACTAAAAGATAGGTCAATTCATGGATGTCAACTTAACGCCGGCTATTGCAAACACGGCAAGTCCGCAAAATAGATTATCCAATACACCACCTGGTCTCCCTGAAGCCATAAACGTCGGCAACACGGCTGTAAAACTATGCTTAGTGACGCCAAGCAAAAAAAATATAAATGATTTACCCCCTGAAATGCTCGAGCATATCTTTAAGTACATCGGCAACGACAAATTCAACGTGCGCTTAACCTGCCATGCCTTCAACGATGTAGTTGATGAAATGCTTACTGAAGATGAATTATTCAAAATCGCACATGGCGAACGCCTGCGTGAATCAGGATTTAATGCAAAATTAATTAATCAGCTTATCAAACAAAGCGAACAAGGCAAAAACTTTGTCCTTAAAAACTGTCAAACCCTGCATAAAGCAGGATTTGATATGGGTAAAATCTTCACTCTCGCTCAAAAAGAAACTAAAATTCAGTCATTTGTCATAAATAACTTTAAAGTCCTAAATAAGATGGGGGCTGACATGGAGTATATTTATTACCTTGCCAGCCAAGACCCAAGCACACAAACGTTTATGGTAGACAACGGACATGCGCTGCTTAAAATGGGATTCAGCCTGTTTCACGCGCTGACTTTGTCGCAAAAAAGCATTGAAGTACATAATTTCATTTTAACCCATTTTGATAGACTACATGAAGCGGGATTGGATCGGGTCAATATTGAACACCTTGCCGGACGTAGCGTAGCTGAGCAGAATTTTGTATTAAAACACGTTAAATTTCTGCATGACGCAGGCGTCAGCGTGAACCTTATCTTATATCTATCCACTCAAGAAGAAACAGTACAGAATTTCATAGTGAAAAACGTCCATTATCTCTATGGAGAGGGGTTCGACACGGAATTTATCTTTACTTTCGCTCGCCTCGGAGAGAGAGAACGGGCTTTTTTATTAGCGGAACGGAGTAAAGCGCTGGGTAGAGACTTTAGCAAGCTAAATCTTAACCTCTAAACTACCGTTACCCATGGTGTGCCATGAGCAGCGGCGCGGCATGGCGCCAACAATGACAGTCATCGTCCTTTGATTGCTTACCTGCATCGGATTTTAATTGCAATTGCCAAAAAATGCTTAGGTTATAATAGACTTAACTCCACTACCGAGCGTCTTGCTATTCTCAAGGTCTGCTTTAGCATCAGATTCTACTGTCAAGCGGGGTTGTAGTTCAGGATCGACTGGCTGTTGTGATTTTGATTGGGGCAACAGCACATTTCATAGCGTAGCAGTATAAACTCTATTTATCCCCCTCAGCCGCAGTGATGATGGTCAGTGACCCGCCCCCCCCCCGCGCAAGCGGTTAGAGCGAACGGTTTGCTGTGTCAATGACCCTTAAGAGAACGCAAGCTTTCTTGCCTGGCATCCGTTTATTGGCGGCAAATACCTTGGCCGAGGCTTCTCACAGGCGTGCCGCGCGCCCCTCCTGTGGTCTTGCTTCCCCGATCGCCCATCTTCCTGCTCGACCTATCGGCCCAGGCGGGTTCTACGGCCGTCACTACTTTGCCGACAATCGGCTCAGGCGGATTCTACCGCCGTCACTACTTTGCCGACAATCGGCCTAGGCGGGTTCTACAGCCGTCACTACTTTGCCGACATAGGGTAAATGGCGGTAACGCTGGGCATAATCGATACCGTAACCGACGACGAACTCATCGGGAATGGTAAAGCCCACCCACTCCACCGTTACCTTGACTTCCCGGCGATCCGGTTTATCCAGCAATGTGCAAATGGCGAGGGATTTTGGCTGGCGCAAAGCGAGGATCTCGCGCACCCGGCTCAGGGTGTTGCCGGAATCGATGATATCTTCGACAATCAATATATCCTTGCCGCGGATATCCTCATCAAGATCTTTCAGTATTTTCACATCGCGGCTTGAGCTCATGCCGCTGCCGTAGCTGGAAGCGGTCATGAAATCCACTTCATGCGACACGGTGACCGCGCGGCAGAGATCGGCCATAAACATGAACGACCCCCGCAATAAACCGACCAGCACCATTTCGCTGCCGCTATCGCGATAATGCTCACTGATGGACTGCCCCAGTTCGGCGATGCGCTTGGCGATCTCTTGTTCGGAGATCATGACTTCCACATGATGTTTCATAAATTACCTATGACACTGATATTATTCAGTTAAAACGCTAGCAGGCAGACAGGAATAGCCGTTATTGCTCGATTGCTCTAGGGAGTTTTGCACAATCAGGCACAACGCAACCTGCATGAGAGCCTCTTTAGGCGAGGGATTATATCAGGGAAGGTGGTCGGATGGGCTGAAAGCATAACAACAAACTGCTGCTTTTCGCTGCCGTTTGGCCGCCCGAAGCGCCGCCAGTTGAGCTAACGGCGGAGGTAAGGGCGTGGTGGACCTAATGGATATGAGCACGCCATCAACGATGCGATGAAGGCGCCAATGAGCGCTCATGGACGCCTTTAGTCGCACCGCCCCATCGCTAGAGACGGTGGTCGGCTTTAATCATGTCCGCCGCTCTTTCGCCTATCACCACGCACGGCGCCGTGGTATTGCCGCTAGGGACATTAGGCAAAATAGACGCATCGGCGAGGCGAAGCCTATCAATGCCGTAGACCTTTAAGCGGCTGTTTACCACCGACATCGCGTCCCGCCCCATTTTGGCCGTGCAGCATTGGTGCCAGTAGGTCACCGCCGAATTACGCACATAGGCCTTCATCGCCTGGGGACTGAGATTGCCCGGTAGTGACTCGCCCTTGACCAAGCGGTGAAAGACGGAAGAGTTGCCCAGCTCCCGGCAAAGCGCGATGTTGACAAACGCCATCCTGAGATCGTCGGGATGCGATAGCGTGTTGGCCTCTATGCGTATCGGATCGTCCACATCAGGGCCGGAAAGCAGCAGTAACCCGCGGCTCTTTGGATGGGCAAGGCCCGCGAACATCGTCCATCCATGCTCGGGCACCCCCAGGGCCGCCGTTTCCGCGCTCGGCACGGGAAACTCGACCTGACAATGGAACATATCGGGACGCGCCAGCCCGGCTTCGCTTTTCCAATACAGAGTGGCTTCAGAGCCGCCATGCCCGATCGGCTGCGGCGTGCGATACTCGAAGATACAACCAAAGGAGACATGATCCTGGTGGTTCTGACCCACGCCCGGTAAATGCTGCACCACCGGAATGCCGTGGCGCTGCAACTCGTCCGCCGGACCGATACCGGACTGCATCAAGACTTTGGGCGTATGGATGGCGCCCAGTGAAAGTATGACTTCATGCTCTGCCCAGTAGCGGCGCGTCGCCGACGCCTCTATTACCTCCACGCCGACCACGCTCTTGCCCTGGTAGATAAGCTTGCTTACCAGGGTGCGCGTTAAAACCGTCAGATAGGGCCGCCCCATGAGCGGATACACATAAGAACGGAAGATGGAGGAGCGCCGCCCGTTCTTAATGATCACATCGTTTATCGCTACGCCGCCCCGCCCTTCCATCATTTTCCCGTTGGGGCTGTCGAACGCCGGCATGCCCAGAGAGCGGGCGGCGTCCACCATTGCCCTGGCAATCGGCTGCGGGTTGCCGGCGGATTGTACATGCACCAGTCCCCCCACGCCGCGGCGCAGCGGATCGGGCGCACCCTGCCAGTCCTCGATACGGCGATAAATGCCGAGGACCGATTCATAGCCCCAGCCTTTATCCCCCGCGTCGGCGGCGTAGTTTTCCCAATCGTTTTGATGACCGCGCGCCCAGACGCAGACATTGATGCTCGATCCACCGCCGAGCACCTTACCCATGTTAAGCGGAATGGCCCGACCGTTTAAATGTGAATTGGGCTGTGCGACGAAGGCCCAGTCGCGCTCCGAACCCAGATTCAGGGGCCATTGGGCCGGATCCATCACTTCAGGCACGTCGTCGCCACCCCCGGCTTCGACGAGCAGTACGCGCACGTGCGGGTTTTCCGCCAGGCGCGCCGCGACGACCGAACCGGAAGGTCCAGCGCCGCACACGATAAAGTCGAATCGTCCATGCACCTCGTTGCCGCCAACGTCCGTCGTCATGGCCGCATAGGATTTTTCAGCGAAAAAATCACTCATCGGGTCACTCCGTCTGCAAGTCTTCTTTAGGGACCGTGAGGCAGCGTGAAGGCGGACCAACCTTGAAATGAAGAGACGACAACTCCGGCGCCCGCTGCCAGCGAACTGCATCGTCGCGGCCAAGGCCGCGCGGAGAGACTATATGATCGGCCATCAAATTTGTCAAATGTATCAAATATATCAAATTTGAGTTATTTTACATAAAAATTGATCATTGAGAAAAAATGCATCAAGCTTCAGAGAAGAATCCGTTTCCGGCAGTAGAAATTATGGCTAACGATATCCTGACCACGACCCAGGCCGCGCAGTTGCTTGGTATTTCGGTGCGTACCGCTCAACTGTTCATCGAAGGCGGGGCCTTGGCCTCGTGGAAAACCCCCGGGGGGCATCGCCGCGTCCACCGCGCCGATGTGCTGGCCTTTATGGCGAAGAAGAACGATCGGGCAGCGAAGCTTTCATCGGCACGGGTCATCCTGCTCGCCTCGCCGGCGCGCCGCCCGCTGCTTGAAGGGCTGCTGTCCACGGTCGGCGAAGGCGCCGTTGACACCGTTGACGACGTTTACGCGACCGCTTTCGCTATCGGCCATCGGCTGCCGGCGGTGGTGGTGGTCGATCTGGCGGACGCGCGCGCGGAGCGACTTTCTCTGCTGTCACATCTGGCGGCCCATCCCGCTCTGGGACAGACGCGGCTAATGGCCGTGAACGACGCCGACGCCGACGCCACGGCAACGGACGCCAATCGCGCCCCGCCATCGGTCCAGGTAACCTCCGCCGAGCAGCTCCCTCTGGTCATTCGCGATGCCTTAAGCGATATCACGCCCCCGATTGAACGCATGGCATTGCCGGTGTCCTTCCCCCTGGCCGCTAATGAAAGCCAACGGCTGGAAGCGTTGGACCGCTCCGGTTTGGTGGACACCGCCCCCGAGGCAGCTTTTGACCGGTTAACCTGGCTTGCCAGCCAGAATTTGCGCATGCCTGTCGCGCTGATGACGCTACTGACCCCCACACGCCAGTGGTTTAAGTCACGACAGGGGCTGAAACTGACGCAAACGCCGCGCAGTTGGGCTTTTTGCAATCACACCGTCTTGCAAAAAGAGGTGTTCGCCGTCAACGACCTGTCGCGCGAGACGCTTTTTGCCGACAATCCGGCGGTGGCGAACCCGCCTAACTTTCGCTTCTATGCGGGCGCGCCGATAGTCGATCCCGATGGCTTTGCGTTGGGGTCATTATGCGTTATTGATTATCAACCCCGCGCGCTGGACGCCCAGCAGGCGCAAACGCTGCTCGCGCTGGCGGAGCTGGCTTCCGATGAGGTTAGGCTGCGCGCCGTCAATCGCCAATGGCGCTGGGCCTGTGATAGGCTCGAACGCCAGGCTTAACCGGCAACCGAGGCGCGACACCCCCCTGCCATTGCCCTAATGGAACCTTGATAGCGTGCCGGAGGGGAGGTGTCGGCGTGAGCAGAACCGGGAAGAGAGCGACCGCTGTGGTGCAAGTTCCTTTTCATGTTCCATAATGAGGAATGACCGCCCTGCGGTTTAAATAATAGAAGGCGTCTATCTTGAAATATGATAACGTCAAAGTATAACGATTGAATTGAGTTTCACTATGAAAAACACCTTATTGGTGATGCTATTGCTGGGCCTGCTGGGGATATCCAGTGCCGCGCAGGCGCTGACGGAGAACGAAGCGGAAGATATGGCCGACCTGACGGCGGTGTTCGTCTATCTCAAGAATAATTGCGGCTATGCGGATATGCCCAATGAGCAAATCCGCCGCGCCATCTTGATTTTCGCCCAGCAAAACCGCTGGGATTTGAGCAATTACGCCGCCTATGATATGCGCGCGCTGGGCGAAGACAGCTACCGTGACCTCAGCGGCATCCCCGTACCGTCGGCGAAAAAATGCGAATCGCTGGCGACTAACTCTCTCGGTTTACTCGCCTACGCCAAATAATACGCTCTCACAGCCCCTTTGCACGAAATTTAACCGTGCAACCGCGGGCAGAGTTAGCTATCATATTGCGCTGTTTTTTCATGGCGGACTTGCCAAGGAGCAGCCAGACATGTCCAACCAAGAAACCTGGCACGAAACGTTACACGATCATTTCGGCCAATATTTTACCGTGGATAACGTCCTGTACCGGGAAACCACCGGCCAGCAGGATTTGGTGATATTTGAAAACGCCGCATTGGGCCGGGTCATGGCGCTGGACGGCGTGGTACAGACCACCGAGCGCGATGAGTTTATCTATCATGAGATGATGGCCCATGTGCCGCTCGTCGCCCATGGCAACGCCAAAAAAGTGCTCATCATCGGCGGCGGCGACGGCGGAATGCTGCGTGAAGTCAGCCGTCATCCCGGCGTAGAGCAAATAACCATGGTTGAGATCGATGCCGGCGTGGTGACCTTCTGCCAAAAATATTTGCCAAGCCACAACGCGGGCGCGTTTGACGACCCGCGTTTTACGCTGGTGATCGCCGACGGTGTGGATTTTGTTTCCCAAAGCAGCGAGAAATTCGATGTCATCATTTCCGACTGCACCGACCCTATCGGGCCGGGAGAAAGCCTGTTTACCTCTGATTTCTATCAGGGCTGCGCGCGCTGTCTTAACCAAGACGGCATTTTCGTCGCGCAGAACGGCGTGTGTTTTTTACAGCAGGAGGAAGCGGTCAATAGCCACCGGAAACTTCGTCACTATTTTAGCGACGTCAGTTTTTATCAGGCGGCGGTGCCGACCTATTACGGCGGTATTATGACCTTCGCCTGGGCCAGTCAAAATCCGGCGCTACGCCAGCTCGACACCGCGACCCTGGCGGCGCGTATCGATAAGACCGGCCTGACCTGCCGCTACTATAATGCGGCGATCCATAACGGCAGCTTCGCCCTGCCGCAATATTTGCTGAATGCCTTATCAGCTTGCCGCTGAAACGGTATTTATAAGGGGGTGAACCAAATTGCAGAAGCTAAAACTACACGGCTTTAATAATCTGACCAAGAGCCTGAGTTTTTGTATTTACGATATTTGTTATGCCAAAACGGCGGACGACCGTGACGGCTATATCGCCTACATTGACGAACAATATAACGCCAATCGTCTGACGGAAATTCTCAGCGAAACCTGCTCGATGATAGGCGCAAATATCCTGAACATTGCCCGCCAGGACTACGAGCCGCAGGGCGCGAGCGTGACCATATTGGTCAGCGAGGAGCCGGTCGACCCCGGCAGCATCGACACGTCCGAACATCCCGGGCCGCTGCCGGAATCGGTGGTAGCGCATCTGGATAAAAGCCATATTTGTGTGCATACCTACCCGGAAAGCCATCCCGAGGGCGGTCTATGCACTTTCCGCGCCGATATAGAAGTCTCGACCTGCGGCGTCATCTCCCCGTTAAAAGCGCTTAATTACCTGATCCATCAGTTGGAGTCGGATATTGTCACCATGGATTACCGCGTGCGCGGCTTTACCCGCGATATCAACGGGGTAAAACATTATATCGACCACGAGATCAACTCGATTCAGAATTTTATGTCCAAAGACATGAAAGCGCTCTATCACATGATGGACGTCAATGTCTATCAGGAGAATATTTTTCACACCAAGATGATGCTGAAAGATTTCGATCTCAAACACTATCTTTTCAATGCCAGGCCGGACGATCTCAGCGCGGACGAGCGCAAAGCAATTACCGATCTCCTTTACAAAGAGATGCAGGAAATTTATTACGGCCGCAACCTGCCCGTAATTTAACCCCCGGCCTTGCCGGCAACGTTGGCCGCGCGGTTCAAAGCAAGCCGCGAGAAACTCAGGCGGGCCGGGGTAAGCAACCTCGGCCCGCGCTTCATCCGCCGGTATGCATAAACTGACGATACCGCTTCAGCATCAGCAGAAAATCGTCGCTGCCGCACAGCGACAAACTTTCTTCATCATAATAACTGAGCCCCTCTTCCAGATCGTCGCACTCCACCGATATGCCGTTGGCGCGCACCATGACCTCTTCAGCGTCAATAAGCAGGGTATATTCATGGCCGATGTGCTGCCACTGCGCCAGGGAGCCGGATAAGCTCAGTAAACGCCGCTCCACATCAGCCAGCAGCGCCATATCGCCCTTGACTTCGTCATTCAGCCAATGTCCGATAGCCTCATGGCCCATGGAGAATTTGACGATGACCTGACCGGTGACGTCGCGTAAAAATTCGTAGTCCATCGTTGCCGTCCACCCCGTTGGGGCGCTATGCCGTATCTTTATGGAAAATGGCGGTGGAAGATAATCGGATTTTACGCGTTTTTATCGCGCCCGCCAAAGCCTGCGTCACGATTATCGCCGCCGGAGACGGCGGTTACCCCGGCCGCGCGCCGTACAGGCCAAAAAAAACGCCCGTCAGCGACGGGCGGTAATGGACTTGCCGTGCAGGCGGCGCCGCACGCGGGCGGAGTTAAACCGCGGTTTGGAAAATGACCTGATCGGCTTTGTCGGTGTATTCGCTGAGGCGGTCGAAATTCAGATAACGGTAGGTATCCACCGCCGTCTGATCCACCAGCGCCATCGCCTGCAAATACTCCTCCACCGTCGGCAAACGGCCCAGCAGCGAGGTGACCGCCGCCAGCTCCGCAGAGGCCAGATAAACGTCGGCGCCGTTGCCTAAACGGTTCGGAAAGTTACGGGTAGAGGTGGACACCACCGTCGCGCCATCCGTTACCCGCGCCTGGTTACCCATGCACAGCGAGCAACCCGGGATTTCCATACGCGCGCCGCTTTTGCCAAAGACGCTATAGTAGCCTTCTTCGGTGAGCTGGGCGGCGTCCATTTTGGTTGGCGGCGCAACCCACAGGCGGGTCGGCAGCTGGCCCTTGTGACTGTCCAGCAGCTTACCGGCGGCGCGGAAGTGGCCGATATTGGTCATGCAGGAGCCGATAAAGACTTCATCGATTTTGCTGCCGGCCACGTCAGACAGCAGACGGGCGTCATCCGGATCGTTCGGCGCGCACAGGATCGGTTCGCTGATTTCGGCCAGATCAATCTCAATCACCGCCGCATACTCGGCATCGGCATCCGCCGACAGAAGAGACGGATTCGCCAGCCAGCTCTCCATGCCTTTGATACGCCGTTCCAGCGTGCGGCGATCGCCGTAACCTTCCGAAATCATCCATTTCAGCAGCACGATATTGGAATTTAAATATTCGGTAATCGGCGCCTGGTCAAGCTTGATGGTACAACCGGCGGCGGAGCGTTCCGCCGAGGCGTCCGCCAGTTCAAAAGCCTGTTCCACTTTCAGTTCCGGCAGCCCCTCGATTTCCAGGATGCGGCCGGAGAAAATGTTTTTCTTGCTCTTTTTCTCCACCGTCAGCAGCCCTTGCTTGATGGCATAATACGGGATCGCATGCACCAGATCGCGCAAGGTAATGCCCGGTTGCATGGCGCCTTTGAAACGAACCAGCACCGACTCAGGCATATCCAACGGCATGACCCCGGTCGCGGCGGCGAAGGCCACCAGCCCGGACCCCGCCGGGAACGAGATGCCAATCGGGAAACGGGTATGGGAATCGCCGCCGGTGCCGACGGTGTCGGGCAGTAACATGCGGTTCAGCCAGGAGTGGATGATACCGTCGCCCGGACGCAGGGAGACGCCGCCGCGGTTCATGATGAAGTCCGGCAGCGTATGGTGGGTCTGCACGTCCACCGGCTTGGGATAGGCGGCGGTGTGGCAGAATGATTGCATTACCAGGTCGGCGGAGAAGCCCAGGCACGCCAGATCCTTTAACTCATCGCGCGTCATGGGGCCGGTCGTATCCTGCGACCCTACCGAGGTCATTTTCGGCTCGCAATACTGGCCGGGACGTACCCCCGGCACGCCGCAGGCGCGGCCGACCATTTTCTGCGCCAGCGTATAGCCTTTGTCGCTGGCGGCGACATCGCGGGCGTGGCGGAAGATGGTGCTGGGCGACAGCCCCAGCGATTCACGTGCGCGCGCGGTCAGACCACGGCCGATGATGAGCGGAATACGGCCGCCGGCGCGCACTTCGTCCACCAGCACATCCGTTTTCAGCGTGAAACTGGCCAACAGCGCCCCGGTCTCGTGATGACGGATTTCCCCCGCGAACGGATAGATATCAATGACGTCGCCCATGTTCAAATCGGACACGTCTACTTCGATCGGCAGGGCGCCGGCATCTTCCATAGTGTTGAAGAAAATCGGCGCGATTTTGCTGCCCAGCACCACCCCGCCGCCGCGTTTGTTCGGCACATACGGAATGTCGTCACCCATAAACCACAGCACCGAGTTGGTGGCGGATTTGCGCGAGGAGCCGGTGCCCACGACATCGCCGACATAGGCTAACGGGAAGCCTTTGCCGTTCAGCGCCTCGATCTGCTGGATGGGACCGACGTTGCCGGGCTGGTCGGGGATAATGCCGTCGCGGGCGTTTTTCAGCATCGCCAGCGCATGCAGCGGGATATCCGGCCGCGACCAGGCGTCGGGGGCCGGCGATAAGTCATCGGTATTGGTTTCACCGGTGACCTTGAACACGGTAACGGTCATTTTTTCCGCCAGCGGCGGACGGGACAGGAACCATTCCGCCTCGGCCCAGGACGTCATGACATCTTGCGCGTGGGCATTACCGGCCCTGGCTTTCTCTTCGACATCATAGAAGTTGTCGAACATCAGCAGCATGGATTTTAGCGCGCGGGCGGCAATAGGCGCCAGCGCATCCTTGTCCAGCGCGTCCACCAGCGGCGAGATGTTATAGCCGCCCTGCATGGTGCCCAGCAAATCAATGGCTTTTTCCGCCGTCACCAGCGGGGAAGACGCCTCACCTTTGGCAACGGCCGCAAGGAAACCTGCTTTAACGTAGGCCGCTTCGTCCACGCCCGGCGGTACCCGATTGGTCAACAGATCCAGCAGATACGCTTCTTCACCCGCCGGCGGGTTTTTTAGCAGCTCAACCAGCGCCGCCATTTGTACGGCATCGAGTGGCTTAGGGACAATGCCCTGTGCAGCACGCTCGGCAACGTGCTTACGATAATCTTCTAGCACGACGTTCTCCTCGCTTTCATTGTCATAGGTAGTGCCTGGCTTTCCGTTCCCTACCGGCGATACATTAATTAGAAAAGGTTCGTTGTTATCCGGCAGGGTAAGCGCCAGTTTATCAGTATTTAACCGTCTTGTTAATTTGTTTACATAAAAGCAACATGATATTTGGCTGAAACGATAAGGCTTTAGCGATACCTTCAAAGGCGGGCGGCGGCGCGGCGATAACCGCGTGCCACCTGACGAATCACTTTGACATGAAAGCGTGCCGAAGCAAAGCGCCAGCGCGCCCGCAATGGCGCGCATATCATCGCCGGCGCCGCCAAAGACGCTTCACGCCCGTCGTTTTCGCCCTATGGCGCCTGCCTGCCGTTCTCTCTGCCGCTGCGCTTTCGTTCAAGAGTTAATGCCTTACGCCCTTTTTTTTTTCAACAATACTCCTCTGGCGCGCGCAATTATTAATTCCCAAAGTAAGGAGACTGAATGTACACCCCAACTTGTATGCCCTATACGGATGTATCGAATAACGCGAAATGGAATGATAGCGATTTTCCCGCAGGACGTCCGAACCCCGTGTATGCCGAACTTGCCGCCGCCTTAAAGACCGATGGCCTAACGCTCTCTTTCATCACCCTTGGCCAAGATAACACCCCTTGTTGGTCCGGGCAGGCCACCACACCGCTGGCATGGGCCAAACCGCTGACCGATGCCCTGGTCGAAGCCGGAAAGGGTTTTAAATTGTCCTTCGGCGGCGCCAGCAATGCCGATATCTCCACCGCCCTGTCCGAGGATGAATTACTGGAAGCCTATCGCCAGGCGATTACCCTCTATCAACCGCAGGGGTTGGATTTCGATCTGGAAAACAATCTGTTCGATATAGGGAAAATCAGCGCGGCGCTGGCCCGCCTACAGCCGGAGTACCCGAACCTGCCGATTTCATTGACGCTGCCGACCGCCCCCACCGGGCTTAAGCCCGAGCAAATAACGCTGGTGGAACAACTGGCCGCCGCGAAAGTCGATTTTATCGTGAACGCCATGACGATGGATTTCTACCAGCCCGGCGTAGCAGGGGAAATGGGACAGGCGGCGAAAGATGCGGTCACCAATATTGTCGCCCAACTGCAAAGTATTTACCCCGAGTTATCCGAGACGGCGCGTTTTGCCAAAGTAGGCATAACGCCGATGATCGGCCGCAACGATGATGGTTCGATGTTTACGCTGGCCAACGCCTTTGACGTCGGCGCCTTTGCCGCCCAGCATGGATTATCTTCGCTCTCGCTCTGGTCGCTGAACCGCGACGTCCCTTCCGATTTCGATTATGTCGACCCCGGGAGCAGCAGCAATCCAGAGCAGCGCACGGTCGGCGAATATACCCTTAACTTCCTGGCGGGCGCGCTAAGCACGTCCGTGCCTACGTTGCCCAATACGGTTGAGGTGGTGGACACGCAGTTGAAAACGCCGACGGCCGAGGTGACCTCATCGCCGCAATGGTGCGCGAAAGAGATTGAAGCCGCCGTCGCCAGCGCCGCAGCGATCTCCGCGCCAGCCGGGGAGGTGCCAGCGGGCAGCATTGCCGCGAGCGCGAGTGAAACCGCCGACGAGGCGGCCGCGCCCGGCGCCGCGTCTGACGCTGTCCCCATCGCGACCGCCGCTGCGGGCAGCATTGCCGCGAGCGCGAGTGAAACCGCCGACGAGGCGGCCGTGCCCGGCGCCGCGTCTGACGCCGCCCCAACTACAACCGCCGCTGCGGGCAGCATTGCCGCGACCGCTAGCGAAACCGCCGACGAGGCGGCCGTGCCCGGCGCCGCGTCTGACGCCGCCACAACCGCGACCGCCGCTGCGGGCAGCATTGCCGCAACCGCTAGCGAAACCGCCGACGCGTTAACGCCCGCCGTGGCGCAGACGCAGGCCGATATCCCTAACGCCATCGCGGCGCAAGGTGATGCCTTGGCCGGCACCGTAGATGAAGCTGGGACCAAAACCGAAGCCGTAACGCATGCCGAAACTGAGGCCAAGACCGACGCCCTAGTTAATGGCATCGCGAAAACCGAAGCCGAGGCCGTTGCCGAGACCAAAGCTGAAGCTGAAACCGAAGCCGAGCCCGAGGCCGTAGCCTAAGCCAAACGCATGCCATAGCTGCATGTCATAGCTGAAGGCAAGGACGCGGCCGTAGCCTAAGCCAAACGCATGCCGTAGCTGAATGTCATAGCTGAAGGCAAGGACGCGGCCGTAGCCCAAGCCGTAACGGATGCCGTAGCGGAAGGCAACGTAGCGGCCGTAGCTAAGCCGAGACAAACGCCAACGCTATGGCATGCTAACGCCTCTCCTCGGGTGAGGCCACGCGCGCAGCCGATTTCCAACGGCGTGCCGGTGGCCTTCGGGGAGGCGTTCTTTTGGTAGGCCCTGCGTGACGCCCCATCCTTTTGACGGCGACGCGCCACGCCTAGCGCTGACTCCGCGCGTTCATCAACCGTTTCAGCCACGATCGGCGGCCGCGTCAGCCCCCCGTTCGCCCTCGCTGACCCGTTCACCACCGAGTTGCAAAAAGCGACCAGTAACGCCAATTACGGTTTGCCAATCGCGGGGGGTTAGCATTAGATGGTTGCCCTTTACGACGGAGGCAACATGATATGGATATCATCTCTAGTCCCCCCCTCAGTATTATCCTGAACAGCGGTTGGGCGCTGACCAGCAGCCGCATTACGCGTATTATTCAAGCCAGAACGCTGGATGACGCCAGCCATATGGGGCTTATCGATCGTCTGTACGACAGATTTTTCCGCCAAGGCGGCAAGCGCGCCGCCATCACCCGCCTCTACCGGCAACTGAGCCAGCCCGGCGCCGGAGAGCCGCACGATCTCACGCCGACCACGATGGTTGCCCGTTTTATGCAGTTGCGTGCCTATGCCAACAGCGAGTACCGCAAGGTTTTTCAGCTATCGCTACGCTATGATCCGCTGGGTCAGGCGCCCTGGTCCTATCTGATGCAAATTGGTGATTATCAAATCTATCAATCGCCGCCGCTGGATTACCGTTTGGACAATCACTTGGCGGAAGTGTGCACGATGAAAGTCTGTCTGTCGCTGGACGATGTTTTGGCGGAAATCCGTGAACAGCTGACGCCGGAACGGTATATCCAATCGCAAATCGAAAGCATGGCCGACGCGCCGGCGGTGCGGCAAAAACTACACGCCGTACTGGACGATCCCGCCTACGGTCGTGAGAACTTGCTGGGTATTACCAACGGCGACGATAGCGCCTGTATTGTGGCGCATTATCGCCATGACAGTCTTGCCTTTGCCAATCGCTGCGCCACCCACGACGAATTTCGCGGCAGCCGGTTAAAAACGGCGCTGCTAACCACCGACTACCCTAATTTGCGAGCGCTTTGCCTGGTCGGCTATATGACCAAAGAGGATACGCTGCTGAAATATCTTGCCCGGCCCCATCTGCTGCAATTGGTCGATTACATCGGCGACGCGATTCATCGTCCGGAGGTAAGGCGGCTACTGGCGCGTTTCCCGGTGGGGGAAACCACCGCCTGTGAACTGTTCAATTTAACGCCGCCCGACAACGACGCGAGCGCCGCGCGTCAGCCGCTCGGCGCGCAATAAAAAAAGGCGCCGCGAGGCGCCTTTTTTTTTGCCGAAAGGCAAAGGAAAGTTATTTCTTTTTCTTCGCTTTGGCGTTGGGCAGGTCGGTAATGGTGCCTTCGTAAACTTCCGCCGCCAGACCCACCGATTCATGCAGCGTGGGGTGCGCATGGATGGTCAGCGCGATATCTTCCGCATCGCAGCCCATCTCGATGGCCAGGCCGATTTCGCCCAGCAGCTCGCCGCCGTTGACGCCGACCACCGCGCCGCCAATCACCCGATGGCTTTCTTTATCGAAAATCAGCTTGGTCATACCGTCCTGGCAGTCGGAAGCGATGGCGCGGCCGGATGCCGCCCACGGGAAAGTGGCGACCTCATAGCTGATGCCTTTCTCTTTCGCTTCTTTTTCCGTCAGACCGACCCAAGCCACTTCCGGCTCGGTATAGGCGATAGACGGGATGACTTTCGGGTCGAAATAGTGTTTCTTGCCGGCGATAACTTCCGCCGCCACGTGGCCCTCGTGGGTGCCTTTGTGCGCCAGCATCGGCTGGCCGACGATATCGCCGATAGCGTAGATGTGCGGCACATTGGTGCGCATTTGTTTGTCGACGCGGATGAAACCGCGGTCGTCGACCTCTACCCCGGCCTGGCCGGCATCCAGCAGTTTACCGTTCGGCACGCGGCCGATGGCGACCAGCACGGCGTCATAGCGCTGGGCTTCCGACGGCGCTTTTTTGCCTTCCATGCTGACATAGACGCCGTCTTCTTTGGCTTCCACCGCGGTGACTTTGGTTTCCAGCATCAGGTTGAAATGGGAACTGATGCGCTTGGTGAAGACTTTCACCACGTCTTTATCGGCCGCAGGGATAACTTGATCGAACATTTCCACCACGTCGATTTCCGATCCCAGCGCGTGGTAAACGGTGGCCATTTCCAGGCCGATGATGCCGCCGCCCATCACCAGCAGGCGCTTCGGCACGGTGGTCAGGGCGAGCGCATCGGTGGAATCCCATACGCGGGGGTCATCATGGGGGATAAACGGCAGTTGGATCGGGCGGGAGCCTGCGGCAATAATGGCGTTGTCGAAGGTAATGGTTGTCGTGCCGTTTTCGCCTTCCACCTGCAGGGTGTTGGCGCCGGTAAATTGACCGTAACCGTTTACCACCTTGACCTTACGCGCTTTAGCCATACCGCTCAGGCCGCCGGTCAGCTGATTGACCACCTTTTCCTTCCAGGTGCGCACTTTGTCGATATCGGTTTGCGGCTCGCCAAAGACGATGCCGTTTTTGCTCAGCGCCTTGGCCTCTTCGATGACTTTAGCGACGTGCAATAAGGCTTTGGAGGGGATACAGCCTACGTTCAGGCAGACCCCGCCGAGGGTGGAATAACGTTCCACCAAGACGGTCTCCAGACCTAAATCCGCACAGCGAAATGCCGCAGAATAGCCGCCTGGGCCTGCCCCAAGTACCACGACCTGAGTTTTTATTTCAGTACTCATCATGACCTCTTAGTTGATTGTCCGGCGGGTCAGACGTCTATTTTATCGCGTGTATTTGCATAACGCGCTGTGTCCACCGGGACGTCTCCATCGCGCATAGTTTACAGAAATGTTAATAGACTGCAAAGTATGTGACGACGGCGCATGTTTAGTTGGTACCGCCGACGACCGCCCTTCGCCGCCGGCGGCGACGCGAAACAAGCAGGCCGGCCGGGGGGCCGGCCTGGAAGTTACATCACCAAGCGACGGATATCGGACATCACATTATTGATGAAGCTGATAAAACGCGCACCGTCGGCGCCGTCAATGACCCGGTGGTCATAGGACAGCGACAGCGGCAACATCAGTCGTGGCGCGAACTCTTTACCGTTCCACACCGGCTTGATCGACGATTTAGACACGCCGAGTATCGCCACTTCCGGCGCATTGACGATAGGCGTGAACGCCGTACCGCCGATGCCGCCCAGGCTGGAGATGGTGAAACAGCCGCCCTGCATATCCGACGATGTCAGCTTGCCGGCGCGGGCCTTTTTCGAGATCTCCGCCAGCTCGCGCGACAGTTCTACGATGCCTTTCTTATTCACATCGCGGAACACCGGCACCACCAGACCATTCGGGGTATCTACCGCCACGCCGATATTGATGTATTTTTTCAGCGTCAGTTTCTGGGCGTCTTCGGACAGCGAGCTGTTAAAACGCGGCAGCTCTTCCAGCCCCTTGGCGACAGCCTTCATGATAAACACCAGCGGGGTGATTTTCACATCCAGCTTCTTCTTCTCGGCTTCGGCGTTTTGCTGCTTGCGGAAGGCTTCCACTTCGGTGATATCGGCTTCGTCGAACTGGGTCACATGGGGGATCATCACCCAGTTGCGGTGCAGGTTGGCGCCGGAAATTTTCTGGATCCGACCCAGTTCCACCTCTTCGGTATCGCCGAACTTGCTGAAGTCCACTTTCGGCCACGGCAGCAGGCCAGGCAGCGTACCGCCGCCGGCAGCGGCTGGGGCGGCCTCGGCGCGTTTGACCGCCTCTTTGACGTACGCCTGGATATCTTCGCGTAGAATACGGCCTTTACGCCCGGTACCTTTCACCTTCGCCAAGTTGACGCCGAATTCGCGCGCCAGCCGGCGGATCACCGGGGTCGCGTGCACATAGGCGTCGTTCTCGGCAAATTCACCTTTGCCTTGGGCCGGCGACGGGGCGGCAGCGGCGCTCTTGTTGGCGTCGCTTGCCGGCGCAGGGGCCACGGCCGCGGCGCTTTCCTTGGCGGCGGCCGGCGCGGGGGCGGCGCCTTCCACCTCGAACACCATAATCTGCGAACCGGTGCTGACCTTATCGCCGACGTTAATCTTGATCTCTTTGACGGTCCCCGCAAACGGCGCCGGCACTTCCATCGATGCCTTGTCACCTTCCACGGTAATCAGCGACTGTTCGGCGCTGATCTTATCGCCCACTTTGACCATGACCTCAGTGACTTCCACTTCGTCGCCGCCGATATCCGGTACATTGACGTCTTGGCTGCCGCCGGATTGAGCGGGCGCGCTCTGCTGCTGCGCCTGCGGCGCTTCGGCCTCGGCCGGTGCGGCGTCGCTGCCGCCACCGGCGACCTCAAAGACCATAATAAGCGAACCCGTGTTCACTTTATCGCCGGTGTTGACCTTCAGCTCTTTGACCGTCCCCGCGAACGGCGCCGGCACTTCCATCGACGCCTTATCGCCCTCGACGGTGATAAGCGACTGTTCGGCTTCAACCTTGTCGCCCACCTTCACCAGCACTTCGGTGACTTCCACCTCGTCGCCGCCGATATCGGGTACGTTAACCTCTTTACTCTGTGCGGCACCGCCGGCGGCGGCCGGTTTGGCCGCCGGCGCGCTGTCGGCCTGCTTCGGCGCGGCGGCAGGCTTCTCAGCGCCACCCTCGGCTTCCTCGAAGACCATAATCAGTTTGCCGGTGGTGACTTTATCGCCCACCGCCACCTTCAACTCTTTCACCACCCCCGCCTGCGGCGAGGGCACTTCCATGGACGCTTTGTCGCCTTCCACGGTAATCAGCGACTGCTCGGCGTCAACTTTATCGCCCACGCTGACCAGGACTTCGGTGACTTCCACTTCATCTGCACCGATATCCGGTACGTTGATTTCAATAGCCATGATTCACTCTACCTCTTACGCCAGACGCGGGTTGACTTTGTCAGCATCGATGCCGAATTTGCTGATGGCCTGCGCCACCACATCAGCGCCGATATCGCCGCGTTTGGCCAATTCACCCAGCGCCGCAACCACCACATAGCTGGCGTCCACTTCAAAGTGATGACGCAGGTTCTCGCGGCTGTCGGAACGGCCGAAACCGTCGGTGCCCAGAACGCGGAACTCGCTAGCGGGAATGAAGTTGCGGATCTGCTCGGCGAACAGTTTCATATAATCGGTGGACGCTACCGCCGGCGCATCGTTCAGCACGGTGGCCACATAGGGTACGCGCGGCGTTTCGGTCGGATGCAGCATGTTCCAGCGTTCGCAATCCTGGCCATCGCGCGCCAATTCGGTGAACGAGGTCACGCTGTACACATCGGAACCCACCCCATACTCTTTCGACAGGATCTGCGCCGCTTCGCGCACGTGGCGCAGAATGGCGCCGGAGCCCATCAGCTGCACTTTGCCTTTGCCGCCTTCCAGCGTTTCAAGCCTATAGATCCCCTTGCGAATCCCCTCTTCCGCGCCTTTCGGCATGGCGGGCATAGCGTAGTTTTCGTTCAGCGTGGTCAAATAGTAGTAGACGTTTTCCGGCTTATCGCCGTACATCCGGGTCAAACCGTCGTGCATGATAACCGCGACTTCATAGGCATAGGCCGGATCGTAGGAAATGCAGTTCGGAATGGTCAGCGACTGGATATGGCTGTGGCCGTCTTCGTGCTGCAAGCCTTCACCGTTCAGCGTGGTCCGCCCCGACGTGCCGCCGATAAGGAAGCCGCGCGCCTGCTGGTCGCCCGCCGCCCAGCACAGATCGCCGATACGCTGGAAACCGAACATCGAATAGTAGATGTAGAACGGAATCATCGGCAAATCGTTGGTGCTGTAGGAGGTCGCCGCCGCCAGCCAGGAAGAAGCCGCGCCCAGCTCGTTGATCCCTTCTTGCAGGATCTGCCCTTTTTCGTCTTCGCGGTAGTAGGCGACCTGCTCGCGGTCCTGCGGCGTGTACTGCTGGCCGTTGGGGCTGTAGATGCCTATCTGGCGGAACAGACCTTCCATGCCGAAAGTACGGGCTTCGTCGGCGATGATCGGCACCAAGCGATCTTTGATCGACTTGTTCTTCAGCATCACGTTCAGCACGCGAACAAAAGCGATAGTGGTGGAAATCTCTTTCTTCTGCTCTTCCAGAAGCGGAGCGAAGTCCTCAAGCGTCGGCAATTCCAGCGGCTTGGTGAAATCCTTCAGGCGGCTCGGCAGATAGCCGTGCAGCGCTTTGCGGCGCTCGTGCAGATAGGTGTGCTCTTCGGACCCTTCCGCAAAAGTGATATAGGGCAGCGCTTCGATCTTGTCGTCGGTAATGGTGCTCAGGTTGAAGCGATCGCGGAAGTAGCGTACCCCTTCCATGTTCATTTTCTTCACCTGGTGCGCGATATTCATGCCTTCCGCGGTCACACCCATGCCGTAGCCTTTGATGGTGTGGGCGAGGATGACCACGGGCTTGCCGGTAGTTTTTTTGGCTTTTTGCAGCGCGGCGTAGATTTTTTTCGGATCGTGGCCGCCGCGATTCAGCGCCCATATCTCGTCGTCGCTCATGTCCTTCACCAGCGCGGCGGTTTCCGGATATTTACCGAAGAAGTGCTCGCGCACGTAGGCGCCGTTCTTCGATTTAAAGGTCTGGTAGTCGCCGTCGACGGTTTCGTTCATTAATTGAATCAGCTTGCCGGAGGTGTCTTTACGCAGCAGCTCGTCCCAGCGGCTGCCCCAGACCACCTTGATCACTTCCCAGCCGGCGCCGCCGAACACGCCTTCCAGCTCGTTGATGATCTTGCCGTTACCGGTGACCGGTCCATCCAGACGCTGTAGGTTACAGTTGATGATGAACACCAGGTTGTCCAGCTTCTCGCGCGTCGCGATGGTGATGGCGCCCTTGGATTCCGGCTCATCCATCTCGCCGTCGCCCAGGAAGGCGTAAACGGTCTGATTGCTGGTGTCCTTCAGCGCGCGATGGTCCAAATATTTAAGGAATTTTGCCTGATAGATAGCGCTGATGGGGCCCAGGCCCATCGACACCGTCGGGAACTGCCAGAACTCCGGCATCAGCTTGGGATGCGGATAGGACGAGAGGCCCTTGCCGTGCACTTCCTGACGGAAGTTGTTCATCTGATCTTCGCTCAGGCGGCCTTCCAGGAAGGCGCGGGCATAGACGCCCGGGGAAATGTGGCCCTGGAAATAGACCAGGTCGCCGCCGTCTTTGTCGTTGCGCGCACGGAAGAAGTGGTTAAAGCACACTTCATAAATCGTGGCGGAGGACTGGAATGACGCCATGTGGCCGCCCAGTTCCAAATCTTTCTTCGACGCGTGCAGCACGGTCATGACGGCGTTCCAGCGTATAGCGGAACGGATGCGGCGCTCCAACTCCAAATTGCCCGGATACTCAGGCTCCTCCTCGACCGGAATCGTGTTGATGTAATTGCGTCCGGCGGCACCTTGCGCGATGCTTACCCCACCTTTACGCGCTTCGTCCAACACCTGATCAATCAGGAATTGCGCGCGTTCAATACCTTCTTCACGGATAACCGATTCGATCGCCTGTAGCCAGTCGCGTGTTTCGATCGGATCCACGTCATTGTACAAACGTTCTGACATGGTGGTGTTCCTTATCTATCTTTAATATTGGTTTAGTTGGAGCCTGTCTTCCTATGCTCTGGCCGTCAGAGCATACGAAGACAGGCCCATAGCTTCTGCTGCCGCGTGGGCCGCCGTTCCCGGAGGCTTAATCCTTGCGTTGCTGGAGACGTCGAAGCGAGCGTTCGCGCCGGCTATGTTCCCGGCCAAGGTCCAGCAAAATTTCCTCAATAAACGCCAGATGGCGATGTGACGCCTCGCGCGCCTTTTCCGGCTCGCGCGCGACTATCGCCGCGAAAATCCCGGCGCGGTGGCTGCTCACCTGCGCCAGCATTTCCCGGCGCGAGTAAAGCAATTCAAAATTCTGACGCACGTTGTTTTCCAGCATCGGCCCCATGCAGCGCACCAGATGCAATAAAACCGCATTATGCGCGGCTTCGGTGACGGCGATTTGATAATTCATGACGGCATCGGCCTCCGCGTCGAGATCGCCGCTGTCCTGTGCCGCCTGAATCGCCTGATGGCATTCACGGATATGCTCGAAATCCTGCTCGGTCCCGCGCAGCGCCGCATAATAGGCGGCAATACCTTCAAGGGCGTGGCGGGTTTCCAACAGGTCGTATTGCGATTCAGGATGTTCCGCCAACAGTTCGGTCAGCGGATCGCTGAAGCTTTGCCACAAATTACTTTGCACAAACGTCCCTCCCCCCTGCCGCCGCAGCAGCAGGCCTTTGGCTTCCAATCGCTGGATGGCTTCCCGCAGTGAGGGGCGGGAGACGTCAAATTGCTTGGCCAGTTCACGCTCGGGAGGCAATTTTTCGCCGGGGCGCAGCGTCCCTTCCAGAATCAAATATTCCAACTGTTGTTCTATGACATCCGATAACTTGGGTTGGCGGATCTTACTATAGGCCATTTCTTGTCTTCTCAACGGATGGCGCGGAGTCAATTGGTAATACCAATTACATTTTCACGGTGCTAAAAGTAACAAAGTATTCACCTTCTGTCTATCGTGGCTTTGACCTAAATCATCAAATCGCGCACATTCTCACAAAAGCCTTACATCTATGCTGCGTCAGGCCCGCTGCGCAGCACAATCGTGTTTTCCGGCGAAAAGGTTATTAACGTCTATGAAACGTTCCGGGGAAGCCGGGGAAGATGACCGACACTGCAAGCCAGGGAAAAAACGCCGCCAAATGCATAGTCATGCAACCCGGATATGACCTGATGAACCCCGGCGATTTTCCCGTCGCCGTTACGCCCATCGTCCAGCAAACGACGGCGCCGGTTTATTACGCGCAAGTGTCATAAATCCCGTGCAAAGCCTGCCACATATCACTATTCTGTTGCCCGCGACAGCCCGGACGCAAAAATGCCGCGCCGTGACGCGTAAATTAAAACGTACAACAACCGTAACTGTGGATAGACACAGCGCTGGGCGGAATCCCGATATCTGCCCGCCATAACGACAGAGGATTCGATGATGGAAGGTCAACAGCGCGCCGAGACGCTGAAACGCGGGCTAAAAAACCGCCATATACAGCTTATTGCATTGGGCGGGGCGATTGGCACCGGCCTGTTTCTGGGGATTGCGCAAACCATACAAATGGCCGGCCCTTCGGTTATTTTGGGCTACGCTATCGGCGGCGTTATCGCCTTCCTTATCATGCGCCAATTGGGCGAGATGGTGGTGGAGGAGCCGGTGGCCGGTTCGTTCAGCCACTTCGCCTATAAATACTGGGGCAATTTCGCCGGTTTCGCCTCCGGCTGGAATTATTGGGTATTGTATGTCCTGGTGGCGATGGCGGAATTGTCCGCGGTCGGGATCTATATGCAGTACTGGTGGCCCGGACTGCCCACTTGGGTCTCGGCGGCGGTGTTTTTCCTGCTGATTAACGCTATCAATTTGGCTAACGTGAAGCTTTACGGCGAAATGGAATTTTGGTTCGCCATTATTAAAGTGATTGCCATCGTGGCGATGATCGTTTTTGGCGCCTGGCTACTGCTGAGCGGACGCGGCGGCCCGGAGGCCAGCGTGACCAATTTATGGGCGCAGGGCGGCTTCTTCCCCCACGGCGGCAAGGGCTTGCTGATGGCCATGGCGGTGATTATGTTTTCCTTCGGCGGTCTGGAGCTGGTGGGCATTACCGCTGCCGAGGCGGACGACCCGGCGCACAGCATTCCCAAAGCCACTAACCAGGTTATTTACCGTATTCTGATCTTTTACATCGGCGCGCTGGCGATCCTGCTTTCGCTGTACCCCTGGGGCAAAGTGGTGGAAGGCGGCAGCCCGTTTGTCTTGATTTTCCAGGCGCTTAACAGCTATTGGGTGGCCAATATCCTTAATCTGGTAGTCTTGACCGCCGCGCTGTCTGTTTATAACAGCTGCGTTTATAGCAATAGCCGCATGCTGTACGGTTTGGCCCGCCAGGGCAATGGCCCGCAATCGCTCGCCAGAGTCGACCGGCGCGGCGTGCCGGTGGCCGCGCTCGGCGTCTCGGCCGTCGCGACCGCGATTTGTGTGCTGCTCAACTACCTGATGCCCGGCCAGGCTTTTGGCCTGCTGATGGCGCTGGTGGTTTCTGCGCTGGTGATCAATTGGAGCATGATCAGTTTGGCGCATTGGAAATTTCGCCGCAAAAAGGCGCAACAGGGCGTCGTTCCGCGCTTTCCGGCGCTGTGGTACCCGCTGGGCAACTGCCTTTGCCTGCTTTTCATGGCGGGTATTTTGGCGATTATGCTGCTCACGCCGGGCATGGCCATTTCGGTGTATTTGATCCCGGTATGGCTGGTGGTGTTGGGCATCGGTTTTGCGCTGAAAACCTCCGGCCAGCGCGCAGCCGCACGCTGATCCCCCGTTTGCACGCCGGCCGGTATTACCGTGCCGGCGACGGGCCGCCGGCGGCCCGTTCGCGCAGGGCTTGCTACCTCAAGCTGCTAGCACCTGCCGCGTATCTATGCGCATTATTGCCTCTCGCATGCTGCGTAACGCGTTTCTCATGCCCGTATTCCGTCTCGCATGCCCGGTATCGCGTTTCGCGTGCCCGTATCCCGTCTCGCGTGCCCGGTATCGCGTTTCGCATGTCCCTATCCCGTCTCGCGTGCCCGTATTCCGTCTCGCATGCCCGGTATCGCGTTTCGCATTCCGGTATCGCGTTTCGCTTGCCCGTATTCCGTCTCGCATGCCCGGTATCGCGTTTCGTCTGCGCCGTATCGTCTAGTGCCCGCCGCATTTCGGATGCGGTGTTCTGCAAGTTGCCTGCCGCGTTGATTCCCGGCATTCCGCTTGGTGCAAAAGGTATTCCGCTTCCATTAACGCTAGAGTGCCGCTTTTCATCCTGTTTGCTTATGACATTGGGTTTTTACCTCGCGCGACGGCTGTCCTCATTACGCCACGAGGATGCGCATAAGCGAGTCAATATAAACCGGTCCTGCGCTGCGCGCTAACGGTGGGCACAGGTGCATTTCTATCCGCGTTAAAATATCATCGAAATGTGATTCAGCTCTTTATTTATCGTTAAAACCTGGGACCCACCGCTAACAAAAGAGCGCGTACCTGCCGATAAATAAGGTCTGCCCCCTCAGCAGGCATAAGTGAACACAAGGTGGCAGATTAATTATGACGCTTTCAATGTATTTAAGCACAAAAAATGACTTAGGATAAAAGCCCAAACTGATGATGAATACCGTGTCTTGTTTTCCAAATTCCAGCAATGTCTTTGCCACCATCACTATTGCCAATGCCAAATTGACGCCATATTCAATACGATTCCCTTCCCGGTCAGAACATCTACGCCGCAGGGTTGAGCGCATAAATCATGCGCCCTCAACCGCGAGCCCTTTATTCGCCGCCCACATCCGATCGCCCCGGCGCTTTGATAATAGGTAAAATCATCCGTCTCTCTTGCCAATTATTAAAGAAATATCGAGCAATGCTAATTAATATCATGAGTTTTCATTAGTCAATCAACTTTGACAGCGGGTGATAGGAACCGGTAGACGTGCTGATTTTGATCGTAAAACGCAATTAAAACGCTAAGAAAAAAGTGATTATGCGACAAATTTTTAATTTACTCAGCAAAAAACGGGGCATAGAAGCCTTACATAATCATACTAACAATAAGGTCAGAAATGAAAAAATTCACTGTTAATAATCAATATAGAAAACCTATCGGCAAGCATGTGAACTGGGCTGATGATAAACAGAAAAGCCAGTTGCCTTTTGATGACCAGGTTAAATTGCTCGCTAGCCAACCGGGGCTGCACAGCCGCAACGTAACCAGGCATAACGTCGCCAATTTAACCCTATTGGCTATGACTTACCTCACCAATGTCCAAAACAGCAGTCTCTCCGCCGCCTCATCCACGCCTAATCCCCGAGCGCTCGCTTTCAATGATAAAGGGGGCAATGTAAATTTCAAGGCGCCTAAGCCTGAAATCCCAAGCCACGAAAATCGACTGAATCACCGGCCCTTTCCCGTCGAAAAAGGCAAGTCAGGGACAATGATTGACATAAAAAAACGAGAAATGATTAATAACCTATCAGGTTCCTCGAATGAAACCAGAGAGAGGACAAGGACAAAAACCGAATCTCATTCCCTCTCTTTTCCGCAAGCCGAGGCAATGTCGGTAAAAGCCCATTCCCATCCTGACCGAAATAGCATCCGAAGTTCCCTTATTGATTGCCTTAAAAATTCTGCTACGGCCGTCGCTCAACAACATGCACACGTGGCAGTGGCTGAAAAAAATTTACCCAACAGCCGTGCGTCTGTCACGCCGGCCAAAACGCCTGTTGCATGGCCTTCCCCCGCGGCCAAGGACAAGCCTGAGGCGCTAAACCTTCCTGCCAAGCACGCCATTCCTCGGCAGACCACCAAAAAACCGCTCCCGGCACCAGAACGAGACCCGCTGAAACATTCTCTTTTGCCGAAAGCACGGCCTTTGCGCCACGCCCCCCAACTACAGGTAGGATCACGCCGCGCGCGTTCCCTGTATGGGCAAAACACGCTTTCCGATCTTGAGCCACCTCACCCGGCGGTACAACAGAATGACGACCGCAATATTGATCACAGTGCCGAAAGCGGGCCGGATAAAACGCGCCATCATAAACGTGAACGACGTGCATTATTAAACGATATAGAGAATGTGTTAGACATGCTGGCTGTCTATAGAAAACAGAATCATAATGAACTACTGAGTCGAAGTATGAGCCAGTGGCAAAACCAGCAGCTTGCTGCCTGGTTGAACTTTCCGTTTTCCGCGCGAAATGCTAAACATATCGTCGCGAATACTCTCCTTTTTTTAGTTCAGGATCAGGTTAAGCAACATGCGGTAGCCCAAAAATTACTTTATAGCGCGGGTAACTACGGCGGCGATGATAACGAACCCCTTACCGTAGCAGAAGATGAAAAGGTCATATATTATTGGCTGAGTGCCAATCTGTTCCCGGAATCTATTGAGCAATTTATTCTCGATACCATAAGCTCGCTACAGGCTGAAAACTATAAAAAACGCCAGGGCGTCGTCAGCGTTGCGGATCTGGGCATGAAGATAACAACTGAAATAAACAGGATGTTTGATTTCCTCAACCACGAACAGCAAAATGTCATCGCTGACTACCTACTGCATCACACTGTCTCTGTCGATTTCCCTTTATTCAAAATCCCCGAATGGCAAACGCTGGATGTCATGAGTTTTGACACCCAGCTAATTCATGTCGGTTTGAAATATGCCGATATTCAGAATGCGGACCCAAAACGGCTCAATCAGAACGAATATAAAGCGATAGGCATTGCTCTGTATGAAGGAATTATGACGGCAAAAATCCCGGCTATGCTTGCCGAGCATTTTCTTTTGCCGGCGCGTATCGACATTTTTTATTTGTCACAGACTCAGCCTTATCGCCATCGGGAAATAGTCGAGTGGGAACATAAAAAAAGGCTGTCGAACTATTTCAAACATCTCGGCCATCATATTCAGTCTAACAATATCATAGAAGACTATATAAACATACAGAAACTGTGGCGCACCCGCGAACAGATCGCTCAATCCATTAAAGACGATTGTTTAAAGAAGACGGAACACCACACGCTCAACAATGAGATAAAGGGGAAGTTTTGCATAAAAAAATTCTACGATAACAAAGGCAAGGTAAGAAAGTATTATGATTTATTACCAAATGATCTTGAGATGTACCATATGCTCGTGGAATCTATGACTAAACATTATGGCCAAGTCATCGATTTAGTCCTACGTAATGCGTTCTATAACTTAAGCGAAAATGAAATCCTTTTCTTGGCCCAGGCAACACTATCACAGATAGAGGCCACTGAATACGTGATCACCCGCGAACGTGATAAATTCAATTTATCGCACCGTAGTTCATACAGATGTAAACCACACAGGCTACTATTGAAAGCAGAGATGTCAGCGGAAGCTCGTTGGTATTCCATTGATTTCAATGGTGCGCCTTCGGTTATCCTGCGTGAAAATAATCTTGATCGCTACTGCAACCAAGACAATCCATTTCGTGATCGGCACGATGGCAACGCTAAAAGATCAATATATGACCCGCGAATCTTCCCTCTAAACCCCAATAACAGTATTAACAACTTAAAATCTCACTCAGAGCCTATCGATGTGTTTTTCGCTGGCGTTGTAAAACACTTTAAGCAGCAGTATTTTACTGTGTTATATGACAGCGGTTTTTCACAAACCGCGTTTGAAAAGTTCATCGGATTTCTGACCTCTTTAATCCCTTTTTACAATTGCGCCGAAGAAATAGAGAATAAACATGTCGCTGCGGCAACCATTGATTGTTCTATAGATATTCTTTCTCTCATTCCAGGCGTAGGATCCCTTGGCAAAATGCTGGCCAATCTCGGTCGAAAAACCGTGTTAAATCTGCTTAGGAAGACCAGCATCAAGGCATGGACGCCGCGTGTGTTAAAGAAAAACATACGAAAAGCCTTTATCTCAGCATTAAAATCCGAATACAAAATGACCGAAAAATATATGAAGGCGTTAACTAAGGCGTTCATGAGGCAGATAGATCCCGGTTTTGAGTTAATTTATAGCATCGGACGCAGCGGGGTAAGGAATATCAGGAAAGTTTTGAGGGAGTTCAACCATATCCCTCATGTATCATCAGCGTTGTATAAGCTTGAAAAGTTTTCACCTATGCAACCGTTTTTGCAAGGCGCCACGTCCGGCAAACCTTTGGTGGTTAAACATGGACAGACCAGATTATCCCTGTTAGCGCTGGAAGGTCGTCAATTTTTACAGCACCCACTTTATCTTGCAAACAGCGTCTCAACAGAACGATTTATCAGAAAGAAATATGTATTATCGCAACTCAACTATCCTTTAAGAGTTGGCCCTGGTGAATTAAAAAATTTCGGTCATTGCATTGCCAAACGAGATGGCATTAAAAGAAAATGCGTTAAAGCATTCAATTACCTGAGCCTAAATCAGAAACTTATTCGGGCCGATAATCATCTACGCCTCAACGATCTCATACAGGCATCGCCTTTTCTGCATCAGAGTTATAAACTGCTCGGCTTAACTAAGAAACGGGCTATTCCCGCTTTCGCCAATAGTTATGAAAATTATCTCACCAAACTATTTTCCGTATCGACAATCGGCGCGCTGGACTCTCTAAGCGAAGTTGAGATAATAGAGCGATGGATTGAGTTTAATGTCAAACACGCAGCAAAACCCGCGCTCGATGAACTCAAAAGTTTCACTATTAAGACGTTGGCCCATAGTGAGGTCTTTGTTGCAGAACAAACTATAAGAATTCGATATAGAAGACTCCACGGCGCGATAACCAGTCTCTCTACCACGCCGGTGGCACGTTACGCTAATGGACCGAACAGTCGTGCCAAAGTCTATGATCCATCGGCGAGCGCTAATCCCATTCAGGCCCCGACAGCCGGTGAAGAGGCATCAACCGCGACACACGGGATAATCATTCATGGCAATCAACGTTTTCAGACGGAAGTCATTAAGCATCTCGACACAATAAATACCCTCCCTTCAGGCAAACGCTTAATCGAAAGGTTGGAGCATAAGAAGGTTGACATAATACCGCCATCCTACAGCGATGTGAGAAGAGTAGTATCAAAACAAGGAGAGAAGGTCTTCTTGTCAGATAACTCATGTAACGGAAAAAGTATCATTTTCGATCCTGAAAATGACATCATGGGAACCAACGTTGAGGATTTGGCTAACGAGCCCTGGCGCGCACGCAATCCGGCCATCGCTTTGTACCATGAAATGCTTCATTCTTATTTTCATTATCACCATCAGAATATCTATGACCTTACGGGAAAAAAAGTGTTCAAAGTGAATGGCGGTAGCACTTTGCTTGACGAAGCGCGAATCACCGGCACCGTCTATAAACATAAGGGCCACGAATTCAATTTCTATGATTCTGGCTATCTGTCAACTATTGATGACGACACAAAATATTTTACTGAAAATAATTTCCGGAAAGAATTGGCGCAGCTTTATCGCCACGATCATTACTACATCAGGCCGGTTTATGGCTCCGGCGCTGAGCAAATCAGAATAAAGCAATACAAAATAAAATTAAGCAAATAAATGTAAGATTAGCAAACTCAATAATGAAACCACTTTTTAACCGCTTGCTTTTTGGCCACTATAAAAATATCCTTCTTTGGCTATCAGCAAAACCGCACAGATAAAACAGGCATCAAAAATAGGGATAGCCATTATTAATATTAGGAACGTTTTCATGTGCGAATAAAGATTAACTTCACACAAACGGACGTATGTTTTTGCCTTCATTGGGGTGTAAAATGTTTAAATTTTTGACAAACATGTATGAAAAACGCTTTCCCTCACGGGGATATGTTCCCGTTATGGATGTCGAGGACACGAATAATGAGATACCCAGGCCTTTACCCTTAGTTTTAGAACAGCAGTTACAAATCTGGATGCAGAATGGAATGCAAAGAAAGGAGCAGCGCGCGGCCGCGGGGAATAAGATAAGACAGTGTCATCATGCAAAAGAAGAGACTATTGATTTAAGTCATTTCAATTTATCAGAATGGCCACCTTATCTTCCTCCCACGTTAAGAAAGATCGATGCTTCACACAATGCCTTTCAGCAGTTTCCGCCGGCATCGCTTGTCCAGCTTGAGTCGCTTGATTTAAGCCATAATCGCCTGACACAACTACCTGCCGTTTATTCAGCGCCGCTCTCCCGGCTAAACATTAGCCATAACGCGCTTTCATCGCTACCGACTCCTCTTTATGAGTCGCTGGAACATTTGCGGGTAAATAATAACCCATTAAATTCCTTGGATAGTTTATCCAGCGCTTCGTTAAAGTGGTTGGAGGCCAGAAATTGCGGATTGCAGCACTTCTCTGCCACGACACCGGCGCTGACACATCTCGACCTGAGTGAGAATCATATCACCTCCCCCCCGCCGGCATGGCCTGAAACTTTGCAGCGGTTGAAACTCAGTCATAATAAATTAACCCATCTCGGACGCCTGCCCGACAGCGTGGGGCAACTCAACGCCGATGATAATCTACTGGTTGAACTGCCTAATCCGCCACCCAAAAACCTACGCTTTATCGATATCAGCCACAATCAACTGCGCCGCTTGTTCGATCCTGAAAAGGCGCTATTGCAGGTTCTCAAAGCTGACCATAATCTGATTAACACGGTGCCTGCCGCTTTTAGCCGGAAAGAGTGCGACACGCGTTTATGGCTCAGTGACAACCCCCTCACGGAGGAAACGAAAAATAGGTTGCGTGTATCGAACCGAGCAATTAGCGCCTTCGATAGCGCTTTACCGCGTATCGTTCTTTGATATATTGGCTGCGCTTGAATGGACTGACGCTTAACGCGGACGGCGTTAAGCCGATGGCCTCACTGGAACTCAGGGTGCCCCCCACCCTACCGCGGCGCTAGCGCGCCAAATCGGCGAATAACCCAGTGTCGCCGGTCGTTGCCGCCAAGGGTGAAGCGAGGCCGTGCTCCAAGTCCCAACTGGCTTTTCAGGTCTCGCCGTCCGCGTTTGGCGAATTAGACCAGCGCGCCGTAAATGGTTAACAGCGCCACCACGACCACAATCACCAACGTGACTTTCTTCGCCAGCGACACCGCGGCGCGGGGCGTTTGCACCGCATCCAGATGCGGCTCGCGCGCCAGCGAAAATTGCGCCAGCCGCGTGAGAACTTGATACTGGCTGCTATGGATATCCCACAGCGAAGCAAACCAGGCCGGCAGCGCCTTCTCGCCGTGCCCGAGCAAGGCATAGGCCGCGCCCGCCAGGCGCACCGGCAACCAATCCAGCCAGTGCAGCAACAAATCAATGCCGGAGCGCGCGCGTTTCATTGGCGTGGAGCGACGCGCCAACCAGGTCTGCCAGGCGCGCAAAAATGCATAGCCCGCCAGAGGTACCGGGCCCCAGGGGCCGCCTATCACCAACCAGAACAGCGGCGCCAGATAGAAACGGAAGTTGATCCATAGTAGAGCATTTTGCAGCTCGCGCAGCCGCTCCACCGGGGCACCTTCCACCGGCAGGCCATGTATCAGCGCCAGCTCCTCGCTCATCGCTTTGCTGGCGTCGCCGTCGCCGCGGGCGGCGGCAATCAGATAGTCACGGTAGTGGCGGCGGATCCCCCCCGCGCCGATGCACAGTACCCCTAAGACAATCCACAACAGCTGTAGAGGTAGAGAGTATAACCAACCGGAGGCCAGCCGCAGGCAGACCGCGACCAATAGCATCCAGCACAGCACCAATATCAGCGTCTGCGCCAGCGATGTCTCGCGCAGGCGGCTGAACGGCCGCTCAAGCCAGCGATCCAGTTGCCAATGTTCGCCGTGCTTGAAAAAACGTTCCCAGGCCAGCACCAATAATAATGTAAACAGCGTCATAACCCGCGTCTCCCTGTTAAATGTCGTCAGCCTGTGTTGACAGGAGTTGTCGAAAATCGCGCCAGCTGAAGGACGGTCCTGGATCGGTCTTGCGCTCGGGCGCGATATCGCTGTGGCCGGTGATGCGCGCCGGGGTAATGGGATAATGGCGCAGCAACAGGCGGGTCACGTCGACAAGCGCACGGTATTGCGCATCGGTATAGCCCAATGTATCGGTTCCCTCCAATTCAATGCCAATCGAAAAATCATTGCAGCGCTCACGTCCCTGATAGCAAGACACCCCCGCATGCCAGGCGCGCCGATGAAAGGGGACATACTGCACCACTTCCCCGTCACGCCGGATGAGACAATGCGCGGACACCCGCAGCCGCCAGATTGTGGCGAAGTAGGGATCAATCGCGGGATCCAGCGTGCCGGTAAATAGCCTGTCTATCCAGGGACCGCCAAAACGGCCCGGCGGCAAACTGATATTGTGTACCACCAGCAGCGTGGGCACCACGGTCGCCGGCCGATCGTCGCAATGGGGAGAAGGAACGCGCCTGACGCCTGCAATCCAACCGTTGTCCAACCGCATGGTGACCTCATTTTACCGAGAGTGGTACTTCGTTCGGCTTCAGGGTAGCATGAATCAAAGCTTCCCTTTATCCGCAGTTACGGAGATTTTTATGTCGACCCGCCGTTATAATGTTGAGCGCCGCCGCGCGGAATTACTCGAACGAGTAGAGCAGGATATCCCGCCGTCGGTCAGCGCCGCGCTAAAAGAAGATCTGGGCGGCAGCACCGACGCGCAGGCCGATATTACCGCGTTGCTGCTGCCGACGAACAGTCAGGCCACCGCCGTCATCATCACCCGCGAAAAGGGCGTTTTTTGCGGACGGCGCTGGCTTGAGGAGGTCTTCAGCCAGTTGGGCGGCGGCGTGACTATCGCGTGGCAGGTCGCCGATGGCGACCCCATTGAGGCCAACCAACCCCTGTGCCGGCTGAGCGGGCCGGCGCGAATACTGCTTACCGGCGAGCGCACCGCGCTCAATTTCCTCCAAACCCTGTGCGGCGTAGCCAGCGAGGTGAAACGTTATGTCGATGCGCTGGCGGGTACCGGCACCGCGCTGCTTGATACGCGCAAAACCTTGCCGGGCCTGAGAACCGCGCTCAAGTACGCGGTACTGCGCGGCGGCGGCAGCAACCACCGGCTGGGCCTGGCGGACGCTTTCTTGATTAAAGAGAATCATATCATCGCTGCCGGCTCCATCGCCAACGCCGTCGCCAACGCCGTGGCGCTGCGCGCCGATGTCCCGGTGGAAGTGGAAGTCGAAACCTTGGACGAGCTGCGCCAGGCCTTGGAAGCCGGCGCCGATATTATTATGCTTGATAACTTCAGCCGTGAAGACATGGTCACGGCGGTGGCCCTGACGCGTCAGAGAGCGGCGCTGGAAGTTTCCGGCAATGTCACGCTCGCGACGCTACGCGACTGCGCGCTGACCGGCGTCGATTATATTTCCGTCGGCGCGCTGACCAAACATCTGCGGGCGCTGGATCTCTCCATGCGGTTTCATCAAGGATAAAAAGTGCGCGCGGCTGCGCAGTGCCAATGCCACATGTTGCCGCCGCGCAGCAAATAGTCCAATCCACTTGCCAGTTTTTCTTGCCGCCGCTGTCGCCGCATTCGCGCAGTCGCTAGGGTGAAGTTGTTATTCTTCACCCAGGGGACCCAATATGCATCGCCAGCGCGGATTCACCCTCATGGAGCTGATGGTAGTCATCGCCATCATCGCTATTCTTAGCGCTATCGCGCTGCCCGGTTATCAACGTTATCTGGATCGCGCGGCGCTGACCGATATGCTGCGGATCGCCAGTCCCTACCGTCTTGCGGTGGAGCTGTGCGCGATGCAGCAGGGGGATATCGACGGTTGCCACACCGGGCAGCAAGGTATCCCGGCCAGCCATCGCTCCCGGTATGTCAGCGGCGTCAGCGTACGCCAGGGCGAAATAAGCCTGACCGGCCGCCATACTCTCGCGGGGCTGACGCTGGTGATGTCGCCGGAACAGCGCGACGACGGCCTGGTCTGGCGCCATCGCTGCGATGCCGCCGCAGGCAGCTCACTCGCCGTGGCGTGCGGTGCGCTGTTCCAGACGGCCGATCGCGAGGAAGAGTAATGGTTAACCGTTCGCCAGCCGACGCGCGCTGGCCGGTCACCGGCACCCCGTTGCGCGACGACATGCCGGTGACCGGCACCCTGGATCTGCTGCTTGAGCGCGCATTTTGCCGCGAGGCGTCGGATATCCACATCGAGCCCTACTCGCCCGCCGGCTATCGGTTGCGGCTGCGCGTCGACGGGCTGATGACCGCCGCGCAGGGCTGCCCCGTGGTGCTGGCGGAAGGTCTGGTTGCGCGCCTGAAAGTGCTGGCGCGGCTGGATATCGCCGAACGCCGCCAGCCGCAGGACGGGCAATTCAGCGCCGGCGGCGATGGGCCGCCATGTTCGCTGCGGCTTTCCACGCTGCCCACGCTGCACGGGGAAAAGGCGGTGCTTCGCCTGTTGCGCTGCACGCCGGAACGTCTGACGCTAAAAGGCTTGGGCATGCCGAGACCTCTCAGACGGCGCGTACTGACCGTGCTGCATCAACCGCACGGTCTGATACTGGTAACCGGCCCCACCGGCAGCGGCAAGACGCTAACGCTCTACGCTATGCTTAACCGCCTTCGCCGCCGACCGCTCAATATTTGCAGCGTGGAGGATCCGGTTGAGCTGCCGCTGGCCGGGATCAACCAGTGTCAGGTGAACCCCCGGGCCCGGCTGGATTTCCCCCTGTTGCTGCGGGCGCTGCTGCGTCAGGATCCGGACGTGCTGATGGTGGGCGAGATCCGCGATCCGGAAACCGCCGCCGTGGCGCTCAACGCCGCCCGTACCGGTCATCTGGTGCTCTCCACGCTGCATACGCTGTGCGCCGACGACGCCGTCAGCCGCCTGCGCCAGCTCGGGCTGGAGGCGGCACAGGCCGGACCGGCGCTCAGCCTAGTGCTGGCGCAGCGCCTGGTGCGCCAACTCTGCCCCGACTGCCGGCGCGCGCCGCGGTCAGAGGCGCCGCGACCGGACGCGGCGGGCTACTGGCAGGCGGCAGGCTGTGGCCGCTGTCAACGCGGCTATGCCGGCCGCCGTGGTCTGTTCGCGCTGCTGGAGCAGGATGCCGGCGACGGCGATGGCCTGTGGCGCGCGGGGATGGCGTTGGCGCAGCAGGGCATAACCTCGCTCGCCGAGCTGAGGCGCGTTTTGGGTCATCCGTCATGAGCGGCTGCTGGCTCTGGCGCTGGCAGGGTTTGTCCGCCGAGGGCCTGCCCTGCCGGGGAGAGATGATAGGCCGCAGCCGCCGCGACTGTGGCTTGCGTTTGGTCGCTCAGGGCAACCAGCCCTTTCGCCTGCGGCTTTACGGCTGGCTGCCGGCGCGCTATTGGCAGCGGCGGGCGTTAATTGCCCTCACCGACCGGCTCGCCTCGCTGCTGCACGCCGGGCTACCGCTGCGGGAAAGCCTGGCGCTGCTGGCCAGCGAGTACCCGCGCGCGGGCTGGCGCTGTCTGCTGGCGCAGCTCGGCGCGGACATAGAACGGGGGCTGTCGCTGTCGCGGGCCTGCGCCGCCTGGCCGCAGGTCTTTCCGCCGGTGTGGTGCGCCATGCTCGCCCTGGGCGAACTTACCGGCAGGCTGGACAGCTGCTGCGCCGAATTGGCGAAAAGCGAGGCCCGGCTATGGCATCTCAGGCAGCAGGTAATACGATCGTTGCGTTATCCGCTATTGGTCTGTCTGGGCGCGGCGGGGGTAATGTTGCTGATGCTGCTGGTGCTGTTGCCGGCTTTCGCCCGCATCTATACCGACGCCGGCGCCCCCCTGCCCCCCACCGCCGCCCTGCTGCTGCGTACAGCCGCACACGGCAGGGAATACGGCCTGGCTTATCTCGCCGGCGGGCTGGCGCTGTACGGCGCCTGGCGGCGGCTTTGCCATTACCATCCGCGCTGGCGTGGCCGGCTGCGCGCGGCTCTGCTGTGGCTGCCGCTGGCGGGCCCCCTGTTGCGCCACCACGCGCTTCATCAGCTGTTCCAGACGCTGTCGATGAGCCACAGCGCCGGCATCGCGCTGGATCGGGCGCTCGCGGTGGCGGCCCGCGCTGTGGGGCATCCCCGCTATCGTCAGGCGCTGCTACGCTGTCGGCGCGACCTGCGTCGCGGCAAGGCATTGCATCAGGCGCTGGCGCCGGCTGCGCTGTTCCCGGCGCACTGCCGCTGGCTCATTCGCAGCGGCGAGCTTACCGGCACGCTGGATGAGGTCCTGGCGCAGCTGGCGCAGTGTCACGGCGAGCAGGCGCGGCAAAAGGCTGAACGGCTGGCGCAACTGGCCGAGCCCGCGCTGCTGCTGCTGACGGGCGCCATGGTGTGCGGACTGGTGGTAATACTTTATGTACCGCTGCTGCAGTTGGGGGAAGTTTTTAGCCAATTTTAAGCGCGGGACAGCCGCGGCCGCCGCGCTCGGCGGCGAGCTAAGAGATGCAGGTCAAGCACGCTTTTGCCGCATTCCCCGCGTGAGCTCGGCGGCGCCAACCTGGCTGAGGTAAACGGCAGTTGGGGCGCAGCCGGGGCGCGTCAACGTCACATCCAGGTGCGCAAGGTCCGCCGCGGCCGCGTTCGCCGACGGCGGGCTTGCGGCACCCGGACGCACGCCGATGCGGCAGCGCCCCGCGCGGGTTATAGCTGGGTGAAGATCCGATTTTCCTGCTCGGCGACGCGGATGAAAGTGGTGCGTTTGGTCAACTCCTTCAAGCGCGATGCCCCAACATAGGTACAGGCGGAGCGCAGACCGCCGAGAATATCACGAATGGCATATTCCACCGGGCCACGCAACGGTAGCCTGACGGTTTTGCCCTCGGCGGCGCGGTAATCGGCCACTCCGCCCACATGCCGCTTCATTGCCGACTCGGAGCTCATACCGTAAAACAGCATAAAGCGCTCGCCGCTCTCCTCCACAATGGTGCCTTCGCACTCGTCATGCCCCGCCAGCATACCGCCAAGCATCACGAAATCGGCACCGCCGCCAAACGCCTTGGCCACATCGCCAGGCACCGCGCAGCCGCCATCGCTCACGATTTGGCCGCTTAGCCCGTGGGCGGCGTCGGCACACTCGATTACCGCCGACAGTTGAGGATAGCCGACGCCGGTTTTGACCCGGGTGGTGCACACCGAGCCAGGACCAATACCGACTTTGACGATATCGGCGCCGGAGAGAATGAGCTCTTCCACCATTTCCCCCGTGACCACATTGCCGGCGCAAATCACTTTATCCGGGCAGGCTTCGCGAGCTTTTTGAACAAAGGTCACAAAATGTTCCGAATAGCCATTGGCGACATCAATGCAGATAAAATTCAGCTGCGGCGACAGCGCCAGGATCTGCTTCATTTTCTCGAAGTCGGCCACGGAGGTACCGGTGGAAACCATCACATGACGGAGTACCGATTCCGGCGCGCGCGCCACAAATTCGCGCCACTGATCCACGCTATAATGCTTATGCACCGCGGTCAGCACGTCGAAGGCGGCCAGCGCCTCTGCCATGTGAAAAGTGCCGACGGTATCCATGTTCGCGGCGATAACCGGCACGCCGGACCAACGAAGGCCGGGATGTTTGAAGGTGAAGTCGCGTTGCAGTTCAACATCGGATCGGCTTTTCAGCGTGGAGCGTTTCGGCCGGATAAGCACATCTTTGAAACCTAACTTCACATCTTCTTCTATACGCATAGGGTTTTCCTGGTAAAAGGCGACGAGTCGCTAATCAATATCGGATACAATTTGCCTATTCCAGTAGCGGTATCATACGCGGGATTAAAGTTAGGGCAAGACTGCAGAATCTGCCCATTTTACGCTACAATCGTACCAATTTACCTTGGGCCGGGAGAGTCCCTTCAGGGTGAGGCAGTGAACGTGACGCAATACATTGTTGCCCTGACCGGCGGTATCGGCAGCGGTAAAAGCACGGTGGCCAACGCCTTCGCCGCCCTCGGCGTGCCCCTGGTGGATGCCGACGTGATCGCACGGGAGGTGGTCGAGCCGGGCAGCCCGGCGCTGCGTGCCATCGCGCAACGATTTGGTCCGGCGGTGCTGAACGCGGACGGGTCGCTGGATCGCGCCGCGCTTAGAGCGCGTATTTTCAGCGATCCGGATGAGAAAGCCTGGCTTAACGGTCTGCTCCATCCGCTTATTAAACGGCAAACCGAGCAGCAGCTGCGCTCCGCCCGCGCGCCGTACGTGTTGTGGGTTGTGCCGCTGCTTATTGAGAATAACCTGCAACAGCGCGCCGATCGGGTGCTGGTGGTGGATGTGGCGCGCGAGGTCCAGATCGCGCGCACGCTCAGCCGCGACGGCGTCAGCCGCGAGCAGGTGGAGAACATTTTGGCGGCGCAGGTGCCGCGTCAGCGGCGTCTGGCCTGTGCGGACGATATTATTGATAATAGCGGGCGCCCCGAGGAGATAACGGATCGCGTTGCTACTTTGCATCAACGCTATCTTGCGCTTGCGGCATCAGCAACCCGACAGGATAAATCACCATGAGTGACGTTTACTCGACAACGGTGCTGTTTGAACACCCGTTAAATGAAAAAATGCGGACTTGGCTGCGGTTGGAGTTCCTACTACAACAGCTTTACCGGCATCCGGCTTTAAGCGAAATCGCCAACGCGCTGACGTTTTTCCGTACGTTAGCCGATCTGCTGGACGTCCTCGAACGTGGCGACATCCGCAGCGAAATGATCAAAGAGCTGGACCGCCAGCAGCAAAAATTGCTGCAGTGGGAAGGCGTGCCCGGCGTCGACAGTGAACGCGTTAGCGCCCTGCGCACCGATTTCAAACGCTGCGCCACCACGCTGATGGCGGCCCCGCGCCTGGGCCAAGCGCTGCGTGAGGATCGCCTGATCGGCGCCGTGCGCCAGCGGCTATCCATACCCGGCGGCTGCTGTAGTTTTGACCTGCCGGCGCTGCATATCTGGCTGCATCTGCCGCAGCCGCAGCGCGACGCCCAGGTGGACGGCTGGCTCCAAACGCTGGATCCGCTCAACGCCGCGCTGACCCGCATCCTGGATATCGTGCGCCATTCCGGCCCGTTCAAAAACCAAATCAGCTTAAACGGCTTCTTCCAGGATAACGCCGAGGAGGGGGATTTGCTGCGGTTGCGCATCCCTGTCGAGCATCAACTCTATCCGCAAGTTTCCGGCCATAAAACCCGTTATGCTATCCGTTTTTTATCCCTGGACAGCGAGAACGGCGTGGTGCCGAACCGCCTGCCGTTTGAACTGGCCTGTTGTTAGGAGCAATTAATCATGAGCGACGATATTGTTAACGTCACCTGTCCAACCTGCGGCAAAGGGGTAGAGTGGAGCCAGAAAAGCCCGTTCCGGCCGTTTTGCAGCAAACGCTGCCAGTTGATAGATCTTGGCGAATGGGCGGAAGAGGAAAAGCGTATTCCAAGCGATGTGCAAATCACCGACAGCGACGAGTGGAGTGATGAAACCCGTCACTAAGCGACGGCGCCCGCGGCGGCAATACGTCACCGCCGCTGGCGGCACATCTTGGCGGTAGATGCCGCGTCCGCCACCTCTTTTTTCCCTCGGTCTTCTTTTCATCGAACCGCTAACGTCACGCCGACCCGTCGAGAAATAAACACGTTTGCCGTGCAGAGAGCGCCGTCCGCCGAGACATCGCGCCGCATCGCGTCCCCGACCGCTGAGAAAGAGCGTGCCAGTCCGCCCTCTGTTAACATCGCGCTGCCGCCCGCTGGCCCATGGCGCGGGATTAATCCGCCGTCAGTTGGCGAATGATAGCCGCGTTGGCCGGCGGAAACTCTTCAGCCTTTAGCGCCTGCTGCGGGCACCAGCGCACCGGCTGCCCCTCGTTGCCGCAGGGAGTGCCGCGCCACTGCTCCACCAGAAAGAAATAAAACGCCAGCTGCCGCTCGGCGAAGTGATGCTGGGTCGTCGCCAGCAAATGGGCCTGTTCGACATCAATGCCGGTCTCTTCACGCAGTTCGCGATACAGCGCCTGTTCGGGGCTCTCTCCCGGCTCGACTTTGCCGCCGGGGAACTCCCAAAAGCCGCCCATGTGGACTTCCGCCGGGCGGCGGGCGATAAATATTTCCCGCCGGGCGTTACGGATGATACCCACCGCGATGGTTCGTATCGTCATAGCTGTCAGCGCTCCTTAAGGTTATCCCGCACGGCCAGGCCGCACGTGTTAAAAAAAGTGTAACCTCTTTTCAATAAAACGCCCGGCGAACCGGGCGTGACGAACGACTGCTGGCCGCTTGGCATCGGCTTACTGTAATTTGCCGTGGCAGTGTTTGAATTTCTTGCCGGAACCGCACGGGCAAGGATCGTTGCGCCCGACTTTGCGGCCTTCCTGCGCCGAAGAAGCGCTGCCGGTGGCGAGTTCCGCTACCGGCGCCTGATGGCTTAGCTGCTGCTGTCTAGCCAGACGTTCGGCCTCTTCACGCCGCTGCTGCTCCATCGCTTCTACCTCTTCCGGCATGCGCACCTGCACCTTGCTAAGGGTGCTGATCACTTCATATTTCAGCGACTCCAGCATGGCGGCGAACATCGCAAAGGATTCGCGCTTGTACTCCTGCTTCGGATCTTTTTGCGCATAGCCGCGCAGATGGATGCCCTGACGCAAATAGTCCATCGCCGCCAAATGCTCTTTCCAGAGGGAATCAAGCGTTTGCAACATGACGCCTTTCTCGAAATTGCGCATCATGTCGCTACCGACGATTTCCTCCTTACGCTGATATTGCACCAACGTCTGCTCGAGCACGCGCTCACGCAGGGTCTCTTCGTGCAGGCCCGGCTCGTCGTCCAACCATTGGCCGATAGGCATCTCCAGATCAAAATCATCTTTCAAGCGCTGCTCAAGCCCGGGCACATCCCACATTTCTTCCAGCGACTGCGGCGGAATGTAGCTATCGAGGATAGTCTTCAGCACATCCTCGCGGATGCTCTTAATGGTCTCGCTAATGTCCGCGACGTCGAGCAATTCGTTGCGCTGGGTGTAGATCGCGCGGCGCTGATCGTTGGCGACGTCGTCATACTCCAGCAGTTGCTTACGGATATCAAAGTTGCGGCTTTCCACCTTACGCTGGGCATTGGCAATCGCCTTGGTGACCCACGGGTGCTCAATGGCTTCACCCGGTTTCATGCCCAATTTACGCATCATGCCGGAGACCCGGTCTGATGCGAAAATACGCATCAGGGCATCTTCCATCGACAGGTAAAAACGGGATGAGCCGGCATCGCCCTGACGGCCGGAGCGGCCGCGCAGCTGATTGTCGATACGGCGCGATTCATGACGCTCGGTGCCGATGATATGCAGGCCGCCGGCGGCCAGCACCGCCTCATGGCGCGGCTGCCAGGCATCTTTGATAGCGGCGATCTGCTGCTCGTCCGGCGCTTCCAGGGCCGCGATTTCCGCCTGCCAGCTGCCGCCCAGTACGATATCGGTACCGCGGCCGGCCATGTTGGTGGCGATGGTCACCGCCCCCGGCTGGCCCGCCTGGGCGACGATCTCCGCCTCCATGGCGTGGAATTTGGCGTTGAGCACTTTATGCGCGATGCCGGCTTTTTCCAGCTCGCCGGAAACCAACTCCGATTTTTCAATGGAGATGGTCCCTACCAGAACCGGTTGGCCGCGTTCGGTGCAGGTTTTGATGTCCTCGATAATCGCGTCGATTTTTTCCTTTTCCGTCATGTAGACCAGATCGGCCAAATCTTTGCGGATCATCGGACGGTTGGTGGGCACCACAATGGTGTCGAGTTTATAGATGGAGCTGAACTCAAACGCTTCGGTATCGGCGGTGCCGGTCATCCCCGCCAGTTTCTCATACAGGCGGAAGTAGTTCTGGAAAGTGATGGACGCCAGCGTCTGGTTTTCATTCTGGATCGCCACGTTTTCCTTCGCTTCCACCGCCTGGTGCAGCCCGTCGGACCAGCGGCGGCCCGGCATGGTGCGGCCCGTGTGTTCGTCGACGATAATCACTTCACCGTCTTTGACGATGTAATCCACATCGCGGGCGAACAGCACGTGGGCGCGCAGAGCGGCGGTCACATGATGCATCAGCATGATGTTGGCGGGGGAGTAGAGCGATTCGCCCTCCTCCATGATCCCGGCTTTCACCAGCAGCTCTTCAATCAGCACCAGCCCCCGTTCGGTCAGGTTCACCTGGCGGGATTTCTCATCCACCGAGAAGTGGCCCTCGCCCTGAAAGCTTTCGGAATCCTCTTTGTCCTGGCGAATCAAATGCGGGATCAGTTTGTCGACGCGGCGATACATATCGGAGCTGTCTTCCGCCGGGCCGGAGATAATCAGCGGGGTGCGGGCTTCATCGATCAGAATGGAATCCACTTCATCCACCAGCGCGTAATGTAATTTACGCTGTACCCGCTCCTCCGGGCTGAACGCCATATTGTCGCGCAGGTAGTCAAAGCCGTACTCGTTGTTGGTGCCGTAGGTGATATCGGCGGCGTACGCGGCTCGCTTGGCCGGCGCCGGCAGCCCCGGCAGGTTGATGCCGACGCTCAGCCCCAGAAACTCAAACAGCGGACGGTTGTTTTCCGCATCGCGCTGCGCCAGATAATCGTTCACCGTGACCACATGAACGCCTTTGCCGCTGAGGGCGTTAAGGTACGCCGGCAGCGTGGCGGTCAAGGTTTTCCCTTCGCCGGTGCGCATTTCGGCGATACAGCGATCGTTAAGCACCATACCGCCCATCAATTGCACATCGAAATGGCGCATGCCGAATACGCGCTTACTGGCCTCGCGCACTACGGCAAAGGCTTCCGGCAGCAGGCTGTCGACGGTCGCCCCTTTAGCGATACGCTCGCGGAATTCGACGGTTTTGGCCGCGAGCTGTTCGTCGCTCAACTGCTCCATTGCCGGTTCCATCTGGTTGATGGCGTCCACCGCCTTGCTCATGCGGCGCAGGGTACGATCGTTACGGCTGCCAAAAATTTTGGTAAGTAATTTTGCTAGCATAGTCAGTCACATCTCATCACGGCCCCGTCCATCGGCGGCCAAAAGTCGTTTGCGGGAAAGTTACGGTCCTTCAGGGTCAGGCGGCCGCGCGCGGGCCGGCCCGTATTCCCTGCAGCTGCGCCAGACGGATGCCGGTGCGGTGGTCGATGAAGGCGACATGGCCCGTTTGACGCAGGCGCCGCACCGGCATCGGCTGCCGCGCTTCGCGATTGAGCAACAGGCCAAGAGTGGTAAGCAATACTTGATGCTGTACGCGCAGCGGCGCGACGGCCTCGGGCACCGGCGCGGGGACCCAGGCAATGGAGAGATGACGGATGACGGTGCGTATGGCATGCTGGTGCCAATAATCGACGGCGTAGGCGGGGCGACGCGGGACATCCTTCAGCCGCGCCAGCTGGCTGAAGCCGGCCTGGAAGGCGCTTTGCCGGCTGAGGCTGGCGCAGCTGTCGGCCTGGTGCAGCAGCTCCTGAGCGCCGCCGGGCAATAACGGCACGCCAAATCCGGCCGCGACCATCCCCAACAGGAGATGCGGCCAGAAATAACGTCTGCCAAATTGTCGCCAACGCTTTAAAATACCCATTACCCGATAATGTCTTCCGCCGGAGTGTTGTTATGCGCGATAGTCGTCCACATCCCATCGACAGCCTGTTTGGCGACGCCGCCGAGACGGGCCGCGTGTCCCTCTCAAAGATTCAGCAGCGGGCCATCATGTTGCTTAAGCTCAACCGCGCGGTCAGCGCGCTGTTGCCGGCACCGCTGCGCCCCTGGTGCCGCGTTGCCAACGTCCGCCAGGGCGTGATGGTGCTGGAAACCGCCAATGCCAGCTGGAAGATGCGGTTACGCTATGAACAACCTCAATTATTATCCGCGTTAAGAGCGCAGATTCTACCATCATTGTCGTCCATCGACATCAGGATTAACCCTGGCTTGGCGAGAAAACAGGAATTGAACGCGCAAAATAACGACAGCGGCCGGCAACATCACCGGCCGCTCGGGGAAAAGCCGCGGCAATTGAGCGTACAGAGCGCGGCGTCTATTCGCCATGTGGCGGCGCGCAGCGAAGGGAAATTAAAGAACGCGCTGGAACGACTGGCGGAGCTGGCCGGAGAGAGTGCCAACCCCGCCCGTCGCGGGAAATAGACGCCTAACTGCTAACCCTGCCGGCGTAAGCCGGGACGCCGCCGTGAGGCGCTGCGCCACCGTGCGCCGACGACGCTCATGCCATAACGAAGGAAGGCGCCTTGAACGCCAGCGGCAGTTCCGCCTCGTCCTCGAAGGTCACCAGTTCCCAGGCTTCCTGGCGCGCCAGCACCGCCTGCAACAGCTTGTTGTTCATGGCGTGGCCGGATTTGAAGGCGGTAAAAGCGCCAATGATGTTATGGCCGCACATAAACAGGTCGCCGATGGCGTCGAGCATTTTGTGGCGGACAAACTCATCTTCAAAGCGCAGGCCGTCTTCGTTCAGCACCCGGTAGTCATCGACCACAATAGCGCAGTCGAAGCTGCCGCCCAGGGCCAGGCCGCGAGATTGCAGGTACTCGATATCGCGCATGAAGCCAAAGGTGCGCGCGCGGCTTATCTGGCGAACGAACGACTCCGCGGAGAAGTTCAGGAAATAACGTTGCGAGCTGGCATCAATCGCAGGATGTTTGAAGTCGATGGTGAAATCGAGGGTGAAGCCGTTATACGGCGCCAGCTCGGCCCATTTATCCCCATCCTCGACGCGCACCGCCTGTTTAAGACGCAGGAATTTTTTGGCGCAGTTAAGCTCCTCAATACCGGCATCCAGCAGCAGGTAAACGAAGGGGCTGGCGCTGCCGTCCATGATCGGGATTTCAGGCGCATCCACTTCAACGATGATGTTGTCGATCCCCAACCCCGCCAGCGCCGCGTTCAGGTGCTCAACGGTGGAAATGCGCACGTCATGCTCGTTCACCAAGCAGGTGCACAGCATGGTGTCGCGCACCGACCGGGCGTCCGCGGGGAAATCCACCGGCGGGTTCAAATCGGTTCGACGATAGATGACCCCGGTGTTTGCCGGTGCAGGGCGTAGTGTCAGTGTGACCTTTTTGCCGGTATGTAACCCCACACCGGTGGCCTGCACGATACGTTTTAATGTCCGCTGTTTGATCATCTGTTTCTCTCGCAATGTTTAACCATGCCGCCTACTCTGCCCAGTATAGAGGAGAGTGGGCGGGCCAGTTTAGCACAAAGAGCGGCGTTTCCCAAAATGGCACGGTTTAATCCGCCTGTTTACGCAGGAACGCCGGAATATCCAGGTAGTCGGGTTCCTTACTTCCCTGGGCGTTTTGCTCATTGACCGCCTTGGCCGCCGTTTTCTGCTCCTGAGCGAGCGAAGACAAGCCCGCGGCGTGATCGCGGTAGCGGTTATCCATGACCGGCTGGCTGCTCTGCTTGTTGGTCACCAGCGTGATTTCCGGGCGCTTGTCCATGCCGATGCCGGTGGCCACGACGGTAACGCGCAGTTCGTCGTTCATATCCGGATCCAGCGAGGTACCGATGACCACGGTGGCGTTGTCGGAGGCGAAAGCGCGGATAGTGTTACCTACGGTTTCAAATTCGTCCAGACGCAGGTCGAAGCCGGCGGTGATGTTGACCAGTACCCCGCGGGCGCCGGACAGATCGATATCTTCCAACAGCGGGCTGGAAATCGCCATTTCCGCCGCTTCTTCCGCGCGATCCTCGCCGCAGGCGACGCCGGACCCCATCATGGCGTAACCCATCTCCGACATGACGGTGCGCACGTCGGCAAAGTCGACGTTCATCAGGCCCGGACGGGTGATAAGCTCGGCGATACCCTGCACCGCGCCTTTCAGTACGTCGTTGGCGGCGCCAAAAGCGTCCAGCAGCGAAATCCCGCGGCCCAGGACTTTCAGCAGCTTATCATTGGGTATGGTGATAAGCGAGTCAACATGCTTGGAGAGTTCAGCGATGCCCTGCTCGGCGAACGCCATGCGTTTTTTGCCTTCAAAGTTGAAGGGCTTGGTGACCACGGCAACGGTCAAGATACCCAGATCCTTGGCGACTTCCGCGACAACCGGCGCGGCGCCCGTGCCGGTGCCCCCGCCCATGCCGGCGGCGATAAACACCATGTCGGCGCCCTCAAGCGCGGCCCGCAGCGCTTCGCGGTCCTCCTCGGCCGAGTTGCGGCCGACTTCAGGATTGGCGCCGGCCCCGAGCCCTTTGGTGATACCGCTGCCGATCTGGATAGTCTGGCCCACCGCCGTCTTACGCAATGCCTGCGCATCGGTATTCACCGCGAAGAAGTCCACGCCTTCGATGCGCTCGCGCACCATATGCTCGACCGCGTTGCCGCCGCCGCCGCCGACGCCGATGACTTTAATCACCGCGTCGTTGGTTAATTCCATAGGTTCAAACATAATTTCTCTCCGTTTTGTGCCTGTCGCTTCGGAATCGGCCGCCTGCACAGCCGGGTTCCGTCTTGAAAATCGTTAAAATTCTTTGCGCAGCCAGCCGCTGAACCGCTTAAACCATGTGCTGACCGACGTTCGTCTTTCCACATCCACTTCGCCGCTTAAATGTGACTCTTTACCGTAATGCAGCAGCCCAACGGCGGTCGAATAATAGGGCTCCTGCGCATAATCCGTCAGACCGGTGATATTCAGGGGCTGGCCGATGCGCACCTGGGTATGGAATACCCGCTGCGCGCAGGCCGCCAGACCGTCGATTTGCGCCGCGCCGCCGGTCAGCACGATGCCCGCGGCCAGATGGTGCTTTACCCCCTGCGCCCGCAGCTGTTCTTGTAGCTGTAAAATCTCATCGTTGACCAGGTTCAGCAGCTCGGTATAACGCGGCTCGATCACCTCGGCCAGGGTCTGGCGCTGTAGGCTGCGCGGCGGCCGTCCGCCGACGCTCGGCACTTCAACGCTTTCGTCCTTGCTGACCACCGACCCCAGCGCGCAGCCGTGGCGAACTTTGATCGCCTCGGCGTCGGTGGGCGGCGTGCCGAAGGCATAGGCGATGTCGCTGGTGACCACGTTGCCGGCATAGGGGATCACCTTGGTGTGGCGCAGCGCGCCGGCGGTATAGACCGCCATGTCCATGGTGCCGCCGCCGATATCCACGACGCACACGCCCAGCTCGCGTTCATCTTCCGTCAACACCGCATAGCTTGATGCCAGACCGGCGAAAATCAGTTGGTCAACTTTCAGCCCGCAACGTTCAACCGCTTTGACAATGTTCTTCGCCATATCATTATGGCAGGTAATCAGGTGGACTTTGGCCTGCATCCGCACGCCGGACAGGCCAACCGGGTTTTTTATTCCTTCCTGATAGTCAATCGCGTAATCCTGCGGAATCACGTGCAAGATGCGGTGTTCGTCGCGTACCCGCACCGATTTGGCGGTATGCACCACATTCTCGACGTCTTCCTGCGTCACTTCTTCTTCGGAAATCGGCACCATGCCGATTTCATTCTGGCAGCTGATATGTTTGCCGGACAGGGCAAGATACACCGACGAGATCTGGCAGTCCGCCATCAACTCCGCCTGATCGATGGCGCGCTGCACGCATTTCACCACCGATTCCAAATCGTTAACGCCACCTTTGTCCATGCCGCGCGACGGGCAACTGCCGACACCGATGATATTGACCATACCATCGGGCAGCACCTCCCCTACCAGCGCGGCCACCTTGGCCGTGCCGATCTCCAGTCCTACTACCAGTTTTCTGTCCGTCGCCTTGATCATTGTTGTTTTGCCTGTGCCTGAGTCTGTTGCTGATTACTGTTTTCCGGCTCGATATAGGCCGCCGCCCATCCGACGGCCAGGCCCGAGTCATAGCGCAGGTCCACGTAACTGATGCGCTTATTATCGTTCCGGGCCTGCTGGAGCAGAACCGGATAAATCCCGATAAAGCGCTGCAGGCGCCTGGCTCTGTCGTCCCGGCCCAGCTCCAGCCGGGTATCGTCCTTTAGCGTTAACTGCCACGAATGGCGGGCGCTCATGCTGACCGCCTTGAGCTGAAACTTGGCGGCCGTCAGCACCTGATTCATGGTGCGATAGCCGGTCAAGACGTCTTGCTCGCTGCCTTCCGGGCCATAGAGCATCGGCATGGGCTGATTGCCGATGCGCTCTGCCGGCGCGCTGAACACCTTGCCGTTGCCGTCCAACAGATGTAAATCATTCCAGCGCGCCACCGGCACATATTCCACCACGTGGATTTTCAACTCGTCCGGCCACTGTTTACGCACGCTGACCTGCTTAATCCACGGCATGCGCTCTATCTGCTGCTGGATGACGTTGACGTCCTGCGTCATAAAGGTACCTGGCGCTCCCAGCGCCAGAATCGCCTGGCGAATATCGTCATTGGTGGTGTAATGACGTTCGCCGGTCACCACCAGCCGGGACAGCGGTAAACGGTGGGGGTCTTTCATCCAGCCCACCACCATCCAGCCTCCCCAGACGATGGTGCCAAGCACCATCAACAGGAAGATCAACCCTGCGAGCTGGCCGCCGTTGCTGCGTCCCGCAACGGTCCTCTCCGTCTCACGGTTGCGTACATTTATCGCCGCCTGCGACATGTCAGGCCGCTCCCGCCGCGACGACCGTCGGCGCATGTCGGCACCGGCCAGGCCGTTTAACCATGTCGTCCCTCGCCCGGCTGCGGCTGCAGCCTGCTCTCGGCCAGTTTACGGGCGATTTTGCCCACCGTGCCGGCACCCTGCATCAGCACCAAATCGTTATCCTCCAAGGCCTGCGCCAGCGTCGCCGGCAGCGCATCCATATCCGGCACCAAAATCGGGTCCACCTTGCCACGCCCGCGTATGGTGCGGCACAGGGAGCGGCTGTCGGCGCCGGGGATCGGCGCTTCGCCGGCGGGATACACATCCAGCATCAACAGCACATCCACACCGGACAACACGTTGGCAAAGTCGTCGTACAAATCCCGCGTGCGGGTGTAACGGTGCGGCTGAAACACCATTACCAGCCGTTTGTCCGGCCAGCCCGCCCGCGCCGCTTTGATGGTGGCATCCACTTCGGTCGGGTGATGACCGTAATCGTCCACCAGCATGACCTCGCCCGTTTTACCGTTGACGTGGGTCAAATCATAGCGGCCCAAATCGTCAAAGCGGCGGCCCGTCCCTTGAAATTGCAGCATCGCCTGCAAAATACTCTCGTCATTGATGCCCTCTTCGGTCGCCACCGCAATCGCCGCCACCGCATTCAGCGCGTTGTGCCGGCCCGGCGCATTGAGCTCCACGCGCAAATCGGGCTTGTCCTGCCGAGTGAGGGTAAAGCTGCCGCGCGCGCCGTCCTGACGATAATCGGTAATGCGCAAATCGGCATCGTCGCTAAAACCGTAGGTGGTAATCTGTCGCCCAACGCGGGGCAGCAATTCGCGGATCACCGGATCGTCGATACACATCACCGCGCGGCCGTAAAACGGCAAATTGTGCAGAAAGTTAATGAATGTCTGCTTCAAATTCTCAAAGTCGCCCTGGTAAGTATCCATATGGTCGGCTTCGATATTGGTGATAATCGCCACCATCGGCTGCAAATGCAGGAAGGAGGCGTCGCTTTCGTCGGCCTCGGCAATCAGGTAACGGCTACAGCCCAGGCGGGCATGTACGCCGGCGGCTTTCACCAGGCCGCCGTTAACAAAGGTCGGATCCAGACCGGCCTCGGCGTAAATACTGGCCACCATCGCGGTAGTGGTGGTTTTGCCGTGGGTGCCGGCGATGGCGATACCGTGACGAAAACGCATCAACTCCGCTAACATTTCCGCGCGCTGAATCACCGGAATACGCGCCTCTTTGGCCGCCACAATCTCCGGGTTATCGGGGGCGATAGCGCTCGACACCACCACTACGCTGGCGTCGCTGATATTCTCCGGGCGGTGGTTAAAATAGATTTGCGCGCCCAGGTCGGTCAGTTGCTGCGTCACCGCGTTCGGCGCCAGATCGGAACCGCTGATTTGATAGCCCTCGTTTGCCAGCACTTCCGCGATACCGCCCATGCCGGCACCGCCGATGCCGACAAAATGGATTTGCCTGACGCGGCGCATCTCGGGGACAAAAGTTCGCAGTTTAGCCAGTTGTTGTGTATTCACAGTAGTATCGCTTAAGTCAAAAAAAACGCTCTGGACGGCACGCCCGGCCCGTCCGGTCTTGTCGGCGCGCGGCTTAGACACCCGCCGCCGCCGCCACTTCCCGCGCCACTCGCTCCGTCGCGTCGGGAATAGCCGCCGCCCTGGCGCGCTGCGCCATACTCAGCAGCGTCGGCCGATCCCAGCCTGCCAGCACGTCGCTGACCTGCTCGGCGGTAAAGGCCGGCTGTTCGATGATTTTCGCCGCGCCCGCCTGCTCCAGCGGCCGCGCGTTCCAATACTGCTGACGATCTTTGTGCATAAACGGCACAAACAGCGCCGGCAGACCGGCGGCGGCGATTTCGCTCACCGTCAGCGCGCCGGCGCGACATACCACCACATCCGCCCAGGCGTAGGCGGCGGCCATATCGTCGATAAACTCCACCACCTGGTGCTGCGTCTCGCCGGCCGCCGCGTAGGCCCGGTTGACCTCCTCCAGCGCCCCTTTGCCCACCTGATGCCACAGGGTCAAGGTGCCCGCCAAGCGGGCGGCGACCGCCGGCATGGTCTGATTCAGCACCCGCGCGCCTTGGCTGCCGCCGATCACTAAGACCCGAATCGGGCCGGTGCGTTCGAGAAAGCGCACGTCGGGCGCCGGCAGCGCCAGTACCGCATCGCGTACCGGATTGCCCACCACATCGGCATGGGGGAACGCGCCGGGAAACGCTTGCAGCACTTTGCGGGCGATTTTCGCCAGACCGCGATTGGTCAGGCCGGCAATGCCGTTCTGCTCATGCAGTACGACCGGGATGCCGCAGCTCCAGGCCGCCAGACCGCCGGGTCCAGAAACATAGCCGCCCATCCCCAGTACCACATCCGGCCGCCAGGCGCGCATGATGCGCCGCGCCTGACGCCAGGCGCTCCAGATGCGCACCGGCGCCATCAGCTGCGCTTTCATACCCTTGCCGCGCAGGCCGCTGATGCGAATAAAATCGATGTCGATGCCGTGCTGCGGCACTAAACTGGCCTCCATGCGATCGGCGGTGCCGAGCCAGCGAACCTGCCAGCCCTGCGCCATCAGGTGATGGGCAACCGCCAGCCCCGGGAACACATGTCCACCGGTACCGCCCGCCATCACCATCAGCCGCCTGGTCTTTTCCATCATCGCGGTGCCCTCGCAAACGCCTGCGCCTTGGCCAGGCGCGTCTCAAAATCCACTCTCAGCAGCAGTACAATCGCCGTCGACATAATCAGCAGGCTGGAGCCGCCGTAGCTGATTAACGGCAGCGTCAGCCCTTTCGTGGGCAGCATGCCGGCGGCGGCGCCCACGTTGACCAGCGCCTGGAAGCTGAACCAGATACCGATGGAGCAGGCCAGGAAACCGGAAAAGCGCTGGTCGATTTCCAGCGCTTTGCGGCCGATGGACATCGCGCGGAACGCGACTAAAAACACCATCAGCAGCGCCAGCACCACGCCGAAATAACCCAGCTCTTCCCCCAAAATGGCGAAAATAAAGTCGGTATGGGCTTCCGGCAAATACTCCAGTTTCTGTATCGAATTGCCCAGCCCCTGCCCCCAAAACTCGCCGCGGCCAAAGGCCATCAGCGATTGGGTAAGCTGATATCCGCTGCCGAAAGGATCATCCCACGGGTTCCAGAACGAGGTCACGCGCCGCATACGGTACGGCTCGGCGATAATCAGCAGCACCACCGCGAAAATGCCCGAACCGATAATCGATAAAAATTGCCACAGTTTGGCGCCGGCCAGGAACAGCATCGCCAGCGTGGTGACAAACAGCACCACCACGGTCCCGAGGTCGGGCTGCGCCAGCAGCAGTACCGCCAGCAGCACCATCACGCCCATGGGTTTGCAAAATCCCCAGAAGTTAGTACGCACTTCCTCTACCTTGCGCACCAGATAACTGGCCAGATAGCAAAACAGCGCCAGCTTGGACAATTCCGCCGGCTGGATCCGCAGCGGACCGAGCGCAATCCAGCGCGACGCACCGTTAACCGAACTGCCAACCACCAGCACCACCAGCAGCATCACCAGGGTGATAAGCAACATTACCGAGCTGTAGCGCTGCCAGACCGCCATCGGGATCCTAAGCGTTGCCAGCGACAGCACAAACGCCAGACCGAGGTAGAAAGCATCGCGCTTGGCGAAATAGAACGGGTCGTCCGACAATCGCGCCCCGATGGGCATCGACGCCGAGGTCACCATCACAAATCCGATACCGGCCAGCCCCAGCGTCAGCCACAGCAGCGTGCGGTCATACAGCACATGGGTCGGCGCTTCGGGCTCGCGCGCCCCCATCACCCACGCCTTCAGGCGGGGAATCAATCCTAAACCGGGAATGCGCATCAGCCCACCTCCCGCGCCAGGCGCGTGAAGACCTCACCGCGCACTTCAAAATTGCTAAATTGGTCCAGGCTGGCGCAGGCCGGCGACAGCAGCACCAAATCCCCTGCCCTCACCCGCGTGCCGATGATACGCATCGCCTGCTCCAGCGTCTCGGTGAGGGTGGCGGCGTCGGGACGCAGGGACGCCAGCTGCGCGCCGTCCTGCCCGAAACAGTACAGCTGCACCCGGTCGCCCTGCACCAAAGGCGAAAGCGGGGTGAAATCGGCGGATTTGCCATCGCCGCCCAACAGCAAATGCAACGTCCCCGCCACCGCCAGCCCGTTCAGCGCCGCTTCCGTGCTGCCCACGTTGGTGGCTTTGGAGTCGTTAATCCAGCGTACGCCGTGGCGGTCATGCACCAGCTCAAAGCGATGCGCCAGACCGCGAAACTGCCGCAGCGCCGCCAGGCTGGCTGCCCGCGGAAGACCAATGGCGTCCGCCAGCGCCAGCGCCGCCAGGGCATTGGTGTAATTATGGCGGCCGCCGACGGTCATTTCGGCGCAATCCAACAGCGGTTCGCCGCGCGCCATTAACCAGGTGTTGCCCGCGCGTTGGCTAAGATAATAATCGCCGCGCTCAACGCCGAAGCTGACGCAGCGCGCGTCATGTCCGCGTTCCGGCAGAGTGAGCGCATCGTCGGCGTTGACCACGCACACCGCGGCATGGTGATAAATTTCCAGTTTGGCCGCCCGGTACTGTTGCAGGCCAAGCGGATAACGGTTCATATGATCTTCGCTGATATTGAGCACGGTCGCCGCCGCCGCTTTCAGGCTGTGGGTGGTTTCCAGTTGGAAACTCGACAGCTCCAGCACATACAACTGGCGGGGCGCTTCCAGCAACATCAGCGCCGGCAGGCCGATATTACCGCCGACGCCCACCTGCCAGCCGGCGGCGGCGGCCATCTCGCCCACCATGCGGGTGACGGTGCTTTTGCCGTTGGAGCCGGTTATCGCCACCACCGGCGCCTGCGCCTCGCGCGCAAACAGCTCAATATCGCCGACAATAGCGATGCCGGCCGCCGCCGCCGCGGCCAACGCGGGATGAGACAGCGGGATGCCGGGGCTGGCGACGATTAGCGTGGCGTCGAGCAGCCACGCCTCGTTCAACGACCCCAGGTGGCGCGGAACATCGGCCGGCAGCTTCTCCAGGCCCGGCGGCGTAAAGCGGGTGTCCATCACCCGCGGCGTCACGCCGCGGCGGCGAAAGAAGTCAACGCAGGAAAGGCCGGTAAGCCCCAGCCCGATGATGACCACTTGTTCGCCCCGATAGTCCGTCATGATTACCGTACCTTCAGCGTCGCCAGCCCGATAAGGACCAGCATCAGCGAAATTATCCAGAAGCGCACAATAACGCGCGGCTCCGGCCAGCCCTTCAATTCATAATGGTGATGAATGGGCGCCATACGGAAAATGCGCTGACCGCGCAATTTGAACGACCCCACCTGTAAAATCACCGACAGGGTTTCCACCACGAACACCCCGCCCATAATCAGCAGTAAAAACTCCTGGCGCAGCAGCACGGCGATAGTGCCGAGCGCGCCGCCCAGCGCCAGCGAGCCGACATCGCCCATAAAGACCTGTGCCGGGTAGGTGTTGAACCATAAAAACCCCAGACCGGCGCCGACGATCGCCGTACACACCACGACCAACTCCCCGGCGAAGCGCACGTAGGGAATATGCAGGTAGCCCGCGAAGTTCATGTTACCGGTCGCCCACGCCACCAGCGCCAGGCCGGCGGCGACGAACACCGTCGGCATAATCGCCAGGCCGTCCAGACCGTCGGTCAGATTGACCGCGTTGCTGGTGCCGACGATAACGAAGTAGGCCAACAGCACATACCACAGCCCCAGCTGCGGCATAATGTCTTTGAAAAACGGCACCACCAACTGGGTCGCCGGCGTATCTTTTCCCACCGCGAACATGGTGAACGCCACCGCCAGCGCTATCACCGACTGCCAGAAATACTTCCAGCGAGCAATAAGCCCCTTGGTGTCTTTGCGCACTACTTTGCGATAGTCGTCGATAAAACCCACGATGCCGTAACCCACCAGTACAAACAGCACGCACCACACATAGGGATTGGACGGATAGGCCCACATCAGCACCGAAATCGTAATCGACGTGAGGATCATCAGCCCGCCCATGGTCGGTGTACCGCGCTTGCTGAAATGCGATTCCGGGCCGTCATTGCGCACCACTTGCCCGATTTGCAGTTTTTGCAGCCAGGCGATAAGGCGCGGCCCCATCCAGAGCGACAAGAACAACGCGGTCAGCAGGCTGACGATGGCGCGGAACGTCAGGTATGAAAAGACGTTGAACCCCGAATAAAATTGGACCAGATGTTCGGCCAGCCAGACTAACATGGTGCTTTCTCCTGTAACGCGCGCACCACTTGCTCCATTGCGGCACTACGTGAACCCTTCACTAATACGGTCATTACCGCTTGCTCTGACAACAACTGCGCCAGACGGGCGGTGAGCGCCGCTTTGTCCTGAAAATGCTCGCCCCGATCGCTGGGCTCACCGATAAGGTGGCTCAGATTGCCGACGCTTAATACCTTGTCGATACCGGCCAGGGCGACGGCTTCGCCCACCTGCCGATGGCACTCGGCTGCTTCATCGCCCAACTCCGCCATATCGCCCACCACCATCACCCGGTAGCCCGGCATATCCGCCAGCACCTGCGCAGCGGCGGTCATGGAGCCGACATTGGCGTTATAGCTATCGTCCAGCAGCAGTTGCCCGGCGCCGAGCGCGATGGGGAACAGCCGTCCCGGTACGGCCTTGAGCTGCGCCAGGCCGGCGGCGATGGCCGGTAGTCCGGCGCCCACCGACAGCGCCAGCGCGCTGGCGGCCAGGGCATTGGCGACATTATGCCGTCCCGGCAGCGGCAGCCGCACCGGACACTCCCCGTGCGGGCTGTGCAGGATGAAACGCACCCCCTGCTGATCGCTTACGATGTCGCTGGCAAAGAAATCCACGCCTTCGGCGGCGTGTACGGCAAAACGCCAGACCGCTTTGTGGCCCAGCACCTGTTGCCAGTGCGGCCAGTCGTGGCTATCGGCGTTAAGGATGCCGCGGCCGTTGGCCGGCAGTCCGGCGAAAATTTCACCCTTGGCCTGCGCGACGCCCGACAGCGAACCGAACCCGGCCAGATGCGCGGCGGAAAGGTTGTTTACCAGCGCGGTTTCCGGCCGCACCAGATCGGTCGTCCAGGCAATTTCGCCGAGATGATTGGCGCCCAGCTCAATCACCGCGAAATCATGCTCCGGCGTCAGACGCAGCAGCGTCAGCGGTACGCCGATATCGTTATTGAAATTTCCCTCGGTCGCCAGCACGCGCCCGCACTGGCGCAGGATAGCGGCGGTCATCTCTTTGACCGAGGTTTTGCCGGAGGACCCCGTCAGGGCCACCACCCGCGCCGGCACCTGCTGGCGCACCCAGGCGCCCAATTGTCCCAGCGCGCGGCGGGTATCGGCGACAATCAGCTGCGGCACGTCCAGCGGTAGCCGGCGATTGACCAGCAGCGCCACAGCGCCGGCGGCGACCGCCTGTTCGGCGAAATCATGGGCGTCAAACTGCTCGCCCTTCAGCGCGACAAATACACTGCCTTCGGCCGTGCTCGGCGCCCGCGAGTCGGTGACCACAGACAGGATAGTGCGATCGTCGCCCACCCGTTCGGCGTTGAGCACCGGTGCGATAGCGCTGAGAGAAAAGGGGATCATGCCATCACCCCCAGCAGCCGCGCCACGGTGGTGCGGTCAGAGTAGTCCAGCCGCTGCTGACCGATGATTTGGTAATCTTCATGGCCCTTACCGGCCACCAGCACCAGATCTGCCGGCGCGGCCTGCATAATGGCGCTGGTTACCGCCTCGGCACGGCCTGCAATCGCCTGGGCGCGGCCCGCATCCAGCAGACCGCTCTTAATGTCGTTGATAATGTCCTGCGCCGTTTCCCCGCGCGGGTTATCGTCGGTAATAATTACCCGGTCGGCGTACTGTTCGGCGATAGCGCCCATCAGCGGCCGCTTACCTTTATCGCGATCGCCGCCGCAGCCGAACACACACCAGAGTTTACCGTGGCAATGCAGTCTGGCTGCCGTCAGCGCCTTTTCCAGCGCGTCAGGAGTATGGGCATAATCTACCAGCACCGTGGGACGGCCTTCGGCGTGAAAGACTTCCATGCGGCCGCAAACCGATTGCAGGCGGCTGGCGCTGTCAAGCAGCGCCGGCAGCGGGTAGCCGAGCGCCAGCAGCGTGGTCAGCGCCAGTAACAGATTACTGACGTTGAATTCCCCGATTAATTGACTGTGGACGATCCCATCTCCCCAGCTGGAGCGGAAGGGAATATCCGCGCCGCGCGCATGATAGCGTACCTCGCCCGCACACAACCAGTCGCCCTGCCGTTCCGGCGGCAGCGCGCCGCTGACCGCTACCGCGATCGCCTGCGGCAATTGGTGCAGCCAGCGCCGGCCGGTGGCGTCATCGGCGTTGATAATGCGCTGACCGACGTCAAGCTCGCCGAACAGCCGCCATTTGGCCGCTTCGTACTGCGCCATATCGCCGTGATAATCTAAATGGTCGCGGCTCAGATTGGTAAAGACCGCAGCGGCGAAATGCAGACTGCTGACCCGGTGCTGCACCAGACCGTGGGACGAGACTTCCATCGCCGTGAAGGTCGCGCCCTGGCGCTGCAACTGCGACAGCAGCTGCTGGACTTCGACCGGCGAGCCGGTAGTGTTGTCGGCCGGATGGATGTGGCCCAGCACGCCGTTGCCGACGGTGCCCATCACCGCACTGGTTTCGCCCAATAACTGCGCCCATTGCGCCAAAAGATGCGTGGTGGTGGTTTTGCCGTTGGTGCCGGTGACGCCAATCAGGCGCAGCGCGTGCGACGGCTGCTGATAAAAGCGCCCCGCCAGCGCCGATAACCGCTCTTGCAGCCGGTGAAGATAGATGACCGGCACGCCGTGCAGCTCACGCATTTCACCTTCTTCGGCTTCGCCTTCCGCTTGTGCCACGACGGCGGCAACGCCTTGCGCGATCGCCTGGGGAATATAGCGACGCCCGTCCGTCTGATGGCCGGCGACGGCCACAAACAGATCGCCCGCAGCCGCGGTGCGGCTGTCCAGCGTCATTTCCCTCAGCACGCGTCCCGGCGCGTTAGGCACCCAGGGCGCGAGCAGCTCACGCAAATTACGATCGGTCACCTGATGCCTCTTTTCGATTATTGACGACCATGTCGGATTTCTCGCCGGGCTGCGGCAGCGCATCCGGCTCTATGTTCATTGTACGCAGTACGCCGCCCATGATGGCGCCAAATACCGGCGCGGAGACCGCCCCGCCGTAGTATTTGCCGCCCTGCGGATCGTTTATCACCACCACCAGCGCAAAGCGCGGATTACTGGCCGGCGCGACTCCGGCGGTATAGGCGATATATTTATTGATATAATTACCGTCCGGCCCGACCTTTTTGGCGGTACCGGTCTTGATGGCGATGCGATAGCCCTTGATCGCGGCTTTGGTACCGCCGCCACCCGGCAGCGCCACGCTTTCCATCATGTGTACCACGGTACGCACCAGCGATTCGGGAAACACCCGCTCTCCCGCCACCGGGGGATCGACCCGGGTAATGGAAAGCGGGCGTAAAACGCCCATACCGCCGATCGTGGCGTAGACCCGCGCTAATTGTAACGGCGTTACCATTAGCCCGTAGCCGTAAGAGAAGGCGGCCCTCTCCATGTCGGACCACCGTTGTTTATGGGGATATAAGCCACTGCTTTCTCCGACCAGCCCCAAATTGGTCGCCTTACCCAATCCAAAGCGCGAGTAAGTTTCTACCAGCGCCGAGGACGGCATCGCTAACGCCAGCTTAGACACACCGACGTTACTCGATTTCTGCAAAATACCTGTCACGGTTAATTCGGCATAGCGCGCCACATCCTTGATTTGGTGGCCGCTAATCATGTAGGGCAGCGTATTGAGTACGCTGTTTTCCCGCACCACGCCGCGCTGCAGCGCGGTCATCACCACCATCGGCTTGACCGTCGAACCCGGCTCGAAAATATCGGTGATGGCGCGGTTGCGCATCACGTCCATGGTGGTGCCGGTCAAATTATTGGGGTTGTAGGAGGGGCTGTTGGCCATGGCCAGCACTTCGCCGGTGTTGACATCCACCAGAACCGCCGTGCCCGATTCGGCCTTATTGAACGCCACGGCGTTATTCAGCTCGCGATACACCAGCGCCTGCAGCCGTTCGTCGATACTCAGCGCCAAGTTGTGCGCCGCCTGACTGTCCACCGAGGAGATATCCTCGATGACCCGGCCGAATCGGTCTTTACGCACCGTACGCTCGCCGGGCTGGCCGGTCAGCCAGCGGTCGAAGCTTTTTTCGATGCCCTCAATGCCCTGGCTATCGATATTGGTCACGCCGATAAGATGCGCGGTTACCTGACCGGCGGGGTAATAGCGCCGTGACTCCTGACGCAGATAAATACCGGGAAGTTTAAGTTTATGGATGTAATCGCCGATAGCAGGATTAACCTGGCGCGCCAAATAGACAAAACGCCCTTTGGGATTGGCGTTGATGCGTGAGGAGAGCTGATCGAGGGGAATGGAAAGCGCATCGGACAGCGCTTTCCAGCGGCTGTCGGCGCTAATACCGCCATGATCGTTGAGCTCTTTCGGATCGGCCCAGATGGCGTTGACCGGCACGCTTACCGCCAGGGGACGGCCGGCGCGGTCGCTTATCATGCCGCGCGCGGTGGGGACTTGCTGCACGCGCAGCGAGCGCATATCCCCTTCACGCACCAGCTTGTCAGGATTGATGACCTGCAAATAGGCCACCCGCAGCATCAGCCCCACCAGCGCCAGCAGGATGCAACCGCACAGCAAGGCGAAACGCCAGCTGACAAAGCTGGTCTGATTCTCCTGGCGTTTCAGTTTCATCGTGCGTGCTGCGGCTTTCATGTATCGTTAGCGATCCCTGTGTAGATTACGGTTGAACCACAATATTCTCTTGCGACGGATCCACATGCTGCATTTGCAGCTTCTCGGTGGCGATACGCTCAACGCGGCTGTGATCGCCCAGCGCGTTTTCCTCCAGGATCAGGTTGCGCCACTCAATATCCAGCGCGTCCTTCTCCAGAACCATCTGTTCACGTTCAGCGGTCAGCCGCCGGGTCTGGTGGGTGGTGGTCACCACCAGAACCGCCGAGACCAGGACCGCAATCAACAGCAGCAGCGGCAGCTTGCCGTGGCGCAACAGATCGCTGCCGATGATCCCGATAAGGCCGTGCCGCTCGTTGCCGATCATGGCGCCAGTTTCTCGGCGAAGCGCAGCACCGAACTGCGCGCGCGCGGGTTGTCGTTAATCTCCCGCGCCGACGGCTGCATTTTCCCGGCCGCTTTCAGTTGGCGCCGATCCTGGTGCTGCGCGGCGATCTGCGCCTCCGTGAGCGGCAGACCCGCCGGCACCTGCGGCCCGCGGCTGTGCTGACGGATAAAATGTTTCACCAGCCGATCCTCTAGCGAATGGAAGCTGATAACCGACAACCTACCGCCGGGGGCCAGCACCGCCAGCGCGCTGTCCAGCGCCCGTTCGATCTCTTCCAGCTCGCTATTGATGTAAATGCGGATCGCCTGGAAACTGCGCGTCGCCGGATGTTTATGTTTATCGCGAAACGGACTGGCGTCGGCAATCAACGCCGCCAGTTCGCGGGTGCGGGTCATCGGCTGCTGGCGATTTCGCGCCACGATGGCCTGAGCAATGCGCTTGGCGAAGCGCTCTTCGCCGAAAGTTTTCAACACCCAAGCAATATCTTCCGCCGAGGCTTGCGCCAGCCACTGCGCGGCGGACTGACCGCGCGTGGTGTCCATGCGCATATCCAGCGGTCCGTCGCGCATAAACGAAAAGCCGCGCTCCGGATCGTCAAGCTGCGGCGACGAGACGCCCAGATCCAGCAATATGCCGTCAACCCGGCCCAGCAGATCCCTTTCCGCCATGTAATCCGCCATGGCGGAAAACGGCCCATGGATAATGGTAAAACGCGCATCCTCAATGGCCCGCGCCGCTTCGATAGCCGCGGGATCGCGATCGATAGCGAACAGTCGTCCCTGCGCATTCAGCTTTGACAAAATAAGACGTGAATGCCCGCCGCGTCCGAAGGTTCCGTCCAAATAGACGCCATCTGGCCGGAGGTTCAGCCCCTTCACCGCTTCGTCCAGCAACACGGTGGTATGTAAATAATTCTCTGACATGGCTATAGCGATAAGTCTTGCAGCCGGTCGGTAAGCGGTAGCTCCGCCGACAGCTCAGCGTCGATGTCATCCTTGACTTGTTGATACCAGGTCTGTTCGTCCCACAACTCGAACTTATTGAATTGCCCAACCAGCATCACTTCTTTTGACAGCCCGGCATGCTGCCGGAGCGTCGGCGCGAGCAGTATTCTGCCTGCGCCATCCATCTGGCACTCGCTCGCATGCCCCAGCAACAACCGCTGCACCCGGCGTTCCGCGGGGTTCATGCTCGACAATCGCGACAGCTTTTGTTCAATGATTTCCCAGGCCGGCAGGGGGTAAAGCAGCAGACATGGCTGATGGAGGTCAATGGTACACACCATTAAACCTGCCGATTCCTCATTCAGCTTTTCCCGATGACGGGTAGGCACGGCGAGCCGGCCTTTGCTGTCAAGGTTAACCAAGGTTGCGCCACGAAACATGCGTCCGTTTACCCCTTAAAAACCTTAATCACCACTTTGCCCCACAAATTCCCACGCAAAAGAGTGTACGAATGGTGTCAAAACATTGTCAAGCGACTAAATGACTCAGAAGGGATTATTTACATCGGTAATTACCATTTGGCAGGTGAATGCGTAATACATCGCAAAAAAAAGCTAAAAATAACATCACTCTATTCATCTTCATTCTGTACAAAATAAAAATATAAATATTCGCGCCTACCAAACCCCTGACGGCCAAAAATCGGGTATAACGGACTTACAGGAAGCGGGAAAGCGCCGCGCGACGCTTGGGCGGATGAAGCAAGGGGGGAGTAACAGAAGGGTTTACCATTCCTCTTTTTTCATACTGCGCAGTTATTTTAACGTCTTTATTAATCGGGCGGAAGCGTTCTGTTCGGCGGCTTAAAATACACCTTCGCTTTTATATGCCCTAATCTTTGTTGATTTTATCATCAGATGTTTATTGGTTAAACGCCCGCTTTATTTTATCGCCAGACTATTCCTAAAAGCGACGCAATTCATTTTTCTTACCGCGCCGGCGCGTTAAAACGTCAACAGGGTCAGCGGCAAACCCATCACCTCCAACCAATTGATTATCATTATTTTTCATTTACTGACGGCGAGAAATCGTCCCGAAGCCCTCCAGCGGTCATTTTATTGGCACAAATATCGACATTTAACATTTAAATAAAAATTATAAGCTACTTAACTTAACACAAGTAGTGATGTACTCTACGCCACATAAATAATGCCTTACAAATCACTTTGGCTGCCGCTTCCCTCGCCGCACGCCCATGATCTTTTCGCGCTGGAGCCGTTACGTCATGTTTGCTGAATCATCCCGTTTACGCAGTGCCGCGGCGGATACTTTTGCGCTGGTGGTGTACTGTTTTTTTACCGGGATGGCGATTGAGATCCTACTGTCCGGCATGAGCCTACAGCAGTCGCTGTCGTCGCGGCTGTTGGCGATTCCGGTCAATGTGATTATCGCCTGGCCGTTTGGCCAGTATCGCGACGCGGTGCTGCGTCTGGGGTGGTTGCACGGGCCGAAACAATTCTGGACCCGTAATTTGGCGGATTTGCTGGCATATGTCAGCTTTCAATCACCGGTTTACGCGGTCATTCTTTTGGCGGTGGGGGTGGAATGGCAGCAGCTGATAGCGGCGGTGGCCAGCAATGCGGTGGCCTCTATGGTGCTTGGTGTGGTGTACGGCTACTTCCTGGAATATTGCCGCCGGCTGTTCCGGGTGACCGGGACATTGCCGGTCACCTCTGCGCCGTCCCGACAGTAACGTCGACGCCCGGCCCGGCGGCGCGTGATTAATTCCGGCTAAGCTGACCGCGCCGGAACAGACTGCGGCGAATACGCGTCAGGCCCGACTTGGGTCGATGGGGCTCGTCGAGGCTGGCGAGCACCAGCTCCAGCACCCGCTCCGCCACTTCCCGATGGCGCTGGGCAACCGCCAGCACCGGACATTCGAGAAAATCCAGCAGCTCGTTATCGCCGAACGTGGCGATAGCCAGATTGGTCGGCAGCCGGCCGCTGCGTTTCAGCGTCACATCCATCACACCTTGCAGCAGTGAAAACGATGTGGTGAACAGCGCCTGCGGCATCGGATTGCTCTCCAGATAGCGGCCAAACAACCCCGCCGCCGCTGAACGCTCGTAGCTGTTGGCATAGAGAAAGTCCGGCTTGCGCCGATCCTGACCCCAGCCGCGGCGAAAGCCCTGTTCGCGCAGAAAACTCACCGACAGCTCCGGTAGCGCGCCAAGATACAGCACGTGCTCCCCCGGAAACTGGCTGAGCTCCTGGGACAACATTTCCGCATCTTCCTCATCCGCGCCGACGACGCTGATAAAGTGCTCGCGATCCAGCGCGCGATCGAGTGCGATGATGGGGAAGGCGTCATTGGCCCAGCGCTGGTAGAACGGATGCTCCGGCGGCAGGGCGGTAGAGACGATAATGGCGTCCACCTGCCGCTGCAGCAGATGCTCTACGCAGCGCATCTCGTTGTCCGGTTGGTCTTCCGAACAGGCAATCAATAGCTGATAGCCGCGCTGACGCGCCTGGCGCTCGAGATAGTTGGCGATGCGGGTATAACTGGTGTTTTCCAGATCGGGGATAACCAGGCCGATGGAGCGGGTGCGCCCGGCGCGCAGGCCGGCGGCGACCGCATTTGGATGGTAATTATGCTCCCTGACCACTGCCATAACCTTTTCCACGGTTTTATCGCTGACGCGGTATTGTTTCGCTTTACCGTTAATGACATAACTGGCGGTTGTGCGCGAAACACCAGCCAGGCGCGCGATTTCATCCAGTTTCACATAGACCCCTTTATGCTTATCAATTAACCCTTTGCCCGAATGTCCATAGTCGCACCGGGGAATTCAACCATGCTACAACTATCAGCACAAAATGCTAAGGGAAAATCCAGCGGTCCGCCGCGAGCGCCGTAAGCGCTTGGCTGACGTGGCTGACATCTTGAATGCAGTGGATGAAACGGCAACAGGACTACGGCACGGTATCAGGCCAGGTAGGGCTAACCATCAAGGCGTCAGCGCCGCGCTGCTCAGCGCGCTATCAGGCCGGCCAGGGTGGAACCCCCGTCCCGCCGTCGCCGGTAAACCCGGCCAGAGACGGCCTTACAGCCTGCCCTGCCGCTTCGGGGGAAACGCGCCGATGCAGGATTCAGCTCGGCGTTAAAGCCCTCATGCGCCGGGCGTTACACCCTTTGCGCCCGGCGCATTAAGGGACGTTCAGCCGATAACGCCAGCCGCGGCCACCGTTGGTCAAGCGTTCAGCGCATCACTTTGTCGCCGCGCGACAGCCCGACAATGCCCGAACGGGCGACTTCAACGATTTCCGCCACTTCGCGCACGGTGGCGAGAAACGCGTCCAATTTCTCGCTGGTGCCCGCAAGCTGTACGGTATAAATGGCCGGGGTGACGTCGACAATCTGACCGCGGAAGATTTCAGCACAGCGTTTGACCTCTTCGCGCGCGAATCCGCTGGCCTGTACTTTCACCAACATAATCTCCCGCTCCACATGACTACCGCCACCCTGCCCCAGTTCGCTGACGCGCAGCACATCCACCAGTTTGTGCAGTTGCTTTTCGATTTGCTCCAGCACTTTCTCATCGCCCATGGTCTGGATGGTCATGCGCGAAAGGGTCGGATCGTCGGTGGGCGCCACGGTCAAACTTTCAATGTTGTAGCCGCGCTGGGAAAACAACCCGATCACCCGGGATAACGCGCCGGATTCGTTTTCCAGTAATACCGATAAAATACGGCGCATGATCAGGTCCTCTCCGTTTTACTTAACCACATTTCATCCATACCGCCGCCGCGGATCTGCATGGGGTAAACGTGTTCCGTTCCATCCACCATCACGTCCACGAACACCAGACGGTTTTTCACCGCCAGCGCCTGCGCCAGCTTGGATTCGAGCTCGTCCGGCCGCTCAATCGCGATGCCGACATGACCATAGGCCTCCGCCAATTTCACGAAGTCCGGCAGGGACGCCATGTAGGATTGGGAGTGGCGGCCGGAATAAATCATGTCCTGCCACTGCTTTACCATGCCCAAATAGCGGTTGTTCAAACTGACCACCACCACCGGCAAATCGTATTGCAGAGCGGTGGACAGCTCCTGAATATTCATTTGAATACTGCCGTCGCCGGTGATACACAGCACCGTTTCCTGCGGGAAGGCCATTTTCACCCCGAGCGCCGCCGGCAGGCCAAAGCCCATGGTGCCCAGGCCGCCGGAATTAATCCAGCGCCGCGGTTCATCGAACGGATAATACAACGCGGCAAACATCTGATGCTGACCCACATCGGAGGTGACGTAAGCGTTGCCCTGCGTCAGCCGGTACAGCGTCTCGATCACCGCCTGGGGCTTGATTTTATCGCTGCCGCTGTCGTATTTCAGGCAGGCGCGGGCGCGCCACTGCTCGATATCCCGCCACCAATCGCGCAGCGCGTCGAACGGCTGGCGGCTCTCGCCCTGCTCCAGCAGCTCCAGCATCTGTTCGAGAACATGGCGGGCGTCGCCGACGATCGGCACGTCAGCGGTGACGGTTTTGGAGATCGACGCCGGATCGATATCGATATGCAGCACCGTGGCATCCGGGCAATATTTCGCCAGGTTATTGGTGGTACGATCGTCGAAGCGCACCCCCACGGCAAAAATCACGTCGGCGCGATGCATCGCCATATTCGCCTCGAAGGTACCGTGCATGCCCAGCATACCGAGGCTTTGCCGATGGCTGCCGGGGAAGCTGCCCAGCCCCATCAGCGAGCTGACCACCGGCAGGTTCAGCTGTTCCGCCAACTGGCGCAGTTCGCGGTGGCAGGCGGAGGTAATGGCCCCGCCGCCGGTGTAAACCACCGGCCGCTCGGCGGCGAGCAACGTCGTGAGCGCGCGCCGGATTTGCCCTTTATGGCCCTGGACCGTGGGGTTGTACGAGCGCATCGACACCGAATCGGGATAGAGGTAGGGCAGCTTGTGCGCGGCGCTCAGGATGTCCTTGGGCAGATCGATAACCACCGGCCCCGGTCGCCCGCTGGCGGCGAGATAGAAAGCCTTTTTCAGCACCTGCGGGATATCTTCGGTTTTCTTGACCAGAAAACTGTGTTTCACCACCGGACGCGAGATCCCTATCATATCGCACTCTTGAAAGGCGTCGTAACCAATCAGCGAGCTGGCCACCTGGCCTGACAGCACCACGAGCGGAATCGAATCCATATAGGCGGTGGCGATGCCGGTCACCGCATTGGTGGCGCCGGGACCGGAAGTCACCAGCACCACGCCGACCTCGCCGGTAGCGCGGGCGTAGCCATCGGCCATGTGCACCGCGCCCTGTTCGTGACGCACCAGCACATGATCGATCCCGCCGACCGTATGCAAGGCATCATAAATATCCAGCACGGCACCGCCGGGATAACCGAATACCTGCTTTACGCCCTGATCAATTAATGACCGGACGACCATCTCGGCTCCTGACAACATCTCCATGGTTTGCCTCCAGGCTTACAGTGTTACGCCGACAGCGGAACGCCTTTCCGATTGTCGTGAGGGACAGGGAATAAGCACCCTGAATACGGTGTTGTTATATTTTATGGCCGATTACGATAGCGCCTGTTAATGATGCAGGCAAACAGCAAAAATTCCCGCGCGAATAGCGGCTCTGTTTATTACGCTATCGCGCCGCGCCATCGCAAGATATTCCACTGGCTATCCCACTATTTTTGGCGGGTTATTTCTGTCTATAGGTCAATTTTAGCAGGGGTGCGTAAAAGCACGCGCCGGCAAATCCCGCGCTCGCGCCGCAGGGACGCGATGAACGGTTGACAGCGCGCGCCGAATGCGGTACCAATAACCCTATTAAACGAATTCACTATTGGAATGCAGAGAGTTTATGTTCACGTCTATCCGTCTACTAAGCCTACTACTACACGCAGAAATGATGCGCGGCAGGCTGGTGCACGGTATTCAGAACTGAATTCGGGCCACTCCAGATAAAAACCCGCGCACTGCGCGGGTTTTTTTATGCCTGCCGGGTGCGGAAACCTACAGAATAAGGATCGACCATGAGCCAACAAGTCATTATTTTCGATACGACGCTGCGTGATGGTGAACAGGCATTGCAGGCAAGCTTGAGCGTGAAAGAGAAACTGCAAGTTGCGCAGGCGCTGGAAAGAATGGGCGTTGACGTCATGGAGGTAGGTTTTCCGGTATCCTCCCCGGGTGACTTTGAATCCGTGCAAACCATTGCCCGCCAGATCAAAAACAGCCGCGTCTGCGGCCTGGCGCGCTGCGTCGATCGCGATATTGATGTCGCGGCCGAAGCGCTGCGCGTGGCGGAGGCTTTCCGCATCCATGTCTTCCTGGCCACCTCGACCCTGCATGTGGAATCCAAGCTGAAAAAGAGCTTTGACCAGGTGGTTGAAATGGCGGTGCACTCGGTGAAACGCGCGCGCAACTATACCGATGACGTGGAATTTTCCTGCGAAGACGCCGGCCGTACCCCGATCGATAACCTGTGCCGTATCGTCGAAGCCGCCATTAACGCCGGCGCGCGCACGATCAATATTCCCGATACCGTGGGTTACACCACCCCGAATCAGTTCGGCGGTATCATCACCTCGCTGTTCCAACGGGTGCCGAATATCGACAAAGCCATTATTTCGGTCCATTGCCACGACGACCTGGGCATGGCAGTAGGCAACTCCATTGCCGCGATCCAGGCCGGCGCCCGCCAGGTGGAAGGCACCCTCAACGGCATCGGCGAACGCGCCGGTAATACCGCGCTGGAAGAGGTGATAATGGCGATCAAAGTGCGCCAGGACTTGCTGAACGTCCACACCGGCATTCATCATCAAGAAATCTACCGCACCAGCCAGGTGGTCAGCCAACTGTGCAACATGCCGATTCCCGCCAATAAGGCGGTGGTAGGCGCCAATGCCTTCGCCCACTCTTCCGGTATTCATCAGGACGGCGTGCTGAAAAATCGCCAGAACTACGAAATCATGACGCCGGAAACCATCGGTCTGAAAGAGGTGCAGCTGAACCTGACCTCCCGTTCCGGCCGCGCGGCGGTGAAACACCGCATGCAGGAAATGGGCTATCAGGAAAGCGATTACTCCCTGGACGAGCTGTACGACGCTTTCTTGAAGCTGGCCGATAAAAAGGGCCAAGTCTTCGACTACGATCTGGAAGCGCTGGCGTTTATCAACAATCAGCAGGAACAGTCGGAGCATTTCCGCCTGGACTATTTCAGCGTTCAGTCCAGCTCCGCCGATATCGCCACCGCCTCGGTGAAACTGGCCTGCGGTGACGAGCTCCACGCCGAAGCCGCCACCGGCAACGGCCCGGTAGATGCCGTCTACGAGGCGCTGAACCGCATTACGCAGTTCTCCATTCAGTTGGAGCAGTACCAGTTGACCGCCAAGGGCCACGGCCGGGATGCGCTGGGCCAGGTAGATATCGTGGTCGAGTATGAGGGACGCCGCTTCCACGGCGTCGGTCTGGCCACGGATATCATCGAATCCTCCGCCCAGGCGATGGTCAATGCGATGAACAACATTTGGCGCGCGCGGCAGGTCGGTATCGAACTGCGTCGCCTGCACCAGCACAATAACAGTCAGGATATGCAGGAAACGGTGTAATGATGAGCAAGACTTACCATATTGCGGTTTTACCCGGCGACGGTATCGGCCCGGAAGTCATGGCGCAGGCCTATAAGATCCTCGATGCGGTGCGCCAGCGGTTCGGCGTGCGTATCTCTACCAGCGAATATGATGTGGGCGGCGTGGCTATCGACCGTCACGGCAGCCCGCTGCCCGCAGGCACTTTGGCCGGCTGCGAACAGGCGGACGCGATTCTGTTCGGTTCGGTGGGCGGCCCGAAATGGGAACATCTGCCGGCGGCGGAACAGCCGGAGCGCGGCGCGCTGCTGCCGCTGCGTAAACACTTCAAGCTGTTTTCCAATCTGCGGCCGTCGCGCCTGTATCCGGGGCTGGAGGCGTACTGTCCCCTGCGGGCCGATATCGCCGAACGCGGGTTCGATATTCTGTGCGTGCGCGAGCTGACCGGCGGGATTTATTTCGGTCAGCCGAAAGGCCGCGAAGGTAGCGGCCCGCACGAGCACGCTTTTGATACCGAAGTCTACTACCGGTTCGAGATTGAGCGTATCGCCCGCATCGCCTTTGAATCGGCGCGCAAACGGCGCAACAAAGTGACCTCCATCGATAAGGCCAACGTGCTGCAAAGCTCTATTCTGTGGCGCGAGGTGGTAAATCAGGTGGCGCAGGACTACCCGGAGGTGGCGCTGTCGCATTTGTATATCGATAACGCCACCATGCAGCTGATTAAAGATCCGTCCCAGTTTGACGTGATGCTGTGCTCCAATCTGTTCGGCGATATTCTCTCCGACGAATGCGCCATGATTACCGGCTCGATGGGCATGTTGCCCTCGGCCAGTCTGAATGAACAGGGCTTCGGCATGTATGAGCCCGCCGGCGGCTCGGCACCGGATATCGCCGGCAAAGATATCGCCAACCCGGTGGCGCAGATTCTGTCCACCGCCCTGCTAATGCGTTACAGCCTGGGGCTGGACGACGCCGCGGACGCTATTGAGCGCGCGGTCAATCAGGCGCTGGAAGCCGGGCACCGCACCGCCGACCTGGCCGGCGGCGGCAGCGCGGTGGGCACCGGCGAAATGGGCGATATTATCGCCGCGTTAATCAGTCAAGGGGCATAATTAACATGGGCAAGTCGTTATACCAAAAATTATATGATGCACACGTGGTCTATGAAGCGGAGAACGAAACGCCGCTGCTGTATATCGACCGCCATTTAGTGCACGAAGTGACCTCGCCGCAGGCGTTTGACGGCCTGCGCGCCCAGGGGCGCACCGTCCGCCAGCCGGGCAAAACCTTTGCCACCATGGACCACAATGTGTCCACGCAAACCAAAGATATCAACGCCTGCGGCGAAATGGCCCGCATCCAGATGCAGGAATTAATGAAAAACTGCGCGGAATTCGGCGTGCAGCTGTATGACCTGAATCACCCCTATCAGGGGATCGTGCATGTCATTGGCCCGGAACAGGGAATGACCCTGCCGGGGATGACCATCGTCTGCGGCGATTCCCATACCGCCACCCACGGCGCCTTTGGCGCGCTGGCGTTCGGTATCGGCACCTCGGAAGTGGAACATGTGCTGGCGACCCAGACGCTGAAACAGGGCCGAGCCAAAACCATGCAAGTGGATGTGACCGGCCACGCCGCCCCCGGCATTACCGCCAAGGATATCGTCCTGGCGATAATCGGTAAAATCGGCTCCGCCGGCGGGACCGGCCACGTGGTGGAATTCAGCGGCGACGCCATCCGCGCGCTCAGCATGGAAGGCCGCATGACCCTTTGCAACATGGCTATCGAGATGGGCGCCAAAGCGGGCCTGGTGGCGCCGGACGACACCACCTACGCCTATTTGCAGAACCGGCAATTTGCGCCCAAGGGCGACGATTGGCACCAAGCCGTCCTGTATTGGGACACCCTGAAATCCGACGAGGATGCCCATTTCGACAAGGTGGTGACGCTGGATGCGCAAGATATCGCGCCGCAGGTCACCTGGGGCACCAACCCCGGACAGGTCATTGCCGTCAATCAGCTTATCCCGTCGCCGGAGTCGTTCAGCGATCCGGTGGAGCGCAACTCCGCCGCCAAGGCGCTGGCCTATATGGATTTGCAGCCCGGCATCCGTCTGACCGACGTGACGATTGACAAGGTCTTTATCGGATCTTGTACCAACTCGCGCATCGAAGACTTGCGCGCCGCCGCCGCCGTCGCCCGCGGCCGCCGCGTCGCCGCCGGCGTGCAGGCGATCGTGGTGCCCGGCTCGGGGCCGGTCAAAGCGCAGGCGGAAGCGGAAGGGCTGGACCGCATCTTTCTCGAAGCCGGTTTTGAATGGCGCCTGCCCGGCTGCTCGATGTGTCTGGCGATGAACAATGACCGCCTGAACCCCGGGGAACGCTGCGCTTCGACCAGCAACCGCAATTTTGAAGGCCGTCAGGGCCGCGGCGGACGTACCCATCTGGTCAGCCCGGCGATGGCGGCGGCGGCGGCGGTGGCCGGCCGTTTCGCCGATATTCGCGAATTGAATTAAGGAAAGAGTGATGGCTAAATTTACGCAACATACCGGTATCGTGGTGCCCCTTGATGCCGCTAACGTGGATACCGATGCGATCATCCCCAAGCAGTTTTTGCAAAAAGTGACCCGCACCGGTTTCGGACAGCATTTATTTAACGACTGGCGCTTTTTAGATGACGCCGGGCAACAGCCCAACCCGGATTTCGTGCTGAATCAGCCACGTTACCGCGGCGCCAGCATTCTGCTGGCGCGGGAAAATTTCGGCTGCGGCTCTTCCCGTGAGCATGCGCCCTGGGCGTTGACCGATTATGGCTTCCATGCGGTGATAGCGCCGAGCTTTGCCGATATTTTTTACTCCAACAGCTTCAACAATCAGCTGCTGCCGATTACGCTGCCGGAAGATCAGATAAACACGCTGTTCGCCATGGTGGCGGCGCAGGAAGGGATAACCTTCACCGTTAATCTGGAGCGGCAACAGGTGGTGGCCGGTAATGAGGTTTATCCCTTCGAGATAGACAGCTTCCGCCGCCATTGCCTGATTAACGGCCTCGACAGTATTGGCCTGACGTTGATGCATGATGACGCGATAAGCCAATACGAAAGCCGTCAGCCGGCCTTTCTGAACTGACAGCCCCTCGACGCCGCCCCTACCGGGTGCGGCGTCAATTGTTGGCTAACGCGGCAGCGATGGCCATTATCCCCCGCGGCGCCGCGCCTTTTTATTGCTTAGCGCGACGGTCGTCGCGTTGTTAACGTTGTGGTGTCGCTATTGACCCGCCCGACGCCGGTTGGCCCTGATGACGACCGCCGCGCGACACTCTGCGCTACCGTCCCCCCACCCGCTATTGCTCGGAAACGCAGCGCGCTAATGCGCGATGCGCGACGTCCTGCGCGCAAAAAAAAAGCCGGCGCCATGTGTCGCCGGCCGGTGATCATCACCTGATTCAAGAGTTAGGGTGTCTAGGCGCTTGTCCATTGCATCGTTTGCACCGCGGCATTGCGGCTGGCTGGCCCACCGGCCAAGCGTTGAGGAGGTATAGCCGCTCTGCCGTGGCGCAGCGGAGGTGCATCCTGCCGCGCTTTCGGCTTAGTGAGTATCGGCGTAATATACGGAAAGAAAAATAGATGACTTTTCAGAGAGGGTTCCCCTTTTATGGCCTCACCGCGTTTACAGCAGCAATTTATACGCCTGTGGCAAAGCTGCCAGGGCGAATCCCGCGATACCACGCTCAGCGAACTGGCGTTACAGCTCAACTGCTCGCGCCGCCACGTCCGATCGCTACTGAAAAGCATGCAGCACATGGGCTGGCTCAGTTGGCATTCCCAGCCCGGGCGCAGTAAACGCTCGCGGCTGGACTTTCATTATACCGGTCTCGGGCTCCAGCAGCAGCGCGCCAGCGAACTCCTCGAGCAAGATCGCATTGATCAGTTGGTGCAGTTGGTGGGGGATCGCGAGAGCCTCAGAAGCATGCTGCTTTCCCACCTGGGCCGCGGTTTCCGTCAAGGGAAACATATCCTGCGGGTGCTTTACTACCGTCCGCTGAGCAATCTGTTACCCGGTACGCCGCTGCGGCGCTCGGACAATCATATTGTCCGGCAGATCTTCAGCGGCCTGACGCGTATAAATGAGGAAAATGGGGAACTCGAGGCGGATCTGGCCCATCACTGGCAGGCGCTGGCCCCCGATCATTGGCGTTTTTATCTGCGTCCAGCGGTGCGTTTTCACCACGGCCGGGAGATGACCGTCGACGATGTCATCCAGTCGCTGTCGCGCCTGACCGGCAACCCGCTATTTGCCTCGATCCTGTCTTTGCACTCCCCCGCGCCCCATACGCTGGATATTAAACTCGCCGGGCGCGACGATTGGCTGCCCTGGCTGCTGGCGAGCGTATCGGCGATGATCCTGCCCGCCGAATGGCGTACTCTGCCGGATTTCGCCCGCCGGCCCGTTGGCACCGGCCCCTATAGCGTGGTGCGCAACCACCCGAGCCAGCTGACCATCCGCGCGTTCGACGATTACTTCGGCTACCGGGCGCTGATTGATGAGGTCAATATCTGGGTGCTGCCGGAGCTGTCCCATGAGCTTAGCTATAGCGGCGTTCAGCTGCAAAACGTGGCTATGCCGCCGGGGGAAGACGGCAGCAGCGACGCCGCCGCGGAGATACGTCAGGAAGAGGGGTGCTACTTTTTACTTTACGACCAGCGCTCGCCGCTGATGCAACGCCCGGAAATACGCCGCTGGCTCTGCGACTACCTCAACCCGCTGGCGCTGCTGCCCTATACCCCGCCCGCAAGCCAACATTTCTGGTCGCCGGCCTACGGACTGTTGCCGCGCTGGCACCACCGCCGCCATGAACCGCCGGCGGCTAAACCACCAGAACTGACCCGACTGACCCTCACTCTATACCGCAACCATTCGGAATTCGACGTGCTTGCCGCCGCGCTGAGCGCGCTATTGGCGGCGCAGTCCATCCAGTTGGACATCAACGCGGTGGAATATGACCAATGGTACCGCGGCGACGCCACCGCGGATATTTGGCTAGGCAGCGCCAATTTCTCGCTGCCGCTGGCGTTTTCGCTGTTTGCCACCCTGTATGAAATACCGCTAGTGCATCGTTGCCTGCCGCCGACGCTTCACGACGCGGCCGAACGTTGGCGCCATCGTCAACTGCCGATGGCGGAGTGGTGCCGGTCGCTGGTTGACGAACATGGGTTTCATCCGCTGTACCACAACTGGCTCAGCCTGCAGGGCAGCCGTAGCATGCGCGGGATCCGGATGAACACCCTGGGCTGGTTCGATTTCAAATCGGCCTGGTTCGCGCCGCCGGCACCCTAGCTACGCGCAGGTTACCGGCACCCTGGTTATCGTTTCCCTTGTTTTCCGTATTTCCGGCGCCAATGGCGGGATTTACTGTTAACCCGACTCGTAAGCGTTTACAATCAATGCCGTTCTCAACGGGGTGCCCACTCCCGCCGCCCGCCGCGGCCGGGGTCAGCTGAGAGAAGACCCGTCGAACCTGATCCGGTTAATACCGGCGAAGGGATTTGAGAGTGCGCTTCTGCCTCAAAGACCTTTGCCACCCTTATCTCAGGAGTGCAAAGTGTTGAAAAAATGGTTGTTCTGTCTGTTACTGGCCGCCGCCGCGCCGGCGTGGGCCAAACCGACCCTGACGGTGTACACCTATGACTCGTTCTCTTCCGAATGGGGCCCGGGGCCGGCGATAAAAACGGCGTTTGAAAAAGAGTGCGGCTGCGAGCTGAAATTCGTCGCGCTGGAAGACGGGGTGGCGCTGCTGAACCGCTTACGCCTGGAAGGCAACAATAGCCGTGCTGACATCGTGCTGGGCCTGGATAACAACCTGCTGCAGGCGGCGCACGATACCGGCCTATTCGCCCCCCACCGAGTCGCTACCGACGCGCTTACGCTGCCCGGCGGCTGGCATGACGACACTTTCCTTCCCTACGACTACGGTTATTTCGCATTTGTCTATGACCAGACCAAACTTAAAAACCCGCCCCGCAGCCTGCATGAGCTGGTGGACGGCCCCGCATCATTAAAAATCATCTATGAAGATCCGCGCACCAGCACCCCTGGGCTGGGGCTGCTGCTGTGGGTGCAGAAAGTCTATGGCGACGGCGCGCGGGCGGCCTGGGAAAAACTGGCCGCGAAAACCGTTACCGTGACCAAAGGCTGGAGCGAAGCCTATGGCCTGTTCCTGAAAGGGGAAGCGGACATGGTGCTTAGCTACACCACCTCGCCGGCGTACCATATTATCGAAGAGAAGAAAAATCAGTACGCGGCGGCGGACTTCAGCGAAGGGCACTACCAGCAGGTGGAAGTGGCCGGGCAACTCGCGGCCAGCAAACAGCCGGCACTCGCCCATCGCTTTATGCAATTCATCCTCACGCCGGCGTTCCAGCAGGCCATTCCCACCGGCAACTGGATGTATCCGGTGACCCCTACCCCGCTGCCGGCCGGCTTCGCTGCCCCCGCGCAGCGGACATTGAGTTTCACCCCGCAACAGGTAGCCGCCGAGCGCGCCGGCTGGGTCAGCGCCTGGCAGCAGGCCGTCAGCCGCTAATGTCCGCCGCCCGCCGTCGCAGCGGCGCGCATGCGCCGTGGGCGCGAGGACGTTCGGCGCGGCGAATCCGGGGCGGCCCCATCGGCGAGCGCCCCGCCACCGCCCTTGCCGTGCCGATGACGGGCCGCAGCGCCGGCTTTCCCGGCTGGTTATGGCCCGGCGTCGCGGCGGCGTCGGTCATTGCCATTATCGCCATTGCCGCCTTCGGCGCGCTGTGGCGCCACGCGCCCGCGCATCCCTGGCGCCCGCTGCTGGCCGACAGCTATCTGTGGCATGTGGTGTCCTTTACCTTTATCCAGGCGCTGTTATCGGCGCTGTGCTCCACTTTGCCGGCCGTAGCGCTGGCCCGGGCCCTCTACCGCCGGCGGTTTCCCGGCCGCGCGCTGCTGCTGCGTTTTTGCGGTATGACGCTGGTGCTGCCGGTGCTCGTGGGCGTCTTTGGCATTATGAGCGTGTTTGGCCAGCAGGGCTGGCTGGCGCAGCTGTGCCGCTTGCTGCACGTGGAATATGGGTTTTCCCCCTATGGCCTAAGCGGTATCCTGCTGGCGCACGTCTTTTTCAACCTGCCGCTGGCGACGCGATTACTGTTGCAGGCGCTCGAGAGCATTCCCGTGGAGCAGCGGCAACTGGCGGCCCAGTTGGGTATGTCCGCCGGGCCGTTTTTCCGCCTGGTCGAATGGCCCTACTTACGCCGTCAGCTTTTGCCGGCGGCCGCGCTGATTTTCATGTTGTGTTTCGCCAGTTTCGCCACCGTGCTGGCGCTGGGCGGCGGCCCGCGGGCGACGACGATCGAGTTGGCAATTTATCAGGCCCTCAGCTATGACTTCGATGTCGGCCGCGCCGCCCTGCTGGCGCTCATACAAATGGTCTGCTGCCTTGGGCTGGTGATGCTGAGCCAGCGCCTGGCCGGGGCGCTGCCGGTAGGCCATAGCCAGCACGCTCGCTGGCGCGAACGCCAAACGGCGCCGGGCGGGATCCTGTGCGACGGCCTGATTATTCTGGCTGCGCTGCTGTTTCTGGTGCCGCCGCTGCTGGCGGTGGTCATTGGCGGCCTAAGCGGCAGCCTGCTGACGGTGTTAACGCAAACCGCGCTATGGCGGGCGGTGTTCACCTCGCTGTCTATTGCCCTGTGCGCCGGCCTGCTGTGTCTGCTGCTCACCGCTATGCTGCTTTGGAGCAGCCGCGAGTTGCGTCTGCGCCAGCGCCGCCTGGGCGCCCAGCTCTTGGATTTGAGCGGCATGGTGATCCTGGCGATGCCCGGCATCGTGCTGGCGACGGGTTTTTTTCTGCTGGCAATGGACAGCGGCGGACTGCCCGCGTCGCCCGCGCCGGTGGTTATCCTGGCGAATGCGCTGATGGCCATTCCTTATGCGCTGAAGGTATTGGAAAGTCCCATGCAGGACGTGGCCGACCGCTACCGTCAACTGTGTCTGGCGCTCGATCTCCGCGGCCTTAACCGGTTACGCCTGGTGGAGTGGCGCGCGCTGCGCCAGCCGGCAGGGCGGGCGCTGGCCTTCGCCAGCATCTTATCCCTGGGGGATTTTGGCGTGATTGCCCTGTTCGGCAGCGAGGATTTCCGTACCTTGCCGCTTTATCTCTATCAGCAGATAGGCGCCTATCGCAGCCAGGATGGTGCGGTGACTGCGCTGCTATTGCTGCTGCTCTGCCTGCTGCTGTTTAGCTTGTTTGAAACCTTGTCGGGGTCCCATGATAACGCTGGATAACGTGACCTGGCTTTACCGCCATTTACCCATGCGCTTCGATGTCCATCTCGACGCCGGCGAAAAGGTGGCGGTACTGGGCCCGAGCGGCGCCGGTAAAAGCACGCTGCTGAACGTGATCGCCGGCTTCCTGACGCCGCACAGCGGCAGTTTGTGGCTGGACGGCGTGCGCCATCACCAGACGCCGCCGGCACGGCGGCCGGTATCGATGCTGTTTCAGGAAAACAACCTGTTTGCGCACTTGACGGTGGCGGAAAATATCGGGCTTGGCCTGCATCCCGGCCTGCGTTTGACGCCGGCGCAGCGCACCCAATTAGCGCAAGCGGCGCGGCAGGTCGGGCTGGAAAACGTGCTGGACCGGCTGCCGGCGGCCATCTCCGGCGGCCAGCGTCAACGCACCGCCCTTGCCCGCTGTCTGGTGCGTCAGCAGCCGATTCTCCTGCTTGATGAGCCCTTTTCCGCGCTGGATCCGGCTCTGCGCGCCGAGATGGTGAGATTGCTCAATGACGTTTGCGCGACGCGCCGTCTAACGCTTTTGATGGTATCCCATAACCTGGAGGACGCCCTACGGCTGGCGCCGCGCACTCTATTGGTGGTGGACGGTCGGATTTATTATGACGGCCCCACCGCGGCGCTGGCGAGCGGCGAGTCGCCGGCGGCGGCGATACTGGGTATCGGCCGCTAAGCGCAACCAGCGCGACCACGCCGCCCAGCCACCGCAGGCGCTCGCCCTTACCGGGAAGACGCCAGCGGCCCCCGCCGTCGGGACGTCCCACTGCCGCCACCTCACCCAGGCACTTACGGAGCGGCTTATCTGAGCTATACCACGCAGAGCAGTGTGGTTGCCGCGCAGCCTATTCTCATGCTCAGGTAATCCGCTCGATTTTGCCCATAATCACAATCCAAGAGAAAATGCTGAGCAACGCCATGCCGCCGACAAACATCAGGGCGGGGGCGAAATTACCACCGGAAACCAGATAACCGATAAGAATCGGAACCAAAATCCCCATACTGGTGCCGACGAAGTTGAATATGCCCCCCGCGATACCCACCCGGTTAATCGGCGCGATAGAGGACACCACCGACCATGAGATAGCGGCCAGCCCGCTGCCGAAAAAGGCAATGGTCATAAACACGACGATCATCGCGGGCGAGTCGACAAAATTGGCGCCGATAATGGTGGTCGCCAGCAGCAGACCGGTAATGATGGGAGCTTTGCGCGCGAAGGTTAACGAGTGTCCCCGTTTGATCAACTTGTCGGAAAGATAGCCGGAGAGCAACACACCGCACCAGGCCGCCGCAAACGGCAGCGTGGCCATGAAACCGATTTTAATAAATTCAATATGGCGGTACTTGACCAGATAGATAGGGAACCAGGTAAGGAAAAACCAGTTGGCGCAGGTCTCCCCCATATGCGCTATCACCAACCCCCACAGCTTTCTGCTGCGCAAAAAACGCCGCATCGGTACCTCGTCGGTTTCCCTCGCTTCGCCGTTTTTCGCCGCGCTTTTCCATTCTAATCGGCCGCCGCCCTCGCGAATGAGGCTTAACTCGGCGGCATTGGCGCGGGATTTTAGCGGATCGCGATATAATAGCCAGAACCCTAATGCCCAAATCACGCCTATGCCACCGGTGACATAAAACATAAAACGCCAGCCGAAGGCCGCCTGTAGCCAGACCAATACCGGCGCCAGAAAGGCCAAACCGACATATTGACCGGAGATGTAGACGCCGACGGCGGTAGCCCGCTCGCGCTCAGGCAGCCAACTGGTAATAATGCGATTGTTCATCGGATAGGAAGGGACTTCGCTTGCGCCTACCCCCAAACGGTACAATACGAGTTGCCATACCGTGCTAGCGGTGCCCTGTAAGCAGGTAAACAACGACCAAACGCCGATCACAATGGGGTATAACACCCGCGGCGCGATTTTATCCACCAGAAACGATCCCGGGATCTGAAACGGGGAGTAGGCCCAGGCAAAAGCGGAAAAGACAAACCCCATTTGTACCGAACTCAGCCCCAACTCTTCCACTATGTGCGGCGCCGCAATAGACAGGCTGCTGCGATCGACATAATTGATCACCACCGTGATAAATAACATCAATACAATGAAGCGTCTCAACTGGCTGGATTTGGCGCCCGCAGGGGTGGCCGCAGACCGATCTAATCCCGTCATGGTTACCTCGATTATGTAGGTTTTGCTAGGTGTGTCGTTAACTTTGATCAAATCAATGGATTTTTATATAAAAATATCTTATTTTTACGATCAATTATATAAAACTGTGAGAAGGTTAACATCATGAAGCCGCCCAAGGTCACGTTAAAGCAGCAGATCGTGCAGGACATGGTGTCGGGATTCTGGCAACCGGGGGACCGGCTAACGCTGGGGGAACTGGCCGGTCGCTACCAGGCAAGCCAAACGCCAGTGCGGGAAGCGCTGCGGGAACTCTACGGTGAAGGCTTTCTGGAAATGGGTGCCGGCAAAACGTTCCAGCTGCGGCCGTTAAGCTTAGCGTTTATTGAAAATATTTTTGATATCCGCAGCTGCCTTGAAGTGATGCTGGTGAAAACCGCCGCCAATAAATGTCGCGCCGCCGATATTTTACACTTGAAAACCCTAAACCACGCCCTGGCGGAAGCGGTAAGCCAAGGCATGTTCGAGATCGCGATTGAAAAAAACCGTGAATTTCATGATGTGATTAACGGCATCGCCGCCAATGCCGAGGCGACGCGGATCCTCAAAATGCACTGGATTTTTATCGCGTCATTATGGAAACAGGTGGGCTACGGCGCGGCGCGCTATACCGGCGTGGTCAGCGATCATCATGCCATCATTCAGGCATTTGAGCGCCAAGACGCCGATGCCGCCGCCTCGCTAATGGGGGCGCATGTGGTGAAAGCAAAATTTGAATTGATCGAGAAAGTGAAAAACCAGGCGTTACCTACGGGGGATGGAAATGAGCAATTCGCATGACAGGCCCGATGAAATCCGTATTGATCTTTGCCGCATCAGCGAAAAAACCTGCTGGTTATTTATCTCCATACGGACGCGTTCCGGCCTACAGGGGGTTGGCGAAGCCACCCTGTCAGGACGTGAAAAAGAGGTTTTGGCGCTGTTTGGCGAGGTTGCTAGCGCATTGCTTAACGCCCCCGGCCGCTCCCCGCGCGCGCACTTTCCTGACATGCTCTCGCTTCCCCTGGCGGCGCTGATATCCGCGTGCGATCAGGCCCTATGGGACATACAGGCGCAGGCACAGGCGCTGCCGCTGTGCGCCCTGCTAAGCCCCGAACCAGCGCGGGAAATCAGCGTTTACGCCAATATTAACCGCAGAACCGGCGACCGCTCGGCGGCGGGATTTGCCGTCAGCGCTCTGGACGCCATCGCCTGCGGGCATACTGCCATTAAAATCGCCCCCTTTGATGAGGTCGATTGCCGTCGTCAGCGCCCTCCGAAAGCCGTCGCGGCGCTGCAAAAAGGGATTGAACGCATTGACCGCGTCAGAGACGCTATCGGCGAGGATATCCGCCTGATGGTAGATTGTCACTGGCGCCTGGATGTGCCGACGGTGCAAGCATTATTGCCCTCAATAGCGCGTTACCGCCTGTATTGGCTGGAATGCCCATTGCCGGAATCGCACGCCAACCTGGATGAGTTGGTCGCGATCAAAGCGCAGGCGAACGCACAGCATGTTTTGTTGGCGGGCTGCGAGGAAAACATCAGGACCGAGAGTTTTGCCCCTTTTTGGGATAAACGGGTTTATGACGTCTATATGCCCGACGCAAAGTATGTCGGCGGTATTGAGGAGATGATGGCGGTGGCCGCCCATATCCAGCAACAGGGCGCGACCTTTTCCCCGCATAATCCCTCCGGTCCCGTCTGTGATGCCGTAAGCGCCCATGTCTGCGCCGCCGTGGCTGGCGCTGGCATGCTGGAAATGCAGTTTGATGAAACGCCGCTGTTCTCGGCCCTCATCGGCGGCGAAACAAAAGCCGTCGAGCGCGGAAAAGTCGCTCTTTCCCCTCGGCCCGGGCTCGGCGTGACATTGGATAGGGCGCTGGTTGAGAAGTATGCACTTACCAGTCAAACGGTAAAACGCGGTAGTTGAATCCCCGCCGGCCTGGCTTCCCTCGTCAGCGCGTTGGGAAATTTCCGGCCCGGCGTTTGCCGCCAGCGCGCGGGGGGAAACACGGCCGGGCGCACCCGGGTCGTCAGGGCAGCTTAAAACCGCAGCACATGCCACAGCAGGCCGGCGTACAGCGGCATCAGCGGATGGCGCACCAGCAGAACCATGGTCGCCACGGCCGCCAGCGTCAGCAGCGGCGCCAGCCAGCGCAGGCGCGCGGGGGGCAGCCAGCGGTTCAAGCGATCCGGTGCGCGCTTGGCGCTGCGCGCCCAGCGCCACAGCAGCCAGCAGGCCAGCCAGAGCAGTAGCGCAGCCGCCAGCAACAGTAGACGGAATTCGCCGGTGCTCTCCCCCGGCGGGATATTGATCGCCACGCCGGCCAGAATGCCGGGCAGCAGATAGACCGGCGGCCAGCTCAGACAACCGATGATGTTCGGCAAGGCGAATTTATAGGGTGAGAGATCCAGCATACCGGCCACCAGCGGCACCAGCGGTCGGGTCGGCCCGATAAAACGGCCCACCAGAATTGTCATCATGCTGTGCCGGTGTAGCGCATGCTCGGTTTTAGTCAGCATGGTGCGGTGTTTTTTCCAAAACGACAGCGTCTTGAGCGGTTTTTTGAAGGCGTGGCCGATATACCACGAGATCCAATCGCCCAGCAAACAGCCGATAATACCGGCGCCCCAGGCGGGATAAAATGCCATTTTCCCGCTGCCGATTAGCGCACCCAGCGTCGCCATCATGACCGTGCCCGGCAGCAGTAGCCCCACCAGCGCCAGCGATTCAAGAAAAGCCACCAGCGTGACCGCCAACAGTGAAAAAGCCAGGGATTGCGTCACCCAGTGCTCAAAAAAGGCTTCCATAACCCCTCATTGTCATAAACCCGCCGCGGATTGTCGGTGTCGGACGCCGGCACGTCAAACAATCAATTGTATACGGATTTGGCAAAAGGATCCCTTCGCCCGGTTGGCTGGACAATGACTGTATAAATACTCATACTTTACCCTATGCCGGTTGCGCCAAAGGCTTATGCTCCTCCTCGCCCGGCGCCCCTACTCACTCTCACGGGAAAGCCTGACGCCATGTCCGTACCTTCCCTGCCGCGGCAGGGTTTTATTCTGACCCGTCACTGGCGGGACACGCCTGCCGGTAGCGCCATCGACTTTTGGCTGGCGACGGACCAGGGCCCACAAAAGGTCAGCCTTCCTCCCCAAGAGGCGGTGGCTTTTGTGCCGACGGCGTTCAGCGATCGCGTCCGCGCGCTGCTGGCCGGCGAAGACGTACAGCTGCGGCCGCTGGCGCTGCGGGATTTTCAGCGCCGGCCGGTAGAGGGGCTTTACTGCCGCCATTACCGCACGTTGGCGCGCGCCGAGAAAATCTTGACCGAGGCCGGCATCCCGCTTTATGAAGCGGATATCCGCCCGCCCGAACGTTACCTGATGGAGCGTTTTATCACCGCGCCGGTGCTGTTCGACGGGACGGCCAATACCAACGGCCACCTTCACAACGCGCGGCTGAAGCCCGCGCCGGATTACCGACCCGCGTTGTCGCTGGTGTCGCTGGATATCGAAACCAACCGTTTCGGCGAGCTTTACTGTATCGGTCTGCACGGCTGCGGCCAGCATCAGGTTTACATGCTGGGGGAGCCGGGCGGTCCCTCCGCCACGCGGCCGGAGATGCAGTTGGAATATGTTCCCAGCCGCAAAGGGCTTATCGAACGGCTTAATGCCTGGTTCGCCCGCTACGATCCCGACGCGATCATCGGCTGGAACCTGGTGCAGTTCGACCTGCGTATGTTGCAAAAACACGCCGAACGTTATGGGCTGCCGCTGCGCCTCGGGCGCGGCGGCGAGGCGCTGGAGTGGCGCGAACACGGCTTCAAGCAGGGCTATTTTTACGCCGCCGCCGCGGGCCGCCTGATTATCGACGGTATTGACGGCTTAAAGTCCGCCTTTTGGCAATTCTCGTCCTTTAGCCTGGAGCATGTGGCGCAGACGCTGCTCGGGGAGGGCAAGGCCATCGCTACCCCTTACGATCGCATGGATGAAATCGATCGCCTATACCGCGAGGACCCGCCGGCGCTGGCGCATTACAACCTGACGGACTGCGAGCTGGTCACGCGCATTTTCGAGCATACCCGGCTATTGGCGTTTCTGCTGGAGCGGGCAACGGTTACCGGGCTGGCGGCGGATCGCAGCGGCGGATCGGTGGCGGCATTCAGCTGGCTTTATCTGCCGCGCATGCACCGCGCCGGCTATGTCGCGCCCAACCTCGGGGATGTGGCGCCGCAGGCCAGCCCCGGCGGCTACGTCATGGATTCCCGTCCCGGGCTGTACGATTCAGTACTGGTGCTGGACTATAAAAGCCTCTACCCCTCCATCATCCGGACTTTTTTGATCGACCCGGTCGGTTTGATAGAAGGGCTGGCGGCGGGCGAAGGCCCGGACACGCTGGCGGGCTTCGCCGGCGCGCGCTTTTCGCGCCGGCATCACTGCCTACCGGCGATCGTCGATCGGCTCTGGCAGGGCCGGGAGCGCGCCAAGCGCGACCATAACGCGCCGCTGTCCCAGGCGATGAAGATTATCATGAACGCCTTTTACGGCGTCTTGGGTGCGCCCGGCTGCCGTTTTTTCGATAACCGGCTGGCGTCTTCCATCACGCTGCGCGGCCACGCCATCATGCATCAAACGCGGGCCCTTATTGAGGCGGAGGGCTATCCGGTCATCTACGGCGATACCGATTCCACCTTCGTTTGGCTTAAACGCCCCTACCCCCAGGACGCGGCGGTAGCCATCGGCCAGGGACTGGTGAGCAAAATCAATGCCTGGTGGCGGGACAATCTGCGCCAGGAGCTGGATCTCGACAGCGCCCTGGAGCTGGAATTCGAGACGCATTTCAGCCGTTTTTTGATGCCGACCATCCGCGGCGCGGAACTGGGCAGTAAAAAACGCTATGCCGGGCTAGTGCAGGACGAACAGGGGGATCGCATGGTGTTTAAAGGGCTGGAAACCGTCCGCAGCGACTGGACGCCGCTGGCCCAGCAATTTCAGCAGCAGCTCTACGAGCGTATTTTTCGCCGCCAGCCGTATCAGACGTTCGTGCGCGATTACGTGCGTCAAACGCTCGACGGCAGCTTCGACGATCGGCTGATTTATCGTAAGCGGCTGCGGCGCAAGCTGGGGGAATATGAGCGTAACGTCCCGCCCCAGGCGCGCGCGGCGCGCATCGCCGATGCCTATAACCAACGCCAGCAGCGCCCGCAGCAGTACCAGAACGGCGGCTGGATCAGCTACATCATGACCACCGCCGGCCCCGAGCCGCTGGAATGCCGCCACAACCCGCCGGATTACGATCATTACATCAGCAAGCAGCTGCAACCGGTGGCGGACGCGATCCTGCCCTTTATGCAGGATGATTTTGCTACCCTTATATCAGGTCAAATGGGATTGTTTTGATTGGCGGGGCGATTGACAGGTGACGTCGCCGTCGCCATCCATTACCATAGCGCCCTCAACGCGTAATTTTAACCCCTGACCCCGACTTACGCCGTGTACTTCAGGCCCGCGCCTACCACGGCCAGCCGCGCTATTGCCGGTAATTTAGCCCAATACAACACTGAGCCGAGAATTTATGCCTTTTACGCTAGGTCAACGCTGGATAAGCGATACTGAAAACGAGCTGGGACTGGGCACCGTTGTCGCCCAGGACGCACGGATGGTTACCCTGTTGTTTTCCGCCAGCGGTGAAAACCGCCTGTATGCCCGCAGCGACGCCCCGATTACGCGGGTGATGTTCAATCCCGGCGATACCGTGACCAGCCACGAAGGCTGGCAGCTGCTTATCGACGCCGTCGAGGAAAAAGAGGGGCTGCTGACCTATATCGGTACCCGTCTGGATAACGGCGAAACCCACTGCGCGCTGCGCGAAGTGCTGCTCGACAGCAAGCTGACTTTCAGCAAACCGCAGGACCGCCTGTTTGCCGGCCAAATTGACCGCATGGACCGTTTCGCGCTGCGCTACCGCGCGCGTAAATTTTACAGTGAGCAATTTCGCGCGGCGTGGAACGGCCTGCGCGGCATCCGCGCCAGCCTTATCCCCCATCAGTTGCACATCGCCGCCGAAGTGGGACAGCGCCATGCGCCGCGCGTGCTGCTGGCGGACGAAGTGGGATTGGGCAAAACCATTGAAGCCGGGATGATAATCCATCAGCAACTACTGACCGGTCGGGCGGAGCGGGTGCTGATCGTGGTGCCCGAATCCCTGCTGCATCAATGGTTGGTGGAGATGCTGCGCCGCTTCAACCTGCATTTTTCGATATTTGACGACGAGCGCTATAGCCAATCCCTGCACGATAGCGACAACCCTTTCGAGACCGAACAATGGGTGCTCTGTTCGCTGGATTTCGTACGCCGCAACAAAGAGCGGCTGGCGCACCTGGTGGAGGCGCCCTGGGATATGCTGGTGGTGGATGAAGCCCATCATCTGGTCTGGAGCGAAACCGCCCCGAGCCGCGAATATCAGGTTATTGAACAGCTGGCGCAGCACATCCCCAGCGTCCTGCTGCTGACCGCCACGCCGGAGCAGTTGGGCATGCACAGCCACTTCGCCCGTCTGCGCCTGCTGGACCCCAGCCGGTTTCATGACTACCAGGCGTTTGTCGATGAACAGCAGCGTTATCGCCCGGTGGCCGACACCGTCACGCTGCTGCTTAACGGCGAGCCGCTGGATGCCGCGGCCATGGCGCTGCTGGCCGGGATGCTCGGCGGGCAGCATGCCGATACGCTACTGGCCCGCATCAACGAGAAAGGCGCGGCCGCCGACGACGCGCGCCGCCGGCTGACGGCCATGCTGATGGACAGCCACGGCACCAGCCGGGTCATGTTCCGCAATACCCGTCAGGGAGTGAAAGGTTTCCCGGCGCGCCGGCTGCACGCCCACGCCCTGCCGCTGCCTGCGCAATACCAGACCGCCTTGAAGGTGGCCGGCATTATGGACAGCAAGCAGGCGCCGGATGAACGCGCGCGCCATAGGCTGTACCCGGAACGAATTTTTCAGCAGTTTGAGGGACACAACGCCACCTGGTGGAACTTCGACCCGCGCGTGCAGTGGCTGGTCGACTTCCTGCTCGACCAGCGCCAGGAAAAAGTACTGGTGATTTGCGCCCATGCCGGCACGGCGCTGCAGCTGGAGCAGGTGTTGCGTGAACGGGAAGGCATCCGCGCCGCGGTGTTCCATGAAGGGCTGTCGCTGGTGGATCGCGACCGCGCCGCGGCCTATTTTGCTTCGGCGGAGGACGGCGCGCAGGTGCTGTTGTGCTCGGAAATCGGCTCCGAGGGGCGCAACTTCCAATTCGCCAGCCAAATGGTAATGTTCGACCTGCCCTTCAATCCGGATCTGCTTGAGCAGCGCATCGGCCGTCTGGACCGCATCGGTCAAGGTCGGGATATCCAGATCCATGTCCCCTATTTGGAACACTCGACGCAGGCGGTGCTGCTGCGCTGGTATCATGAAGGGCTGGATGCGTTCGAGCATACCTGTCCCACCGGCCGCACCCTGTATGATGAAGCGTATCAGACCTTGCTGGGCTATCTGGCAGAGCCTGGCGAGCTGACCGATTTTACCGCGTTTTTGCACGATTGCCGCGCCCGTCACGATGCGTTGAAAGCGCAAATGGAGCAGGGCCGCGACCGCCTGCTCGAGCTGCACTCCAACGGCGGCGAGCCGGCCTTGGCCCTGGCGCAGACCCTCGCTGAGCAGGATAACGACAGTCAGTTGGTGAATTTTGCCCTGAATCTGTTTGATATTATCGGCCTTGCCCAAGAAGACCGCAGCGATAATCTCATTGTCCTTAAACCATCGGATCATATGCTGGTACCGGATTTTCCGGGCGTGCCGGAAGAGGGCTGCACCATCACCTTCAATCGCGACCAGGCGCTGGCGCGCGAAGAAACGCAGTTTATCAGTTGGGAGCACCCGATTATCCGTAACGGCCTGGATTTGGTGCTCTCAAGCGAAAGCGGCAGCAGCGCGCTGTCGCTGCTGAAGAACAAAGCGCTGCCGGTCGGTACCCTGCTGTTGGAGCTCATTTATGTCGTGGAGTCGCAGGCGCCGCGTAACTTGCAGCTTAACCGCTTCTTGCCCGCCACCCCGCTGCGTCTGCTGCTGGATAAAAACGGCACCAACTTGGCGCCGCAGGTAGAATTTGAGCAATTTAACCGCCAACTTAATGCCGTGAAGCGCCATACCGCCAGCAAACTGGTCGGCGCGGTGCAGCAAGAGGTGCATGGCATGCTGATGCGCGGCGAACCCCTGGTGGCGCAACAGGCCCGCGCGCTGATTGACGACGCCCGGGCGCAGGCGGACCAGCGCCTTGGCGCCGAACTGAGCCGGTTGCAGGCGCTGCGGGGGGTCAACCCGGCTATCCGCGACGACGAATTGGAGGCGGTGGCGGAAAATCGGCGCCAGGTGCTCAAGCATCTCGATGAGGCCAGCTGGCGTTTGGATGCCATCCGCCTTATTGTGGTCACGCATCAATAACCCGCAATCTCTCCCCGGCGGTCACGCCGCCGGGTTCACCTGGAGCCGTATGGAACCTTATCATCCCCCGCAAACGCCCTGGCTGCATATCCTGTACCAGGATGCGCATATCATGGCGGTCAATAAGCCGAGCGGATTATTGTCGGTGCCCGGGCGGGCGCTGGAGCACAAAGACAGCGTCATGACGCGGATACAGGCGGATTTCCCGCAGGCAGAATCGGTGCATCGTCTGGATATGGCCACCAGCGGCGTGCTGGTGGTGGCGCTGACCAAGGCCGCGGAGCGCGAACTGAAACGCCAGTTTCGCGAGCGCGAGCCGCGCAAAACCTATATCGCCCGGGTGTGGGGGCATCCCGCGCGCGATGAAGGCGACGTCGATTTGCCGCTTATCTGCGACTGGCCGAACCGGCCGCGGCAAAAGGTCTGCTTTGACACCGGTAAAGCGGCGCTGACCCACTATGAGGTGCTATCCCGCGATCTCGATCATAGCGCCCGCGTGCGGCTGACGCCGCTGACCGGCCGCTCGCATCAGCTGCGGGTGCATATGCAGTCCCTCGGCCATCCCATCCTGGGCGACGGGTTTTACGCTACGCCTGCGGCCAAAGCCATGGCGCCGCGGCTATTGCTTCACGCCCAAACCCTGGCCATCACCCATCCCCATTACGGCTCGCCGATTCATTTCCATTGCGAAGCGGATTTCTAAACTAACCGCCGCGCTGGCTTTGCCGCTGCGGCGAGCGCGCGGCACGACATACCGAGCCTCGGCGTGTCATGCCCCGCCCACCCGGGCGCGGCCTGCGCCCGGCGGTTAGCCCTGGGCGGCATTTACCGCTTAGCGAAAGCCCTTTTCCCGCTTTAAGAGATCATAGGCCTGCTGGATCGCTTGCGTTTTCTGTTTGGCCATTTCCATCATTTCCGGCGGCAGCCCTTTCGCCACCAGCTTGTCGGGATGATGCTCGCTCATCAGCTTGCGGTAGGCGCGCTTAATCGTCGGGCCATCGTCCTGGGGACTGACGCCGAGCACTTTGCAGGCATCCTCCAGCGTCGGTCCCTGCGCCCGCCCCGGCTGGCGGTAGCTGCCCTGGTAAGACTCATGCTGACCGCCGAACTGCGCGCCGCCCTCCATCATGCTGAGGAACTGATCAAACTGGCCGCGGCTGATGCCCAGCTCTTCGGCGATGACGTACAGCACCTGCCGCTCGTTGGGGTGCAGCGAACCATCCGCGAAGGCCGCTTGGATTTGAATTTCCAAAAACATGCGGATAAGATCGAAGCGGCCAAAGCAGACCTGGCGAAACTCGCGCAGCCGGCCGCGCAGCGGGAAATCGCTATCTTTCCCTTCGCGGAACGCCTCCTGTGCGGCGCTTTTTAGCGCATCATTCAGCTGCATCCGCGTCATCAACCGATTGGCGTTGACAATGTCCGCCTCGGTGACCCGCCCTTTGGACTTGGTCAAATGGCCCATCACCTGGAAAGTGGTGCGGAAAAAAACGTTTTGCCGGGTTTGTTGATCGGAAAAATAGCCGGGACCGGTCACGCGGGCGCCCCGCGCCTTATCCACCATATGGCCAATCAGCAGGCCCAATACGATGGCCCAAAAACCGCCGCCCGACCAAATCGCCACAATAACGCCCAACAGCTTACCCCAATAACGCATATACTCCTCAATTCATCATGCCGTCGGTACAAAATTGCTTTATCATACCTGTCATTTAACGCTAAGCCTAACGGTGCGCGGCGAAACGGCAGGATTTAACACTGGCGCAACGCTAATGAGTGATATAGTCTCTGACCGTTTGCCGCGATAAGCCCTGGATGACGGAACACCTGAAAAACGCTTATGAAAAAACGTTTACCCACACTGCTGGCCAGCCTTATCGGGTCCGCTCTCTGTAGCCAGCAGGCGCTGGCCGATCTGGCGGATCAATGCCTGTTAGGCGTGCCGGCCTATACCAAACCTCTTGTCAATGGCGACCCCAACGCGCTGCCGGTACATATACAGGCCGATAAAGCCGCGGCGAATTATCCCGAACATGCGCTATTTAGCGGCAACGTGGATATTGAACAAGGCAACAGCACGCTCACCGCCGATGAAGTGCAGCTCACGCAGCGTCAGGAGCAAAACCAGGCGCCGCTGCGTACCGTTACCGCCACCGGCAATGTCAATTATGCCAGCAATGAGATCAAACTGCAGGGCCCCAAAGCCTGGTCTAATCTCAACACCAAAGATACCGACGTCTATCAGGGTAATTACCAGATGGTGGGCCGGCAGGGCCGCGGCGACGCCGATACCATGAAACAGCGCGGCGATAACCGCTACACGGTATTGGAAAACGGCAGTTTTACCTCCTGCCTGCCGGGGGACGACAGCTGGAGCGTGGTCGGTTCGGAGGTCATCCACGACCGCGAGGAGCAAGTCGCCGAGATTTGGAACGCGCGCTTTAAAATCGGTAAGGTGCCGGTCTTCTACAGTCCGTATTTGCAAATGCCGGTGGGCGACAAGCGCCGCTCCGGTTTCCTTATCCCCAATGCAAAATACGGCAGTAACAACGGCTTCGAGTTCAGCGCGCCCTACTACCTGAACCTGGCGCCCAACTACGACGCCACTATCACGCCGAATTACATGAGTAAACGCGGCACCCAGATCCAGACCGAGTTCCGCTACCTGACGACCCCGGGCGAAGGGCTGGTGGAATTCGACTGGCTGCCCAACGATCGCGTTTACAGCAGCGAACACGCCAGCGATGGCGATAGCGACCGCTGGCTGCTCTATTGGCATCATAACGGCGTCATGGATCAGGTGTGGCGTTTCAACGTCGACTACACCAAAGTCAGCGACTCCAACTATTTCGACGATCTGGATTCCAAGTACGGCAGTACCACCGACGGCTACGCCACGCAAAAATTCAGCTTCGGCTATGCCGATGAAAACTGGGATTCCGCCCTGTCGTACAAGCAGTTCCAGGTGTTTGACACCAATAGCAGCGACGCTTACCGCGCCGCGCCCCAGTTCGACTTGACCTACTATAAAAACGACATCGGTCCCTTTGACCTCAAGGTATTCAGCCAGGCGGCCAAATTTACCAACGTCAACAACGATTATCCCGAAGCCACCCGGCTGCATATCGAGCCCACGCTCAACCTGCCGCTGGCCAACCGCTGGGGCAGTCTGAATACCGAAGCCAAGCTGATGGCCACACACTATCAGCAGGAAAATATCGATTATTACAACGAGAATACCACTACCGGCCGTCACCTGAAGGGCTCGGTCAACCGGGTTTTGCCGCAGTTTAAAACCGACGGCAAGATGGTGTTCGAGCGCGATATGGATTACGCGCCCGATTACACCCAGACGCTGGAGCCGCGGCTGCAATACCTGTATGTGCCCTATCGCAATCAGAACGATATCGGCGTTTACGACTCCACTATCCTGCAAACCGACTACTCCGGCCTGTTCCGCGATCGCACCTACAGCGGCCTCGACCGTATTTCGTCCGCCAACCAACTGGCGGGCGGCGTGACCACCCGAATTTATGACGATCAGCGCGTGGAACGATTTAACGCCTCCGTGGGTCAAATCTACTACTTCTCGCGGCCCCGTACCGGTGATATCACCGGTACCTGGGATAATTATGATAATACCGGCAGCGTGGTTTGGGCGGGAGATAGCTACTGGCGTATCAGCAATCAGTGGGGGGTCCGAGGCGGCCTGCAGTATGACTCCCGTCTGAACAGCGTTGCGCTGGGCGATGCGGTGCTGGAGTACCGGCGCGACGAGAATCGCATCCTACAGCTGAACTACCGTTACGCCAGCCCGCAATATATTGAGCAGATGCTGTCCGACATTAGCCATCCCGGCTATCAACAGGGCATTTCGCAGGTGGGGGTCACCGGCAGTTGGCCACTGGTTGACCGCTGGTCGCTGGTCGGCGCGTATTATTACGATACCAAGGCCAACCAGCCGGCGGATCAGTTGGTCGGCCTGCAATACAACACCTGCTGCTGGGCTATCAATGTGGGCTATGAGCGGAAGATCACCGGTTGGAACAATACCGACAGTTCCAGCCAGTACGACAACAAAGTGTCGTTTAATATTGAACTGCGCGGTTTGAGCAGCAATTATGGCCTGGGTACGGATAAGATGCTGGGATCCGGCATTCTCCCCTATCAGCGGGCGTTTTAATGCTGCAGTCTCGACGCAAACATTGAACTTAATCCGCATATGCGGCTGATATATATGGAAAAGTTATGAAAAACTGGAGAACATTTATCCTCGGCCTCGCCCTGTGCGCCCAAGGCGCCCTCGCCGCCCCGCAGGTCGTGGATAAAGTTGCCGCCGTAGTGGACAACGGCGTCGTCCTGGAAAGTGATGTGAACAGCATGCTGACCACGGTGAAACGCGGCGCGCAGGAAGCCAATCAACAACTGCCGGACGACGCGACGCTGCGCCGCCAGATCCTCGACCGGCTGATTATGGATAACATTATTTTGCAACTGGCGCAGCGCGCCAACATCACCATCAGCGACGAGCAGCTGGATCAGGCCATCGGCAATATCGCCGCCCAGAACCATATGACCCTCGATCAGCTGCGCAGCCGCCTGGCCTATGACGGCATGGACTACAACACCTACCGGGCGCAAATCCGCAAAGAGATGCTGATTGCCGAAGTGCGCAACGGCGAAGTTCGTCGCCGCGTGACTATTTTGCCGCAGGAAGTGGAGTCGCTGGCGCAGCAGATCGCCGCCCAAACCGGCAACGGCGCGGAATTTAATCTCAGCCATATTCTGATTCCGCTGCCGGAAAACCCGAGCCAGGATCAGGTGGATAAAGCGGAAGCGCTGGCCAATTCGTTAGTCGAGCAGAGCAAGAGCGGCGCGGACTTTGGCAAGTTGGCAATCACTTACTCCGCTGACCCGCAGGCGCTGAAAGGCGGTCAAATGGGCTGGGGGAAACTTGAAGAGCTGCCGTCGCTGTTCGCGGCGCGCTTGCAGGGCGCTCAGAAGGGCAGCATTGTCGGCCCGATCCGCTCCGGCGTCGGTTTTCATATCCTGAAAGTCAACGACATTCGCGGCGGCGACCAGAAAGTGGCGGTGACCGAAGTACATGCGCGCCACATTCTTTTACGCACCTCGGTGGTGATGACCGATCAGCAGGCTCGCGCCAAGCTTGAGGATATCGCGGCGCAAATCAAGAGCGGTCGCCTCAGCTTTAGCGCCGCCGCTAAACAGCTGTCGGAGGATCCGGGTTCCGCCAATCAGGGTGGCGATCTGGGCTGGAGCTCCGCCGATGCCTTCGACCCGGCCTTCCGCGATGCGCTGATGCACCTGAAGAAAGGGGAAATCAGCACGCCGGTGCATTCGTCCTTCGGCTGGCATTTGATTCAGCTTATCGACACCCGTCAGGTGGACCGCACCGACGCCGCCCAGAAAGACCGCGCCTATCGCCTGCTGTTCAACCGTAAGTTCGCCGAAGAGGCGCAAACCTGGATGCAGGAGCAGCGCGCGTCCGCCTATGTGAAAATTATCGACAACAATGGGCAATAACCAACGCATTGTCATCACTCCCGGCGAACCCGCCGGGATAGGTCCCGATCTCGTCGCCCTACTGGCTCAGCAGGCGTGGCCGGTCGAGCTGGTGATCTGCGCCGATCCGGCGCTGTTAACGGCGCGGGCGCGGCAGCTCAACCTGCCGCTGCGGCTGCACCCCTACCGTCCCGAAGAGCCGGCTACGCCGCGCCAGGCTGGGGAGCTGACGGTGCTAGCCATCGAGGCGCCGGCGCCGGTCACTGCCGGTGAACTCAATGCCGCCAATAGCCATTATGTGATAGCGACCCTGGCCCGCGCCTGCGACGGCTGCCTCAGCGGCGAGTTCGCCGCGCTGCTCACCGGTCCGGTGCATAAGGGCATTATTAACGACGGCGGCCTGCCGTTTAGCGGCCATACCGAATATTTCGCCGAACGCAGCGGCCGCGATCGCGTCGTTATGATGTTGGCCACCGCGTCGCTGCGCGTCGCGCTCGCCACCACCCACTTGCCGCTGCTGGCGGTTCCGGGCGCCATCACCCGCCAGTCCCTGGATGAAGTCATTACGATTTTGGTCCAGGATCTCAAGCGGCAATTCGGTATCGCCGAGCCGTGCATCTATGTCTGCGGGCTTAATCCCCACGCCGGCGAAGGCGGCCATATGGGCCGGGAAGAAATCGAAGTGATCACGCCTGCCCTGGATACGCTGCGCGCCAAAGGGTATAATCTGGTCGGTCCGTTGCCTGCCGATACCCTATTTCAACCGAAATATTTACAGCAGGCGGATGCGGTGCTGGCGATGTATCACGATCAGGGTCTGCCGGTGCTGAAATATCAGGGATTCGGCCGGGCGGTCAATATCACGCTGGGGCTCCCCTTCATTCGTACCTCCGTCGATCACGGCACCGCCCTGGAGCTGGCCGGGTCGGGACAGGCGGAGGCCGGCAGTATCAAAACGGCGCTTAATCTCGCCATCGACATGATAAAACATCGTAATGAATAACCGCGTTCATCAGGGGCATCTGGCGCGCAAGCGTTTCGGCCAGAACTTTCTGCACGATAGCTCAATTATTGATGCTATTGTTGCCGCCATTCATCCCGAGCCCGGCCAAGCCATAGTGGAAATCGGCCCCGGCCTGGGCGCCCTGACCGAGCCAGTGGCGGAGCGCATCGACGCCATGACCGTTATCGAGCTTGACCGTGATTTGGCCGCCCGCCTGGCCAGCCATCCTTTCTTGCAGTCCAAGCTCAACATCGTGCAGCAGGACGCGATGACGGTGGATTTCGCCGCGCTGTCCGCCGAACGGGGCCAGCCGCTGCGGGTGTTCGGCAATCTGCCCTACAACATTTCCACGCCGCTTATGTTCCACCTTTTCAGCTATACTCATGCCATTCGCGATATGCACTTTATGCTGCAAAAAGAGGTGGTCAACCGGCTGGTGGCGGGCCCGAACAGCAAGGCCTACGGCCGGTTGAGCGTGATGGCGCAGTACTACTGCAACATCATCCCGGTGCTGGAAGTGCCGCCGACCTCGTTCCGCCCGGCGCCGAAAGTGGATTCGGCGGTGGTGCGGCTGGTGCCCTATGCTACGCTACCGTTCCCGGTCCGCGATTTGAGTAAACTGGCCACGTTGACCAGCCTGGCGTTCAACCAGCGCCGCAAGACGCTGCGCAACAGTCTGGGCAACCTTTTCAGTGCGCAACAGTTGGCGGAACAGGGTATCGACGCGACGCTGCGCGCGGAAAATTTAAGCGTTGAGCATTACTGCCGGTTGGCTAACGTGCTGGCGGAGCGCCCCGTTTCACAGGACTAACAGGAGTGCTTTGATGATAAACTCGCCCCGTGTCTGCGTTCAGGTTCAGAGCATGTACATAGAGACCCAGTCTCAGCCGGAAAAGGATCGTTACGTTTTCGCCTATACCATCACGCTGCGCAATTTGGGACGGCACCCCGTGCAGCTGATGGGGCGTTACTGGCTTATCACCAACGCCAACGGCCAGGAGATCGAGGTCCAGGGCGAAGGCGTGGTGGGCGAGAAGCCGCGCATCCTTCCCGGCGGCGAGTTTCAATATACCAGCGGTGCGGTGTTGGAAACCCCGCTCGGCACCATGCAGGGCCATTACGATATGGTCGATGATCAGGGCGAAGGGTTTCACGTTGCGATCCCCGTCTTCCGCCTGGCGATCCCTTCTCTAATAAACTAACTATGTCGACTTATTTAATCGGTGATATTCACGGCTGCTTCGATGAGCTGAAAATCCTATTGGCGCAGGTTGAGTTCAATCCGGCGCTGGACACCCTGTGGCTGACCGGCGATCTGGTCGCGCGCGGCCCCGGTTCGCTAGAGGTGCTGCGTCTGGTGCGCAGTTTGGGCGATAGCGTACGTATGGTGCTGGGCAATCACGATCTGCATTTACTGGCGGTCTATGCCGGTATCAGCCGCAATAAGCCGAAAGATCGCATCACACCGCTGCTGGAAGCGCCGGACGCCGATGAATTAATCAACTGGCTGCGCCGCCAGCCGGTGCTACAGGTGGATGAGGAGAAAAAATTGGTGATGGCCCACGCCGGCATCACGCCGCAGTGGGATCTCGCGACGGCGCGCCAGTGCGCACGGGAAGTAGAGGCGGTGCTCAGCAGCGACAGCTATCCGCTGTTCCTCGACGCCATGTACGGCGATATGCCGAACAACTGGAGCCCGGAGCTGAGCGGTCTGGCGCGTTTGCGGTTCAGTACCAACGTGTTCACCCGCATGCGCTACTGCTTTCCCAACGGCCAGCTGGAAATGAACTGCAAGGATATACCGGAGAAAGCGCCGGCGCCGCTGCGGCCCTGGTTTGCGCTGCCGGGGCCGGTGCCCGAATGCTATAGCATCATTTTCGGCCACTGGGCTTCGCTAATGGGGCAGGGAACACCGGCGAATATCTACGGGCTCGACACCGGCTGCTGTTGGGGCGGCGAACTGACTCTACTGCGCTGGGAGGATAAAACCTTTACCCGCGTGCCCTCCAACCGGCAAAACGAGACCGGCATCGAAAATCCCATCAGCGCTTAAGGCCAACCCCGGCGGCCTGATGGATGTCTGGCCGTTAAACCCCGGCGCGGGCGACGCCACAAATCACGCATCAGCCGCGGCGCTACAGGTCGAGTCGCACGTCAGCCACGGCGCTACAGGTCGGGTCGCACGTCAGCCGCGGCGCTACAGGTCGGGTTGCGTATCAGCCGCGGCGCTACAGGTCGGGTCGCACGTCACGCGCGGCGTTCGGAGACAAGGCGCGTCAGCCGCGGCGCTCCAATACTTCAAAGCAGTAACTGTGGGTATTTTTCTCGTCGGCGTCATGGAATTCACTGAAGGTGGATTGCCATTCATCCGGCTCATAATCGGGAAACCAGGTATCGCCATCCACTTCCGCATCGATATGGGTCAGATAGAGCCGCCCGGCCTGCGGCAAAAAGCTCTCATAAACTTTCCCCCCGCCGATGACCATCACTTCTGCCACCGCACCCGCCGCGGTCAGCGCTTGCGCAGGCGTTGACACCCAGGTCACGTCGTCATTATCGCCGGGGTGGCTGCTCAGCACGATATTGTGTCTTCCCGGCAGCGGCTTACCGATGGACTCAAACGTCCGGCGCCCCATGATAACCGGTTTGTCGAGCGTGTTACGTTTAAACCAGGCCAGATCGGCGGAAAGATGCCAGGGCATGGCATTTTCCATCCCAATCACACGATCTACCGCCAGGGCGGCAATCAGGCTAATAATCATAAAACCCCTTACAGGCAACAAAATTGCTGACACTATACGGAAAGAGATCCAGGGCGTCGATAGCTGGCTTTGCAAGGCGTGACAAATTTCAGAAAGCACTTAAAAGCGCCGCGCCGACAGAAGGAAATCGGTTAAACCGGAGCGAAACAGCCATAAAAAAAGGATGCTTTCGCACCCTTTTAAACACCGTTACACGCGGATTTAGCCGATGATTTGCGCGTGCATTTCCTGCACGGAAATTACCTGGGCGGTGGCGTCGGCGTTGAGGGACATCGCGGTCGCGAACCCGCCGTTCAGCGTCGTGTCGTAATGGACTTTATACTGCAAGGCGCTGCGCCGGATGAGTTTGGAATCCTCAATCGCCTGGCGGCCGGCGGTGGTATTCACGATGTAGCTGTATTCGCCGTTTTTGATCCGGTCCTGAATATGCGGCCGACCCTCATGGACTTTATTCACCAGACGCGGATTGATACCGGCCTCGCCCAGGATCACCGCCGTGCCGTGGGTAGCGTCCAGCTCAAAGCCGTGTTTCAGCAGCTTGGCCGCCAAGTCTACCACCCGGTCTTTGTCGCCTTCACGCACCGACAGCAGCGCACGGCCGCTTTTCTTCATGCGCGACTGGCTGCCGAGCATCGCCTTGGCGAACGCTTCGGCGAAGGTCCGCCCCACGCCCATGACCTCGCCGGTGGAGCGCATCTCCGGCCCCAGAATCGGGTCCACGCCCGGGAATTTGTTAAACGGCAGCACCACCTCTTTCACCGAGTAGTAGGGGGGAATGACTTCGCGCGTCACTCCCTGCGCCACCAAGGATTTGCCGACCATTACCCGGGCGGCCACCTTCGCCAGGGCTACGCCGGTGGCCTTGGAAACAAACGGCACCGTGCGCGCGGCGCGGGGGTTGACCTCAATGAGGTACACCTCGTTATCCTTCACCGCGAACTGGACGTTCATCAGCCCCCTGACCTGCAGCTCAAACGCCAGTTTCTCCACCTGCTGGCGCATGACATCCTGAATTTCACGGCTCAGCGTATACGCCGGCAGCGAACAGGCCGAGTCGCCGGAGTGCACCCCGGCCTGCTCGATGTGCTCCATGATGCCGCCAATCAGCACGTTTTCGCCATCGCAAACCGCATCGACATCCACTTCTACCGCATCATCCAGGAAACGGTCAAGCAGCACCGGCGCATCATTGGACACGCTAACCGCGCTGTGGAAGTAGCGCAGCAGGTCCGTGTCGTCGTAAACAATTTCCATCGCCCTGCCGCCCAGGACATAAGAGGGGCGCACCACCAGCGGATAACCGATAGTGGCGGCTTTTTCCACCGCCAGGTCAATGGTGGTGACGGTGGCGTTGGCCGGCTGTTTCAGCCCCAAACGCTCAACCGCCTGCTGAAAACGCTCCCGATCTTCTGCCCGGTCGATGGCATCGGGGCTGGTGCCAATCACCGGCACGCCGGCGGCTTCCAGCGCGCGGGCCAGTTTCAGCGGCGTCTGGCCGCCGTACTGTACGATGACGCCCTTGGGCTTTTCGATACGCACGATTTCCAGCACGTCTTCCAGCGTCACCGGCTCGAAATAAAGACGATCCGAGGTGTCGTAATCGGTGGAAACCGTTTCGGGGTTACAGTTGACCATGATGGTCTCGTAACCGTCTTCCCGCAGCGCCAGCGAGGCGTGTACGCAGCAGTAGTCAAACTCGATGCCCTGGCCTATCCGGTTCGGGCCGCCGCCCAGCACCATGATTTTCTCGCGATCCTGATGAGGCTGGGATTCACACTCCTCATCGTAGGTCGAGTACATATAGGCGGTATCGGTGGCGAACTCGGCGGCGCAGGTATCCACCCGCTTATAGACCGGGTGCAGATTGTAGCTTTCGCGTAATTTGCGAATTTCCGCCTCCGCCACGCCCACCAGAGCGGCCAGCCGCGCATCGGCAAAGCCCTTGCGTTTCAACTGGCGCAGGTAATCGGCGCTAAGGGCGGTGACGCCTCGCTCCGCCACGTCGTTCTCCAGCTTGACCAGCTCCTCGATTTGCACCAGGAACCAGCGATCGATATTGGTCAGGTTGAACACACCGTCCACCGACATGCCGGCGCGGAAGGCGTCCGCCACATACCAGATACGCTCGCCGCCGGCATCCTTCAGCTCGCGCCGCAGGGTGGTCAACGCTTCAGGATCGTCGAGATTGACCTTGGGATCGAAGCCGCTGGCGCCCACTTCCAGCCCGCGCAGCGCTTTTTGCAGCGACTCTTGCTGGGTGCGGCCGATGGCCATGACTTCACCCACCGATTTCATCTGCGTGGTCAAACGGTCGTTGGTACCCGCGAATTTCTCGAAGTTAAAGCGCGGGATCTTGGTCACCACATAGTCGATGGACGGCTCGAAGGAGGCCGGCGTGCGGCCGCCGGTAATGTCGTTCATCAATTCATCGAGGGTATATCCCACCGCCAGCTTGGCGGCAACTTTGGCGATGGGGAAGCCGGTCGCCTTGGACGCCAGCGCGGAGGAGCGGGAAACGCGCGGGTTCATCTCGATAATGATAAGCCGGCCGGTTTTCGGATTGACCGAAAATTGGACGTTAGAGCCGCCGGTTTCCACACCGATTTCGCGCAATACCGCCATCGAGGCATTACGCATGATTTGGTACTCTTTATCGGTCAGAGTCTGCGCCGGCGCGACGGTTATCGAGTCACCGGTGTGGATACCCATCGGATCGACGTTCTCGATAGAACAGACGATGATGCAGTTATCTTTCTTATCGCGCACCACCTCCATCTCATACTCTTTCCAACCGATGAGAGACTCATCGATCAGCAGTTCGGTAGTGGGGGACAAATCCAGACCGCGCTCGCAAATCTCTTCAAACTCTTCGCGATTATAGGCAATGCCGCCGCCGGTGCCGCCCATGGTGAACGAGGGGCGGATAATGCAGGGGAAGCCGACATCCGCCGCCACCGCCAGCGCCTCGTCCATGGTATGGGCAATGCCGGAGCGCGCGGTTTCCAGGCCGATTTTTTTCATCGCCTTGTCGAAACGCTGGCGGTCTTCCGCCTTGTCGATCGCGTCAGCGGTGGCGCCGATCATCTCCACGCCGAACGCTTTCAGCACCCCTTCACGCTCGAGCTCCAGGGCGCAGTTGAGCGCCGTCTGGCCGCCCATGGTTGGCAACAGCGCATCCGGCCGCTCTTTTTCGATTATTTTGCGCACCACTTCCCAGTGAATAGGCTCGATATAGGTCGCATCGGCCATGTCGGGGTCGGTCATAATGGTGGCGGGGTTGGAGTTCACCAGCACCACGCGATAGCCCTCTTCGCGCAGGGCCTTGCACGCTTGCGCGCCGGAATAATCGAACTCGCACGCCTGGCCGATAACGATGGGGCCGGCGCCCAGGATCAGGATACTTTTTATATCGGTACGTTTTGGCATCTCAGGCTCCTGATACGTTAGGCTGTGAGCGATAAGCGTTGATGAGCTCGATAAAATGGTCGAACAGCGGTGCGGCGTCGTGCGGGCCGGGGCTGGCCTCGGGATGCCCCTGGAAACTGAACGCCGGTTTGTCGGTGCGGTGCAGGCCCTGAAGCGTGCCGTCAAACAGTGAGGTATGGGTGACCCGGAGCGTGGCGGGCAGCGTTTTTTCATCCACCGCGAAGCCGTGGTTCTGGGCGGTGATCATCACCCGATCGGCCGCCAAATCTTTTACCGGATGGTTGCCGCCGTGGTGACCGAATTTCATCTTTACCGTCTTGGCGCCGCTGGCCAGCGCCAGCAATTGATGGCCCAGGCAAATGCCGAACAGCGGAATATCGGTGGTGAGGAAGGTTTGGATGGCGGCGATCGCATAATCGCAGGGCGCCGGATCTCCCGGGCCGTTGGCCAGGAAAATGCCATCAGGGTTCATGGCCAGCACCGTTTCAGCCGGCGTCTGTGCCGGCACCACCGTCAAGCGGCAGCCCCGATCCACCAGCATGCGCATGATATTGCGCTTGATCCCGTAGTCATAAGCCACCACATGATAAGGCAGGTCGGTCGCCGGCGCGGGTAATCCCCCGTCCAGAGTCCAACTGCCCTGAGTCCAGCTGTATTGTTCGGTGGTACTCACCTCTTTCGCCAGGTCCATGCCGTTCAGGCCGGGGAATTCGCGGGCTTTGCGCAGCGCCAGTTGCGCATCCGGATTATCGCCGGCGATGATGCAGCCGTTTTGCGCCCCTTTTTCCCGCAGCAGACGCGTCAGCTTACGGGTATCGATATCGGCGATGCCGACAATATTCTGCTGCTTCAGATAATCCGAGAGCGACAGCGTATCGCGAAAGTTGCTGGCGATGAGGGGCAGGTCGCGGATCACCAGCGCCTGCGCCTGCACGCGGGGGGATTCGTTGTCTGCTTCATTGGTGCCGGCATTGCCGATATGGGGATAAGTGAGAGTAACGATTTGGCGAGAATAGGAAGGATCAGTGAGGATTTCTTGATAACCAGTGATTGACGTATTGAAAACCACTTCCCCCACCGCCGTGCCCTCTGCCCCAATGGCCCGACCGTGGAATTGGGTTCCGTCTTCCAGAACCAACAGCGCTGACTTTATCAAAACACCCTCCAAGGAATATTCAGTCATTATATTTGCATATTAATTCATTCAAACGGCATGAATCAATGCAAAAATCACCTGTAAGGTAGAATTTTGGCAAATTGGGCGCATTTTAAAGATGACCCTGTAGTTTGTCTACCCTAAAGGGATATTTTTTATCTGCTTTCGTCCGCTTTAGCGTAATGCGGGCATGAACAGCGTAAAAAAGAGGATAAAACAGCCCAGGAAAACGGTTGCCCGCTATTTTGATGGCGCCAGAGCGGCAAGCGGTGCTCTTCGGCGCCTTTTGGCGGCGGAAACCGCAGATGGCGCCGTATAATCCCCCGCTTAATGTTAAAAAAAGGGGGTTTTACGAGGGAATCAACTTAAATAGGCAAAAACCAGACCACTTAAGCAACACATCCATAATTATTTAATATAAACAATCAGTTAATAAGGTCATATGAAGAAAATAATTCAGAAGAAACCCTATAATTTGTCAAGACCAAGCACATTGACCATATCAAAAAGGCCCTTTTTCTGGCCCGAAAGCCAAACGGCGGCACGCACCGCTCCGCTGGCGAAAGTCATTCTGCTTGACGCTTTATGGGCGATCTCCAGGCGCTCGCCGACCTCGGCAAACATGGCGGTATGCTCACCCACGATGTCACCGGCCCGCACCGTGGCAAAGCCGATACTTTTCGCTTTGCGCTCGCCGGTATGGCCTTCACGGCTGTACACCGCGCAATCGGCAAGATCGCGCCCGAGGGCGCCGGCAATCGCTTCCCCCATGGCTAGCGCCGTGCCTGACGGGGCATCCACTTTGTGGCGATGATGCGCCTCGATAATTTCAATATCGGCCTCCTCCCCCATCACCTGCGCCGCTTTTTCCAGCAACTTAAGCATCAGATTGACCCCGACGCTGAAGTTGGCGGCGAAAACAATGCCCGTCTCTTGCGCCGCCGCGTGAATAGCCTCTTTCTGCGCATCGCTAAACCCCGTGGTGCCGATGACAATGCCTTTGCGATGCTGACGGCAAAACTCCAGGTACGCCAGGCTAGCGTCGGGTCGGGTAAAATCAATGAGGACATCAAAATCCTCTATTACCGCCGTGAGGTCGTCGCTTATCGTAACGCCGAGGGCGCCGATACCGGCCAGCTCACCGGCGTCCATCCCGCACAATCCCGAACCGTCGCGGCTTAACGCCGCGCCCAGCGCCGCCTGTTCCGACTGCGCCACCGCCTGGATTAGCTGGCGCCCCATCCGGCCACCCGCGCCGGCGACCGCGATGCGGATTGGTGTGTTGCTCATGGATCCTCTCACTTTTTTATCTTGTCGGTTATTCTCAGGTTAACCGTGCCGGCGCGCCGCCGCCAGCAGAAATCCGTGGTGATGATAAATTTGCGCTCGGCCGCGCAAAGGATGAGCTAGGCCGCTAGCCGACGACATTTTTTTTGCGCCACGCTGCGCAATTTGAATGTTTATTCATAGCCAATGCGCTTTTACGCTTTCCCCATCGCGTAAAGCCGCTACACTTAGCGCTTATCGGCAAGCCAAAGATGAGGTCAGGATGGAGACGCTTTTTAGCGGTCAAGTGCGTCCGGTGGGCGATTATCGCGCCGAGCTGGGGGAATCCCCGGTCTGGTGCAGCCAGAGTCGGTCCCTGTTGTGGGTCGATATTTTACAACGCCGGTTACTGCGCTATTGGCCGGAGCGGGATGCCATCGAGCAGCGCAGCCTCGCGCCGCTGTTCAGCGCCGCACTGCTGACCGAGCGTCGCGAACTGTTTTTACTGGTGAGCGACCAGGGTATCCTGCTTTATCACTGGGAGGATTGCCAGGCGCCGCCGGCGTTGCTCTGCCCCTACCCGCGGGACGCGGCCGGCACCCGCCCCAACGAGGCCGCCATCGCCCCTGATGGTTCCCTGTGGTTCAGCACCATGGACGTTAACGAAGCGGCGCCCCTCGGTGGCTGGTATCGGTTTGCCCCGGGCGATTCCCGGCCGGTCAAAATGGCCGGCGCCATGACCATTCCCAACACGCTCGCCTGGCATGAAGATCGCGTCTGGTTTGCCGACAGCGCCGAGCAGGTGTTTTTCTCAGCCAGCGGCCTGGGAATTCTGCCGCAGGAGATGCGCAGCCACGCCGCCGACGATATGACGCCCGACGGGTCGGCGCTCAGTCATGAGGGGGATTTGATTAACGCGCGCTTCGGCCACGGCTGTCTTAGCCGCTACCGTATCCGCCACGGTACGCTTACGCTCGCCGAGCATGTGCCGCTGCCGGTCACGCAGCCCAGCTGCTGCGCCTTTGGCGGCCCCGGAGGCACGACGCTGTTTATCACCTCGGCGCGTAAGCAGCTGGCGGCCCCCGGCGAGCTGGACGGCGCACTGCTGCAGGTCGCCACCGGCACCCGCGGGGCGCCAACCTACCGATTCCGGTTCGATTGACCCGCGGCTTGGGAGGGTTCGCCGTTACGAAAGCGTTGGGCAAGACGGCGAGGATGGCATTACTCCACCATCTTCACGTCGACCCGCAGCTCTTTCGGCACTTCAAAGACGATATTTTCCTCGCGGCCGATGAGCTCTTCAGCGTCTTCGGCGCCCAGCGAGCGCAGACGTTCGATCACCTGCTGCACCAGGATATCGGGCGCCGAGGCGCCGGCGGTAACGCCGATTGCCTGCGTGCCCTGCAGCCAGCTTTCCTGGATGTCGCCGGCGCTGTCAATCAGATAGGCCGGCTTGCCAACCCGCTGGGCCAGTTCCGCCAGCCGGTTGGAGTTGGAGGAGTTTTTCGAGCCGACCACCAGCACCACATCGGCATCGGCGGCCAGATTGCGCACCGCTTCCTGGCGGTTGGTGGTCGCGTAGCAAATATCGTCTTTGCGCGGCCCGATAATCGCGGGGAACCGCGCGCGCAGCGCGTCAATCACGTCAGAGGTATCATCCACCGATAGCGTGGTCTGGGTCATAAAGCACAGATTATCAACGTTTTTGACGTTAAGCCGCCAGACATCCTCCGGCGATTCGACCAGATACATCCCGCCGTCGGGGTTGTTGTATTGCCCCATGGTGCCTTCCACTTCGGGATGACCGGTATGGCCAATCAGAATGGCCTCGGTTCCCTTACGGCTGGCGCGGGCGACTTCCATATGCACTTTGGTCACCAGCGGGCAGGTAGCATCAAACACGGTCAAATCGCGGCTGCGCGCCTCTGCCCGCACCGCCTGGGAGACGCCGTGGGCGGAGAAAATCAGGATGGAGCCATCAGGCACTTCAGCGATTTGCTCGATGAAAATCGCGCCCCGCTGGCGCAGCGTGTCGACCACATAGCGGTTATGCACCACTTCATGGCGAACATAGATGGGCGCGCCATAGATTTCCAGCGCGCGCTCAACGATACTGATTGCCCGGTCAACGCCGGCGCAAAATCCGCGCGGATTAGCCAGCAGTATGCGCATCGGTCGCCTCCAGTTGCGGGTCTATTGCCAGTACTTCAATATCGAACCAGACCACTTTACCGGCGAGCGGATGATTAAAATCGACGGTGATAGAGTCGTCCGCCACGTCGCTTATCAGCCCCGGCATTTCGCTGCCGTTGATACCGGTAAACAGCATAATGGTACCCACGTCCGGCACGCCGGTCTCAATAAAATTGCGGCGCGAATAAAACTGAATGAGATCGGGATTGGACGGACCGAACGCCGACTCCGGCGCCAGGGAGAAGCTTTTCCGGTCCCCCGTCCGCAGGCCGAGCAGCGCCTGCTCCAACTCGGCGGACAGGCTGCCGTCCCCGAGCCGAAAAAGCGCCGGTTTGTTCTCGCGCCGGGTCGAATCGGCCAACTGCCCGTCCGCCAGTTTAAGATCAAAATGCAACAATACCGCGCTGTCCGGTTGTACGGCGTGATTGGTCATCACTTCACCCTTTCTGCCTGGCGGTTTTGCCGGCGGGACGGCAAAAGCCCTCCAGCACAATCAGTACGGCGCCAATGCAAATGCCTGCATCCGCCACGTTGAACGTGGGCCAGTGCCAATCGCCAACATAGAAATCAATAAAGTCGATCACCACGCCATGCACCATCCGGTCGAACAGATTGCCCAGCGCGCCGCCGATAATCATCGCATAGGCGGCGTTAGACAGCCTGGCCCGCTTATCTGAACGATACATCATGACCAGCAGCACCACCGCGATGATCACCGCTATGGCGGAAAACGCCCAACGTTGCCATCCTCCCTTGTCCGCCAGGAAACTGAAGGCGGCGCCCGGATTGTGGGCATAGGTAAAATTAATAAACGGGATAACCGGCACCGACTCGCCGAGCCAGAAATGCGCCATGACCCACTGCTTGCTGCCGAGATCCAGCGCCAGAACCACCAGCGCCAGCCAAAGCCAGCGCAGTCCCGTGGACATCATCGTTTTATTCATCAGACAAACTTACGCTCTTCGCCCGGGCCGGCCACATTGGTGACACAGCGACCACAAATTTCCGGATGATCGGCATGCTGACCGATATCCGTCTCATAATGCCAGCAGCGCGGGCATTTTTCCCCTTCGGCTTTTGCCAAGGCAATCTTCAGCCCTTTCAGCCCCTCGCACTGCACCGCGTCATCGCCGGCGTCGCCATAATCCGCCACGACCGCGCTTGAGGTCAGTAGCGCGAAGTAGAGTTCATCGCCCAATTCGCGCAGTGAAGCGGCAAGTTCCGGCTCCGCGTACAGCGTGACCCGAGCCTCCAGTGAGCCGCCGATGCGCTTGTCCGCCCGCGCCTGCTCGATAACCTTGTTGGTTTCGCTGCGCACCTGCAACAGGGTCTGCCAATAAGCATCGTTCAACGGCTGGGCGGCGTCCAGTCCGAACAGGCCATCGTACCACTCTTCGGTAAAGACATACTGCGCCCGTTCCCCCGGCATAAAGCCCCAGATCTCATCGGCGGTAAACGACATGATAGGCGCCATCCAGCGCACCAGGGCTTCAATGATATGATACAGCGCGGTCTGGCAGCTGCGGCGGGCGATACTGTCCGCTTTGGTGGTGTACTGACGGTCCTTGATGATATCCAGATAAAAAGAGCCCATCTCGACGGAACAGAACTGCATCATGCGCTGCACGACATTATGGAAATCATAGCTGTCGTAAGCGGCGACGATCTCCGCCTGCGCCGCCTGCGCCCGGCCCACCGCCCAGCGATCCAGCACCACCATCTGCTCCGGGCTGACGCTGTGGCGCGCCGGATCAAAACCGTTCAGGTTGGCCAGCAGGAAACGGGCGGTGTTGCGGATGCGGCGATAGGCGTCGGCGGAGCGCTTGAGGATCTCATCGGACACCGCCATCTCGCCGGTGTAATCGGTGGAGGCGACCCACAGACGCAGAATATCCGCCCCCAACTTGTCCATGACCTGCTGCGGGCTGACTACGTTGCCCACCGATTTGGACATTTTCCGGCCTTGCCCATCAACGGTAAAGCCGTGGGTCAGCACCTGACGATACGGCGCCTTGCCGTGCATGGCGGTAGAGATCATCAGCGACGACATGAACCAGCCGCGATGCTGGTCAGACCCTTCCAGATACATGTCGGGCGCATGGCCTTCAAATTCCGGCCGCACCGCCACCACGGAGGAGTGGGTGGAGCCGGAGTCGAACCAAACGTCGAGGGTATCCGGCACTTTGTGATAATGCGCGGCATCGTCTCCCAAAATCTCGGCCGGATCCAAATCCCACCAGGCCTGAATGCCGTCCTGCTCAACCCGCTGCGCCACCGCTTCCATCAATTCAATAGTGCGCGGATGCAGCGCTTCGGTCTCGTTATGCACGAACAGCGCCATCGGCACGCCCCAAGTGCGCTGACGCGAAATGCACCAGTCGGGACGGTTGGCGACCATGGTCTCAATGCGCGCCTGGCCCCAGCCGGGGATCCACTGCACGTCCTTGATCTCCGCCAGCGACTGCTTACGCAGGCCGCGCTGATCCATGCTGACGAACCACTGCGGCGTGGCGCGAAAGATAATCGGCGTTTTATGGCGCCAGCAGTGCGGATAGCTGTGCTGTAGCTTTTCCACGTGCAGCAGGGCGCCGCTGTCGCGCAGCAGATCGATGACCACATCATTGGCTTTAAACACCTGCAAACCGTCCAGCGCCGGCAGCGTACCCGGTAGATAGCAGCCATCGGCACCGACCGGATTGGCGACCTCCAAACCGTATTGCTGGCCAATGACATAGTCGTCGGGGCCATGGCCGGGGGCGGTATGCACCGCGCCGGTGCCCGCGTCCAGCGTCACGTGCTGGCCCAGAATGACCGGCACATCGAAGCCCATGAACGGATGACGGAACCGCAGCAGCTCCAGCGCGCTACCTTTGGCGCTGCCGAGCACCGTCCAACCCGTGATGCCGGCGCGCGCCATGACGCTGTCCACCAGATCGGCGGCCAGGATATAGGCTTGCCCGTCAACCTTGACCCATTGATAGTCGAAGTCGGGATGGACGGCGATGGCGCGGTTGGCCGGCAGGGTCCACGGCGTGGTGGTCCAGATAACCAGTGACACTTGACCGGTAAAATCAGCGATGCCGAACTTGGCGGCGACCGCGGCGGCGTCTGCGGCCGCGAAAGCCACATCGATGGACGGCGAAGTCCGGTCGTAATACTCCACCTCCGCCTCCGCCAGCGCGGAGCGGCAGTCGATGCACCAGTGCACCGGCTTGGCGCCTTTATGCAGATGGCCGTTGGCGATAATCTTGCCGAGGGCGCGAATAATATTCGCCTCGGTAGTGAAATCCATCGTCAGGTACGGGTGTTCCCAGTCGCCAAGCACGCCCAGACGAATGAAATCCTTTTTCTGCCCCTCCACCTGTTCGGCGGCATAACGGCGGCAGGCGGCGCGGAATTCCGCGGCGCTGACCTTCTCGCCCGGCTTGCCGATCAGTTGTTCCACCTTCAGCTCAATCGGCAGGCCATGGCAATCCCAACCCGGGACATATGGCGAGTCATAGCCCATCAACCCTTTGGATTTAATAATAATATCTTTAAGAATTTTATTGACCGAGTGACCGATATGAATGCTGCCGTTCGCATACGGCGGGCCGTCGTGCAGAATGAACGTTTTCTTGCCCTTCCTGGCGTGACGAATAATCCCGTACAGATCCTGTTCATACCAGCGTTGCAGCATGCCAGGTTCACGCTTGGCTAAATCGCCGCGCATGGGAAACCCTGTGTCCGGCAAGTTCAGGGTATTTTTGTAATCAGTCATTCGATTCTCGGTTCCGTTTTCGGTTTGAGCATTATTGAGGCGTCGCCAGCCCGAAATAGTCGCGGGCGCTCACCACATCATTCGCGATTTGCCGCTTTAAGTCGTCAAGCGAAGCAAACCGTTGTTCATTGCGCACTTTCGCGCGAATCACCACCTCGATATGGCAACCGTACAGGTTCATGTCCACATCCAGCAAATGCACTTCCAGCCGCTGGCGCAAACCGGCCACCGTGGGCCGGGTGCCGATATTCGCCACGCCGGGCAGCGGCCGGTCGGCGATGCCGTAAACTTCCACCGCATACACGCCGTTGATGGGCGCCTGCCGCCCTTTCAACGACACGTTGGCGGTCGGGAAGCCGATCGTCCGCCCCAGCGCGTCGCCATGCACCACGCGGCCGGAGAGGCGATAGGGATGCCCGAGCAGCATTTCCGCCTCCACCAGACGATCCTGCGCCAGCGCCTCACGCACGGCGGTGCTGCTTATGCGCCGACCGCCTTCGGTGTAGGTGACGGTGCTCATCACCTCGAATCCGGCCGCTTTCCCCGCCTGCTGGAGCAGGGCGTAATCCCCCTGACGCCGAGCGCCAAAGCGAAAGTCGTCGCCGACGCCGATGAAACGCACGCCCAGTTTTTGCACCAGCAGATCCGTTACGAAAGCGCCGGCGCTAAGCGCCGCAAACCGCTTGTCGAAAGTGACGCAGACCACGGCGTCCACGCCGGCGGCCGCCAGGTATTTCACCTTGTCGCGCAGCCGGGTCAAGCGCGCCGGCGCGGCATCGCCGGCGAAATGTTCCTGCGGCTGAGGCTCAAAAATCATCACCATCACCGGTAGACCGCGACGGCGGCCCTCAGCCTGCAATTCTGCTATGAGCGCCTGGTGTCCGCGGTGAAAGCCGTCGAAATTGCCGATGGTCAGCACGCACCCATGGTGACGTGGCTGTAAATTATGTATGCCGCGAATAAGCTCCATAGCCGGCTCAAGACACCTAAAACAGTGGAAATCGGCGGATTATACCTTGTACCGCCGCTAAGGTTAACCCGCGATTCCAATCTTTGACATTGCGCGCAGAGAAAGCCGCGCTTATTTCGCCCCCGCCCTGTTTTCACGCAGGTTATGCTGCCGCGAAACGCCGGTGGGCGGCGCGTCCACCCTTGCCCGTGGCCGAACCGCCGGCTCAGCACGCCGGTAAACGCTTTTTTCGCATGAAGCACTGTATTGTGTCGGCGGAAACTGATAGAATCTTGCGCCATCACATTGTAACAGGCGTCGCGCGTTTAAGCGGCGCTTATTTGCACAAATCCATTGACAAAAGAAGACCGAACGGGCATATTCCTCGGCCTTTGAATTGTCTCATAGAACAAGTTTGGGAGTTGGACCTTGGCTAATATCAAATCAGCTAAGAAACGCGCCGTACAGTCTGAGAAGCGTCGTCAGCATAATGCAAGCCGTCGCTCCATGATGCGCACCTTTGTGAAAAAGGTTTACGCTGCTATCGCCGCTGGCGATAAAGAAGCTGCGCAGAATGCGTTTTCTGCCATGCAACCGATTGTTGACCGTCAGGCCAGCAAAGGGTTGATCCACAAAAACAAAGCTGCACGTCATAAATCGAACCTGACCGCGCAAATCAACGCCATGCAGTAATTGCGGTAACGTTGTGCTTTGTTGAGAAAACCGGCCCTGGCCGGTTTTTTTATGCCCGCAAATCGCCGTTAAACGCACGTCGGGCGCAAACGAAACGGCCTCGATCGCTCTATCTTCTGGCGCGCAAGCGGGCCTGGCAATGGCTCTGTCTACGGCTAGCGGCTTGTGATTAGGCGCGGGTATTGCCTTCCTCTGGCAACGCCCGGGCGACAGACGCCGCGCTCCCCTGCGGCCGCGGCAGGACCGCGCGCAGCAGCAGGTAGCCCAAAAGCGCCGCGGTCACCGAGCCGGATAAAATACCGACCTTCGCCAGCACGATGGTGGTCGGATCCCCCTGCCCGAACGCCAGATTGGCGATAAAAATCGACATCGTAAACCCGATACCGCACAGCACCCCCGCCGCGGCAATGTGGCGAAATGCCATGCCGGCGGGCAGCCGGGCCAGTCTAAGCTTCACCGCCGCGGCGGTAAACAGCACTATCCCCAGCGGTTTGCCGACCACCAGCCCGGCGGCAATCCCCAACGGCAGCAGTGAGACCAAATGCCCCGGCGCTACGCCCCGCAGCGAGATACCGGCGTTGGCGAAAGCAAATAGCGGCAAAATCAAATACACCACCCACGGCTGCAGCCGGTGCTCCAGGGCGCGCGCTGGCGATGTGCCGGTTGCCGGCAGCGTGAGCGGGATAAGCCCCCCCACTATCACGCCGGCGAGCGTGGCGTGAATCCCCGAAAGCAGGATACAGCCCCACAGTGCCGCCCCCAACAGCAGGTAAAGCGCGAGAGACCGGACGTTGGCGCGATTCATCAGCGCCATTACCCCGATGATGCCCGCTGCCGCGGCCAGCGCCAGCGGATTAAGCGCGCTATTGTAGAACAGCGCGATAATCACTATCGCGCCAAGATCATCAATAATCGCCAGCGCCAGCAAAAACACTTTCAGGCTGGCCGGCACCCGCGTTCCCAACAGGGCCAGCACGCCGACGGCGAAGGCGATATCGGTGGCGGCCGGAATCGCCCAGCCGGCGCGCAATGCCGGCGCGCTGGCGGTGACCAGGCTATAAATCAACGCCGGCGCCGCCATTCCCCCCAGCGCGGCAATGGCGGGAAACGCCGCCCGCGCGCGGCTATTGAGCGCCCCCTGCAACAGTTCGTATTTGACTTCCAGACCGACGGCCAAGAAAAACACCGCCATCAGGCCATCGTTAACGATCAGCTGCACGGTCAGATGCGCAGCGGTGTCGCCCTCGGGCCGTGCGGGAAAATGAATGATGGCGTCATAGAGCGCGCTGGCGTCGGTATTGGCCATCACAATAGCGGCAAGCGCAGCGACGAAAAGCAAGACGCCGCCGGCGGCCGGGTGGGCAAACATGCGGCGTAAAGGCGCAGCGAACATAACGATCCTCGATTTTGGCGGAGAAGGGATTATTGTGCGGCAGGCGACGGCGGGGGTAAATGAAAACCGCCCGCCGTGCCGACGAAAATCCGCTTAGGGCGCCGCCGGCGCGGCAAAAAAAACCCGGCGCAGGGCCGGGGAGATTTGCGCCGCGCCAGAGGCGGAGCCTATCAGCGGGTCAAATCGTCAAAAAACTTTTTCACACCGTCGAGAAAGCTTTTCGAGCGCGGACTGTTCTGATCGCCGCTCGGTCCACCAAAGCTCTCTTCCAGCTCGCGCAGTAGCTGTTTCTGACGCTCGTTGAGTTTTACGGGCGTTTCCACCACGACCCGGCACAGCAAATCGCCTTGCGACCCGCCACGCACGGATTTCACGCCTTTGCCGCGCATACGGAATAATTTACCGGTCTGCGTTTCCGCCGGCACTTTCAGCTTGACCCTGCCGTCGAGCGTCGGGACTTCGATCTCGCCGCCCAGCGCCGCCATGGCGAAGTTGATCGGCACTTCACAGTAAAGGTTGTTTTCTTCACGTTCAAAAATGGGATGTTTCCGCACCTGGACCTGTACGTACAGATCCCCCGCGCCCGCCCCATGCTCGCCGGCTTCGCCCTCGCCCGTTAAGCGGATGCGATCGCCGGTATCCACGCCGGCCGGGATCTTCACCGACAGCGTCTTGGATTTCTCTACCCGGCCATGGCCGTGACACTTGGTGCAAGGATCTTTAATGATCTTACCCTGCCCCTGACAGGTGGGACAGGTCTGCTGTACGGCGAAAAAACCCTGGCGCATCTGCACCTGGCCCTGGCCGTGACAAGTCGGACACGTCACCGCCGAAGTGCCCGGCTTCGCGCCGCTGCCGTGGCAGACATCGCACTCTTCAAGCGTAGGGATACGAATTTCGCGGGTAACGCCGCGCACCGCTTCCTCAAGGGAAAGCTCCATGTTATAGCGTAAATCCGCGCCCCGGCTGGCGCGCTGGCGCCGGCCGCCGCCAAAGATGTCGCCAAAAACATCGCCGAATATATCGCTGAAATCCGCGCCGCCGGCGCCGCCGCCGAAACCGCCGCCGCCCATGCCGCCCTGTTCAAAGGCCGCATGACCATATTGGTCGTAGGCGGCGCGCTTTTGCGCGTCGGTCAGCACTTCATAGGCTTCTTTGATCTCTTTGAATTTCGCTTCGGCTTCGGCATTCCCTGGGTTGCGATCCGGGTGGAATTTCATCGCCAGGCGTTTATAGGCCTTTTTGATTTCACGCTCTTCCGCATCCCGGGAAACGCCTAAAATCTCGTAGTAGTCTGATTTCGCCATCGTCGTCTCTTCCTGCCCTCAACATGCTTGCACGGGCGCAGAGTTGCCTCGACGCCCGTGCCTGTTGCCAGCAGCGGCGGTGTGCGCCGCCGCCGTGCCCATTCAGGGCGATTATTTTTTGTCTTTAACTTCTTCAAATTCGGCGTCGACCACATCGTCGTCCGCCTTGGCGCTGCCGTCCGCGCCGCCTTCGCCCGCCGCCTGAGCCTGCTGCTGAGCCACTTCGAGCAGTTTGCCGGAGACCTGAATAAGCGCCTGCATTTTCGCTTCGATGTCGGCTTTATCCTCGCCTTTCAGCGCGGTGTCGAGATTTTTCAGCGCTTCCTCGATAGCGGTCTTGTCGTCCGCCGGCAGTTTGTCGCCCGCGTCTTCCAGCTGCTTACGGGTGCTGTGCAGCAGATGATCGGCCTGGTTACGGGTCTGCACCAGCTCTTCAAACTTGCGGTCGGATTCGGCATTGGCTTCCGCTTCCTGTACCATTTTCTGGATTTCCTCTTCGTTCAGACCCGAGGAAGCCTTGATGGTGATCTTCTGTTCGCGGCCGCTGTTCTTGTCCTTGGCGGAGACATGCAGGATCCCGTCGGCGTCGATATCGAACGTCACTTCAATCTGCGGCGTGCCGCGCATGGCCGCCGCAATGCCGTCCAGGTTGAACTGGCCCAGGGATTTGTTATCGCCGGCGCGCTTACGTTCGCCCTGTAGAACATGGATGGTCACGGCGGACTGATTGTCTTCCGCGGTGGAGAACACCTGGCTGTGCTTGGTCGGGATGGTGGTGTTCTTGGCAATCAGCGGCGTCATCACGCCACCCATGGTTTCGATACCCAGCGACAGCGGGGTCACGTCCAGCAGCAGCACGTCTTTCACGTCGCCGGCCAGTACACCGCCCTGAACCGCAGCACCGATGGCGACCGCTTCATCCGGGTTAACGTCTTTACGCGGCTCTTTGCCGAAGAAGTCGGTCACTTTCTTCTGCACCAGCGGCATACGGGTCTGCCCGCCCACCAGGATAACGTCTTTGATGTCCGAAACCGACAGGCCCGCATCCTTCAGCGCTACTTTCAGCGGCTCAAGCGTGCGATTGACCAGCTCTTCCACCAGCGACTCCAGCTTGGCGCGGGTCACTTTCAGGTTCATATGCTTCGGACCGGAACCGTCGGCCGTGATGTACGGCAGGTTGACGTCGGTCTGCTGCGCGGAAGACAGTTCGATCTTGGCTTTTTCAGCGGCTTCTTTCAGGCGCTGCATCGCCAGCGGATCGTTGCGCAGATCGATACCCTGATCTTTCTTGAATTCATCCACCAGATAGTTGATCAAGCGGCTGTCAAAGTCTTCACCACCCAAATGGGTGTCGCCGTTGGTCGCCAGGACTTCAAAGGTTTTTTCGCCATCGACATCGTCGATTTCGATAATCGAAATATCGAACGTCCCGCCGCCCAGGTCATACACCGCGATGGTGCGGTTGCCGGTTTCTTTGTCGAGGCCATAGGCCAGCGCGGCTGCGGTCGGTTCGTTGATGATACGCTTAACATCCAGACCGGCGATACGGCCGGCGTCTTTGGTCGCCTGGCGCTGCGTATCGTTAAAATAAGCCGGTACGGTAATAACCGCTTCGGTGACCGGTTCGCCCAGATAATCTTCCGCGGTCTTTTTCATCTTCTTGAGGATTTCAGCGGAAATCTGCGGCGGCGCCATTTTCTGGCCTTTGACTTCCAGCCAGGCGTCGCCATTGTCAGCCGCGATGATTTTGTACGGCATGATGCTAACATCGCGCTGCACTTCTTCATCCTTGAAACGACGGCCGATCAGACGCTTGATGGCGAACAAGGTATTTTGCGGGTTAGTGACGGACTGACGTTTAGCCGGTTGGCCAACCAGAATTTCACCATCCTGCGTATAGGCAATGATGGAAGGAGTCGTACGATCGCCTTCGCTGTTTTCAAGTACGCGAGGTTTGCTGCCTTCGATAATTGCGATGCAGGAGTTGGTCGTACCCAAGTCGATACCAATGATTTTTCCCATCTAAACATCTCCACTAAAAGTTCAATTTCGTTGTGGTCGTAAACCTGATATGCGGCCGAAAATAAACTTTTCAAGTTTTCGCCGCCCGATTATTTCCCAGGTTCAACAACGTTGGATGCAAATAAGATGGGGTCACACCGCCCTGCATCAAGGGGTAACGGCAAAAAAAATCCCGCGATAGCGCCTCGCGCGCCGGACGTTTTGCCCTATGATGCGCGCGTTCCTCCCTAATTTATTGAATAATTTAGAGTAAATTAATTAGGCTATTTTCCATTGCAGCGGCGGCGTGACGCGCGTTCAGGGCGCACACATACCGCGTGCATAGCGCCGGCGTTACCGCGCCGGGTTGACACGGCTCTTTAAGCTTGCCATCTTCCCCGACGACCGAGGATTTTTGCCCGCCGCCGACGCCGGCCAGTGCCGACGCCGCACGCTGTTACCCGCCGCCGGCCAGTGTCGCCGCACGCTGGCCTGAGCCTTGCGCGGTCCACCGGCAATACGCCCCGCCTACAGCGCCGCCTTGGCCCCATCGCTGCTGGGCAGCATACGCTTCGCGTTCCCCGGCAGCGCGAACCCCAACGCAATCCCCATCAACGCCAGCGCCAGCACGTACCAGGACGGCGCCATCGGTGTGACGCTCATCAGCAAGGTCACCACCATCGGCGTCAAGCCGCCGAAAATGGCGTAAGCGATATTATAGGAAAAGGAAATGCCGCTAAACCGCACCGGCGCCGGAAAGGCGTGGACCATCACAAAGGGCACGCCGCCCATGATGCCGACAAAGAAGCCGGCGCTACCATAGGTCAGAAACAGCTGCGCCGGTTGGGTGACGTCGCTGTGGTAAAAGATCCAGCTGGCGATAGCCAACAGGGCGCAACCGGCAATGAAGGTTTTGCGCGCCCCGAATCGGTCAATCACCACACCGGCGACGATGCAGCCGAACGCCAGGGCGATTATCGCCACGCAATTGGCCTCCAGCGCGACGGGCGCGCTAATGCCGCGCTGCTGCTGTAGCCACAGCGGGGCCATCAGGATAACCACCACAATGCCGGCGGAAAGCAGCCAGGTCAGCAACATGGATATCGCCACCGCTTTTTTATGACTCATCACTACCGATTTGAGCGGTAGCTCGCGGGCCAGCGCTTTGCGCGCCTGTAGCTCGATAAAGATTGGCGTTTCCCGCAGCCAGCGGCGCAAATACATAGCGCACAAACCAAAGACGCCGCCGATAAAGAAAGGGATGCGCCAACCGCCGGCGGCGATAGCGCTGGCGGGGAGTAGTTGGTTGATGAGAGTGGCCACAAACGAGCCGAGCAGAATGCCGACGGTCAACCCGGCGGTGAGGGCGCCGCAGGCGAAGCCGATGCGCCGGGAGGGCACATGCTCGGCGACAAAGACCCAGGCGCCGGGGACTTCGCCGCCAATGGCCGCGCCCTGCAAGATCCGCAGCAACAGCAGCAATAGCGGCGCCGCGATGCCGAGCGACGCATAGGTCGGCAATAGCCCGATCGCCAGCGTCGGCAGCGCCATCAATAAGATAGACAGGGTAAACATTTTCTTGCGCCCCACCCTATCGCCAAAATGGGCCATGACAATGCCCCCCAGCGGGCGCGCCAGATAACCCGCGGCAAAAATACCGTAAGTTTGCATTTGGCGCAGCCACTCCGGCATGTCAGCCGGGAAAAATAACTGCCCCATGACCCCGGCGAAAAACACAAAAATGATAAAATCATAAAACTCTAACGCGCCACCTAATGCCGCAAGCGTGAGCGTCTTACAATCCTGCCGGTCCAGCCGGCGGTGATGTTCGTCATGCATAATCATCTGCGCTTGACAAGGTAAATGGCAACAATATACCACGGCTTGTAAACTTAAACTTACTGATAGGGTAAAAATGTTTACCCTTCAGGCAATAACTCATGTACGCCACGCGAGCGGCAGCGATATCGCAGCTATGCGCGATGCAGACGACGGATGATTAGGCCATGTGGCGGCGCGAGCGGCGGACCTTTCACCACACCGTTTACTCTTCCGCGGCCCGGCGGGCGCTTTTGGGTCGAAACGCCGTGACCACCGACGGCTCAGTTTCCAGATAAGGGCCGTCCAGCAGTTGCATGCAGTAAGGCACGCTGGCGAAAATGCCCTGGACTACAATGTCGCCGCGGTCGTTCTTCACGCCTTCCAGCGTTTCCTGAATCGATTTTGGCTGTCCCGGCAAATTGAGGATCAGCGACTGCTTACGAATCACGGCGGTCTGGCGCGACAAGATGGCGGTGGGAACAAAGTGCAGACTGATTTGCCGCATTTGTTCGCCGAAGCCCGGCATTTCACGATCGGCCACCGCAAGCGTTGCGTCAGGGGTGACATCGCGCCGCGCCGGCCCGGTGCCGCCGGTGGTCAGCACCAAATGGCAACCGCTTTCATCCACCAGTTCGCGTAGCGTTTGCTCGATCAGGGGCTGCTCGTCCGGCACCAACCGGGTCTCAAGGGTGAACGGGCTGGTCAGGGCGCGGTTCAGCCAGGCTTCGAGCGCCGGCAGCCCCTGGTCGACATAGACACCGCGTGCGGCGCGGTCTGAAACCGATACCAGGCCGATGCGACATGTTTGCATAATGATGTTCTCCTTAACCACGATCGCGGACGCCAACCGACGGCGCCATGTAAAACGGCCCGCGCAGGGCCGTAAACGTTCTATCTCGCCCTCGCCGGCTGCAAAACCGGCGGCCAGCGTTAAAGCAGTTCGTCCAGCATTTTTTCCAGCTTTTCCTGGTCGACGGCAAAGTTACGGATGCCTTGCGCCAGTTTATCCACCGCCATTGGATCCTGATGATGCTGCCAAAGAAATGCTGCTTCCGTTAACTTTTCCGGACGCGCTTTAACCGCTCCTGTATAAGAAAGTTTACGCTCAAGCTCCCCTTCGCTGTCCGCCAGCTCTTTAAGCAACGCAGGCGCGATGGTCAACCGGTCGCAGCCGGCCAGCGCCAGGATTTCGCCGCTATTGCGAAAACTGGCGCCCATCACAACGGTGTCATAACCGTGTTCTTTATAATAGCGATAGATGGCGGTAACCGATACCACGCCGGGATCCTCATCAGGCGTGAAGGTCTGGCGTTCACCGTTGGCCTTATGCCAGTCGAGAATTCGGCCGACGAACGGCGAAATCAGATACACGCCCGCTTCGGCGCACGCACGCGCCTGGGCAAATGAAAACAGCAGCGTCAAATTACAATTGATCCCCGCCTTTTCCAGCCGTTCGGCGGCGCGAATGCCCTGCCAGGTCGAGGCCAGCTTGATCAAAATGCGTTCGTTGCCGATACCGGCATCGTTGTAAAGTTTCACCAGGCTCTTGGCCTTGGCGACGCTGGCCTCGGTGTCGTAGGAGAGTCGCGCGTCCACTTCGGTGGAGATGCGGCCGGGCACCCACTTCAGTATTTCCCTACCGATGTTGACCGCCAGCCTATCGGCGGCATAGTTCACCTGTGCGGCCCGATCGTTGCTCTGGCCGCGCGCCCAGGAGAGGGCGTCGTCGATATAGCCGCGGTATTCCGGGATTTGGGCGGCGTTAAGAATAAGCGACGGGTTGGTGGTCGCATCCTGAGGCTGATAGCGCTTGATGGCGGTAATATCGCCGGTATCGGCCACTACGGTGGTCATTTTACGCAGGGAACTGAGTTTGTCTGTCATAATCATGGTCTCATGTTGTCGCGTGTAGCACGGAGCGGGCTGTGCAGCGCGAGAATGATAGCACGGGCGGCGGCGGCGAAAAGCGGCCGGACGCGGGCTTTTACCTGTCGCACCTATCGGTGAAATCATGCGTAAAATGGGTAAAATAAGCGCCCAGACCCTACAACACCCAGCCGGGACGCTGGAGCGGGAGAAAAGGAACGATGGCTGAGCTATTGAATTTTATCAATAACCTGTTATGGGATTCACTATTAATTTATCTGTTGTTGGGTACCGGCATTTGGTTCACGCTGCGCACCGGTTTCATCCAGATACGCCATTTCTGCCACACCTTCACGATCCTCAAAGACTCAGGGACGCGCGGCGGCGGCGGCATTTCGCCGTTCCAAGCCTTATGCACCTCTCTTGCCGCCCGTATCGGTTGCGGTAATTTAATGGGGGTCGCCATCGCACTGATCCTGGGCGGGCCGGGCGCCATCTTCTGGATGTGGCTGGCGGCGCTGATTGGCATGGCGACCGCCTTTGCGGAAAGCACTTTGGCACAGTTGTACAAAATACGCGACACCTGCGGCAACGCCTGCGGCGGGCCGGCCTGGTATATGGCCAACGGGCTCGGCCTGCGCTGGATGGGCACGCTATTCACCCTCTTTTTACTGGCGGGCTATGGCGGTTTTTTCAGCGCCGTGCAGGCCAACGCGATTACGCTATCGGCGCAGCAGTTATCCGGTATGGGCCGCTGGCCGATTACCCTGGCGCTGCTTATCTTGTGCGCGGCGGCGATTTTCGGCGGCCTGCGCGCCATCGCCCGCTTGACCCAGTGGCTGGTACCGGCCATGGGCCTGCTGTATCTGCTGCTGGCGGGCTGGGTGGTGCTGCACCACTGGCACCAGATTGCGGCGGTGGCCGCGCTGGTGTTCAATAGCGCCTTTGGCCTGCCGGCGGCCGCCTCGGGTCTGGTGGGTTATGGCTTGGCGCAAGCGATTTTCCAAGGCGTACAGCGCGGTCTGTTCTCTAACGAAGCGGGCACCGGCTCGGCGCCGAATATCGCCGCCGCCGCCGCGCCCTGGCCGCCGCACCCCGCCTCACAGGGCTATATCCAGATGCTGGCGGTCTTTATCGACACGCTGGTGATATGCAGCGCCACGGCGGCGATTATTCTTACTTCCGGCACGCTGGAGCACGCCCACGCCGATATCCACGGCATCGCGCTGATTTATCAATCGCTCGCCACGGTGACCGGGCACTGGAGCATGCCGCTACTGATGGCGCTGGTGTTTGTGTTCTCCTTCGCCGCCATTATTGGCAATTACGCCTATGCGGAGAGCAGCCTGCGCTTTTTCGTGCCGCAGCCGGTGAAACTGAAATGGCTGCTGCGTCTGCTGACGCTCACCATGGTGCTATTTGGCTGCGTGGCGGAGGTCTCGGTGGTGTGGCGGCTGGCGGATCTGGCGATGGGACTGATGACGATAACCAACCTTATCGCCCTTTTGTTACTGTCGCCGGTCGTGTTGATGCTGGCGAATGATTACAATAGCCAGCGCGCTATCGGTAAGCTGCCAACGTTTTATGCGGCGAATTTTCCCGCTATCGCGCCGCAGCTGGCGCCGGGTCTCTGGGTTCGGCCGGCGACGCCGCGCGATAAAAACAGCCGGGCGGCCGCCCCGCTCCCTCGCGATGGCTAGTACGCGCCGGCGCGGCATGACCGGCGCCCGTATTTTTTCGCTATAACAGGAACCTGCAATGCTAATGGTTATTTCTCCGGCGAAAACGCTGGATTATCAGAGTCCGCTGGCGACCCATCGCTACACGCAGCCGGAATTGCTGCCCCAATCGACGGCGCTTATCGACGTGTGCCGGCAGTTGACGCCGTCGCGTCTCGGCACCTTGATGGGTATCAGCGATAAGCTGGCCGATCTGAACGCCGCCCGTTTCCAGGCCTGGCAAACGCCGTTTACCCCCGACAATGCGCGCCAGGCGATACTGGCCTTTAAAGGGGATGTTTATGCCGGTCTGGCGGCGGAAACCTTTAGCGAGGCGCAATTCGATTTCGCCCAGCGGCACCTGCGGATGCTGTCAGGGCTGTACGGCATATTGCGTCCGCTGGATTTGATGCAGCCCTACCGGCTGGAGATGGGGATCCGTCTGGCCAACCCGGCCGGTGCCGATCTGTATCGCTATTGGGGCGCCGCGCTGACCGATAAATTGAACCAGGCGCTGGCGCAACAGGGCGACCCGATCCTGATCAATCTGGCGTCGGACGAGTATTTCCGCGCGGTGCAACCGGACCGCATCAACGGCCGGGTTATCAAACCGGTGTTCCTGGATGAGAAAAACGGCCAGTACAAGGTAATCAGTTTTCACGCCAAAAAAGCCCGCGGCATGATGTGCCGCTTCGTGATTACCGAAGCGCTGACGCAGCCCCGGTCCTTGCAAGCGTTCAATGCCGGCGGTTATCGGTTTGACGCCGCGGCGTCGAGCGAGAATGAGTGGGTGTTCAAACGACCGCAGCAGGCCGGTTAGCGCTACGGCAATAGCAACCACCGGCGCTTCGCGCTGGTCGACGGCGCTACGATCCCGGATCGTCGGCACCAAACCGCCGGCGGCGCAGGCGCGACAAACGCCTACCGCACGCTATCGGCGGCAAATCGATCTTCGCTCTGCCAAACCGCCGGCACCGCCGCCCGCGAGCCGCTGACGGGACGCTATCGCGGCAGTTCCAGCATGAAATGACGCAGGTCGCTGAACGACGCCGGCATGCGCGCCGACAGCAACGGTAACGTCGCGCGTACCGCCAGCGCCGGCGGCAGCGGCAAATTCTGCCCAAGGATGGATTCTACCGATTCCTTGAACTTGGCCGGATGGGCGGTGCCGAGGAACAAACCGAACTCCCCGGGCTGCAGGCCGTCGCGCAGCAGACGGTAGGCGATAGCGGCATGCGGCTCGGAAATATAGCCCAGCCCCGCCAGCTCGCGCATCGTTTCGGCGGTGGTCTTATCGTCGACGCAGCCGTAGCCGAGCGTCGTCAGCTGCCAATTTTTGCGCCGAAACAACTCCTCCACCCGCGGCCAGTTATTGGGTTGGCTAACATCCATCGCGTTTGACAGCGTAGCCACGGTGGGATTGGGTAGCCATTTCCCGCCGCTCAGAAACCGCGGTACGGTATCATTGGCGTTGGTGGCGGCGATGAAACGCTTCACCGGCAGCCCCAAGGTTTTGGCCAGCAGGCCGGCGGTAAGATCGCCGAAATTGCCGCTCGGCACCGAAATCACCAATTGATTGCGCGCCTGCTGCGGCAGTTGCGCCACCGCTTCAAAATAGTAACAAATCTGCGCCAGCAGCCGGCTAATATTGATGGAGTTGGCGGAATTCAGCCCCAGCGTCTGTTTCAGCTCTTCATCGTCGAACGCCTGCTTCACCAACGCCTGGCAGGCATCGAAATCCCCCTCTACCGCCACGGTATGAATATTGCCGCCCAGCGTGCAAAAGAGCTTTTCCTGCAGCGGGCTGATTTTGCCTTCGGGGTAGAGGATCACAACCCGCACATTCTTAAGTCCGTAGAACGCGTGGGCCACCGCGGCACCGGTATCGCCGGAGGTTGCGGTAAGGATGGTCACCGGCTGGCCCTGGCCGACTTCGGTGAGCATCTGCGCCATAAAGCGGCCGCCGAAATCCTTGAACGCCAGCGTTGGGCCGTGAAACAGTTCCAGCGCGGCGATATCCTCGGCGACCGGCACCACCGGCGCCGGGAATTCAAACGCCGCCGTCACCCGCGCCAAGACGCGTTCCGGCGGCAGTTCATCCCCGATATAGGCCGATAAAATACGTGCGCTGCGGCTAACGAAATCCATTTCCAGCAACTCGTCTATCTCGGTTAGGGCGAATTCGGGCAGTTCCATGGGAAAAAACAGCCCCTGCTGACGGCCAAGGCCCTGCTTGATCGCTTGGGCGAAGCTGACCTGCTCATTGTGTTCCTTGATATTGTACAGTTTCATCATTTAATCCATCATTATACGGGCGCCGGAGGTATCCAGGCGGCAAATATGAACAAAACCTTCGTCGTTTTGCAGGTAGTGCTGCGTCAGCCAGTCGGCGACGCGCGCCGCGGTATCCTGGCGATCGCAGATGGCAAAGAGCGTCGGCCCCGAGCCCGAGATACCGCAGGCCAGCGCGCCAATATCGCCCACCGCCTGACGCGCGTCGGCGAAGCCCGGTAGCAGCCGGGTGCGATAGGGCTCGGCAATGACATCTTTCATCAGCTTAGCCGCAAGCGCCGGTTGCCGGGTATGGCAGGCATGCACAAAGCCCGCCAGATAACGGCCATGGCTGATACAGTCCTGGCGGCGATACTGTGCCGGTAGAATCGCCCGCGCCTCGGCGGTACTCACTTTGATGCCCGGGTAGGCCATCACCCATAGCCAATCGTCGAACCCCGGCACCGGCTGGCTGATGATGCCGTTCTCCTCCAGCATCAGTTGCATGCCGCCGAGAAAACAGGGGGCTACATTATCGAAATGCACTCCGCCGGAAATGCGCCCTTCCATTTCCCCCATCAACATCAGCATTTGGTCATCGTTTAACGGTCGGCCGCAATGGGCATTCATCGCCACCAGCGCCGCGACCACCGAACAGGCGCTGGATCCCAGGCCGGAGCCGATGGGCATATTCTTTTCCAGCCGCATGGCGACCGGTACCGTTTTACCCACCGCCTCGCAGAATCGCTGCCAGCACTGGTAAACGATGTTTTGCTCCGGCTCCGCCGGCAATTTGTCGACGAAACGCCCGGCGCAGTGCAGACTGAAGATCTCGGCGCCCGTCACGCTGACGCAATCGCCCAGCAGCGTCCCGTCCACCGGCGACACCGCCGCGCCCAGCACATCAAATCCCACGCTGACGTTGCCGATTGAGGCCGGCGCATACACTTTAACCATGTTAAACTCCCAACTTCCATGACAGCGTGCGTAAAAGATCGGCGAAAACGCCGGCGGCGGTGACATCATTGCCGGCGCCATAGCCACGCAGCACCAGCGGTAACGGCTGATAATAGCGGGTTGAAAACGCCAGCGCGTTTTCCCCGTCTTTTACTTTGAACAACGGGTCGTTGGCGCCCACCGCCTCGATTTTGACTTTACAGCGTCCTTCGTCAATGCTGCCCACATAGCGCAGCGCCTGACCTTCGGCGCGCGCCTTCGCCACTCTGGCGGCGAATTCATCATCCAGGGCCGGCAGACGCGCCAGGAACGTCTCCACGTCGCCGCCGGCGTCAAAGCCCGCCGGGAGCACCGGCTCGACATCAATATCCGCCAATTCCAGCGTATACCCCGCCTCGCGCGCCAAAATCAGCAGCTTGCGCGCCACATCCATACCGGACAGATCATCGCGCGGATCGGGTTCGGTGTAGCCGTTGCCGCGCGCCAGAAGCGTTGCCGCCGACAGCGACATACCGTCATCCAGTTTGCCGAAAATAAACGACAGCGAGCCGGAAAGAATACCGGAAAAGCGGGTCAACTCGTCACCGGCATTCAATAAGTTCTGTAAATTTTCGATAACCGGCAAACCGGCGCCGACGTTGGTATCATAAAGAAATTTACGGCGCGAGGTCGCGGCGGCGGCGCGCATTTGATGGTAATAATCCATTGAGGCGGTATTGGCTTTTTTATTTGGCGTCACCACGTGGAAGCCGTCCGCCAGGAAATCCGCATACTGGTTGGCCACCGCCTCGCTACTGGTGCAATCGACGATGACCGGGTTAAGCAGGTGATACTCTTTCACCAGCCTAATCAGCCGCCCCAAATTGAACGGCTCGCGCGCCTCCGCCAACGCCCCCTGCCAGTTAGCCAAGTCGATGCCGTGCACATTGGTCAGCAGAGCGCGCGAGTTGGCTATTCCGCATACCCGCAAGTCGATATGCTTATCCTTTAGCCACGCGTGCTGACGGCGGATCTGCTCGATCAGCGCGCCGCCAACGCCGCCCGCGCCGATGACGAAGACTTCGATAACCTGATCGGTATTGAACAGCATCTGATGCGCGACCCGTACGCCGGTGGTGGTGCTGTCATTGTCCACCACCACCGAGATGGAACGCTCGGAGGATCCCTGGGCGATAGCGATGATGTTGATATTGGCGCGCGCCAGCGCGGCAAAAAGTTTGGCGGACAGGCCGCGCTGGGTGCGCATTCCGTCGCCGACCACCGAAATAATCGCCAGGCGGGAAATCACATCCAGCGGCTCCAGCAGGCCGTCTTTCAGCTCCAGGTAGAATTCCTCCTCCAGCGCCCGGCGGGCAGCCGCCAACTCATGCTGCGGCACGCAAAAACTGATGCTGTATTCCGACGAGGATTGCGTAATCAGCACCACGGAGCTGCCGGCGCGCGACATGGCCGCGAAAACCCGCGCCGCCATGCCGATCATGCCTTTCATTCCCGGGCCGGAAACGTTGATCATCGCCATATTATTCAGATGGGTGATACCTTTGACCGGGTTACCTTCCTCGCCGCTGGTGGGCCCGATTAACGTGCCGGGAGCTTGAGGATTGGTGGTGTTTTTGATAAGACAGGGAATTTGGAACTGCGCGATGGGGACGATGGTACGGGGATGAAGAACCTTGGCGCCGAAGTAGGAAAGTTCCATCGCCTCCTGATAGGAAAGCTGACTGAGTAAACGCGCATCCGGCACCTGATTAGGATCGCAGGTATAAACGCCGTCCACATCCGTCCAGATTTCGCAGCAATCGGCGCGCAGACAGGCCGCCAGAACCGCCGCCGAGTAATCGGATCCATTGCGGCCCAGCACCACCAGTTCACCGCGCTCGTTACCGGCGGTAAAGCCCGCCATCAGGATGATGTGATCGGCGGGGATGGCGGCATCGTTGATGCGCCGGGTGGACTCGGCGATATCCACCGTCGATTCCAGATAGCCCCCCTGCGCCAGCAGCTTCTCCACCGGGCCGATGACCGTCACGTTGAAACCGCGGGCGCGCAATAGCGCTTCCATTAGCGCGATGGAGAGTTTTTCGCCGCGGCTGATGATCGCGGCGTTAACGCTATCAGGGCAGTATTTCAGCAGTGAAATGCCGTGCAGTAACTGTTTGAGCTGCGCGAACTCTTGCTCCACCTGGCTACGCAGCGCCGGATGATCAAACTCCGGCTGGGCTGCGGCCAACCCGTCCAACAGTCGGGTAAAGATCTGTTCGGCGTCAAGGATATTCGGCTGGATATCAATGCCGTTGAGCGTACGGTCTATCATCATGACCAAGTGGTTGGTGATTTTGGCCGGCGCGGATAATACCGCCGCCACCTGTCCCTGGCGGCTATTACTCTCAAGGATATCGGCGACGCGGATAAAACGCTCCGCGTTGGCGACGGAGGTACCGCCGAATTTCAGTACTCGCATTTCTGTTTCATCTCCTGAATTAAGCTTAAAAAAAAACCCGCACTGTCAAGGTGCGGGCTTTTTTCTGGATTCCTGTATGCGTCAGCCCGCGCCGCTACCCGTGGTGGTATCGGTGGTGGTAATAATAATGGTGCCGTGGCTGAAGCGGGTACGCATGATGGTTGGCATTATCACTGTTTTTTATTAATACTCTATTGGTTAAAGCAATCAGCCGCTAAAGTCAATGAATATCTGCTTTTACGGCCCGTAGCATGACCCGAGTCGCACCGGTCAATATCCCGCGCCTGCGCCGCACGCACGCCGGAACCCATTATCATTACCGATAATGCAGTCTACTATGCTAGCCATTACCGATATCACAGCAGAAATCACCGCGCGCCGTGTGACGTCAATCCAACCGGGCGCCTTGGCGAGCATCCGAGAAGCAACCGGGAGCACCCTCAGGTGCCGTGCTAGGATGAATTTATATAGTCACTTAAGTTATTAGGCGGCAGCTATTGTCATTTGTGGAAAATGGCGGCAGGAAAAATAGACGTTTTCTCGCCCCTCTTGCGGTAATTATAATGCTAATCGATAAGCAAAAGTAATCCATTAACGCCCGGCCAAGCGCCGGGCTGCGTCCCCCCAGCGCCCTTATGCCGCGACCAGCGGCCGTTCTGTTAGGTTATTTTCACCCGAACGCCTTGCCGGGTTAAACAATATAAGATAATGGTACATAAAGAGACGTGAAAGTTATCTAACGTGCCGTGCTGTTAATCTTGTCTACAGAAATGGCACAGGTGTTAGGGTTTATTTTGATATACGTCAGCAAAATGATATTTTCTTGAGTGGTAAATTCTGTTGACGCTGTTATATTGTTGTTAATAAGGGTAAGCTATGCAGCATTTAAGCCTGACAAATCAGGCCTCGAATACAGGTAAGCGTCGCCGGTAACAGAGCGTTAATCACGATAGGGCACGATGATGTGCTTAGGCCTGAAGCCTTGGGGGATGCGTCTTATTCCTCCGCTACCGTTAAGGACGACAGCGGCTTGAGTACCTCCTCTTTCAATTATGTTGGTAATTTTAGGTAGCAAACATGCAGACCCCGCACATTCTTATCGTTGAAGACGAGTCAGTCACCCGTAATACCCTCAAAAGCATTTTTGAAGCCGAGGGCTATATGGTCCATGAAGCTACCGACGGCGCAGAGATGCATCGCGCCCTGTCGGAACATGATATTAATTTGGTAATCATGGATATCAACCTGCCGGGTAAAAATGGTTTATTGCTGGCGCGAGAACTCCGTGAGCATGCCAGCGTCGCTTTGATGTTTCTCACCGGCCGCGATAACGAAGTTGACAAGATCCTCGGGCTGGAAATCGGCGCCGACGACTATATTACCAAGCCTTTCAACCCCCGCGAACTCACTATACGCGCACGCAATTTGCTCTCCCGCACCATGAATTTGGGCGGCGCGCTTGAGGAGCGCAAATTGGTGGAGAGCTATAAATTCAACGGCTGGGAGCTTGATATCAATAGCCGTTCGCTGCTTAGCCCCCACGGTGAGAGTTATAAGCTGCCGCGCAGCGAATTCCGCGCCATGCTGCATTTTTGCGAGAATCCAGGAAAGATTCAATCCCGCGCCGAGCTGTTGAAAAAAATGACCGGCCGCGAGCTCAAGGCCCACGACCGTACCGTGGACGTCACCATCCGCCGCATCCGAAAACATTTTGAATCGTTGCCGGACACGCCGGAAATCATCGCCACCATTCATGGCGAAGGTTATCGTTTCTGCGGCGATTTGGAAGAGTAAGCTTCACCGACAACGGTGCCTGCCCCCGTGGGGCGGGCGGCCGATGATCTTTTCCTCACCCACCGGTAAACGGCTTCCCGTCGCCGCCATCGGCTGCCGCCCGTTACGCCAGATAGCCCCGGCCCGCTCCCGTTCCCCTTGCAACCCAATGCCTTAGCGCGGGCAGCGACCGGCACAGGTGGTGCCGCTGCCGCACGCACGGCGCCGGCAAAGGCGGTTACGGACGCGATTCGCCCCAGGGCATAATCGGCACCGCGCTCAGCGCATTTTTGGGCGACCCCTCCACCACCCGATCCGAATAGGAGAGATACACCAGCGCGTTGCGTTTGGGATCATAAAAGCGTACCACCTGTAGGCGTTTGAAAATCAGCGAGGTGCGTTTTTGAAACACCACGCTGCCGTGCTCAGGACGGCTTTTGATCTTGTCGCTTAGGGTGATTGGCCCCACCTGCTGGCAGGAGATCGCCGCATCGGAGGTATCTTCCGCCAGGCCGAGGCCGCCTTTGATGCCGCCGGTCTTGGCGCGGCTGAGATAGCAGGTCACATTGGGCACCTCGGGATCGTCAAACGCTTCCACCACGATTTTATGATCGGGTCCGAACAGCTTAAATACGGTGTCGACGGAACCGACCTCCTCGGCCCGGGCCATCCCGAGGCAGAAGGCGTAGCCCATCAGGGCGATAACGATTTTTTTATTCATAGTTCAGCGTATTTTCCTGTAGCACCCATTGAGGCCGCCGGGGCGAGGGCGCCGGCGGGACTGGTCAATATTAACTGGCAATAATAAGCTTATAAATCTTTGGCGACCTGTTAGCCAAAATATTGCTATTATGCGTCGACGCTTTTTTAACGACGCCATCACCGCTTTCTGAGGATTGTTATGGATCAAGCCGGTATCATTCGTGACCTGTTAAGCTGGCTCGATAGCCATCTGGACCAGCCGCTGTCGCTAGATAATGTCGCCGCCAAAGCGGGCTATTCCAAATGGCACCTGCAGCGTATGTTCAAAGAAGTGACCGGCCACGCCATCGGCGCCTATATCCGCGCGCGCAGGTTATCCAAGGCGGCGGTGGCCTTGCGGCTGACGAGCCGGCCAATACTGGATATCGCGCTGCAGTACCGTTTTGATTCCCAGCAAACCTTTACCCGCGCATTCAAAAAACAATTTGCCCAGACGCCGGCACTGTATCGCCGCAAAGAAGAGTGGGATTCCACCGGCATCCGACCGCCGATTCGTCTGAACCAAAGCGCGCTGCCCCAGGCCGAGTTCATTCGGCTACCGGCAATGGAACTGATCGGCGTCACGCAAAGTTACACCTGCACGTTGGAGCAGCTCAGCAGCTTCCGTACCGAGCTGCGCATCCATTTCTGGCGCCAATACCTCGGCGAGGCCAAATGTCTGCCGCCGACGCTGTACGGGCTGAATCATACCCGACCAAGCCTGGAGAAAGAGGATGAACAGGAGGTGCTTTACACCACCGCTATTGAGCCGCAGCACATGCCGGAAAATGTCCACGGCGGCGAGCCCGTTCATCTGGATGGGGGGGAATACGCCCGCTTTATTTATCAAGGCCCGCCCCACGACCTGCAGGACTTCATTCTGTCGCTGTACGGCACCTGCCTGCCGTCGCAAAGCCTGGTGCGCCGCAAGGGATGCGATATCGAACGATTCTTCCCGCCGGAGCGCAAACCGGACGCGGAGTTGCCGCACACTATCCGCTGCGAATATCTGATTCCAGTGCGCCGTTAACGCTGCAGTTCATCCAGGGCGGGCATATCCAGATGGGACACATCGCCCGCCGTTTCCACCACCCAGCCAGGCGCCAGCCACGGGCTTTGTTGGTAATCCATGCGGGAGAGGGAGCAGTTACGCAGCCTGAGTCGGCGCTCGGCGTAGGCCGGCAGGCCCAAGACGGTGCTTATCAGACAGCCAAGCGCCATGCCGTGGCTGACCAGCAGCGGCGTACTGCCCGCCGGCAACGTCAGGCAGTGGTTAAGGGCGGCATGCATGCGCGTCGCCATTTCGGTCATCGACTCACCGCCCGGAATGCGCCCGCCTTCGGTGCCGTTGACCAATTGCCGACGCCAATCCTCTTCCTCACGGGTCAGGGTAGCGATATCGCGGGTTTCCAATACCCCCATATCCAGCTCGCGCAGCCGCGCGTCCACCGTCATCGGGCAGCCGCAGCCGGCGGCGATGATCTCTGCGGTACGGCGTGTACGGCCCAGATCGCTGCTGATAATATGGGTGATACCCAATGATACGGCCCGCTCAGCGACCTGTTCCGCCTGGCGTTCGCCCTTGGCGGTTAATGCACTGTCGGATTGCCCCTGAATACGGCGCAGCGCATTCCATTCAGTTTCGCCATGACGAACAAGATAAACCTGTAACATACTTTTTTCCGTTATACTGCGTGAAAGAGACGGGAGTTAACCAAACACTATGTACAATGTAATCGCTGCCACCCATAACCCGGCCAAGATTGAAGCCATTCAGCACGCTTTTGACGATACGTTCGGTCCGGATAATTGCCGAGTGACGGGCATTGATGTTGACAGCGGCGTGCCGTCCCAGCCGATGGGCGATCATCAGACCCGCAGCGGCGCGCGCAACCGGGTGATGGCCGCCCGCCAGGTTAATCCTGAGGCGGACTTCTGGGTCGGCGTCGAGGCCGGCGTTGAAGATGATATGACCTTTGCCTGGATGGTGATTGAAAATGCACATCTGCGGGGTGAATCGCGCTCCGCCAGTTTAATGTTACCTAATAGTATATTACAGGGAATCACAGAAGGGCGAGAATTGGGTCATGAAATGGCACGATTAACCGGTATTGGGGACATTAAGCGCCGCGGCGGCGCCATTGGCGTGTTCACGGAAGGCCGCCTGACGCGCAGCAGCGTGTACCATCAAGCGCTATTGCTGGCGCTGGTGCCTTTCCATAACGCGATATATCAAGAACCTCGCCGACCGCGCAACTAGACTGGCGTATTCAGCAGCTGCTGCATCAGCCAGCGTTTCAGCTCCGGCGGCGCCGACTTCAGGCTGTTCGATCCCCGGGTAATGGTCGCGATACCGGTTCCAAGCTCGTTTTTCAGTTCCCGCTGGCTGACGTCGCCGGCCAGCAGCGCTTGAATAATGCGGATACGCGTCGCCAGCGCCTCGCGTTCGTCGGGCGTAAGCATCAGCTGCAACAGCGGCACGTGCAGCTCGTCGGCATAGGCCTGGCCCAGCAGGCGGGCAAAGGTGCGCCAGTCCTGCTCCAGCCTATCGGCACCGGCGTCCGCGCCGGCGGTGGAAGATGTCGCGTTCATAAGCTACCGCCATACCATTCAACTAGTACATGAGCTTATCATACTTTTCGCCACTCAGTAGCGCCGCTGCCATTCAGCGTCGGTCAGCAGCTTCGCCGGCTGGCGCAGGAAATAGCGGTAAAACACGTCATAGGCCAGGACGTTCTTGACATAGCCGCGCGTTTCGGAAAAGGGAATACTTTCGATGAACGCGATGGCATCGGCGCGTCCGGCGCTGGTGTTAAGCCAGCTGTTGACTCTGCCGGGACCGGCGTTGTAAGCGATGCTGGCGAGAATACGGTTACGGCCGAACATCTGATAGACATATTCCAGATAGGTCGTGCCGAGGGCGATGTTGATTTGCGGATCCAATAGCTGGCCAGGCTGGGTGTAGTTTGCCATATTAAACATCTGCGCCGTATGCTGCGCGGTGCTTGGCATCAATTGCATCAGGCCGGCGGCGCCCACCGGTGAACGCACCTTTGGATTCCACGCGCTCTCCTGACGGGCGATGGCCATGGCGTAACTCTGGCTGATTCCTTTATCGTTAGTCGCCTGACGGAACGTTTGGTGCCAGGCCAGCGGGAAGCGCTCTTCCAAATGGTCCCACAGCTTGCCGGTGATCGTCGCCTGCACGCTCAGATCAGGCCATTGCTGCAAAAACGCATAGCGCGCCAGCTGCTCCTGCTGCGGCCGGCTGCGGCTGGCCACCAGCGCGCTCCATTCGCTGCGCGCCAAATTGTCCATATTCCAATACATCAGCTCGCGCACCCGGGCGATGGCCGGCTCCCGCGCCAAAGCCGGGTCCGGCGTTGCGGCGCGCGCCACGTTAATGACATAGCGTTGTCCCAACGCCTCCGCCGCCGCCATGGGATAAAACCCGCGCGCCTGCATCAGCGGACGCAATAGCGCCTCACCCTGCGCGCGCTGGCCGGCGTCCATTAACAGCCTACCGCGCCAATAACGCCATTCATCCTTTTGCCGATCCTCTTCCGGTAACCGTTCCAGCCAGGCGCGGACCTCCTGCATATTGCCCTGACCCAGCGACATGCGGATGCGTCGTTCCAGTAATTCGGTGGAATGACCGCGCAGAATAACCCCGTCGCGCCAGCGCGCCTGTTCGGGATTGGCATCGGTGCCCATCAGTCGCCAGGCGACGCTCTCTTCAAGCGCCAGGCGTTCGCTGTCGCGCATTTGCTGCGCGCGGGCCACTATCGGGATCAGGGAACGGGCGTTTTCCACATCGGTGCGGGCCAGGCGGGCAAAGGCAATTTGCGTCGCTTGGCGGGTTAAATCGGTGGGGCCGACGCTGCGGGCGAAATCCGGCAATGTCGCCGGGTTATCCTGTAGCGCCGCCAGTGCGTTGCCCATAGTTTGGTACTCGGCCGGCAGTTGCTTTGACAGGTAGTTGACCAGACCGGTATTGCCCTCTTTCATCGCCAGCCGTATCCGTTCGAGGGTGGCCAACGGGCTGCGCTCGCCCGCCTGGTCCCAAACGCCGAACAGTTTGTTGCAGCTGTCAGGAAGAGAGTGCCCGTTCAGCCAGATGTCGCGGGCGCCGTCCCAGGCCTCCTGCGGCTTGCCGGTAGCCCATTTGGCATAATAGTAATTACAGCGCGCCGCCACCGGTTTCGGCGGCTGCGGGCTAAAAGCCAGCAGGCTATACCAGTCCTGGCGGTTCGCCAGTTCGTTAACATAGCGCGCGGCCAAGGAGCGGGCCGGCGGCAGCGTCGGGTTGGCCTGGATAAAGGCAGTGATTTGATCGGGACTGACCTGGGAGAGATCCTGTGATAGCTGCCGGTACGCCAGATAAGGATAGAGCGGGTAGTCGCGCAGGGTGGGCAGCAGTTGCGCCACCACGTCCATTTGCTGCGCGTCCCAAGCCGACTTGACCTGCTGATAGCGCTGCCGCTGGGCCTCGAGGGAATCCGCCTGCGCCAGCACGGGCAGCGTCATCATCCCGATTGCCGCTACCCACAACCGCCATCTGTCCACCTTGACCATCTTTACTCATCCTCAGCTGATTACCCGTCCCGCCGCGGGGACATCGTTGCGCGCTTAACCGACCGGTTTGCGTTCACATGCTAGCCAAGCCAGCGGAATCGCGCCAGCCGGATATGACAATAAACATTATTTATTAATTAATGTTTTTAGTCTTCATTAATATAGCAAACCCGTGCCGCGAGACCGGCGAAAGCCGGCGATTTACCCCCTTTTACAGTCCGCGGCGGTCGGTGAACGTTTTTGGCGCCCTCCCCCTTCTTAGCCGCAGTTGGAGTAGAGTGGCGGTACTGCCTTCCTGACCGGTGAACGGCCCTGGGCGCGTTCCAGCTCCACCGCCGTTAAGCGGTGCGAAGCGTTCCTGTCCCCCTGGCCGGTTTGCGCCCCCGGCGTTTCTTCCTCTGCGCCGCAGTGGAAGAAGGGTGGCGCTACTGCCCTCCTGACCGGTTTGCGTCCCCGGCGCGTTCCTTTTCCCTTCGCCGTGGGCGGTAGTGGCGTTCTTTAACCGTGGCCGCGAACCGGTGGTCACCTTTCCCCCACCCACCGTCGCGTTGCTAATCGCGTGCCTGAGCTGCCGCCGTCCGTGATGCTGTGATTACGTGCCGAAACGGGCTAAACTGCGTTATCGCACTGGCGTGGTCTTGCCCCGCTCATTCCCGCCGCCGCGCGGGACAGTCAAAAACCCCATTAACATGAGGCTTATCGCAACGTGGCTCAATTCGTCTACACTATGCACCGCGTCGGCAAAATCGTTCCGCCGAAACGCCATATTTTGAAAAATATTTCGCTGAGTTTCTTCCCCGGCGCCAAAATCGGCGTGCTGGGTCTTAATGGCGCAGGGAAATCGACGCTGCTCCGCATCATGGCCGGCATCGATACCGACATCGAGGGCGAAGCCCGGCCGCAACCCGGCATCAATATCGGTTATTTACCGCAGGAGCCCCGGTTCGACGACGAGAAAACCGTGCGCGAAGAGATCGAAAGCGCCGTGGCGGTCGTCAAGCAGGCGCTGACCCGGTTGGACGCGGTATATGCCGCCTATGCCGAACCGGACGCCGACTTTGATAAGCTGGCCAAAGAGCAGGGGGAGCTGGAAGCCATCATCCAGGCCCACGACGGCCACAATCTGGACAACCAACTGGAACGCGCCGCCGACGCACTGCGCCTGCCGCCCTGGGACGCCAAAATCGGCACCCTGTCCGGTGGCGAACGCCGACGGGTCGCTATTTGCCGGCTGCTGCTGGAAAAACCGGATATGCTGCTGCTCGACGAACCCACCAACCATCTGGACGCCGAGTCCGTCGCCTGGCTTGAACGTTTCTTGCACGACTATGAAGGCACCGTGGTGGCGATTACCCATGACCGTTATTTCCTGGATAATGTCGCCGGCTGGATCCTGGAGCTGGACCGCGGTGAGGGGATCCCCTGGGAAGGCAACTATTCGTCCTGGCTGGAGCAAAAAGATCAGCGCCTGGCGCAGGAAGCCTCATCCGAGGCGGCGCGGCGCAAATCCATCGAAAAGGAATTGGAATGGGTACGGTCGAACGCCAAAGGCCGCCAGTCGAAAGGTAAAGCCCGCCTGGCCCGCTTTGAAGAACTCAACAATGTCGAGTACCAAAAGCGCAACGAGACCAGCGAATTGTTTATCCCGCCCGGTCCCCGTCTGGGTGACAAGGTGCTGGAAGTCAGCCAGCTGCGCAAATCCTACGGCGACCGGCTGCTTATCGATGATTTGTCTTTCTCCCTGCCTAAAGGGGCGATAGTCGGCATCATCGGCCCCAACGGCGCCGGTAAATCCACGCTGTTCCGGCTGCTGTCGGGCAAAGAACAGCCGGACAGCGGCAGCATCACGCTGGGGGATACCGTACAGTTAGCCTCGGTGGATCAGTTCCGCGACAGTATGGATAACGGCAAAACCGTGTGGGAAGAGATCTCCGGCGGCCAGGACATTATGCGCATCGGTAATTTTGAACTGCCGAGCCGGGCCTACGTGGGCCGTTTCAATTTTAAAGGCGTCGATCAAGGGAAACGCGTCGGTGAGCTGTCCGGCGGCGAACGCGGCCGCGTGCACCTGGCTAAACTGCTGCAGGTGGGCGGCAATATGCTGCTGCTCGATGAGCCGACCAACGATCTGGATGTCGAAACGCTGCGCGCGCTGGAAAACGCCCTGCTTGAGTTCCCCGGCTGCGCTATGGTCATCTCCCATGACCGCTGGTTCCTCGACCGCATCGCCACGCACATTATCGACTACCAGGATGAAGGAAACATCGAATTCTTTGAGGGAAACTTCACCGAATACGAAGAGTACAAGAAAAGGACGCTGGGCGCGGAAGCGTTGCAACCGCACCGCATCAAGTACAAGAAAATGGCCTGACGGCCAGCAGTGTGTTACGGCGCCCCACGGCGCCGTTTTTTTTCGCCTGCGCCATGCGAGTGGCCTGCGCTGAGCGCTGGTCGATATGGTCGATATGGTCGATATGGTCGGTATGGTCGATATGCTCGATATGCTCGGTATGGTCGATATGCTCGGTATGGTCGGTATGGTCGTTAGTGCCGCGCGTGGGCCGCTACGCCCCGCGCTGGCGCCTGCAAATTGGGCGCCGGCGTTGTCGGCGGTGCCGTCAGCGCTCCCCCAACAGCTCTTTCACCAGGGTAATGCACTGTAAAAAGCGCTGGTCATAATCCGCCACGTCCACCCGCACGTAAGGGATGTGATTATCGTGCAGCAATACTTCAAGTAAACGCTGGAACTCATCGCGGTCCGTCGGCGCGCCGAGACTGCGCAGACCGTCGGCGACCCAGGGAGTATTGTTCTTCAGCAGGATAACCAAATCGAAGCGGTACTCATCAATCATCGCCTGCACGAAAGGGTGCTCACGGCCGTGATATTTTTTGCAAAACGCCTGGCTGGTGACGAAATCGGTATCGATAAAGGTCACCTTATTGGCGTATTTCACGGCGAAATCGATGAACTGGGCCTGGCCTAGGGCAATTTTATCGTAATCGGAATATTGCAGCGCCATCTCATCGCCGCCAAGATGGGTGAACACATAATCACGGCCATATTCCCACGCGCTGGTGGTATTAAAGATATTGGCCAGCTTGTTGACCATGGTGGATTTGCCGCTGGACTCTCCGCCAATCAGCGCCACGGTGCGGACGAAGAAGGGTTTGACCTCCGTTGGAATATAGTCCCAATAGCGGAAAGGATCCTGACGGATTTGCTCTCCGCTGATGGACATAAACGAACGGTCGGGATCGATGATGACGGTTTCAATCCCCAGATGTTCCCGATAATGCGCGAGATCCTGTTTTTCGCTCGAATAAATAAAATCCGCCTCGATGCCTTTGTCGGCCATGAAACCCTTTACGCCTCGGCTCCAGACATCCCAACCGTGGGGGTAAGGCTCCATTCCCTGTTCATTGAACGCATGAATACGGATATTTTTTTGGTACTTGAAGGTTTGCAGCAGCCAGCGCAGCCTGTCGCTGAGCGTGGGCTGCTGCGACATGGCGCTGTCCTCAAACAGCCGCAGGTCGCGCTGATCGTCGTAGTTTAGGATCACATGCAGCTCATCCACCTGACTACAGGCCCGCTGAATCAAATAGATGTGCCCGGTATGCAGCGGATAGAACTTGCCGAAAATCACCCCGACCGTTTTCTGCCGCCGGGGAAACTCCAGCCCAAGGAAACGGTGGATGGCTTCGAGCTTCTGGGCGCTCGGGCTTTTGATTTTTGCGTTCAGCAGCTGGCTGAGGTAGCCCTTGGTGACGCCGCAGGCTTCCGCCACCTGCTGTAAGGTGCATCCCTGCTGCTTGATGGCGCTTTTCAGGTAGTTGAACGACGACATAGTTTCCTCAGCGTCAGAGTTCTTCCCGTATCGCCAGCGCGTCGGCCAGTTTTTTTACGCCGAAGATCTGCATATTTTCCGGCATTTTTTTCGGCACGTTGGCCTGCGGCACGATGGCGCGGCGAAAACCGTGTTTGGCGGCCTCGGTGATCCGCTCCTGTCCACTCGGAACCGGGCGGATCTCCCCCGCCAGACCGACTTCGCCGAAAACCACCAGATCTTTCGGCAACGGGCGGTCGCGCAGACTGGATACCATCGCCAGCATCAGCGCCAAATCGGCGCTGGTTTCGCTGACCTTCACCCCGCCGACGACGTTGACAAAGACATCCTGATCCGCCATCTGCAGCCCGCCGTGGCGGTGTAGCACCGCCAGCAGGATCGCCAGCCGGTTTTGCTCCAGCCCCACCGCCACCCGGCGCGGATTGGCCATCATCGAATGATCCACCAGCGCCTGGATCTCGACCAGCAGCGGGCGGGTGCCTTCCCACACCACCATCACGCTGCTGCCGGGCGTCATCTCCTCCCCACGGCTTAGGAATATCGCCGAGGGGTTGCTGACTTCGCGCAGCCCTTGCTCGGTCATGGCGAACACGCCAAGCTCATTCACCGCGCCGAACCGGTTTTTATGGCTGCGCAGCGTACGGAAACGGGAATCGGAATCGCCGTCCAGCATAATGGAGCAATCGATACAGTGCTCAAGCACCTTCGGCCCCGCCAATGAGCCGTCTTTGGTCACATGGCCAACCATGATTATCGCCACGCCCTGGGTTTTGGCGAAGCGAGTCAGATAGGCAGCGGATTCCCGCACCTGGGCGACGCTGCCCGGCGAGGACTGCACATCGGCCATGTGCATAACTTGAATCGAGTCGATGACCATCAAGCGCGGTTTTTCCTGCGAGGCAATCAGGCAAATTTGCTCGATACTGGTTTCCGACAGCATATTCAGTTCGCCGGTGGGCAGCCCGAGCCGGTGCGCACGCATCGCCACCTGCTGGAGGGACTCCTCGCCGGTGACGTACAGGGTTTTCATTTCGCCGGCCAGCTTGCAGAGCGTTTGCAGCAGCAGCGTACTTTTCCCGGCGCCGGGGCTGCCGCCAATCAAAATGGCGCTACCCGGCACCATGCCGCCGCCCAGCACGCGATCCAGCTCGTTAAAACCCGTAGAGAAGCGAGGCAGCGCTTCCAGGCTGATGTCCGAAAGCTTTTGCACTCTGCTCACGCCGCTCTCGCCGGCGTAGCCGCTGAACCGCTCGTTGCGCGCCGCCGCCGGCGTGGCGGCAAGGCGCACTTCGGTGATGGTGTTCCAGGCATGGCAAGCGGTGCATTGCCCCTGCCAGCGGGGATAATCCGCACCGCATTCGTTACATACAAAAGCGCGTTTTACCGCTTTAGCCACAGATTACCTCGGCAAGATAGGGCGCGCCGGACGCCGCGGTCGATACGCCGCGGGCGGGCACGCTCAGCGTTCATCGTGTTTGAGATTGCCGCTCAGGATGCACAGCACTCCCAGCAGATCGGCGTGACGAATCGTCACCTTACTCTGTTCATTGACTTTCGGCTTGGCGTGGAACGCAATACCCAGACCTGCTGATTGTATCATCAATAAATCATTTGCACCGTCGCCAATCGCCACCGTCTGGCTGATGGGGATGGCCAACTTGTCCGCCAGGCGCGTCAATTCCCGCGCTTTGTAACCGGCATCCACCACCTCCCCCAACACCTCACCGGTCAAGCGGCCATCGCGAATTTCAAGCTCATTGGCGGCGATGGAAACCAAACGCAGTTTGTCACGCAGTAATTCGGCGAAGTAGGTAAAGCCGCCGGAGGCGATAGCGACATGCCAGCCCAGGCTCTGCAGCTTTTTCGTCAGCTGGGTCAGACCGGGCATCAGCGGTAACGCCTCGCGCACCTGCCTCAAAATATCGGCATCGGCCCCTTGAAGGGTGGCGACCCGCTGGCGCAGGCTGGCGGTGAAATCCAGCTCGCCGCGCATCGCCCGCTCGGTGACCTCGGCCACCTGTGCGCCAACGCCCGCCAGTTTGGCGATTTCATCGATGCACTCGATTTGTATCGCCGTGGAGTCCATATCCATAATCAGCAGGCCCGGCGCGCGCAAATGGGGCGTCTTGCCAAAGGGGGCCACGTCCAGGCCGTGATCATGGGCCAGCCGCGTGGCGCGCGCCGTCAGCGACCCCGCCAGACGCACCACCCGATAGTCGTCGATTTGCCAGGCGGAAACCACCACCATCGCCGCGCCTAGCGCGCGCTGATACCGCGACAGACTCTGTTTATCCAAATTTTTGCCGTATAATAACCAACCGGTATGGCCCGCCCGATAATCCAGCGGCATGACCTCATCGCCGCTTAATGACAAAGGCAATCCCGGCCAGTGTGAAATCCCCTCGGGCAGATCGCAGTAGGTCAGACTATTGGGCATTTTGACTCCTGTAGGATGATGTTCAGCCGCCGTTAGCAACGCGCAACAAGCTATCCTATCGCCGGCGCTTCTGGCAACATAAAGCGTCCAAAAGAGAAAGGAAACCTATGGCCCGCGCCAGATTCTCGTTCCGTTTACACCGCACGGTTATCGTGCTGATTTGCGTCGCGCTGCTGGTGGTGTTGATGCAGGGCGCGACCTATTTCAGCCTGAGCCACCAAATGGCCCGCTCGGCACAGGTGGAGGAGTTGGCGGATACGCTGATTCGCCAGGTCACCGGCGAGCTGGCGCCCTTGATGGCCAGCCGTGACGACAACAGCGCGCCCATCAAATCGGTGCTGGACCGCCTCACGGGCAATAGCCGCATTCTCGACGCCAGCGTGTATAACATGGACGGCAGTCTGGTGGCCCGCTCGGGCGAAAACATCAGCGTACGCGACCGGCTGGCTATCGGCAACCAGCGGGCGGGCAGCTTCTTCAATCACCAGTTGGTGCGGACAATCGAAGATGACAAAGGCCCGAGCGGTTTTGTCCGTCTGACGCTGGATACCCACGTGTTGGAGATTGAGGCCAAACAGGTGGATAACACCACTAACCTGCTGCGCCTCATGATGCTGCTGGCGCTCGCCATCGGCATTATCCTGGCACGTACGCTGCTGCAAAACCGTCGCAGCCGCTGGCAGCAGTCGCCTTACCTGCTCACCGCCAGTACGCCGCTGGCGGAACGGCGCGCGGAAGAAGATGACGCCGCGCTCCCCACGGACGACGCCAAGCCGCCCGCAACCGACGTCAAGCCCCCCGACGCGCCCTGAGACGGCGCAGCCCCAGCCCGGCAACGATTTAGCGCGCGTCGCCCAATAATACCGATTCCAGCGCCACTTCAATCATATCGTTGAACGTGGTCTGGCGATCGGCCGCGCTTAAAGCTTCTCCACTGCGAATATGATCGGACACGGTGCAAATCGCCAGCGCGCGCGCGCCAAATTCCGCCGCCACGCCATAAATCCCGGCGGCTTCCATTTCCACGCCCAAAATGCCGTATTTTTCCAGCACGTCGAACATCTGCGGATCGGGAGTGTAGAACAGATCGGCGGAGAAAATATTGCCCACGCGCACCGGAATGCCGGCGGCGTTAGCCGCATCCACCGCATTGCGCACCATATCGAAATCGGCGATGGCGGCGAAATCGTGATCTTTAAAACGCATGCGGTTCACTTTGGAATCGGTGCTGGCGCCCATGCCGATAACGATATCCCGCACATTGACGTCGCTTCTAATCGCGCCGCAGGAGCCTACGCGGATAATCTGTTTCACGCCGAAATCGGTAATCAGCTCTTTAGTGTAAATCGAGCAGGACGGAATGCCCATACCGTGCCCCATTACCGAGACGGCCCGCCCTTTATAGCTGCCGGTATAGCCCAGCATGCCGCGCACCTGATTCACTTCCCGGGCATCGGAAAGGAAGGTGTTGGCAATATGCTGCGCCCGCAGCGGATCGCCCGGCATAAGCACAACCTCGGCGAAATCGCCCATTTCAGCATTAATATGCGGCGTAGCCATACTCTGATTCCTTGTTATGTTGAAGATAAAAACGGGCCGTCGACCCCAACAGACCCACGGCCAATAGCCACGGTTGATTGACCGGCCGCTTAGCGCGACGTCGAGGCAACGTCAGGGCGCCGGCCGTGTTATCGACGGGCGCCGCCCCGCACGGCTTAAATTATCGCTTTGCCATAGTCCATCGGCGAGAGGCCGAAGTAGCGCGCCACCGTCTGGCCTATATCGGCGAATGTCGTGCGATGGCCATAAAAACCCGGATTCACTTTCGGACCATAGATCAGCACCGGCACATGCTCACGGGTATGATCGGTACCGTGCCAGGTGGGATCGCAGCCGTGATCGGCGGTGAGGATCAAGATATCATTGTCTTTCACCCGCGACATCAGCTCCGGCAAACGGCGGTCAAACAGCTCCAGCGCTGCCGCGTAACCGGCCACATCCCGCCGGTGGCCGTAGGCGGAATCGAAGTCAACGAAATTGGTGAACACCAGGGTGTTATCCCCCGCCGCGTCCATTTCCCGCACCGTCGCATCGAATAAGGCATCGAGGCCGGTGGCCTTCACCTTTTTACTGATGCCCACCTGGGCATAAATATCGGCAATCTTACCCACCGACACCACCGTCCCGCCTTTCTCTTCCACCAGCTTTTGCAAGATGGTGGCGGAGGGCGGCGGCACCGCTAAATCGTGTCGGTTGCCGGTACGCTCAAATTGGCCGGCCTTCGCGCCGACGAAGGGCCGGGCGATGACGCGGCCGATATTGTAACCGCCGTCGGTGAGAATCTCGCGCGCTATCTCGCACAAATCATACAGACGCTGTAGGCCGAAAGTCTCTTCGTGGCAGGCTATCTGAAACACCGAATCCGCCGAGGTATAAAAAATCGGCTTGCCGGTGCGCATATGCTCTTCCCCCAACCGATCGAGGATCACCGTCCCCGAGGCGTGGCAATTGCCGAGAAAACCCGGCAAGCCCGCGCGGGCGACCAGCGTCTCCAGCAGCGCCGGCGGGAAGCTGTTCTCCGTTTCCGGGAAATAGCCCCAGTCGAACAGCACCGGTACGCCCGCGATTTCCCAGTGTCCCGATGGCGTATCTTTACCGGAGGAAATTTCGCTGGCATAGGCGTATGCGCCAATGATCTCCGCCTGCTTATCCAGCCCCGACGGAAAATGCCCGGTGGATTGTTCGGCGGCTTTGCCCAGCCCGAGGCGCGTCAGATGAGGCAGCTTCAGCGGCCCGTTGCGTCCGTGATTGGCGTCGCCGCGCTCACAGCGCTCGGCGATATGCCCCAGAGTGTCCGACCCGCGATCGCCAAATTTATCGGCATCGCCAGCAGCCCCGATACCGAATGAGTCCAGCACCATGATGAATACACGTTGCATCATTGTTCTCCTGCTTGCGGCGCAATGCCGGCCTATCGGCCGCTTTTGCACCGCGTTCGAGGGGAGCGGTGCGCGCCGCTCCCGCAATAAAAAGCCGGCAGACTAACCGGCCGCCGCCGTAATGCGGCGGTAAACGACCGGTAACGCTTCCGGCGCCCCGTCGCCGAGCTGGATGGCCGCGCGCACCGCCTCGGCCGCGCGCATCCAGCTTTCCTCGCTGGCGGCGTGGATTATGGCCAGCGGCGTCGCACCGTCGACATAGTCCCCCAGCCGCGCCATATCGGTTAAACCGACGCTATAATCGATGGCGTCGCTGGCCCGCTGACGGCCGCCGCCGAGCGCTACAACGGTCATCCCGAGCGCGCGGGTATCCATGGCGCGGATATAACCCGCGCTGGCGGGGAAGACCGGCTTACTTAGCGTCGCCACCGGCAGATAGTGATCATAGCGCTGGATAAAGTCCGCCGGACCGCCCTGCGCCGCCACCATCCGGCCGAAGCGTTCCGCCGCCTCGCCGCTGTCCAGCGCCCGCAATAGCGCCGCGCGCGCCTCGGTCTCGCCGTGCGCCAGGCCGGCGGTTATCAGCATTTCGCTGCACAGCGCCATCGTGACCTCAAACAGCCGCGGGTTGCGTTCGTCATTGGTCAAAAAACGGACCGCTTCGCGAACTTCCAGCGCATTGCCAGCGCTGGAGGCCAGGACCTGATTCATATCGGTCAGTAGCGCGGTGGTTTTGCACCCCGCGCCGTTGGCGACGCCCACAATGGCCTGCGCCAGCGCCTCGGAGCGCGCGAAAGTGGGCATCAGGGCGCCGGAGCCCACCTTCACATCCATCACCAGCGCATCAAGCCCTTCCGCCAGTTTCTTCGCCAGAATCGAGGCAGTGATAAGCGGAATCGAATCCACCGTAGCGGTAATATCGCGGGTGGCGTAGATGCGCTTATCCGCCGGCGCCAGCGAATGGGTTTGCCCCATAATCGCCACGCCAACGTGTTTGATCTGGGCGCGGAAGGCGTCGTCGTCCAGGAAAATCGATAGCCCCGGAATCGCCTCCAGTTTGTCGAGCGTACCGCCGGTATGCCCCAGCCCGCGCCCCGACACCATCGGCACGAAACCGCCGCAGGCGGCGATCATCGGCCCCAGCATCAGCGAGGTGACATCCCCCACGCCGCCGGTGGAATGCTTATCCACCACCGGCCCGCTTAACCCATCCCGGCGCCAATCCAGCGTATGGCCGGAGTCGCGCATCGCCAGCGTCAGCGCCACGCGCTCTTCCAGATTCATGTCGTGAAAGAAGATGGTCATCGCCAGGGCGGCGATTTGCCCCTCTGAGACGGTATTATCGCGCACGCCGTTGACGAAAAAGCGAATTTCCTCCGCGCTCAGCGGCTCGCCATCCCGCTTTTTACGGATAATTTCTTGTGCCAGAAACACGGTTTCCTCCCGGCAAAGCAAAACGGGCCTTAGCCCGAAAAACGGCCTATGCCGCTGCGACGGCGGGCCGCCACGGCTTAATACCCGTTTTTGGCAGGCGGTGCTTCCTGTCCCAGCACCGTCAACAAACTGCCCAATAGACTGGAGGCGCCGAAACGGAAATGACGGGGGTTGACCCAGCCTTCGCCCATGATCTCATCGGCAAGGGCCAAATAGGCCGCGGCCTCTTCGGCGGTGCGCACGCCGCCGGCGGCTTTGAACCCCACGCGATCGCCGACGCCCTCTTCTGCGATGACGTTCAGCATGATGCCGGCGCTCTCAAGCGTCGCGTTGACCGGCACTTTACCGGTAGAGGTTTTAATAAAATCAGCGCCGCCCGCAATCGCGATTTGCGATGCCCGACGGATGAAATCCGCCCGGCGCAGTTCACCGCTCTCTATGATCACTTTCAGCAGCACCTGTGAGGCATGGCACAGTTCGCTGGCCTGTTTCACCATTTCCAAACCAATTTGCTCATTGCCGGCGATAAGCGCGCGATAGGGGAACACGATATCTACCTCATCCGCGCCGTAGGCGATAGCGGCGCGAGTTTCCGCCAGCGCGATGTCGAGGCAGTCATTACCGTGGGGGAAATTGGTCACGGTGGCAATGCGCACCGCCGTGCTGCCCTGGGCGTTCAACGTCTGCCGGGCAAGGGGAATAAAGCGCGGATAGAGACACACCGCCGCGGTCTCGCCCACCGAAGTGTGGGCCTGGCGGCATAAAGCGATGACCTTTTCATCGGTATCGTCATCATTCAAGGTGGTCAGATCCATGAGGCTCAGCGCACGCTGGGCCGCAAGGGTTAATTGATTCATTTTACTCTCCAACTTACCGTTTTTCGCCGTGGGGCGAATCAGCAAACAGAGCGCGGAACAGACGGCTGTTCACGCGCAACAAGGTTGGCGAGCGGACTTGGTTCCATGAAGAGCTACCCGCCGGCCATGCAGACCGCGGGCGTCAGAGTTCCTTCTCGCCGCGCCATTATCCAGTGCACGGGGTATCCTGCTCTCCCCGTATTGCGCTGACGCTATTTTTTCATATTTAAGCGAAATTAGCTGCTGCATTATCGCGTTTTATGCGCGACAACACGGAATTCATGCTGCCCGCGCGCCTTCCGCCGTCTGGTCATGGCTGAACGCATTTATCTTAGCGCGTCCAGCGTGGGTGCGCGTTCCGCGGCCCTCATGGCTGAACGTCTTTCTCGCCGCGCGCGCCCTCACGGTGCACGTTCTGCGATCTTTAGGGTTGAACGTCTTTCTCGCAGAGCGGCCACTTCAGGTGCGCGTTCCGCGGCCTTTAGGGCTGAACCGCGTGTCGCCCGCAGGGGCGCGTCCTCTCGCTTTTATGGCGGCGCCCTTTACCGCGCAGCGGCACCCGGCAGATGACTTTCCCCGGCAGGCTTTGCCCGCAGCCCGAACAGACGCAGGCTATTGTGATAAAGCGTCTCGGCAATCTCCGCCGGCGGCTCGCGGCGCAGATCGCATAGCGCAGCGAAGGTCTGGCGGATCCGCTCCGGGCGGTTAGGCTGGCCTTGGTAACCGGACAGCGGCATATCAGGCGCATCGGTCTCCAGCAGCAGGCACGACAACGGCAATCGCGCCATGACATCACGGGTTTTACTGGCGCGGGCATACGTGATGGTACCGCCGACGCCGAGATAGTACCCCAGACGACGAAATGCGTCCGCCTGCTGATAGCTGCCGGCAAAACCATGTACCACCCCGGTACGCGGCACGCTAATGGTTCGCAATAGCTTGGCCAGCCTGTCGTGCGTTCGGCGGGAGTGCAGTATCACCGGCAAATCGTAGCGCGCCGCCAGGCGCAGCTGCGCCGACAATAACGCCAGTTGGCGCGGCAGCTGCGGCTGCGGCATATAGGTATCCAGGCCGATTTCCCCGACCGCCGTCAGCCGCGCACGGTGCTGGCGTAAATGCTGCTCTAATAAGTCGACATCCGCATCCTGGTGCTGTTCAATGGCGATGGGATGCAAACCGAGCGCGGCATGCAGCATCGGGTGCCGCTCTGCCAGCGCCAACACATCGGCGAAGCGCGCGGCCGCCACCGATGGCACCACAATACCGTCAATCCCGGCGGCGGCCGCCTGACGTAAACTTTGCTGTTCCTCGCCCAAAAACGGCGGGAAATCGAAATGACAATGCGTGTCGATAAAGCGCGGTGGGTTCATGAGCCTCCCCTGTGCCGGCTGCCTCGCGTTAGTCGGCCGAGCCGTGTTCCTCATCAAGCTTATAACATAAAGCGCCTTTGGGCAGTGACACGCCTTCACCCCTGCGAACAACCGGCAACCGGCTGTACATCGCAATAGCCGCACGTCGATAAGCCGCCGCGTCCTGCTGTGCTTCAAGAGTCCGCAACGCGTGGGGCGGCGGACCAACGGTAAGTCTCAGCGCCGCAGCGAAGATCGCCCTTAATGGAAGAGTCCGTCTTGAGCAGTACAATGACACCAGGGTTACGGTCTTGAGCAGCATAATGACGCCGGGGTTACGGTCAACGCGATGAATACGCTAGGTAGGGCAAACAGTGACGATGGCGGTAGTGAATTGACTAAAAGCGAGGCTTGAACGAAAACGGCGTCACAATCTGTCGCCGGCGGGCGCGACAGGCAACGGGACGGTGATTCAGTGGCAGGATTTGCTGGCTAGCGGCGATACCGGTTTCACCGACTTGCCGTAGTCCTCTTGTAAAACGCCGGAGAGGTAATCATTGCTTCCCGCAACCCAGGCACAGTCGCTATCAAACCACTCTGCCCACAACAACCACATCTGGCTTTTCCACTGTTTCAATCTGCCTACCACGATGTCGTTATTCATAAGCCTCTCCGGAAATAACCGTTCAACATGACTGGCCCGAAGGCCAGTGGCTGTTTCAAAGCTTCACTACCTGCCGCGACGGCCGGTAAACAGGCTTATCAGGAACAGGATAATACCGACGACGAATACGATTTTCGCTGCCCAGGCAGCCGTACCCGCCAGACCACCAAACCCTAATGCAGCTGCAATCAAGGCAATAACCAGAAAAATAATGCCCCAACGAAACATAAGCCTCTCCTTACCCAAATGATGGAAGTACAACTTTTGTGTTACCGGAGGAGAGGGAGCTTGCCCCTCTTCCTATGACGATACCGGTTGTTTTAGTCCCTTTAACCGCAAATTGACCGCGGTTACTTCGCAAGCCGCCCGGATTACTGACCGGACGTCAGGTCGTTTTTAACGCTCTTCACGCCATCCACCGCTTTGGCAACGCTTTCTGCACGGGTGATCTGCGTCGCATTTTCCACTTTACCGCTCAACTGCACGATACCGTCGGTGGTTTCCACTTTAATCATCCGCGACGGTACGCTCTTGTCGGCCAGAAATTTCGCTTTCACTTCGCTGGTAATCGCCGCATCGCTGGCGTAGGTCTTGACCGACGTTTTATTGGTTTCCTTGACGTGCAACTTATCGCTAACCGATTTCACGCCTTTCACCGTGCGCGCTGAGGCGACGGCTTTTTCCGCCTGGCTTTGGTTGGCGACAAAACCGCTCAGCGTCACCACGCCTTCATTGGTTTCAACGGAAATGTCGTTGCTGTTAACGGCTTCATTGCCGACCAGCGCGCTTTTGACTTTCGCGGTAATGGCGCTGTCGCCCATGTACCCCGACGCTGACTTCATTGAGCTATCGATTTTCTGCCCCGTGGTGTTCGCCGCGGACTTGGCGTCCTGCGTCACGGAGGTATCCGCCATTGCGGTTGCGCCGGCCAGGACTGAACCCAGTACGATAGCCGTCAACGATTGTGCAATCTTGGTCTTATTCATCGATGTTTTCCTTTTGTCATTCCACCCAATGCCTGGGCGATGCGCCACAACTGTAGCCTGAATAATGCGCCGCCGCTTCACGAGCCGGTCTGGCATCCAACAATTTCCGCGTCCTGCACCCTTGCAGTGACCCTTCATTAAAAAAAGCGTAAGGTGATAGCCACGCTTGCTGCGGTCTGATCTCCTGTTGACCTCATTCCCTTCTGGGGACCGTGGACAATAAACAGCCTATCTTCACGGCCTTAACAGCAAATTGCTCTGACTTCGCCGGATTTATTAGCTTAATTAACCGCTCCGTCAGTGACAATTTAACTATAGACCACCACAAGTAATTTGCATGCTCAGGGAAAAGAAAATCGTCAAATCAAAAGCAGAAGCAAGGATTTAGGAACTTTCCGGGACGCAAGCGGCCGCCGCCGCGGGCCGGACATCCAACAACTAACGTTTCGGCGAGCAGGCGTAAACACAGGCGCGCGGCGGGGACGTCGCCGCGGTCGCCAACGCCGATACAGGCGGCGCGCCGGTACATCGGCTGGGCAGCAACGCCACAACAGCAAAGAGGGGATAGCACCGCAGACGGCGACCCGGTTATCAACGGTCGGCGACACCCGCCGCGCGCGGCGCTATGCCGACGCGACGCCAAAACAGTGACACGCCTCCACCACAACGTCATCGTGCGACGCTGCCTGATAAGGGAAGTATGACGCCGCCGCTTTCGCGGCGGCCCAGGACAGACGCGATTAGTGTTCGCGCGTTTTATGGAACTGAATATCCGGATAGCGTTCCCGGGTCAGATTCAGGTTTACCATGCTTGGGGCGATATAAGAGAGGTTATCGCCGCCGTCGAGCGCCAAATTGAGTTCATTTTTGCGCTTGAATTCTTCCAACTTTTTGGCGTCGCCGCACTCCACCCAGCGAGCGGTGGAAACGTTTACTGATTCATACAGCGCTTCAACGTTGTATTCGCTCTTCAGCCGCGCCACGACCACATCAAACTGCAGCACGCCGACCGCGCCGACGATAAGATCGTTATTGGCCAGCGGGCGAAAGACCTGCACCGCCCCCTCTTCCGACAGTTGCACCAGCCCTTTAAGTAACTGCTTTTGCTTAAGCGGATCGCGCAGGCGGATACGGCGGAACAATTCCGGCGCGAAATTGGGGATACCGGTGAATTTCAGCTCTTCACCCTGGGTAAAGGTATCGCCAATCTGGATAGTCCCGTGGTTGTGTAGGCCGATGATATCGCCGGCGTAGGCTTCTTCGATATGGGAGCGGTCGCCCGCCATAAAGGTCAGCGCATCGGCGATAACGACATCCTTACCGGTACGCACCTGGCGCAGTTTCATGCTCTTTTCATAGCGGCCGGAGACAACGCGCAAAAACGCCACCCGGTCCCGGTGCCGTGGATCCATGTTGGCCTGGATTTTAAAAACGAATCCGGTGAACTTCTCTTCGTCCGCGCGCACCACCCGAACGTCGGTCTGACGCGGCATGGGCGGCGGCGCCCAGGCCACCAGACCGTCCAGCATATGATCAACGCCAAAGTTGCCCAGGGCGGTACCAAAAAAGACCGGTGTCAGCTCGCCCGCCAGGAAAGCCTGTTCGTCAAAGGGATGGGACGCGCCCTGCACCAGTTCCAGCTCTTCGCGCAGTTGCGCGGCCAGATCCTCGCCCACCGCCTGATCCAGTTCCGGGTTGTCCAACCCTTTTACCACCCGCACTGCCTGGATGGTATGACCCTGACCGCTTTGGTAAAGGTAGGTTTCATCTTTCGCCAGATGATAAATGCCCTTGAACAGCTTACCGCAGCCGATAGGCCACGTGATCGGCGCGCAGGCAATACGCAGCTCGCTTTCCACTTCATCAAGCAATTCCATCGGATCGCGTATATCGCGGTCCACCTTATTCATAAAGGTCAGGATCGGCGTGTCGCGCAGGCGGGTGACTTCCATCAGTTTGCGGGTCCGATCTTCAACCCCTTTGGCGGCGTCGATCACCATCAAACAGCAGTCCACCGCCGTCAGGGTGCGGTAGGTATCTTCGGAGAAGTCCTCGTGCCCTGGCGTATCCAGCAGATTGACCAGTGCCTGGCGGTAAGGAAATTGCATCACGGATGTGGTAATGGAAATACCGCGCTGCTTTTCCATTTCCATCCAGTCGGATTTAGCGTGCTGATTAGAGCCGCGGCCCTTCACGGTGCCGGCGGTTTGAATCGCCTGTCCGAACAGCAGCACTTTCTCAGTGATTGTTGTTTTACCGGCGTCTGGGTGCGAGATAATCGCGAAGGTGCGCCGTGCCGCAATTTCGTCGGCGTAGAGGTCGTTCTTCATGGTCACTTTCTCGATGGGCGCGCGGCAGGCGCGCGCCACAGTGTCTGTCTAAAGGGAATTTGCTGGTTGCAGATTCTACATGGTGTGGGTAGGCATTGATAGCTCCCCGGCCGGCGGCGGCGTCAGCCCAGCGGCAGCGCCATGATAACGGCATCCTCCCGGCCGTCCGCCGACGGGTAGTAATGGCGCCGAATCGAGACTTCATTAAACCCCAGCGCGCGATACAGGGCGATGGCCGGCGCATTGGATTGACGCACCTCCAGCCAAAGCGTCAATACTTGCCGCTGCTCCAGCTCGGCGATCACATGATCGAGCAGCGCCCGGCCGTGGCCTTGCCGCTGAAAGTCGGGGTGAACCGCAATGTTAAACAACGACGCTTCATCCAGCACGGTCTGGGTGATGGCGAAAGCCGCGATGCGATCGCCCACGCACAGTTTGAAATTCACATAGCGTTCGCCTTGATTGCCGGCAAAGGTTTTAGCGCTCCAGGGAAAGGCGTGGCTAGCCTGTTCTATGTGCCAGGCTTCGGTGAGATCAGCCGGCAGCAGCGGTAATATGGTATTCATCATCACTTATCCGGCGCCATAGCTCGCGCTTGGCGCCAGCATCCCCTGAAAGCGCCGCCAGCGGCGGCGTATGGAAAGACATTCCCTCGAATTCACGCAGGGCGTCAAGGCCGAGCCACCAGCAATGGCAACGGACATCGTCCGGCAGCATCATCACCTGTAAAGGCGTCACCCCGCAGAGCTGCGCCGGCGTCAGCGCCATGCTGCGCGCCACATCGGCCACCAGCGGATGATCGAGCGGCGGCGGCGCCTCGGCCACCAGCAATAAACGAATATGCCCCGGCAAGGTGATTGCCACCTCCCCCTGTAGCACCGCCGGGCGCCGGAGCGTCCATTGCGTAATGCCCAGTTGTTGTAACAGCCAATCGCGCCTTGTCGTCATTGTTTATCCCGTCGGCGGTCTCGATTCCGCGCCGCTATGCTACCAAACCCATCGAACCCAGGGCAATAAAGCACTATACTCCCTGCTCGAATTATTGAGGAGCGTTTGTCGCATGTCTGCATTAACCCCCGCCAGTGAAGTCATACTTCGGCATCAGGATACATTCTCAGATAAACAGGTATTGATTGCCGGCGATGTGCAGGATTTGCTGCCGGCCCGGCTTGAGGCGCGGAGTGTACGGGTTCATACCGCCTGGTTTCACCACCGGCAGACGCTGGCGCGCGCGCTGGGCGAGCAAGCGGTGCAATTCGGCCTGGTGGCGGACGCCGCCCTGGTCGGCGGGTGCGATACGCTGATTTACTTCTGGCCGAAAAACAAACCGGAAGCGCTGTTCCAGATGACCAATCTCCTGTCGCTGATGCCGTTGGGCTGCGATGTGTTCGTGGTGGGTGAAAACCGCAGCGGCGTGCGCAGCGCCGAAGCGATGCTGGACGTATGGTGTCCGCTGGGTAAGATCGATAGCGCCCGCCGCTGCGGGCTGTATCACGGCGAACTCGTTCAGCCACCCCGTTTCGATGCGGAGTCTTACTGGCAATCTTACTCGCTTGACGATGTGGTAATAAAAACCCTGCCGGGCGTGTTCAGCCGCGACGGGCTGGATAACGGCAGCCAGCTGCTGCTGTCAAGCTTTGAGCAGCCGATTCAAGGCCATGTGGCCGATATCGGCTGCGGCGCCGGCGTCCTGTCGGCGGTTCTGGCGAAAGGCGTGGCGGGGGTGCAGTTGACGCTCAGTGATGTGCACGCGCCGGCGCTGGCGGCCAGTCGCGCTACTCTGGCGGCCAACGGTCTGCAGGGGGAGGTGCTGGCGGGCGACGTCTACTCCGCCATCAGCGGCCGTTTCGATATGATCATCTCCAACCCGCCGTTCCACGACGGTATGCAAACCAATCTGAAAGCGGCGGAGACGCTGATTCGCGGCGCGCTGGACCATCTGCGCATCGGCGGCGAATTACGCATTGTCGCTAATGCTTTCCTGCCCTATCCGGATCTGCTGGATGCGGTATTCGGCAATCATAAAGTGCTGGCGCAAAACGGCCGCTTTAAGGTCTATCAGGCTTTTCATCAAGTGAAGCGTACCCGCGAGAACCGAGGAAAACGCCGCTAACGCCGGGTTGGCGCACCGTTGGCCGCCGCGCGCCGCTGGGCCCGGCGGGGCACGGTATTTTTTTGCAGCAAACGCCCGCGAAATCACAAATAATCATTGACCTTAACGCCAAAACCTCTAAAATCCGCCTCCGTGGTAACAGCCTTAAGCGGCTGTCCGTGTCAGGCGAAGGTGGCGGAATTGGTAGACGCGCTAGCTTCAGGTGTTAGTGTCTTAACGGACGTGAGGGTTCAAGTCCCTCTCTTCGCACCAGCACAGACCACAAAGTCGTAGCGGTAGAGCCAGCCTGCGGGCGAAGGTGGCGGAATTGGTAGACGCGCTAGCTTCAGGTGTTAGTGTCTTAACGGACGTGAGGGTTCAAGTCCCTCTCTTCGCACCAACCGGCGGTTCTCCTCGTTAGCGCGCGACGACGTCAACCTAGGTTACGGCCCTTTTCCTCTGCCGCACCGCGGTCAAACATGCAGTCACATTGATTTGTGCGAAGGTGGCGGAATTGGTAGACGCGCTAGCTTCAGGTGTTAGTGTCTTAACGGACGTGAGGGTTCAAGTCCCTCTCTTCGCACCATTGTCAATGTCTCGCTTCGCGTTCCTCTTTTGTTGCGTCAACCTCTAACAGGCTGCTTCGTTCGCCTTCCTTAGGCCTGCGCGATATTCCTTTGCCCACGCCGGCAACCCGCAACTGATTGGATCAACTCACCATCTGAACATAGGCGATGCTGCCCACCGTCGCGCTGGTTGATTTGCGATCGCTTTGCCACAGCGCGACCGGTTTCGACGCTCTCGGTTTACTGACGCGGGTGCACGGCGATGTCCTTTAATCTGGCATGGTCTTTTACGCTGTCGCCGAGCGTAGTTAATGACAATCGCGGCTAAAGCTGGTAAATTGAGCGCAAAGCGAAAAATTAAATTCAGGTATAAAAACGCTTGGGGATTTATAGCGATCCGTTATTTTCTCGCAACATTATTTATTATTAGTTTTCACAGCCGGGGCTTATACGTTTGTCTATGTCTAAAACTTATAACACCTATGAGGAGCTCCGCCAAAGTAAGCTTCGCACATCGCTGCTGCTATTTTTGTTACTAAATATCGCCTTTTCTCTTTTTTACGTGGTGAGCGCGATAAATAACAGTCGCCAGCCGTCAGCGGCGGCGATAATCGTTGCGGCGTTATCGCTCACCGTTTTGGTAATAAGTCTCTTTCGGATGCGCAGTTATGCAGTTTCATTGAATTATCTTGCAATTATTATCGGCATCTCCTGGGCCTGGCATATTCTGTTTCGATTCAATCAGCTAGCCACACCCGATAAAACATTTCTTCTTTATAGCCTGATGACGGTCTTTTTCATTAGCGCTATTACGCTTGCCGATAATTTATTGGCGTTTTGCCTGCATAGCCTGCCTTCGGCCGTGACGGTGGTGGTGCTGGATGAGTTTAGCCATATCGTCATGCTGCTATTTACTATCGTGCTGCCGCTTATCAGTTTCTCCTTGCACCACTTGATGCAAAACCGCAGCGAGGCTTTCACTATCGACCTGGTGAAACGCCTAAGCGAAGAGCGCGAAAAATTCAGCGATCTCAGCATGATCGATCCGCTTACCGGCCTCTACAACCGCCGCGGTCTGCATAACAGGCTTGAGGGGCTGCTCGGCGCGGGCGGCGGGACGGGCTGCCACTATTTGCTGCTGCTGGATATCGACCATTTCAAGGCGTATAACGATAATTATGGCCATAGCATGGGTGATAAGGCGCTGACCGCGGTGGCGGTGGCGATACGCGACGCCGTACGCTCCCGAGACGTCGTGGTACGCTACGGCGGCGAAGAATTTCTGGTGCTGCTGATTGATGTTGATGAAACCGAAGCGCTGACCCTGGCCGAGAACGTCCGGCAGGCGGTGCTGGATCTGAAAATACCGCATCTCTATAACCAGGAAGCGTCCACCACCGTTACGCTGAGCGTGGGTATTGCCTCGCTAACGGGCGCCAATATTGATGCGTCATTAACCGCCGCCGACCAGGCTCTCTATCAGGCGAAACATCAGGGCCGCAACGCGGTAAAATTCGCCGGACTGCCCGTCGGGGAGAAATCGCCCTCTTCCGCCGAACGCTAACGCTGTTAAATGTTAATCGCCCATTAAGCTTCATTCGCCGCCGTTATTCGTTGCCACTCTAACCGCCTTAATCAAAATAACGGCAAAGTTGAGTATTATCCGAATGCCGTCGGTCACCTGCCGCACGGATATTTGCGGCATTATTACCGCCGCGAAACTATTTATTTTAGCAGTATTTATCCTCGCGGGCGGCGTTAAAAGATCCTCGCCTACGCGCCGGCAGTATTTACCCACCCGGCCGACATTTAACCGGCCTCGCGACGCGCTATTTTGCGCGGATTTAAAATAGCAAGATTTTACCGAAACGCTCAGCTCCATTGTGCAGTGGAATCAGGGGACTACCTAATTCTTTTTACCTCGCGATGAACAAAGCACTTTTTATCCTTTTGCCGCGCGGATAGTATTGCCTACCAACAGCGGCTTTCGCGCCTAGCGCAATTCAGGTTGCGCCGTATCTACCGGTCGGGGTCCGCAAAGTTGACATCGGCGAGACAGGGGTGACGTTGACGGCGATATCGGCATAAGCGGCAGCGGCAGCGGCAGCGGCAGCGGCAGCGGCAGCGGCAGAAAATCATAACCCCTTGATTGGCAACAGCATACTCTCTTCAATTTGCTGAGCGGTCGATCCGGCACTAGGCTTAGGTGAGGCCATCATTCAGCAGAAGGAGGACATGATGAGCAAGAAAATCGCCGTTTTGATTACCGATGAGTTCGAGGATTCCGAATACACCTCGCCGGCACAGACCTACAAACAGGCTGGGCACCACGTGGTCACTATCGAGAAGCAGGCGGGCAACACCGTCACCGGTAAAAAGGGAGAAGCCACCGTCACTATCGATAAAGGCATTGATGACGTTCAGCCCGCGGATTTCGATGCGCTGTTGCTTCCGGGCGGCCATTCCCCCGACTCGCTGCGCGGCGACGACCGGTTTGTCAATTTTACCCGCGCTTTCGCCGACAGCGGTAAGCCGATATTCGCGATTTGCCATGGCCCGCAATTGCTTATCAGCGCCGATGTGGTGCGCGGCAAAAAAATGACCGCCGTGAAACCGATCGTAGTGGATTTGAAAAATGCGGGTGCCGACTTTTTCGATAAAGAAGTCGTAGTGGATAACGATACGCTCGTCACCAGCCGGACGCCGGATGATCTGCCGGCGTTTAATCGAGAATCCCTGCGCATCTTGAATAAGCCTTAAGCTGTCCCCTCCCCCGGCCCCGGCCGCACGCCGGGGCTTTTTTATGCCGCATTTTCACCACCAGCCGGCACCGCCTGCCGCGGAGAACTGCAGGGGCGGCAGCGACGGAGACAGCCCGGTACGCACAACCTGACGGAGACAGCCTGCTAGGCACAGCCTTTAGGGGACGCCGGTGGAGACTACCTACCGAGAGGCGAGCAGGGGAGCAGCCTGCTGAGATTAGCGGAGGGGCCAGCGCCAAAACGAACGTCCTGTCAGAGAGGCAACGCGACGAAGGCGGCGGCGCCAGAGATGCGCCTTAGACGGGGCGGTAGCGGTGGCCGGCGGATTCCGCTACACTCGGCGCTGCACCCGCCAACGAGGTCAACGAGGTCAGCTAAGCCAGCTAGGTCAACGAGGTCAACCAGGTCAGCCAGGTCAACGAGGTCAGCTAGGCCAGCCAGGTCAGCCAGGTCAGCCAGGTCAGCCAGGTCAGCCAGGTCAGCCAGGTCAGCCAGGTCAGCCAGGTCAGCCAGGTCAGCCAGGTCAGCCAGGTCAGTTAAGCCAGCTACGCCAGTTAGGTCAACTTAAGGGATCACCACCATGAGCAGCACCCTCTGGCATCTTTATCTCATCCGCACCGCCAGCGGCATGCTCTACACCGGCATCACCACCGATGTACAGCGGCGCCTTGAGCAGCATCAACGCGGCGGCGGGGCCAAATCGCTGCGCGGTAAGGGACCGCTAACGCTGGTGTTTCAGCGTCCGGCGGGCGACCGCAGCAGGGCGTTGCGTTGGGAATACCGGGTGAAACAGCTGTCGCGGCGGCAAAAAGAGCGCTTTGTCGCCTTGCAGGAACAGGCGCTGGAATGCTTCGGGCTGCTCGCTGGCGAGGCACCTGCGCCACCCTTGGATGGAAGGCCGCTTGCATCAGCGCCCTCAACGCCCACGCCGGGCGCGCAGCCGGCGGGCGCCAAGACTGCCCGCCCGGATTAATGGCCCGTTCTTAATGCGGGGTGGGCGAACGGCGCGGGCCAGGAGACTTCCCCGCTTATGCCGTCCAGGGCGTTGTCCGCCAGCGTGAACAACTGGAACGCCGCCTCGGTGCCCGGCCAAGACGTGCGCAATTGCCAACGCGCGGCGGGCTCGAAGCCAAAACGGTGAAACCAGGACGGATCCCCCAGCGTCACCACCGCGCTGTAGCCGAATTCATTGAGCGTATCCAGCCCTTCATAAACCAATTGGCGGCCGATGCCCTGCCCACGCCAGGCGTCGTCTACCGCCAGCGGCGCCAGCGCTACCCACTGGTGATCCTCGCCGTCGATCCAGACCGGGCAATAGGCGGCATAGCCGATCACCCCGCCTTCGTCATCGGTCGCCACCACGCCCAGGGTCAGCAGCCCGTCTTCCCGCAGCGCGCGCACCAAGGCGGCTTCGCTCTCCCGATTGAACGCCCGCTTGAGCAGACTGTCGATCCCCGGCGCATCCACCGGGATTTCCATTCGAATCAGCAAGACTGTGATACGCGATGGCCGTTGGCGGCGATCGCGTCCTCTTTCAGGCCGGCTTCCACTATGTCGGCCAGCTGTTGCAGGGCGTGGCGCAGCAGGGCCGGCATGCGCTCAGGATCGATGGCGTCCAGCAGGTTTTTAACCGTCAGGCCAAGTTCCGTATCCCCTTCGATACGCAGCCGGCGTTGGAAAAACAGCGTGTCCGGATCTTCGCGCCGGGCGGCTATCATCAGCAAGTCATTCGCGTTACTGGTGAAAATAACGTCCGGCGTGGGATGCTGTCTCACCCGCAACTGTCCGTCGCGCAGCGTCATCGCCCAGCTCAGCCCCAGGTCGTCGACATTGATTTGCAACCAGCGGCCATCCAGAAAGTCCAACTCGCCTTCTTCCAGCGCTGAACGAAACTGCCAGTGCAACACCTGTTCCAGGACCTGGCGCCGTGCGGCAAATGGGGTCATTTTAATCGGCAAGCGCAACAGCGACGGCCCCCGGCGCACCAGCTGTGCTCGTAGTTTCTCCCACACTGTTTTCACTCCTTCAAAAAAAGTTATTGCCCATTTTGCCACAGCGGCCGGCGCACGCAGGGGCCTATATCAATGTTTCGCACAAAAACGTCGCGATTTACCACCGCCGGCGGCGGTTTTCCCCTGCCATTACGCCATAAACTGCCCCAAATCAAAATCCCTTCACCCGCCCTTATTTACAATTGCCGGCAGGCCCACGCGGCAAATGCTGTTAATTCAGCCTGTTGGCCTGGAATTATTTCTTGCCCTTGCCGGCTTCGGCAACGGGTGGCCACTTCTTGGGAGCTTTATGGAACTGCTCTGCCCAGCCGGTAATCTACCGGCACTCAAGGCGGCGATTGATAATGGCGCCGACGCGGTGTATATCGGCCTGAAAGACGATACCAACGCCCGTCATTTCGCCGGCCTCAATTTTACCGATCAGCGCTTACAGGAGGCGGAGCGCTATGTGCACCGTCACGGGCGCAAGCTGCATATCGCTATCAATACCTTTGCCCATCCCGACGGTTATGCCCGCTGGCAGCGCGCGATAGACATGGCGGCGCAGAGCGGCGCCGATGCGCTGATTCTGGCAGACCTGGCGATGCTGGCCTATGCCGCCGAGCGTTATCCCGCCATTGAGCGCCATGTTTCGGTGCAGGCCTCCGCCACCAATCAGGCGGCTATCCGCTTTTATCAGCAACAATTTGACGTCGCGCGGGTGGTCCTGCCGCGCGTGCTGTCGATCCATCAGGTGAAACAGCTCGCGCAAGTAAGCCCGGTGCCGCTGGAGGTGTTTGCCTTCGGCAGTCTTTGTATCATGGCCGAAGGACGCTGCTATCTCTCGTCCTATTTAACCGGTGAATCGCCCAACACGGTCGGCGCCTGCTCACCGGCGCGTTTTGTCCGCTGGCAGCAAACCGCCGCCGGGATGGAGGCGCGACTCAACAATGTACTGATTGACCGCTATCAACCTGACGAAAATGCCGGTTATCCCACCCTGTGCAAGGGCCGCTATCTGGTGGACGGGCAGCGCTATCACGCATTGGAAGAGCCCACCAGCTTGAATACGCTGGCGCTGCTGCCGGCGCTATTCGCCGCCAATATTGCCTCGGTGAAAATCGAAGGACGCCAGCGCAGCCCCGCCTATGTCAGTCAAGTGACCCGCGTATGGCGGCAGGCCATCGATCGCTGCCGCGCCAATCCCGACGCCTACCGGCCGGAGGATGCCTGGAATCAGACGCTGGCGGCGATGTCGGAAGGGGTTCAGACCACCCTCGGCGCTTATCATCGCCGCTGGCAGTAACAGGAGAGTCAGACATGCGCTATTCTCTCGGACCGGTACTGTATTATTGGCCCAAACCGACGCTGGAAACCTTCTACCGGCAGGCGGCGGAAAGCCAGGCCGATATTATCTATTTGGGTGAAACCGTTTGCAGCAAACGCCGGTCAATGAAAACCGGCGATTGGCTGGCCATGGCCAGGCAACTGCTGCCGAGCGGCAAGCAGATCGTGATATCCACCCTGGCGCTGATTCAGGCGCCCTCCGAACTCACCGAGCTGAAACGCTACTTGGATAACGGCGAGTTTTTACTTGAGGCCAATGATCTCGGCACGGTGCAGCTGGCGGCGGAGCAGCGGCTGCCCTTCGTCGCCGGCCCGGCTTTGAATTGCTATAACGCCTATACGCTGCGCATTTTGCTGAAACAGGGGATGGTACGTTGGTGTATGCCCGTCGAGCTGTCGCGCGAATGGCTGAGTAACACGCTGGAACAGTGCGAAGATCTGGGGATCCGCGGCCGTTTTGAGGTGGAGGTTTTCAGCTATGGCCATCTGCCGCTCGCCTGGTCGGCGCGCTGTTTCACCGCCCGCTCGGAGAACCGCTCGAAGGATGAGTGCGAAACCTGCTGTCTCCATTACCCCCAAGGGCGGCCGGTGATGACGCAGGAGCAGCAACAGGTCTTCGTGCTGAACGGCATCCAAACCCAGAGTGGCTACTGCTATAATCTGATTAATGAACAGGTGTCCATGGCAGGGCTGGTGGATGTGGTACGCCTGTCGCCCCAGGACCTGTCTACGCCTGGGCAGGTAGCGGCGTTTCGCGCCAACCAGCAGGGGCAACATAACGCGGTGCTAAGCGGTCAGAAAGAATGCAACGGCTACTGGCGACGCATTCCCGGCCTGGCGCTGGTGGAATAATGCCCGAGACGCGGGCAAACATGCAGGGTTCAGTGCAGCCACTCTCGCGCCGCAGGGCATCAATGCCAATGATGTTGAGCGTTAGCGCCGGCGGGGCGGTACATCAGCGCGGGTGATGTGACCCTTCACGCCGGCGCCGCGGTGCATCAGCGCGGGTGATGTGACCCTTCATGCTGACGACGCGGGGCGTCAGCGTGGGTGATATGAGCCTTCACGCCGGCGCCGCGGTGCATCAGCGTGGGTGATATGAGCCTTCACGCCGGCGGCGCGAACGGCCACCGGCGCATTAAGGGTAACACCCCTGGCGCCGCGCCACCCTACAAGCCATCGCCGGCCTAATAACCACAATAAATAATGGGCTATCGCTGCCCGTATTTTTAGTTAATACTCATAGTTATCATTAGCCGACAAAGTTGCGGCACAGACAACCTGTGAGTATGCCCATGCTAACTAAACAGACACCGATTCCCTTTTCCGTACTGGATCTCGCTCCGGTGCCGCAGGGCGCGACGCCGCGCGACGCGTTCCATGCCTCGCTGGATTTGGCGCGCCACGCCGAACAATGGGGCTACCACCGCTACTGGATGGCGGAACATCATAATATGACCGGCATCGCCAGCGCCGCCACTTCGGTGCTGTTGGGGTTCATCGCCAACGGCACCACTACCCTGCGCGTCGGCTCCGGCGGCGTCATGCTGCCGAACCACTCGCCGCTGGTGATTGCCGAGCAGTTCGGCACGCTGGCTACCCTTTACCCCGGACGGGTGGATTTGGGGCTAGGCCGCGCGCCGGGTACCGATCAGCGTACCATGCTGGCGCTGCGTCGGCATCTGGCCAATGACGTGGATAACTTCCCGCACGATGTACAAGAGTTGTTAGGTTACTTCGCTGACGTCAAACCGGGGCAGCCGGTGCAGGCGGTCCCCGGGCAAGGATTGCATGTGCCGATTTGGCTGCTGGGCTCCAGCCTTTATAGCGCACAGCTGGCGGCGGCAATGGGTCTGCCCTTCGCTTTCGCCTCCCATTTCGCGCCGGACATGTTGTGGCAGGCGCTGAGTCTCTACCGCGAGCATTTCACGCCGTCGCCCACCCTGGCACAGCCTTATGCCATGGTCTGTATCAACGTGATCGCCGCCGACAGCGAGCGCGACGCCCGCTTTTTGTTCACCTCGATGCAGCAACAATTTATCAACCTGCGCCGCGGCCGGCCGGGCCCGTTGCCGCCGCCGGTGGAAGATATCGAGGCGCTGTGGTCGCCGGGTGAGCAATACGGCGTTGATCAAGCGTTGCGGCTGTCGGTAGTTGGCGATGCCGCGCAGGTCAAGAGCGGGCTACAGGCCCTGATAACAGAGACCGGCGCTGACGAACTGATGATTAATGGCCAGATTTTTGATCATCAGGCGCGTCTGCGTTCATTTGAGATTGCCATGGCGGCGCGGGAACACCTGAAGGATTAGCAGCGGCGGCTGAGTCAATGCCCTTTGGCGCCACCGGCGCGGCACACCATAAAAAAACCCGCCGGCAGGCGGGTTTTTTGTCATCAGCGGCACGGCATGAGCGCGGGGCGCACGGAGGTCTCGGGCGCGGAGCCAGTCACCTCCCTTCATCCCCCAGCGCGCAACGCCGCCCTACGGCGGCGTTCGTCATGCCTGGCGACGACCTCGGCGGTTATGCATCGCCACCGAAACGGCGCCGGCCGGCCGGTGCGGCGTCACCGTCGCGGCGCGGCGCACGCTGACCGTCACGGTTGAACCGACGTTCACCGCCGGCAGCGCCATCGCGGCGATCGCCGAAGCTGCGACGGCCGCCGTCACGGCGTTCACCGCTGTAGTTACCACGGCCTGCGCCCGGACCGCCACGGCGTTCGCCGCCGCGCGACTGCGCTTCACCGACAAACTGCATATTCATCGGCTTGTTCAGAATACGCGTGCGGGTGAAGTGAGACAGCATTTCTCCCGGCATGCCTTTCGGCAGCTCAATGGTCGAATGGGAGGCGAACAATTTAATGTTGCCGATATAGCGGCTGCTGATATCCCCTTCGTTGGCGATCGCCCCGACGATATGGCGGACTTCCACGCCATCATCGCGGCCCACCTCGATACGGTAGAGATCCATTTCGCCCACATCGCGGCGTTCGCGGCGCGGCGGACGCTCGCCGCCATCGCGGCGCTCGTCGCGCTCGCGGAATTCACGGCGCGGACGGCGTTCAATCACCGGATCCGGCGGCAGAATCAGCGGGCGTTCGCCTTGGGCCATTTTCAACAGCGCCGCGGCCAGCGTTTCCATATCCAGCTCTTCCGCCGGCTGCAGTTTGGCCAGCAGGGCGCGGTACATATCCAGATCGCTGCTTTCCAGCTGGTTTTGCACCTTGGCGGCAAACTTGGCCAGGCGGCGGGTGCTCAACACCTCGGCGGTCGGCAGCTCCACTTCGGGGATGGTCAGTTTCATGATGCGCTCGATATTGCGCAACAGACGGCGCTCGCGGTTTTCCACGAACAGCAGCGCCCGACCGGCGCGGCCGGCACGACCGGTACGGCCGATACGGTGCACGTAGGATTCTGAATCCATCGGAATATCGTAGTTCACAACCAGGCTGATGCGATCAACGTCCAGGCCGCGGGCGGCGACGTCGGTGGCGATCAGAATATCCAGGCGGCCATCCTTTAAGCGATCCAGCGTCTGCTCGCGCAGCGCCTGGTTCATGTCGCCGTTCAGGGCAGCGCTGTTGTAACCGCTGCGCTCCAGCGCTTCGGCCACTTCCAGCGTGGCGTTTTTGGTGCGCACGAAGATAATGGCGGCGTCGAAATCTTCCGCCTCCAGGAACCGCACCAGCGCTTCATTCTTGCGCATACCGTGAACCGTCCAGTAGCTCTGGCTGATATCGGGACGGGTGGTCACGCTGGACTGAATACGCACTTCCTGCGGCTCGTTCATGAAACGGCGGGTAATGCGGCGAATCGCTTCCGGCATGGTGGCGGAGAACAGCGCGGTCTGATGCTGCGCGGGCACCTGCGCCAGAATATTTTCCACGTCTTCGATAAAGCCCATGCGCAACATCTCATCGGCTTCGTCCAGTACCAGCCCGCTCAGATTGGACAGATCCAGCGTACCGCGCTTCAGATGATCCAGCAGGCGGCCCGGGGTGCCGACCACAACCTGCGGCCCTTGGCGCAGCGCGCGTAATTGCACGTCATAACGCTGTCCGCCGTACAGGGCGACCACGTTGACGCCTTTCATATGTTTGGCGAAATCGGCGCAGGCTTCCCCGACCTGTACCGCCAATTCGCGGGTCGGCGCCAGCACTAGCACCTGCGGCGCGGCCAGTTCGGGATTGATATTGTGCAGCAGCGGCAAAGAGAAGGCCGCGGTTTTACCGCTACCGGTCTGCGCCATGCCCAGTACATCACGGCCGGCCAGCAGATGCGGAATACAGGCGGCCTGGATGGGTGACGGCTTTTCATAACCGAGATCGTTCAGTGCGTTAAGGATAGGAGCTTTCAGCCCCAGATCGGCAAAAGAGGTTTCTACTTCAGACATGTACACGTGCCTCATTTCTTAATGGCGGCCAGTCTACATACCTCGTCGTGAAAACTTTCATTCATTTTCATCAAAAGTGTGAACCGGCTCAAATTGGATTTAAAACGAAAAAAACTAGCCCTCACCCTCGCAGGTGAAAAAAGAGTAATGCGGGCTACGTATGTTTTGTTCGTCAGCTATTGCTGGTCCGATTCTGATAGGTCGTCTTGCCCTTGGCCCAAAAGCGCCAATTCCAACAATGCATAGCGGTGCTCAACAAAGTTATGCACGTTGTTAGCAACCGTCAGTTTGAACAGCGCCGAAGCGGCGTTCTTGTCCCCCAGACTCAGGTAGTGTTTACCTAAATAGAAGTCAGTTTCACTGAGATGCTCGGCGAGCGAAGTGTTATCCGTTGCGTCCGCCTTGAGGCGCGCCATCAGCGTCGATTCGCTAATGTCCCCCAGGTAGAACTCGACAATATTCCATCCCCATTGCCCTTTATTCGCCCTCACATAACGGCTTTGCAGCGCGTTACGCGCTTTACCATCGTCGATTTTTTTCTCGACCAGGAAAAGCCACAGCGAGCGGAAGGGATCGTTTGGGTCGTCGCGATAAAACGCCTGCAGATCATCCTGCGCTAAACGGTAGCGGCCGCCGTAATACAGGGCGATGCCACGGTTTAAATACGCGTAGTTGTAAGTTGGATCAAGCTCTAGTACAGAATCAAACGCTTCATAGGCGGCATCGTAATTGCCCGCCTGCGTTAAGTATATGCCAAGATAATTAAAAACTTCCGGCATATCGGGTCGGATTGCCAGCGCCTGTGAAAAATCATTGCGCGCCAGCGCTCTCAGCCCAAGACTATCATACAGCACTCCGCGCTCATATAATAGCTGTGCTCGTTCATCATCGGTAAGGGCCCGGCTCGCCAGTATCTGTTCCATACGCGCCAGGATGACTTCTTGCTGTAGCGTGGGCTGCAAAGGTACGGCCAGAACGCTATCTTTACTACGCCAATCACTGTTGCTGCATCCTGCCAGCATTAACGCCATTGCAACGAACCACCAGCGCAAGTAAGGCCTCATTTCCCACTCCCGAAGAAAAACATTGGATGAACGTCCTGTCCCCCATCGGCTTAACACAAGGCGTCCCGCCCTTGTGATACGAACAGCTCCCCACCGGGGCAAGGAGCTGTTAAATGCGCTAACAGTTTAAGGCTATTCTGCTTCAGGCACCACGGCGTCCTGGCTGGGGGCACTGGCTTCCTTGATGCTCAGACGAACGCGACCCTGACGGTCAACTTCCAGAACCTTGACCGGCACTTCCTGGCCCAGTTCAAGATAGTCAGCCACTTTCTCTACACGCTTATCGGCAATCTGGGAGATATGCACCAGCCCTTCTTTGCCGCCGCCGATGGCAACAAAGGCGCCAAAGTCCACGATGCGGGTCACTTTACCATTATAAATCCGGCCCACTTCGATTTCCGCGGTGATCTCTTCAATGCGGCGAATCGCGTGACGGGCTTTATCACCGTCGGTGGCCGCCACTTTCACGGTACCGTCATCTTCGATTTCAATCGTCGTGCCGGTTTCTTCGGTCAGCGCGCGAATAACCGAACCGCCTTTACCAATCACGTCCTTAATCTTATCGGGACTGATCTTAATGGTATGAATGCGCGGCGCGAATTCGGAAATATCACCCCGCGGCGAGCTGATTGCCCGCTCCATCACGCCGAGGATGTGCATACGCGCGCCCTTGGCTTGATTCAGCGCCACCTGCATGATTTCGCGGGTGATGCCTTCAATTTTAATGTCCATTTGCAGTGCGGTGACGCCTTCACGGCTGCCGGCAACTTTAAAATCCATATCGCCCAGATGATCTTCATCACCCAGAATATCGGATAACACCACGAAGTTGTCGCCTTCTTTCACCAGCCCCATGGCGATACCGGCAACGGCCGCCTTGATGGGCACCCCGGCGTCCATCAGCGCCAGCGACGCGCCGCACACGGAAGCCATGGAGGAAGAGCCGTTGGATTCGGTGATTTCCGATACCACGCGCACGGTGTACGGGAATTCGCTGGCGTTCGGCATCACCGCCAGAACGCCGCGCTTCGCCAGACGGCCGTGGCCGATTTCCCGGCGCTTCGGCGACCCCACCATGCCGGTTTCACCGACGCAGTACGGAGGGAAATTATAGTGTAGCAGGAAACGGTCTGTCCGTTCACCCGTCAATTCATCAATATTCTGCGCATCGCGTTCGGTGCCGAGAGTGGCGGTGACCAACGCCTGGGTTTCGCCGCGGGTGAACAGCGCCGACCCATGGGTACGCGGCAGTACGCCGGTGCGCACGTCCAGGCCGCGGATCATATCTTTTTCACGGCCGTCAATACGCGGTTCGCCGCGCAACACCCGGCTGCGCACCACATTTTTCTCCAGCGTGCCCAGGATGTCTTTGATTTCGCCTTCGTCCAGGGTGTCGTCCTGGCCGGTCAGGGCTTCAACGACATCCGCTTTAATGGCATCCACCGCGGCATAGCGCTCTTGCTTTTCGGTGATGCGATAGGCGTCGCCCAAACGGGATTCCGCCAGCTCGGCGACCCGCGCCTGGAGAGCGACATTAACGTCCTGCGCCTGCCATTGCCACTTCGGCTTGCCGGCTTCAGCTACCAGCTGATTAATGTTGTCGATCACCACCTGCTGCTGATCGTGGCCGTACACCACGGCGCCCAGCATTTGGTCTTCGCTTAACAGTTGCGCTTCGGATTCCACCATCAGCACCGCATTCTGGGTACCGGCCACCACCAGATCCAGGCGGCTTGTAGCCAATTCAGCCTGGGTCGGGTTCAGCACGTACTGATCGTTGATGTAGCCCACGCGCGCGGCGCCGATAGGGCCGCTGAACGGAATGCCGGACAGGCTCAGCGCAGCGGAAGCGCCAATCATCGCCACGATATCGGGGCTCACCTGCGGATTAACCGATACTACGGTGGCGATAACCTGCACTTCGTTCAGGAAACCTTCCGGGAACAGCGGACGGATCGGACGGTCGATCAGACGCGAAATCAGCGTTTCGCCTTCGCTCGGACGGCCTTCACGGCGGAAGAACCCGCCCGGGAAACGGCCCGCGGCGTAGGTCCGCTCCTGATAGTTGACGGTGAGCGGGAAGAAGCTCTGTCCCGGTTTTGCTTGTTTGGCGCCCACAACGGTCACAAACACCGCCGTGTCGTCCATGCTTACCATGACTGCGGCAGTCGCCTGACGGGCCATCATACCGGTTTCCAACGTGACGGTATGCTGACCGTATTGAAACTTGCGAACAATCGGATTTAGCAAAATAATTTCCTTTTTCAAAGTGCGCGGCGCTTTCAAACTCGCCGCCCACCGTTGACTAACAACCTTCTCATCGCATCCTCGCGACTAATGACAATCTTTATTCCCCGGAATAAAGCCTCTCATTAGCCGCGCGAACCTCAGCAATGGAAGAATCTACTTAGCGTTCACCGCGGCGCGGGCGAAACTATCCCCCGCCCCGGGGTGGGCGCTGCCTAGAAGAAAGGGGCCACATAAGGCCCCTTTCTCCTGAAACTGTCTGGCTTAGCGACGCAGACCCAGGCGTTCGATAAGGCTGGTGTAACGCGCCACATCTTTGCCTTTCAGGTAGTCGAGCAGCTTACGACGCTGTGAAACCATACGCAGCAGACCACGGCGGCTATGGTGATCTTTTTTATGTTCCGCAAAATGGCCCTGCAAATGGCTAATCTGAGCGGTTAAAAGAGCAACCTGAACTTCAGTGGAACCGCTGTCTTTGGCATCACGGCCGAAATCAGAAACAATTTTCGCTTTCGCTTCAACACTTAGAGACATTATAACACTCCAAAATGATTGTGAAATAGATGGGCGCCGATCTCTAATTCAGCCACCCGCTTCATAAGCCGCGCTATTCTACTCTCAGCCCGTGGCGATCGCAAGGCGATTACATGATCAGGCACGCGGTTCCGCTATCAGGCGGCGCGGTGTCAGCCGGCCTGGCGCGGCGATTTCGCCGATGCCGAAGAAACGCCCGGCATCCCCCTCGGTCAAGCGTACCAGACCGGCCTGCGGCTGCGCTGTAACCGCTACCGTTTGCCCAAGCCGGACCCGCGCGGCGACATCAGACGGCAGATTAACCGCCGGCATATCCGCCACCGCGCTGTCCATCGGCAACAGCAGCGCATCCAGTTGCGCCAGGGTTTCCGGCGTCTCCGGCGCGTCGGCGGCGATGGCCTGCAGCGCCGCAAGCGTTACCATACGCTCGGTGGGGTAGCGGGCGACCGCCAACCGACGCAGCGCCGTGACGTGCGCGCCGCAGCCGAGACGTTCACCCAAATCATCGATAATGGTGCGGATGTAGGTGCCTTTGGAACAATGAATTTCCAGTTCCACCTCCGTCAGGTCCCAGTGGTGTAACTGCAAATCGTATACGTGGATGGGGCGCGCCTCGCGCTCTACGGTAATACCTTTGCGGGCGTACTCGTACAGCGGACGCCCCTGATGCTTCAGCGCCGAAAACATCGACGGCACCTGCCGGCTTTCGCCGCGGAAGTGGTCCAGCGCCGCCTCCAGCCGCGCTTGGTCCAGCGATACCGGCCGGACGCTGACCGTCTGGCCTTCGGCATCGGAGGTATCGGTGCGTTCGCCGAGCCGGGCGGTCACCCGGTAGCGTTTATCGGCCTCCAGCAAATGCTGGGAAAACTTGGTCGCCTCGCCGAGGCAGACGGGCAACATGCCGGTCGCCAGCGGATCCAGCGCGCCGGTATGCCCAGCTTTGTTGGCGCGAAACAGGCGTTTTACCTTTTGCAGCAGATCGTTGGACGAAAGCCCGAGCGGTTTATCCAGCAAGACGATGCCGTCGATATCACGGCCACGGCGACTTGGACGGCCCATCAGTCTTCCTTCCCCTCGCCGCCTTCATCGTCCGCCGGGATTGTGCCGCGGCGCAGGCGGTCGTTTTGCACCACCTGGCTGACCAGGTTGGACATGCGCATGCCCTCTACCAGCGAATTATCGTAGGCGAACGTCAGCTCCGGCACCACGCGTAGACGCATGGCTTTGCCGAGCAGGCTACGGATAAAACCCGCCGCATCCTGTAGCGCCCGGACGCCGGTTTTCACCTGTTCGGGGGTATTGTCATTCAAAAAAGTGACGAACACTTTGGCATAAGCCAGATCGCGCGAGACTTCAACGCCGGACACCGTCGCCATGCCGACGCGAGGATCTTTGATTTCGCGCTGCAGGATGATGGCGATTTCCTTTTGCATCTCCTGTGCGACGCGCTGGGTGCGGCTATATTCTTTGGCCATGGTAAATTCTCCAGACAAGCAGGGGGGCTTTCCGCCCCCCTGTAATGTGCGCTGCCGATAACGCGTTATCAGGCAATGGTACGTTGGATCTCGATGGTTTCAAAGACTTCGATCACGTCGCCTGAACGTACGTCGTTATAGTTCTTCACGCCGATGCCGCACTCCATGCCGTTACGCACTTCGTTAACGTCGTCTTTAAAGCGACGCAGCGACTCCAGTTCACCTTCGTAGATCACCACGTTTTCACGCAGCACACGGATTTTGTTGTGACGCTTCACCACGCCTTCCGTCACCATACAGCCGGCGATAGCGCCGAATTTCGGTGAACGGAACACATCGCGCACTTCCGCCAGACCGATGATTTCCTGTTTGTATTCCGGCGCCAGCATGCCGCTCATCGCCTGTTTGACTTCATCAATCAAATCGTAGATGACCGAGTAATAGCGCAGATCCAGGTTTTCCGCTTCGATGACGCGGCGAGCGGAGGCATCGGCACGCACGTTAAAGCCCAGCAGGATGGCGTTGGAAGCCGCCGCCAGCGTCGCGTCGGTCTCGGTAATGCCGCCCACGCCGGAGCCGACAATCTTCACCTTCACTTCGTCGGTGGACAAATTCTCCAGCGCGTCGCTGATGGCTTCAGCGGAACCCTGTACGTCAGACTTCAGCACGATGTTCAGCTCGGACACTTCCCCTTCGGTCATGTTGGCGAACATGTTTTCCAGTTTGGACTTCTGCTGGCGCGCCAGTTTGACTTCGCGGAATTTGCCTTGACGATACAGCGCCACTTCGCGCGCTTTCTTCTCATCGCGCACTACCGTCGCTTCATCACCGGCGGCCGGCACCCCGGACAGACCGAGGATCTCGACCGGAATCGACGGGCCGGCGGAAGCCACATCACGGCCCACTTCATCGCGCATGGCGCGCACGCGGCCGTACTCGAAACCGCACAGGACAATGTCGCCCCGATTCAGGGTACCTTCACGTACCAGCACCGTTGCCACCGGGCCACGGCCCTTGTCCAGGAAGGATTCGATGACGACACCGCTGGCCATGCCGTTGCGGATCGCTTTTAACTCCAGTACTTCCGCCTGCAGCAAGATGGCGTCCAGCAGTTCGTCAATGCCCGCGCCGGATTTGGCGGAAACATGCACGAACTGGCTTTCACCGCCCCACTCCTCCGGAATGACGCCGTATTGGGTCAGCTCATTCTTGACCCGATCCGGATCCGCTTCCGGCTTATCGATCTTGTTGACCGCCACCACCACCGGTACTTTGGCCGCTTTGGCGTGCTGGATGGCTTCGATAGTCTGCGGCATCACGCCGTCATCGGCAGCCACCACCAGCACCACGATATCCGTCGCCTGCGCACCGCGGGCGCGCATTGCGGTAAAGGCCGCATGCCCCGGGGTATCAAGGAAGGTTATCATGCCGTTATCGGTTTCCACATGGTAGGCGCCGATATGCTGGGTAATGCCCCCGGCCTCGCCTGCCGCCACCTTGGTGGAGCGGATATAGTCCAGGAGCGAGGTTTTACCGTGGTCGACGTGACCCATGATGGTCACCACCGGCGCGCGCGATTCCGCGGCGGCGGAGCTGCCGGTATCACGGTCGGACATCACCGACTCTTCCAGCTCGTTCTCACGGCGTAAAATCACCTTGTGACCCATCTCTTCCGCCACCAGTTGCGCGGTTTCCTGATCGATTACCTGGTTGATGGTCGCCATGGCGCCGAGCTTCATCATCGCTTTGATGACCTGCGATCCTTTCACCGCCATTTTGTTGGCCAGTTCCGCCACGGTGATGGTTTCGCCGATGACCACGTCGCGGTTCACCGCCTGCGCCGGCTTGTTAAAGCCCTGCGTCAGCGTGCTCGGTTTACGCTTGCCCTTACCGCCACGGCCCACGGCACGCGCTTCTTCGCGATCGGCCTTGGATTCGGACAAACGGCTGGTCTTCTTCTGTTTGGTGGCTTTACCACCGCGGGTGCGGCTGCGGCGATCGCCTTCCACTTTGCGATCGTTTTCGTCTTCAGCTTCCCGGGCGTGGTGAGAGGTCGTAACGTGGTAATCGGTGGTGTCTTCCTCCGCCGGCTCAGGCGCGTTATCCCAGGTGCCGCCGCGTTCTTCGGCCATACGACGCGCTTCTTCCGCGACCTGGAGAGCCTTTTCTTCGACCTTGCGACGCGTTTCCTCTTCCGCTTTGCGTCTTAGCTCCGCGGCTTCGGCTTCACGGCGAGCTTTTTCAGCCGCCTGTGGTGACTTGGTCATAGTATTGGTCTGCTGGTTAGTCAATTTATCACTTTCCGCTGCCACACGTTTCGCTTGTTCAGCGGCCTCACGCTTGGCCTTCTCTTCGGCCGCGCGTTTTGCTTTTTCTTCGGCGTCACGTTTCGCTTTTTCGGCGGCTTCACGCTGGGCCTGCTGCTGAGCCAACTCTTCCGCTTCACGCCGGGCCTGTTCTTCCGCTTCAGCCTGCTCTTGCGCCTGCGGATCGCGTTGCACATAGGTGCGCTTCTTGCGCACTTCGATTTGCACCGACTTACTTTTACCGCCGGTGCTGGGAATATTCAAGGTGCTGCGCGTTTTGCGCTGCAAAGTTAATTTATTGGGCGCCGCGCCGCGATCGCGGTTCAGGTGCGCCAGTAAGGTTTCTTTTTCCTGCTGGGTCACAGAATCCACTGCGGTTTTATCAATGCCCGCATCAGCAAATTGCTGTACCAGGCGATCGACCGGAGTCTGTATTTCTGCGGCGAGCGATTTTACGGTTACATCTGTCATGCTGTTCCTTTCCTGCTACAGTTTATTACGCGTTGTCGCCAAACCAGCAAATATTGCGCGCGGCCATAATCAGCTCGCCGGCTTTTTCACTACTCAGCCCTTCAATATCTGACAGGTCGTCGACACCCTGTTCGGCAAGATCTTCCAGCGTACAAACACCACGCGCCGCCAGCTTGAACGCCATGTCGCGCTCAAGTTCAGGCAGACCCAGCAGGTCTTCAGCCGGTACGCCCGCGCCGCGATTCTCTTCCTGCGCCAGGGCAAGCGTGGTCAGCGCATTCTTCGCCCGTTCGCGCAGCGCTTCCACCGTGTCTTCATCGAGCCCTTGAATTTCCAGCAGTTCGTTTATCGGTACGTAGGCCAGCTCCTCAAGAGATGAGAAACCTTCCTCCACCAGTACCTCGGCGAACTCTTCATCGATATCCAGATTGCGGGTAAAGATATCGATGGCCGCATGGGCTTCAGCTTGATGTTTTGCCTGCAGATCCTCTACCGTCATTACGTTCAGCTCCCAGCCGCTAAGCTGGGAAGCCAGCCGGACGTTTTGTCCGTTGCGGCCGATAGCCTGGGCAAGATTGCCCGCTTCTACCGCGATATCCATGGTGTGCTTGTCCTCGTCCACCACGATGGAGGCGACATCGGCAGGAGCCATGGCGTTAATAACGAACTGGGCCGGGTTGTCATCCCACAGCACGATATCGATGCGTTCACCGCCCAATTCGCTGGACACCGCCTGGACGCGCGCGCCGCGCATGCCGACGCAGGCGCCGACCGGATCAATACGCTTGTCGTTGGTCTTCACGGCGATTTTCGCCCGTGAGCCCGGATCGCGGGCGGCGGCCTTGATTTCAATCACTTCTTCGCCGATTTCCGGCACCTCAATGCGGAACAGCTCTACCAACATCTCCGACCGAGACCGGCTGACAAACAGCTGCGCGCCGCGCGCTTCCGGACGCACAGAATATAACACGCCGCGAATACGGTCGCCGGGACGGAAATTTTCACGCGGCAGCATGTCTTCACGGCCGATCACCGCTTCGGCATTGCTGCCCAGATCGAGACTGATGCTATCCCGATTAACTTTTTTCACCACGCCGGTGACGATTTCGCCTTCATGACTGCGGAACTGATCGACCACCATCGCCCGCTCGGCTTCACGCACTTTTTGCACGATGACTTGCTTGGCGGTCTGGGTGGTAATACGGTCAAACACGACCGATTCAATTTCATCTTCGATGTAGCCGCCAAGCTGCGCCTCAGGGTCGTCAAACTGCGCCGCGTCCAGGGTGATTTCCCGGGTGGGCTGAGTCACTTCATCCACGATGAGCCAACGGCGGAAGGTATCGAAATCCCCCGATTTGCGGTCGATGCTGACGCGGACTTCGATTTCCTGTTCGTATTTTTTCTTCGTTGCCGTGGCCAGTGCCGTCTCTAGCGCCTCGAAAATCTTTTCCCGCGGGACGGCTTTCTCGTTGGACACTGCCTCAACAACAGCCAGAATTTCTTTATTCATCCTAGTTGCCTCAGTAAAACGTTAAAAGTGGGGTACCAGGTTCGCTTTCTGGATATTGTTCAAAGCGAACACGTCATCTTTTCCTTCCACCGTCACGGTGATCATGTCACCGTCAACCGCTTTGATGATCCCCTGCCATTTACGGCGGTTTTGTACCGCGATACGGAGCACCACGCTGACGTCGCTACCGATAAATTGACGATAATGTGCGGCGGTAAACAGCGGGCGATCCAGGCCCGGTGATGAGACTTCAAGGCTATAGGCCACGGAGATAGGGTCTTCGACGTCCAGTACCGCGCTGACCTGGTGGCTTACATCAGCACAATCATCAACGGTGATGCCCTCGTCACTATCGATATAAATGCGCAGCGTCGACTGGCGGCCACGAATAAATTCAATACCCACCAGCTCGAACCCTAGGGCTTCCACGGGTGCCGTGATCATCTCTGTCAATTTTTGTTCTAATGTGGACAAGGCCACCCCCAAGACATAAAAAAAGGGCTTATTAGCCCAGTATTACTGTAGTGAAATAACAAAAAACCCCGAAAATTCGGGGCGTTAAGTGACTGGACCCTGTAAACCGCAGGCGGTTTTGAAACCATTCCAGAAGAATTATTTTTCAAAACGCCTGTGATGGTAAACCTAACGCCTACAGACAGTATATTTGAAAAAGCACTCTAAGGGAATGTGGTTGCGGGGGCCGGATTTGAACCGACGACCTTCGGGTTATGAGCCCGACGAGCTACCAGGCTGCTCCACCCCGCGTCCGAAAACGCTGAAAATACTACGCTGATAACCCTAAAAAAGCAAGTTATCTCTGGGATTGGTACCGAGGACGGGACTTGAACCCGTAAGCCCAATCGGGCACTACCACCTCAAGGTAGCGTGTCTACCAATTCCACCACCTCGGCACTTTCTATCGACTCTTACGCTGCTGTTTCGTTGCCTTGCCGGGCAACGCTTAACGCTTACTGCGGAATATCGTTACCTGGTTTCGCCGGCGCTTCGGCTGGTGCCTTATCCGCCTGCTGAGCCTGATTCAAATTATCCCACTGGCTGCCTTTTTGACCATGATTGCTGCTCAGGTTGCCCAGCACCAGGCTGAGAACGAAGAACAGCGTCGCCAGCACGGCCGTCATACGGGTCATGAAATTACCGGAACCGCTTGAACCGAACAGGGTGCCAGAGGCGCCTGCACCGAACGAGGCTCCCATATCAGCACCTTTACCTTGTTGCAGCATGATCAGCGCAACCAGGCCGACCGCTACCAACAGGAATATGACTAACAGAGCTTGGTACATAATCTTTCAGTATCCTTGCGGCTACCACCGCACGTTAAGCTATTGCAGCCCCCAATACGGCACTTGGCGTCGCCGACTGAAGCGGGTGTGAATACTAACCAAAGCGCCCCTTGCGTGCAAGGGCATTTTACGGCTGGCTGACCGTTTGCGGAAAAAAACGCCAATGCCGTTCGCCGCTTAGACGCCGGCGCCGGTCGATGGGCCCCGCCAAAGCCGCAGCGGGCGCTGACGCGCTGCTTATGCCGGCGAAAACCGCCGCCTTGCGCCGGTCGTCAGCGCAGCGTCAGCCTGTCTATCCCGGACGGCGGCGTTCGCCGTATCAGCGCTGAAAAATCTTACGTCGCAGCCCGCAGCTTTCATGACATCAGCATCAAAGAGTCTGGCGTTTCAGCTCGCGGCGTCCACCGCATACGCGCCGAAAACCTGACGCTTCTGCCCGCGGCTCACTCGGTATTTGCGTCAGAAGCCTGGCGTTTTAGCCCATCATGTTCACCGCACGTGCGCCGAAATCTGGCACTTTTTCCCGCGGCGTTCACCGCATACGCGCCGACCTTCCGTACATTTTAGCCCGCGGCTTTTACGGCATCCGCGATCTGGTGCGCCAGCCGGCTGACCTGCTCGGTGTCATCCCCTTCGACCATAACGCGGATCAGGGGTTCGGTACCCGACTTACGCAGCAACACCCGCCCGCGCCCGGCCAGCTGCTGCTCCACCTCGGCGCTGGCCTGTTTTACCGCCGCCGATTCCAGCGGATCGTGAAGTCCGGCAAAACGTACATTGACCAGAATCTGCGGCAACAGGCGCATGCCGCTGCAAAGGTCGTGTAAATTCATGTGATTACCGACCATCGCCGACAACACTTGCAGCCCGGCGATAATGCCGTCGCCGGTGGTGGTTTTGTCCAGCAAGATAACATGGCCGGAGTTCTCCGCGCCGATGCGCCAGCCCTTTTCCTGCATTTTTTCCAGCACATAGCGGTCGCCAACGCGGGCGCGCACGAACGGCACCCCCAACTGCTTAAGCGCCAGTTCCAGGCCCATATTGCTCATCAGCGTACCGACCACGCCGCCGGATAACTGGCCCTGACGCAATTTTTCCCGCGCGATGACATACAAAATTTGATCGCCATCCACTTTCTGCCCCAGATGATCCACCATGATCACCCGATCGCCGTCGCCGTCATAGGCGATGCCCAGGTCGGCTTTTTCCGCCAGCACCCGGCTTTGCAACAGACGCACATCGGTGGCGCCGCATTCCTGGTTGATGTTCATACCGTCCGGCTGGCAGCCGAGGGTCACCACCGTCGCGCCGAGTTCGCGCAGCACGCTGGGGGCGATGTGGTAGGTCGCGCCGTTGGCGCAATCTACCACTATCTTCAATCCCTTAAGACTCAGATCGCCAGGGAAAGTCCCTTTGCAAAACTCGATGTAGCGCCCGGCCGCATCGACAATCCGGCTGGCTTTGCCCAATTCCGCCGATTCGACGCAGGTTAAGGGCTTGGCCAGCTCCGCCTCGATAGCTTCTTCCACCTCGTCGGGCAGTTTCGTGCCATCGATGGAAAAAAACTTAATGCCGTTATCGTAGAACGGATTGTGGGAGGCGGAGATAACAATACCCGCCTCGGCGCGAAAGGTGCGGGTCAAATAGGCGATAGCCGGCGTCGGCATAGGGCCGGTAAAAGCGGCGGACAGGCCGGCCGCGGCCAGCCCCGCTTCCAGCGCCGACTCCAGCATATAGCCGGAGATGCGGGTATCTTTGCCGATGATAATTTTACGCGAGCCGTGGCGCGCCAGCACCTTACCGGCGGCCCACCCCAGCTTGAGGACAAAATCCGGCGTAATGGGGGAATCACCGACCTTGCCGCGGATGCCGTCGGTGCCAAAATATTGATGATTGCTCATTGGAAATAGGTTTCCTTCGCTGAAAGCGTGGCTTGCACCACGCGCATTGCTTCCACGGTTTGCCTGACGTCATGAACCCGGATAATCTGCGCCCCCTGCAGCGCGGCGATGACCGCGCAGGCAACGCTGCCCGTAACCCGCTTCTCTGGCGGAAGGTCCAACAATTGACCTATCATCGATTTGCGCGACATCCCCACCAGCAGCGGCAGGCCGAGATGATGAAAATCCCCCAGCCGGGCCAGCAGTTGATAGTTATGCTCCAACGTCTTGCCGAAACCGAAACCCGGATCGAGCAGCAGACGGTCTTTGGCGATGCCGGCCGCTGCGCAGCGCTCAATTTGCTGCACAAAATACGCTTCTATCTCCGCCAGCACATTCTCATAGTGCGGCGCCTGCTGCATGGTGCTCGGATCGCCCTGCATATGCATCAGACAGACGGGCAGCTGGCTGGCGGCGGCGGCGGCCAGGGCGCCCGGTTCGCTCAGCGAGCGGACATCGTTGATCAAATGGGCGCCGGCCGCCGCGCTTTCGCGCATAACCAGCGCTTTGGAGGTATCCACCGAAATAAAGGTGTCGAAGCGCTGCGCCAGCGCAACCACCACCGGCACCACCCGTGCCGCTTCCTCTTCTGCGCTGACCGTCTCCGCCCCCGGGCGGGTGGACTCGCCACCGATATCGATAATGGCCGCGCCGGCGTCCAGCATCGCCGCGGCGTGATCGATTGCGGCGGCCAGATGCTGGTATTTGCCGCCGTCGGAGAATGAGTCCGGGGTTACGTTGAGGATCCCCATGACGCGCGGAATGGAAAGGCTAAGGGTACGCTCTCGAGCTTTAAGTTGCATAACGACGGTTTCCTTGTGCTGTGCAAACTGTAAGGCCGCTATCTTAGCATCTCCTGCGCAAAAAAAAGCCCCGGCGTGTCGTATAACGCGGGGCTGTCGGTAGTACCGCGCCGGGGCCTTGCCGCCGACGCGTGAGGGAACCCTTAACGGTTGCCGAACTGCTCCGACATGGTATTGCCGGGATTCGGCGTGCGCGGTTCATCCACCGGCGTCGGCGCGCGCGGCGTGCCGTCGTCGCCGCTATTGCCGGAGACGGTATCGTCCCAGCCTGCGGGCGGGCGGACCGCCTTGCGGCCCATCAGATCGTCTATCTGCGGCGCATCGATGGTTTCATATTTCATCAGCGCATCCTTCATGGCATGCAGGATATCCATATTTTCCATCAGCAGCGTGCGGGCGCGGACATAATTTCGCTCAATCAGCGACTTCACTTCCTGATCGATGATGCGCGCCGTTTCATCAGACATATGCTTTGCCTTGGCCACCGAACGGCCGAGGAAGACTTCACCCTCTTCCTCCGCATACAGCAGCGGGCCCAGCTTTTCGGAGAAGCCCCACTGGGTCACCATGTTACGGGCAATCGAGGTCGCCACTTTAATATCGTTGGACGCTCCGGTAGACACTTTCGCCGGACCGTAAATGATCTCCTCGGCCAGCCGGCCGCCGTACAGGGTGGAGATTTGGCTTTCCAGCTTCTGGCGGCTGGCGCTGATAGCATCCCCTTCCGGCAGGAAGAAGGTCACCCCCAGGGCGCGGCCGCGCGGGATAATCGTCACTTTATGCACCGGATCGTGCTCCGGCACCAGGCGGCCGATGATCGCATGGCCAGCTTCGTGGTAAGCGGTGGACTCTTTCTGCGCTTCGGTCATCACCATGGAACGGCGCTCGGCGCCCATCATGATTTTGTCCTTGGCCTTCTCAAATTCCACCATCGACACCACGCGCTTGCTGCCGCGGGCGGCAAACAGCGCCGCTTCGTTTACCAGGTTGGCCAAATCGGCGCCCGAGAAGCCAGGCGTGCCGCGCGCAATAACCGACGCATCCATGTCGGGCGCCAGCGGGACGCGGCGCATGTGGACTTTCAGAATCTGTTCACGGCCGCGCACATCGGGCAGGCCCACCACCACCTGGCGGTCGAAACGGCCCGGGCGCAGCAGCGCCGGGTCCAGCACGTCGGGGCGGTTGGTCGCGGCGATGACGATGATACCTTCATTGCCCTCAAAGCCATCCATTTCCACCAGCATCTGGTTCAGGGTCTGTTCGCGCTCGTCATGACCGCCGCCGAGACCGGCACCACGCTGACGCCCGACGGCGTCGATTTCATCGATAAAGATGATGCAGGGCGCCGCTTTTTTCGCCTGCTCGAACATATCGCGCACGCGGGAGGCGCCCACGCCGACGAACATTTCCACGAAGTCGGAACCGGAAATGGTGAAGAACGGGACCTTGGCTTCCCCCGCAATGGCTTTGGCCAGCAGCGTTTTACCGGTCCCTGGCGGCCCCACCATCAGCACGCCTTTCGGGATCTTGCCGCCGAGCTTTTGAAAACGGCTCGGTTCGCGCAGATAATCCACCAGCTCGCTGACCTCTTCTTTCGCTTCATCGCAACCGGCAACATCGGCGAACGTCGTTTTAATCTGGTCTTCCGTCAGCATCCGCGCCTTGCTCTTGCCGAACGACATGGCGCCTTTACCGCCGCCGCCCTGCATTTGACGCATAAAGAAGATCCAGACCCCAATCAGCAATAGCATCGGGAACCAAGAGATAAAGATCGACGCCAGCAGGCTGGGTTCTTCCGGCGGCTCGCCCACGACTTTGACGTTTTTGGTCAACAGGATATCGAGCAGCTTGGGATCGTTGACCGGGATATAGGTGGTGTAGCGGTTACTGTCTTTTTTAGTAACGGTGATTTCACGACCGTTAATACGCGCTTCCCTAACCTGATCCTGATTCAATTCGGACATAAAGGTGGAGTAATCCACTTTACGCCCATTGGACTCGCTGGGCCCGAAGCTCTGGAATACCGACATCAGCACGACTGCGATAACTAGCCAGAGAATCAGGTTCTTCGCCATGTCACTCAAGGGATTAACCTCATATTACAACGGTGTTAACAATTAGCGTAGGGTACTATATTTTGCGCCCTGTCGCCACAATGTACACTTCGCGGGAGCGGGCCCGGGAAGCGTCTGGCTTACGGATTTTTACCTTCGTAAACAGGGAGCGTATTTCCCGCAGGTACTCATCGAAACCTTCTCCCTGAAAGACTTTAACCAGAAAACTCCCACCCGGTGCCAGCACATCCCGGCACATATCGAGCGCCAGCTCCACGAGATACATGGATTTGGGGATATCGACCGCCGGAGTACCGCTCATATTGGGCGCCATGTCGGACAGCACCACCTGCACCTTCTGCTCGCCTACGCGCTCAAGCAACGCCTGCAACACCAGGGGGTCACGGAAATCCCCCTGGAGAAAGTCAACGCCCACCATCGGATCCATCGGCAGGATATCACAGGCGATAATACGCCCTTTGCCGCCGATTTGTGTGGCGACGTATTGCGACCAGCCGCCGGGCGCCGCGCCCAGATCCACCACGGTCATCCCCGGGCGAAATAGCTTGTCGCTCTGCTGTATTTCATCAAGTTTAAACCAGGCACGGGAACGGAGTCCCTTTTTTTGTGCCTGCTGAACATATTTATCGCTAAAGTGTTCCTGCAGCCAGCGGCTGGAGCTTGCAGAACGCTTTTTGGTCGCCATCTTATTTTCCAACTATCTTGTATAGAGTGCAGCGGTGGAAAGATTTGGCCGCCCATGCGCCGATATCGACGGACGCCGATTTGGCGATATGTATGAGATGGCGGTAGAATATGCCGTTTTCAATCCCAACCTAAGTAAAAAACACAAATGAATCTGAATAATAAGCAAAAACAGCATCTTAAAGGGCTGGCCCATGCGCTGAAGCCTGTCGTCATGCTGGGCAATAACGGCTTGACGGAAGGCGTGCTCGCCGAAATCGAACAGGCATTGGAACATCATGAGCTTATCAAGGTGAAAATTGCCGCGGAAGAGCGCGAGACCAAAACGCTGATCGCCGATGCCATCGTTCGTGAAAGCGGCGCCAGCAAGGTACAGGTTATTGGCAATATTCTGGTGCTGTACCGGCCGGCTACAGAGCGGAAAATTACGCTGCCCCGCTAACATCATCTTTTCCGATGGAAAGATGCCACTCTCCGACCCACAGGAAAAGGCCACCCGCGGCCTTTTGCTTTTCTTTACAAAGCCAGCGGCGGCCCGCGGGGGGCATAAGCGGACGGAGGCCGGCTGCGGCGCCGCCCGGATGCTTACAGATACTCCACCTTAAGGATCTCGTACTCCACCTCGCCGCCAGGGGTTTTGATGACGACGATATCCCCTTCTTCCTTGCCCACCAGCCCGCGGGCGATGGGAGAATTAATGGAAATCAGGTTTTGCTTGAAATCGGCCTCATCGTCGCCGACGATGCGGTAGGTTTGCTTCTCTTCGCTATCCAGGTTCTCCACGCTGACCGTGGCGCCGAAAATGACCCGGCCGCTCGGGGCCAGCTTGGTCACATCGATCACCTGCGCATTGGACAGTTTGGCTTCAATTTCCTGGATGCGGCCTTCGCAAAAGCCCTGTTGTTCCCGCGCGGCATGATACTCGGCGTTTTCTTTTAAATCGCCGTGCTCGCGGGCCTCGGCAATAGACCGGATAATTTCGGGGCGACGGACGCTTTTGAGATTTTCGAGCTCTTCCCGCAGTTTTTCAGCGCCGCGCAGGGTCATCGGAATCTGGTTCATAATTGTACCTCTATGTAAATTCTTCCTGCTAAAATAATCGCCGTCCTGGCGTGACAGGCGCTGGCGCGACGCGCGTTTGGCACACGCCGCTCACCAAGCGCAAAGCAAAAGGAGGCGACCCCGGAATTGCTTCCCAGGCCAGCCTCAGTTTTGCATTTTGATACGTATTTTACCGCAGAGTTCGGTGTGGGTCATCGTTTACTTTATCCCTGTTTGCACCGTAGTATGACAGCACGTTACATTGCCGTTGCCCAAAATTATGCGTTTTTTACGATTAGTCATAGGATTGACCAGTGTTTTCATGCTTTCCGCACAGGCGGCGCCGGTTGAAAACTATACGGAATATCTGCCCGACGGCGCCAACCTGGCGCTGGTGGTGCAAAAAGTGGGGGCCCCGCAGCCCGTCATTGATTATCACAGTCAGCAGATGGCCTTGCCCGCCAGCACCATGAAGCTGCTCACCGCGCTGGCGGCGCTGTTGCAGCTGGGCCCGGACTATCGCTTTACCACCACCCTCGAAGCGGCCTCGGCGCCGGTGGGCGGCGTGCTGCGCGGCAACCTGACCGCGCGTTTCGGCGGCGATCCCACGTTTACCCGACAGCGCTTGCGCAATATGGTGGCCGAGCTGCGCAAGCAAGGCATCAAACAAATCACCGGTGACCTGATTATCGACACCTCGGTGTTTGCCAGCCATGACAAAGCCCCCGGCTGGCCCTGGAACGATCTGACGCAATGCTTTAGCGCACCGCCGGGCGCGGCCATTGTCGATCGCAACTGTTTCTCGGTGTCGCTCTACAGCGCCCGGACGGCCGGGGAGCCGGCGTTTATCCGCGTCGCCTCGTATTACCCGGTCCATATGTTCAGCCAGGTGCGTACCCTGGCCCGCGGCGACGGCGCGGCGCAATATTGCGAGCTGGACGTGGTGCCGGGAGAGCTTAACCGCTATACCCTTACCGGCTGCATGACCCAGCGCGCCGAACCGCTACCGCTGGCGTTCGCCATTCAGGACGGCGCCAGCTATGCCGGCGCCATCCTCAAAGACGAATTGCAGCAGGCGGATATCACGCTGAGCGGCACGCTCCTGCGCCAGACGCAGCCCAGCCCGCCGGGACACATTTTGGCGCAATCCTCTTCCGCACGGCTGCACGATTTACTGCATATTATGCTGAAAAAATCCGACAATATGATTGCCGACACGGTTTTTCGCATGATTGGCCACGAACGCTTCAAAGTGCCGGGCACCTGGCGCGCGGGCTCGGATGCGGTGCGCCAGATCCTGCGTCAGCAGGCGGGCATCGATCTGGGCAACAGTATTCAGGTGGATGGTTCCGGTCTGTCGCGCCACGATTTGATTTCCCCCGCCACCATGATGCAGGTGCTGCAATATATCGGTCAGCACGATCAGACGCTGGACTTTATCTCCATGCTGCCGCTGGCGGGTTATGACGGTACGCTCATGTACCGCGCGGGTCTGCATGAGGCTGGGGTCGATGGCAAAGTGTCGGCGAAAACCGGCTCGCTACAGGGCGTCTACAACCTGGCGGGCTTTATCACCACCGCCAGCGGTCAACGTATGGCGTTTGTGCAATATCTCTCCGGCTATGCGGTGCCGCCGGCGGATCAACGCGCGCGCCGCGTTCCGCTGGTGCGTTTCGAGAGCCGGTTGTATAAAGATATTTATCAGAATAACTAGTCGTTTCGCGCCCGGTCGGCCCACGCGCCGGCCGGGCGACGCTCTTCTTTCCTACAAGCGGCTGGCGATGATTTTTTCCAACAATTTCCGCAGATCACGGCAGCAGATGGCGGCCATCAGGTGCTCGATGTGCCGCAATGTGCCGTTATCGTTGCGGTGATAGGGGCGGCCTTGACCGATGTCGACGACAAACTGCGCGATACAATCGGCGTTGTCCATAATGATATTGGCCTGTAGCATTTTGTCCGCTCTGACCCGCTCGATGAATTCCAGCGGCGTTAGGGGCCGTAATTTGCAGAAATTTTCATAGCCTTTCACGAAGGTCTTCGCGTAGGGCAGCGTCTCGCCATTGCGATTATTAATCGCATCATAGAACTGCTTCAGGATAGTCGTGACGTCCACAGGCTGGCCGTTGCTCGGCAGGAACAGAAAATCCTGGGCGCCCGCCTGGATATGGGAAATTTCATGCAGGATTGTGACATGCATCGGATAGTGTTTTTCAACCCTGTCGTTATCCACCATAATCACCACCCTGTTTCCCGCATCATTGGGCAGGGTCACGCCCAGCGGGATGGTCGGATCGTAGCTAAAGGGCTGGCCCGGGGTTCTCGACGAGGCGAAAAGGATATTGGTTTTGTGATGGCGCAGGTAGTCATTGAGACTGATGAGATAATAGCGTAGCCGCAAAATGGCCTGGGTGAGGATAAGATCATCTTGGGTATGCAGTACGCCGCTGAGATAGCGTCTGATGCTGCTATCGCCGGCAATGTTCTGCGTCCCCGTCAGCGTATCTTCAATCTCGTCGAAATAGATATCAAGCGCACGCCTGACATAGTCATGGGCCAACTCAACCTCATGGATGAAACGCTTCAAGTTTTGCCGCAGATACTGAAAGGCGGGAGGAATGGTTTGCATCTGCTTGCCATAGGAATACACATGAACTTTGAAGTTACGCAGATATGCCATCACTCTGCCCTCTTCCCAACCCGCCGCCTCACAACGTCGAATTTCGTTGCGCGCATAGTACGCTCTTACCGTGGCGTCTAAATCCTCGGTCAGGTCCTGCTTACGCTCGAACAGAAATTTATAGTACCCCATGGGATGAATGAAACTGGCCAGTCGCGACATAGGAAGGGGGGATGGCGAGTAGCTCGCCAGGGGGAAAAGCGACACGCTCTGCGCCTGTTGCGACGGCATCAGGTCATAGGTCGGGCGGTAGGCGTCTTGCAGGAGTGAGGCGGCCGATCCGGACGGCATGGCGGCATCCGCTGCGCGACGATCGGGGGCGCTACTCTGCGCCGCCTCTTTGGTTCCCTCAATGACTTCGGCAAGGCATGTCAAAATAGCATCCCATTCCATGTTATGTGTATTGAGGTCCGAAAAGCGTTCGCCGGCAGGCGCAGCCCTGGCCGGCACCGCTTGCGGAGCGACAGACGCATTAATAGCTCCCGTGACGCAGGGCGTGACGGCAACGGCGAACGGGGATGCGGTGGCGGACGGACCCGCAGCGGGCAACGCGGCGTTTATCGGCGCGCCCCTAACAATAGCGGCGTCGGATGCGTCCACGACCAGCGGCGCGGCGTTTATTGGCGCGCCCGTAACGATCGCGGCGGCGGACACATCCACGGCGGGCGATGCAGCATGGACCGGCGCGCCCTTAACATTAACGGATGCGGAGCCCTCCTGGGCGCGCGGCGCGGCATGGACCGGCGCGCCCTTAACATTAACGGACGCGGAGCCCTCACCGGCGGCCGGCACGGCATGGACCGGCGCGCCCTTAACATTAACGGACGCGGAGCCCTCACCGGCGCGCGGCGCGGCATGGACCGGCGCGCCCTTAAGATGAACGGACGCGGAGCCCTCACCGGCGGCCGGCACGGCATGGACCAGCGCGCCCTTAACATTAACGGACGCGGAGCCCTCACCGGCGGCCGGCGCGCCATGGACCGGCGCACCTTTAACAATAACGGACGCGAAGCCTTCACCGGCGGTCGGCGCGGCATGGACCGGCGCGACCTTAAGATGAACGGACGCGGTGCCCTCACCGGCGCGCGGCGCGCCATGGACCGGCGCGCCCTTAAGATGAACGGACGCGGTGCCCTCACCGGCGCGCGGCGCGGCATGGACCGGCTCACGCTTAACATTAACGGACACGGAGCCCTCACGGGCGGCCGGCGCGGCATGGACCGGCTCACGCTTAACCTTAACGGACGCGAAGCCCTCACGGGCGGCCGGCGCGGCATAGACCGGCGCACCTTTAACATTAACGGACGCGGTGCCCTCCTGGGCGGCCGGCGCGGCATGGACCGGCGCGCCCTTAACATTAACGGACGCGGTGCCCTCCTGGGCGGGCGGCGGCGTGCCCACAGGCTCGCGCTTCACCAAAGCGGCAGACGCCGTCGTAGCCGGCGCCCTGACTTCCTGCGCGTCCGACAACCCGGATACGCCGTTCACCGTGCTGGTGCCCGGCGCGGCCGTCCTCTTCTCCACCCCGCCGGGCGCGGCGCTAATCGCTCTCGCCATCGCACCGGCAAAGGCGGTGCCTATCGCCGGAAGCGCATCACCCCGACTCGCGGTACCCGTCCATAATTCACCGATAAGATTGCCATAACCGCTCAGGGTTTCGTTTGCAGGTATAACATCTCCCGCCGTCGGCTGAGACCAATAAGGTGTCCAGGCGCTAAAAACCAGGGTCTCTCTGCTTCCTTGCGCCGAGGTGTCAATGACGCTGGCCGCCAGCATACACATCATATTGCGCCAGCCCCAGCCGGCGATGGCTCCGGGCCAGGGAACGCTGGTCATCCTTATCTGCGCGCCCTGATCGCTGTGGAAGTTATTGCGATAACCCGCCTCCGATCCTCGCCGATAGGTAGGGTATCCGTGCGCGCGCGCGTCTGGCCTGTCGCCGTTGATGGCGATCGCTGCGGGTATTGCCCCTTGCGCCAGGGCGGCGGTGGGGAGCGGCGTGGAGGCGTCCGCCTCACCGGCGGTCGCGTTCAGTGCGGCATAGCGTAGTTGACGGTAGGGCGATGGTTCGGGCTTCTGCTGTTTTTTTACGCCATGACGAGAGCGGTTTTTGCCCCGTGGCGCTTTGCCGGGGGACGGGGTAGCCGGACTCCCGCCGCCGGGCTGACGCTGCCTGCGGGCGGCGGCGTTGCCGAGATCGGTAACCGCATCGCCCGAACGCCGGTCATTATCGGTCTGCGGCGGGCGTTCGGGGGCGGTACGCTCCATCGGCGCGGGGGCCGCCGCCCGCGGCGCAGGAGGCAAAGGACACGCCTTTGCGCCGTGGTGAGGCCGCGCGTGGGGCCGGGATGTTTTCTTCAGCAGCGCATTTATCATCAGCGGGAAGTGACTTGCGGCGGCTGGCACCGATGAACGCCCGCGCGGGCAGAGGGGAATCGCCGGCCTCACCGCCCGACGTTCGACCATGGCGGGCGACCGGGGCGGGGTGTGTGGCGTTCCTACGCCGGGTGAAGCCGGTGATGTGGATTGACGAGAAGCGTTCAATCCTGCTTTTTGCCTGACATCCAGGGTATTCGGCATAGTGACTCCTGTTCAGTTCCATTGGGTCGAAGTGACACCTCGCAACGCCGTTCGGGCCGCGGCGCGTCATGGCGTGATGCCGCCAACATTCAGGCACTGCCGGGCCTGCCATCAAGGGAGCCCCTGAGGGATAGCGCACGCATCGTTGAGGACATGTACCGCCCATCCTGACGGCCGGGTCATGTGGGACGGGTGAAATGTAACGAGCAGCAGGCAGTCGGCGCTGCGTATAGCCTTTCTCGCGGCTTTAGTGACCAGGGTAGTATGAAAGCCGCGGCAGCGACATGAAGAAAAGACGGTTTAATCACAACCGGTAATTTTCAGCGGATTCTTCAGCGATAGGGCCAATCTACCGTTGTAGACGGGCAGCAGGCAAGAGGATTTGCCCCCGGACGGATGGCCCGTAATGGAAATATCTTACGGCCTGAAAAGACATTCTCCCAGACGCAACGCGCGGTTAGGCAGCAATATCGCGGCTGGGGGAGGCGGAGATAGCCAGTCAGCACTTACTGACCAGCTATCGCCAACCGGGCGATGCCATGACCGCCAGGGGAGGAAAAGAGTTATTGATGCTCAGCGCTGATAGATTGTTTCCACGCCGTCTTCATCGTCCTCATCCCAATCATCATCATCCAGATCCTCTTCGACTTCCGCCTGCATGAGCTGATCGCGGTGATAATCATCCCACATGAATTCCACTTTTTCCGGCCCCGCCTCGGGCGCCGCCTGCTCTTTAGGATGCGCGTTGATAAACGCCATCACATCCCAGCACAGCGCCTTCACGCCGTCGCGATTGGCGGCGGAAATCAGATAGTATTGCGTTTCCCAACCCAACGCCTCGGCAATGGCCTTGGCGCGCGCCGCCGCTTCCTCAGCGCCAAGCAGATCCGCTTTATTGAATACCAGCCAGCGCGGTTTGGCGGCCAGCTTTTCACTGTAGCGTTCCAGCTCGGTGACGATAATGCGGGCGTTTTCGACCGGATCGGATTCGTCCACCGGCGCCAGATCGATAAGATGCAGCAACACCCGGCAGCGCTCCAGATGCTTAAGGAAACGAATACCCAAACCAGCGCCGTCGGCCGCGCCTTCGATCAGTCCGGGAATATCCGCCACCACGAAGCTCTGCTCGTTATCCATGCGTACCACGCCGAGGCTTGGCACCAGCGTGGTAAACGGATAATCCGCCACTTTCGGCTTGGCCGCCGATACCGCGCGGATAAACGTAGACTTACCGGCATTGGGCAGACCGAGCATACCGACGTCCGCCAACAGCATCAGCTCTAGCTGGATCTCGCGGATCTCGCCTTTGGTACCGTCGGTTTTCTGCCGCGGCGCCCGATTGACCGACGATTTAAAACGCGTGTTGCCCAAGCCGTGAAAACCGCCTTTGGCCACCATCAGCCGCTGCTCGTGGCGGGTCATATCGCCCATGACTTCGTTGGTGCCCAAATCCAGCACCCGGGTACCCACCGGCACTTTGATAACGATGTCTTTGCCGCGCTTGCCGGTACAATCCCGGCTCTGGCCGTTTTGTCCGCGCTCGGCGCGAAAGTTTTTCTCAAATCGGTAATCGATGAGGGTGTTCAGGTTTTCATCCGCCAGCAGCCACACATCGCCGCCATCGCCGCCGTCGCCGCCGTCCGGCCCGCCGCGGGGAATGTATTTTTCCCGGCGAAAGCTGACGCAGCCGTTGCCGCCGTCGCCCGCCGCCGCCAAAATGGCGGCTTCATCAACAAACTTCATGATAACTCTCCATAACTCATTTGCCGGGCGGCTTGATAACGGCGGCCGGGGCCCGTCTGTTCAGCCCGGGCCACCAGCGGTGACCGACAGCGGAACACATCGCACCCGCCACCACCACGACCGCGCCGCTATAGCCGACAAAGTTCAGCGGCGGCGGCGCGAAGGCCGCAGGCCAGAACAGCGCCAGCAAATTAGAAAAAATCAGGGTAAACAGCGGCGTCAGGGTAATAATGGCGCTCACTTGCGCCGCCTGCCAGCGCGCCATGGCTTCCGCCAGCGCGCCATATCCCACCAGCGTATTCAGGCCGCAGAACAGCAGGCAGGCCAACTGGCCGCCGGTTAATTGCAAAAGCGTCAGCGGCTTCGCCACCACCGTCAGCGCTATTGTACACAAAATATACAGCAACAACAGAATCTGTTGTGATGCCAGGCGCCGCAGCAAGACTTTTTGCGCCACGCCATAACTCACCCAAACCATCGCCGCGCAACAGCCAAAGATCACCCCCAGGGTGTTGGCGGTCAGACGGGTGAAAATCTCGCGCAGGCTGCTGTTGAAAAACATCAGCAAACCGCCTATCAGCATAATGGCACCAATCAGCTGCGTGATGCGCATGCGCTCTTTGAGAATGACGACGCTCGCCAGCATCATACCCACCGGCGACAGCTGGCCGATGACCTGCGAAGCGGTGGGGTTCAAATATTGCAGCGACGTGCTAAAAAAAACAAAGTTGCCTAAAAGCCCGGCGGTCGCCACCGCGAGCAGTATTAGCCAGCGCCAGCGGAAAAACAGCCGCAGGGGCGGCAATTGCCTGCGCGGCGCCAATAGCAGCAACAGCCCGATACCGGCCATTAAAAAACGGTACCAAACCACGGTGTAAGGCTCCATGGTGGTAAGGACCTGCTTCATGGCAATGGGGAGCGCGCCCCAGCACATGGCGGTGGTCAAAGCGAGCGCAATGCCGATGCCCGCCTGCTGTCCAGCCTGCTGCGTATTTTTCATGATGAACGGTGAGCGTAAAACAGCGGAATAAAGTAAAAAGCCCCGCAACCAGGTGCGGGGCTTTACTCGGCTATCGGAGAACGGAAAATTTATTCAGCAACGATGCTAACAAATTTACGGTTCTTCGGGCCCTTCACTTCAAACTGGATTTTACCCGTCGTTAAAGCGAACAGCGTATGATCTTTACCGCAGCCTACGTTGGTCCCCGGGTGGAACTTGGTTCCACGCTGACGGACGATGATGCTGCCGGCATTTACCGTTTCGCCGCCGAAGCGTTTAACGCCCAGGCGTTTACTTTCTGAGTCGCGACCGTTACGTGTGGAGCCGCCAGCCTTTTTGTGTGCCATGAGTCTGCTCTCCTGTTAAGCGCCAATACCGGTGATTTTAACGTCAGTGAACCACTGACGGTGGCCCTGATGCTTACGGAAGTGCTTACGGCGACGAAATTTCACAATCATCACCTTATCGCCGCGACCGTGAGCCACAACTTCCGCCGTGATCTTGCCGCCGCTCACGAAAGGACCGCCGATCTGGATGTCGTCGCCGTTGGCGATCATCATAACCTGGTCAAACTCAACAGTTTCACCCGTTGCGATGTCCAGCTTTTCAAGGCGAACGGTCTGACCTTCGCTCACCCGGTGTTGTTTACCACCACTTTGGAAAACCGCGTACATAAAAAACTCCGCTTTCCGCACGCTCAATCTGTAATCGTCTGGAGCGTGCTATAAATATTCACAATAGGGCGCGAATTCTACGCAAGAATCTCACTAAAGACAAGTGCAGAATACATACAGAAAGCGAAAAAGGTGCAGTTTCTTCATCGCCATTTATCTCTTACGTTTTTCAAGTACAATCAGTAACACTCTTTCCGCCATTCGGTCCCGTGTGCGGCATTACACTGACGGTATACCTACAAACCGATAGAAAATAATGAATCTTGAACAAATTACTGAACTGACCGCGCAGGATATGGCGGAGGTCAACACGGCAATTCGCGAGCAGCTAAACTCAGAGGTCGCCCTGATAAATCAGCTCGGCCACTACATCATCAGCGGCGGCGGCAAACGTATCCGGCCCATGATTGCGGTGCTGGCGGCGCGTGCGCTGCACTATCAGGGCAATCAGCATGTCACCGTCGCCGCGCTAATCGAATTTATCCATACTGCCACGTTGTTGCACGACGACGTGGTGGATGAATCGGACATGCGCCGCGGCAAAGCGACGGCCAATGCGGCGTTTGGCAACGCCGCCAGCGTCTTGGTCGGCGATTTCATCTATACCCGCGCTTTTCAGATGATGACCGCGCTGGAATCCCTGCGGGTGCTGAAGCTGATGTCTGAGGCGGTTAACATTATCGCTGAAGGGGAAGTACTGCAATTAATGAACTGCAACGATCCGGATATCACAATCGACAGTTATATGCGGGTTATCTATAGCAAAACCGCGCGGCTGTTCGAGGCGGCGGCGCAGTCCTCCGCCATATTGGCCGGCGCCGATGCCCGCCAGGAGGCGGCGCTGCGCGATTACGGCCGTTATCTGGGCACCGCCTTTCAACTCATTGACGACCTGCTGGATTACGGCGCGGACGGGAAAACGCTGGGTAAAAATACGGGCGATGACTTAAACGAAGGTAAGCCGACGCTCCCGTTGCTGCACGCCATGCGTAACGGCACGCCAGAACAGGCGGCGCTGATCCGCCAGGCGATCGAGCAGGGCAATGGACGCCACCTGCTGGAGACGGTGCTGGACACCATGCGCCAGTGCGATTCTCTGGGGTACACGCGCCGGTGCGCGGAAGAGGAAGCGGACAAAGCTATCGCCTGTTTGGACTGCCTGTCGCCCTCCCCTTACCGCGATGCGCTAGAGGGCCTGGCCCACGTGGCGGTGCAGCGCGACGCTTGAAAGCGCAATCGCCAGAGGAAAGGAATCTCTTTGGAAAATTGCCGTCATTGAGCGGCAAACCACGGCGTAACGCTGTCGTGGTGACCACCGTTACTCTTCTTGCAGCCCCAGCCGTACGATAAACGCGCCGATGCCTTCGCGCATAACAAAAGCAATCACCCGCTCCCGCTCTTCCACGGTCAGTTGCCGATAGATGGTTATCCAGGTGGCCAGGGCCACGGACACCCCCTCCGCTGGCGCTTCAAGAGACCATTCGACGTCGTCCCCGTCCCGCATTTCCCGGCGCATTAAAGCTTTTTGCACCACCGCCGGCAGGCTATCGAACGCATACTCCATCCCCCGCCCCTGCGCCCCTTTTCTGCGCCGCCGGTTCCATTTTTCACGCCTGGCAAGATCACACAGCCCCTGACGGGTACCGGGCAGTCCGGCAACGGACAGCAGTTCCTGCGTGCTGAACCAGGCTTGTTTCATAAGATTTTCATTCCGAATTCGACCTGCATAACAAATTAGAATTTATTTGGAAAATAATTGAAAACTTTTAGGAAGTTTGGTGCTATATATTTTCCAACTAAAGGCTATGACCATTGCCATCGTTTTATCTGCATTGGTTAGTTATACCATTAACCCGCGTTTGTCTTACAGCACAAGGAACGAAATATGAGCGAAAGGAATACAGATTGGCACCCTGCGGATATCATCGCGGCACTCCGTAAACGCGGAACCTCCCTGGCCGCGGTATCGCGCGCGGCGGGATTGAGTTCATCCACGCTGGCGAACGCCCTCACCCGGCCCTGGCCCAAAGGTGAATGGCTCATCGCCGATGTGCTGGAGGTCCATCCTTCGGTGATATGGCCCAGCCGCTATATCGACCCGGAAACCAATCAATTGCTCGATAGGAAAAGCCTGATACGCCAGCGCTGATCCTCGGCGCCGGGGAGGGCCATGCCTTCCCCGGCGCATTATTTCATTCCGGCCTGAGGTCGTTAACCGGCTCATCCGGATAGTCCAGACGCTTTAACAGGTTCAACACACCCTCACGTACGATAAAAGAGACGATAAAATCGCGCTCCGCATCGGAAAGTTGCCGATGAATTTCGTTCCAGGTTGCCGACGTCTCCTGTGGGGAGAGTTGGTACTCCGCCGGGTTGGTCCTTAAAGAAAGCGTCTTTTTTACCATGTCCGGCAAACTGTGCCAGGCATACTCTACCGCTTTGCCGCGCGCACCCTCGCGCCGCCTTTTTTGCCAGCCCTCCTCCCTGGCTCGCCGATTCAGTCCCTGTCGTGTTTTGGGTAGTCCACCTACCCCAATCAATTCGTGCGTTGCAATCCATTCTTTTTTTATTTCCATCTTTAATCCCCCTCCTTGTCATGGTGACAGCCTGGCGCTATCGCCATCGCACGGTTTGGGCAGGTACTGTGGAATTTACGGCACCTGATTCCCGTTCCGCTATTACGACAACATTTAATGTATAACATTAAAGACTTGTCGTAACGCTAATTACAACACAAAAAAAGCGCATTGGATCAAAGGTGGCATTAAAAAATGAGATCAATGCCAGCTATTAGAATAAAAAACACAAAATTAATAAAAATTGTTCATTATCAATTGAATAGAATTCTTATAACATTATCTATGTTATTACTGTAATGCAATAAACTATCTCTTAAGAAATAAGTTTTAGGTGAAAACGAATGGCCGAGAAAAGGGAAAAGAAAATGGCGCTGCCGCTAAATTTTCGACACGGAAACCGGGCCAGAAATAGTATTTGGCATAAGGAAAAGTTTATCGTTATACCCTGCTGAGGCGATGAAATGTTTAGCGTAGATTTAATCCCTCCGCCGACGCCATAACAGAAGTCGCGACCATCCCGCATGGCGTCAGGCGTCCCTTTTCGCCGGCGCAGGGCAACGCCACACGCACCGGTTCATCAGCAATAGCCACCTCGCCGGCGCAGGGCAGCGTCACACGCACCGGTTCACCAGCAGTAGCCACCTCGCCGGCGCCAGGCAGCGCCACACGCACCGGACCGCCAACAGTTCCCGCCCCACCGGCGCCGGCCCTGCCTGACACCTAAGCGCGCCGGGCCAGCCTACGCCCCGGCGCGTCAATGCCCCTAGCCCGGGCGAAACGCCCGACAAAACAATGCCGGCGTCGCCGGCAAATAACAGACCGCACCCGGCGGCTGTGATTATAAAGGGCAGCGCCGACGCAAGGATCGTAGCGCCTTATCCTCACGGCGGCGGCGGGCTACTGCTGCAGGAACTGGTCGCCGAGCGCAATATCCTGATTGAGCGCCGCGCGCATATCCTGTAGCGCCTGCTGCTCGAAGTCGCTGAGGATACCCAGCGGCCGCCGCGCGCTAACGCCCTGCGGCCCCAGCAGCAGCGGTTGGGCAAAAAAGCGGGAAAACGCCGACTCGCTTTCGACATAGGCGCATTCGATAATTCCCTGCTGCCCCTGCAGCGCCCGCACCAGCGACAGCGTAAAGCGGGCCGCGGCATACCCCATGGCAAGCGTGGCCGATCCGGCGCCGGCTTTGGCCTCCACCACCTCGGTGCCGGCGTTGCGGATGCGCCGCGTCAGGAGATTCACTTCTTCATCGCTGAAAGTGATCCCCGGCACCTGCGATAACAAAGGCAGGATGGTGACGCCGGAGTGGCCGCCTACCACCGGCACCTCTATTTGATCCGGCCGCAGCCCTTTCATGGCCGCCACGTAACTGTTGGCGCGGATAACGTCCAGAGTGGTGATACCAAAAAGCTTTTGCGGCTGATAGACCCCGGCCTGCGCCAGCACGCCGGCGGCGATGGCAACCAGGGTATTCACCGGATTGGTGACAATGCCGATCAGCGCCTCGGGCGCACAGACCGCCACCTGACCCACCAGCTGCCGCACGATGCCGGCATTAACATTAAACAGATCCGCACGATCCATACCGGGCTTACGGGCAACGCCCGCCACAATCAGCACGATATCGGCGCCAAGCAACGCCGGGGACGCGTCTGGACCGCAAAAACCACGCACCTTCACCGGCGAGGGAATGTGGCTGAGGTCCACGGCAATCCCCGCCGTTACCGGCGCAATGTCATACAGCGAGAGTTCCCCATCCTGGGGTAAACGGGTTGTTAGCAGCAGCGCCAGCGCCTGGCCGATGCCGCCTGCCGCGCCGAGCAGTGCGACTTTCATTGTAATCTCCTTATATCCCTACGAAGAATGGCATCTCATACTCTACTGAAAAGCATAAAGGCATCGCCTAATAAAGACAATTGATGAACATCAGGATTGCGACAGCGCATGGAGAAGCAGGCCATCTGTAGGCGGGTTGCAAGTTGGGGGCTTTTCACCCACCATGGACAGCGAAAGCTGTCTCCGGCAGCAATTTCATTGCATAAAAATTCATAAATATGCATAATAATCCATTAAATAATCGGCTTACTCTGCGGTAAAACATGCGAAATCAATCGAAACAGGAAGAACTGGTCAAGGCGTTCAAGGCGCTGCTGAAAGAGGAAAAATTCAGCTCTCAGGGCGAGATTGTGCTTGCGCTGCAGGAGGCGGGCTTTGAGAACATTAATCAATCCAAGGTCTCGCGTATGCTGACTAAATTCGGCGCCGTACGCACCCGTAACGCCAAGATGGAAATGGTATATTGCCTGCAGGCGGAGCTGGGCGTTCCCACCGCCAGCAGCCCGCTGAAAAATCTGGTGCTGGATGTGGATCATAATGACGCGCTGGTTGTCATCCATACGAGCCCCGGCGCGGCACAGCTCATTGCCCGAATGCTGGATTCGCTGGGGAAATCAGAAGGGATCCTCGGCACTATTGCTGGCGATGATACGGTCTTTACCACCCCCGCGCCTGGCTTTTCGGTCAAACGACTGTATGAATTTATTCTGGTCCACTTCAACCAAGAGCTCTGACGCTACCGCCGCTCGCGTTCGCAGCCGCCAGGGCCGACGGCGCACCGGATGCGCCATGCCGACGGCGTTACCGTAGAGCTGCCGCCGGCACCTGCTGGCCTAAGCTTGCCGCTCGGGCGCCTCGCCACGGCGTTAAACCCGGCATGCCGCAGGCTGGAAATGATCCCGTTTTCGACGTTTAACGTTCCTTTCGCCAGCGCCGGCTCCCGCCGGCGGTCGTGTACAGGCCCAGAAGCTACCGCGCTCCATCGGCACGCGATTTAGGCAGATGCGCGACGCGCATCCGACTGTTTCCCGGTAAAGACACAGCGCCCGCGCGCCCTAATCCGCCATCGTGCACAAAGCCGGATCCGATGCGTTAAACGGCGGTTTTTAACATTGTCTTACGTAGGGTAGGTTTTTTCACCTTGATAAATAGCGTGACATCGGATGTTACATGTCAGAAATAAGGGACTTTATCTGTAGGCCAGTGGGAAATGCTAGCTCAGACCGCACTTTTAGCCACATCAACTTATGCGCATGATTTTACATGACTTTAACAAAATACGCTCAATTTTTGCGCATATGTAATAACTTTTGCTTCTAACCTGGATGATTGCAAGCTTAAAGTTTCATAAATAATTATGATCAAACTATTAGTACCCGTCGTTACTAGTGTATACTTAGCTTCGTGATAAGCATCACAGTCCGAGAAAGATGCGCGTTATATGAGGAATAAAATGATGAAAACCAGAACGGCGTTACCATTAATGGCGGTGCTTTCCGCATTGTCTTTCGGCGCGTTCGCCGCGGATTCCATCTCGCTGCAGCAGGCTCAAGATTTGCAGCCCATGGGCAGCGTTAGCGTCAGCGGTATCGACGGTGCGCCAAGCGACATCCATCAGGCGCTGAATCAGGCGGCCGACGCGAAGGGCGCACGCGCCTACCACGTAACCGAAGCCTATGAACACGGCAACTGGCACGCCACCGCCCAGCTTTACAAATAATCTGTTCGCCAGAACCGGGACGGCTGCCCGCGGCAGCGCCTGGCGGATCAGCGCCACCCGGCGGGCATGCTTTTTGGCAGCACTATGCAATGTGTCATGTTGTGAAACACGCTCTGTAACCCACATCATTTCGCGGCGACCCTCAGTTAATCCTGTGTCCGGAATTAACCCATCGCGATTTGATGATTCCCTCATCGTCTAGCAGACGATTTTCCCCCGCTCGCGGGGTTTTTTTTTGCCCTGGGCTAACGCCCCTCAGCCCTGGCGCGTGGCTCGTTGCGCCAACTGATCCAGCAGCTTGGCATGAATGCCGCCAAAACCGCCGTTGCTCATCACCAGGATGTAATCTCCCGGTTGCGCGGTTTTCACGATCATTTCCACCAGCGTATCAACATCGGCGCTACAGTGCGCGGGCTGCACGCAGGCCTCCGCCACTTCGCTCACCTGCCAGGGAATATGCTGCGGCTGATACAGAAATACCTCGTCAGCGCGGCCGAGTGACGGCGCCAGCTCATTTTTGGATAGCCCCATTTTCATGGTGTTGGAACGGGGCTCCAGTACCGCCAGAATCCGCGCCGTGCCGCCGATTTTACTGCGCAGCGCCGCAAGCGTCGCCAGAATAGCGGTGGGATGATGGGCAAAATCATCGTAAACCGTCACGCCGTTGGCGGTACCTTTAAGCTCCAACCGCCGGCGGGCATTGATAAAGCGGCCCAGCGCCCGGCAGGCGTCCGCCGGCTGTACGCCGACGTGGCGAACGGCGGCGATAGCCATCAGCGCGTTATGCATATTATGCTCGCCCACCAGTGGCCAACTGACCGCGCCAACGGGCTCATCGTGCAAATACACCTCGAAACCGCTCGCGTCCGGGGTGGTTTTTTTCGCCCGCCATGCGCCTTCTTCGCCGGTGTATTCCGTTTCGCTCCAGCATCCCATCGCCAGGGTGTGTCTAAGATTGGCGTCATTATCCGGCAAAATGATTTTCCCTTTACCGGGCACCAGCCGGATCAGGTGATGGAACTGTTTCTGGATCGCTTTGAGATCATCAAAAATATCGGCATGGTCAAATTCCAGATTATTCAGAATAAGGGTGCGCGGACAGTAATGGACAAACTTGGACCGTTTATCGAAAAAGGCGCAATCGTATTCATCCGCCTCCACCACGAAGAACGGGCTATCGCCAAGCCGGGCGGAGACGGTGAAATTGCCCGGTACGCCGCCAATCACGAAACCCGGTTGATAGCCGCACTCCTCCAAGATCCAGGCGACCATGCCTGCGGTGGTGGTCTTGCCGTGGGTGCCGGCAACGGCGATTACCCAACGCTGCGCCAGCACGTGATCGTGTAACCACTGCGGGCCCGACACATAAGGGATGCCGCGTTCCAACACCGCTTCTACGCAGGGATTGCCCCGCGACATGGCGTTGCCGATAATGACCCAATCCGGCGCGGGATCGAGCTGAGTCGGATCGTAACCTTGAATCAGACCAATTCCCTGCTCCTGCAGCAGCGTACTCATCGGCGGATAAACATTATCATCCGAGCCGGTGACCTCATGTCCCAGAGAACGCGCCAGCATCGCCAGACCGCCCATAAAGGTGCCGCAGATACCAAGAATATGAATGCGCATAATTTTTCCATTTTTAGCCGCGTTTTGCCGCCTATTCTAGCGCCCCGGCCGATTGATAGAAACGGTATTTGATGATGTACTGGCAATCTGTTTAGGCTAAACTGGATGGACTGACTGGTAGTGGTAAAAAAATTATACCGCTTTTCATCCGTAGCTTCAGGGTCCTTTTTGAGATTCAGGGAATGTGTCATGAAAACGTTAGGCGAATTTATTGTTGAGAAGCAGCATGATTTTCCGCATGCCACCGGCGAGCTGACCGCGTTACTTTCAGCGATAAAGCTCGGAGCTAAAATCATTCACCGTGACATCAACAAAGCAGGATTGGTGGATATCCTCGGTACCAGCGGGGCTGAAAACGTGCAGGGCGAAGTCCAGATGAAGCTGGATCTGTTCGCGAACGAAAAGCTGAAAGCGGCGCTGAAAGCCCGTGGACAGGTCGCGGGCATTGCCTCTGAGGAAGAAGATGAAATTGTCGTCTTTGAAGGGGTTGAAAACGGCAAGTACGTGGTGTTGATGGATCCCTTGGACGGTTCGTCCAATATCGACGTCAATGTCTCGGTTGGCACTATTTTCTCTATCTATCGGCGCATCACGCCGGTCGGTACGCCGGTGACCGAAGAAGACTTTCTGCAACCCGGCAATAAACAGGTCGCCGCCGGCTATGTGGTCTACGGCTCCTCCACGATGCTGGTGTACACCACCGGCTGCGGCGTACACGCTTTTACCTACGATCCGTCGCTGGGGGTCTTTTGTCTGTCCCATGAAAGCGTGCGCTTTCCCGCGACCGGGCAGATGTACTCCATCAACGAGGGCAATTACATCAAGTTCCCCAACGGGGTGAAGAAATACATCAAATACTGCCAGGAGATGGACGAAGCCACCCACCGCCCCTACACCTCGCGCTACATCGGTTCGCTGGTTTCCGATTTCCATCGCAATTTACTCAAGGGCGGCATTTATCTCTATCCCAGCACCGCGACCCATCCCAACGGCAAGCTGCGATTAGCCTACGAGTGCAACCCGATAGCGTTTCTGGCCGAGCAGGCCGGCGGCAAGGCCAGCGACGGCAAAAACCGCATACTGGATATTGAGCCGCACGAGCTGCATCAGCGTTCCGCGTTCTTCACCGGCACCGAGTCCATGGTTAACGATGTTGAACGCTTTATCCGCGATTACCCAGATAACGTTTAAGCCTGGGAGCGCGCCGGCGGGGCATCGCGGGATGTCGCGCCGTGCTACTCTGCGTCCGCGCCACGGGCCGGACGGCCGCCGCGCTGGCCGACGCAACAGCGTGATCCTATCCGCGGGCGCCCAGCGTACCGCGGGGGAAAATCGGTTATACTAGCCGTCTCGCCATTCTTGGAAAGTTTAAGGAAAACGACATGAGTTTGAATCAGGTACCGGCAGGCAAAGATCTCCCGGAAGATATTTATGTGGTCATTGAAATTCCGGCTAACGCGTCCCCCATTAAATATGAAGTTGACAAGGAAAGCGGCGCCCTGTTTGTCGATCGTTTCATGTCCACCGCGATGTTCTATCCCTGTAACTACGGCTATATCAACCACACTCTCTCCCTGGATGGCGATCCGGTGGACGTGCTGGTGCCGACGCCGTATCCGCTACAGCCTGGCGCCGTGGTGCGCTGCCGTCCCGTCGGCGTGTTGAAAATGACCGACGAATCCGGCGAAGATGCCAAACTGGTGGCGGTGCCGCACACCAAGCTGTCGAAAGAATATGACCACATTAAAGACGTCGACGATCTGCCTCAGCTGCTGCGGGCGCAAATCACCCATTTCTTCGAGCATTACAAAGATCTCGAAGCCGGCAAATGGGTGAAGGTCGACGGCTGGGATAACGCCGAAGCGGCCAAAGCCGAAATTCTCGCCTCTTTCGAGCGCGCCAAAAAGAAATAATACCGCCGAAAAAAAACCGCTCACCGAGCGGTTTTTTTTGGCCGTTAACCCGCCGCGTCGGAAGGGTCCTCATGCCGGCGTACCCAATCTCCTCCGGGCAGCAGCGTAAGACCGGTGACCGGCCGCTGATAAAGATACATCCAGGCGCTGCCGTAGGGCGTGCCGATCAGGATCCGCTTGTATTCGCCGCTTTTGGTGCGCAGCGCATCCAGTTCCGCCAGGGTGGTGGAATCGATGCGGTACACCTCGCCATAGACCGCGCCGTCGCCCGACACGACCGCCGGATAATGGCCGAGATCGTAAAGCGCATAGCCTGGAATAGTGTAATCTCCCAGCCATTGGGCGTTGGTCATCCAGTGACTATTTCCCTGTTTGCGTCGCAGACTACCGTAAACAATAATTCGCATGGTTAAAACTCAAACCGATAGAGCAAGTCTAGCGCCTGGTTAAGACCAGACACGGCTTCCAGATAAAGTTTCGGCATTAAACGATAACGCAGCGTTAACGTTGCCAGTGAGTCAAAAATACCAACACCGTATTTGACCTGCAAACCGGGCGCGATATAACCGCTGACCACGACCTGGGAGCTGTCGCCAACCCCCTGTGTGTCCAGCGCTAAATCGCTGACCCCGAATGCTTGTCCGATTTTACCCACAACTTGGCCGCTTTGTGCAACCCCCATCCCAATTAACATCGATGTCATCATATTGCTGTCGGCGCCGGAGGCATCCAGACCCTGTCCGCGCAACAAATAAGACAGCGCCTCCTGTTGCGATTTGACCGGATCGGAAAAGACTTCCACTTTCGGCTGGTCGGCCAAGCCGGTGACGCGCACCCCCGCCGTGACGTCATCCTCGGTGGAATCCGGATTGCGGATGGCCTCGATGTTCAAATAAGGCTGATCGACCGGGCCGGAAAACAGCAACTGCCCTTTGTTGACGATCAAATCCTGTCCATAGGCGTGAAAGCGACCGGACGGAATATCGATTTGCCCGTTAAGCCCCAGCCCCTGCTTATCCTGCGCTACTTTCAAATCCCCTTTAAGCCTGGCTTTGAGGCCGAAAGCGTCCAGGCGCACATCGTCACCGACATGCACCAGCAGGTTGGAGGTAATGGGGATGGCGGAGCTCTCCTTATCGGCTACCGGCCGCAGATTATCGTCCAGCAGCACTTCATCACTGGAGACGCCAACCGCGCTCTGCGGCATATCCTTCACTTCAATGCGCGCCCAGGGAATATCAACCTTGCCATTAAGGGCGAACAGCGTCGGCGTAGCCTCGAACACAATATCCGGCGACATGTCCAGCCGTACCATGGGCGGCACGGTGATGCGCACCCGATTGCCCTGGGCGTTGATACGCGCGCGCCAGGCCGCCATCCGGTTCCAGTCGGCGTCGCCGGTCAGGTTGACCTGGCCGTGGGTTGTCCCGATAAGCCCCTGTAGCGTAGAGCGGGTCCCGGCGAAAGAGAGCGCCAGGCGACTGTCGGTCATGGCAAAGGGCATGAAGTTGCCTTTGATAACCAGACGCTCCAGCCCCAATTGACCGTACAGCTGCGGCCGCTGCACATCGCCGCCGAGACGCAACGCGGCATTGACTAGCCCATCGACGCTTTCACCCCGCGACATCAACGGTTTCAACAGCGCCAGCGAAAGCTGATTGATGTTGACGTTGCCGGACAGCGCCCGCCGATTTTGGGGATCCGCCACCTGCACCTGACCGTTGAACTGGCCATTGCCGGCGATTTTGAAAAGCCAGTCGAGGCGGGCCAATCCCTTATCCAGCGCGGCATTGAGCGTCAGCGTTTCAAACGCCACCGGCAGTGTCTTGCCCTGCACCGTTTGACTGACCTTCACGCCGTTGCCCACTAGCGCCACTTTGCCCTGCGGTAGGCCGCCCCCCGCGGTCCAGCGTACCTCGGCCCGGCCGGTGAAGACGCCGCTGGCCTGTGTTTCCGCCGGTAGCAGGGGTTTCAACATTGCCAAATCGAAGCGGTTCAGCTGCAAACTGGCCTGCCCGGATGCCCCTATCTCGCTGTTTTGCGGCGCGCAGATCTGCGCATTGGGGTTTTGCCAGCAATGCGGGCCGATAATGAGATTTTGCGCGACGGCCTGATAATCCAGCGTCATTGCGCGCGTCAGCCGCCATTCCCCCACCGGCGTAGCGAAACGGGTTTGGCTGAGCGTACCCTGCCAGCGTTGCTGTTGCCGATCGAAACCGCCGTTTAACTGCAACTGGCCGGCAACCGGCTCACCCTGCATCGCCAGCTTGAGCTGATGCCGCTTTTCATCGCCGGTCGCGTCCAGGGTCAGTTGGGCGATGGACAGCGACCCCTGTAGCAACCTGTCCAGCCGCAGCTGAACGTTACCGCGCACGATGTCGCTGGAACGGACATCGCCCTGCAACGCAATGCGCCCGACGGTTAACTCTCCCCAGCGCAGCGCGTATGCGTTGAGATCCATAAGCAACTGCGGCGCGCGCAGATTGCCCCGCAGTTTGATATCGCCCGCCGCCCGACCGCCCAGCCCTGGCAAGGCACCGTTCAGCGCCGGGGCGTTGAGCACGGCGTCCAGCGCGAAGGCATCGCTCAGTTCGCCTTTCACCGTCAACTGGTTACGCCCCAGCGCCAACAGCAGTTGCGGCACCTGCCATTGACCGGCGGCGTTACCCCTGAGCGACCCCTTCGCGGTGAGCGCGTTTTGCCGGATATGGCCATGGAGATCCAGTTCAGGCACCTGTAGTTGCCAGTTGCCGCCATACAGGCTGCCGCGGCTGGTGAGTTTTCCGTCCAGCCGCGCGGGCCAGTCCGGCCACTGGCGGGCGGTATTAATCCCGCTTAACGACAGTTCGCTACGCCAGCTAATGGCGCGCTGCCAGTCCACCACCGCGCTCAGATCGGTATTGCCCTGTAACGCCGCCAACCGCAGGCGCGATAGCGTAAAGCCGTCGGTATTGCCCTTGGCGTCCAGGCTCACATCCGCCGGCGGCAGACCCTCGCCGCTGAGCGCCGCTTTCAACGTCAGCCGATAATCCCGCGCCTCGCCGTCCAAACGCAGGGCCAGACCCCGCGCCTGATATTGCGGCGTACCGGTTAACGGCCACTGCACGGACTGCCCGTCGATCGTCAATGTCAGCGGCAGACCCGCCTGCGCCAGGCGCGTTTTCAGCGCCAACTGCGCGGTGAGCGGACCGGAGAGATTGAGCGCGGCGCGCAGTTCATCGCGCAGGTCGCCGTCTACCGCGAGCTTGATCTTCTCGCCTTTTAGCGGCGCGCTATTTACGGTGGTGTTGACCGTCATCGACACCGGCCAGCGCCCGCTGAGTTCGGCGTTGCCGGACGCGTTGAGCAAGCCCTGGGGCGAGTCGATATCCAGCAGCGTCAATTCAGCATGCCGATCGCGGGTCGCCGCCTGCAAACGTAAGCGGGTGATAAGCAGATTGGCGTCGCCGGAGAGACGCAGATTTTCCCCTTCGATATCCTCAACCGTCAGATTCAACGGCAGGGTAAACGAAGGCAGCGGCGGCAGGAGCGGCTTGGCGAACAGTGCGCGCAGCGTCTCGGCCAGCGGCGGCTGCGCGCGAATTGCCGCCCGCGCCGCCTCAGCATCGGCGCGTTTTTGCGCCGGCGTGCGCGTATCGGGTTTTATCGCCTGCGCGGCGGCGGCCGCCGCCTTATCCGCCACCACCTGCGCCGCCGTCGGCAGCGCCACCAGCAAACCGGCGATGCGCGTCGGCGTCACCGTCAGGTTATTGCCCTGAAACTGAAGGCCGGTGCTGAATTCGTCAAGGGCGATGCGGGTATTATCCACTTTGACCTGCACATTATTCAGCGCCAGACGGCGCAGGTTAAGCGGATAGGGGGTCGATAGGGAACCACCGCCCGACGCCTCCTGCGTTGCCGGCGCCGGCGGCCCGAATTCGGCGGTGTTTACGCCGACATTCACATCGCGCAGGGAGAGATCGTTGAGGCACAGCTGGCGCTCCCGCAGACAACCAAAATCCAGCGCAAGATGGAATTCGCCGACACCGACCGTAACGCCGGGCATCTGGTAACGTAACTGCTTAATGGTCAAATCGCGCCAGCCGCCGCTGACGGAGGCCATTTCCAGTCCCGGCACCCAGCGGGCCGCGCCGTTCAGCACCAGGTGCAGCCCGCTGGTGGTCCCCACCAGAAACGCCAGCGCGCCCACCAGCAGCACCAGCAGCAGCACGACACCCAGGCAGATTTTCTTAACAAGGCTCATAATTCCGGCCCCAGTCCAATATAGAATTGCACGCCGTGCTCATGTTCATCCGCCACCGGGGCGGCGATGTCCAGCTTGATGGGGCCGACGGGCGATTGCCAGCGCACGCCGACGCCGGCGCCGGTCTTGAAGTTGCTCTGTTTGATATCGTTAACCGCCTCGCCGCTGTCGACAAATACCGCGCCCCACCATTTGCCGGTGACGTTATATTGATACTCCAACGATCCGGTGGCCAGTTTGGAGGCGCCGGTCAATTTGCCGTCATCGTCGCGCGGCGACAGGGATTTGTATTTATAGCCGCGAATACTGCGATCGCCGCCGGCAAAAAAGCGCAGCGAAGGCGGGACGCGTTCAAAATCGTTGGTTTCGATCCAGCCCAGGTTGCCGCGGGCTACGAAGCGGTGTTTCTCCGCCAGCGTGCGGATCCAGACGTTCTGCGCCTGCAAAATGACAAAATCGATATCCGAACCCCAGACGGTATTGGAAACATCCACCGAATAGCGCTGGCTGTCGCCCCAGGTGGGCATCAGGCCGCCACGCTGGCGGGTCCGGTTGATACTGACGCCGGGATAGATAAGCATCGTGGTATCGGTAACGTTGGCCTGGGTAAAGTGATCCAGGCTCCAGCGCAAATTGATAGCCCGCTGCCAGCCGCTGGACAGATCCCAATAGCGCGCCACGTTCAGCGTGGTGGAATCCGCCTGGGTATCGTTGAGGTCTTCGCGCTTGAAGCCGCCTTGCAGCAGATAATATTGCTCCAGCGGATCTTTGAGCAGCGGAATTTTATAGCTGACATCGGCCGATTGCTCCGGCGCCGACAGGCTAAGACTGGTTTGCAAACTGTGGCCGCGCGAGTTAAGCCACGGTTTGTTCCAGGTGGTTTTGACCCGCGGTCCCACATCGGTGGCATAGCCGACGCCGGTTTCGAGACTGTTGCGACTGCGCGGCGTCACGACCGCGTCCAGCGGCAGCGTTTTGCTCTGTTTACCGGAGGAAAAGTCAGGGGAGATCACCACCGAATTAAACCAGTTGGTGGCCGCCAGCCGGCGGTTTAGCTCCGCCAGCGATTCGGCGCTGTAAGGTTCGCCCTCGCGTACTTTGGCGAGATTTTGCAGGTAATCTTCGCGGATCTGGGCGCCGTGGAAGCGCACTTTACCGAAGCGATAGCGCTGGCCGCTATCAAAATCGATATCCCAATAAGCCTGGTAGCGCGACGGCGCTACACCCAACTGGCTTTTGCGAAACTCGGCGTCGAAATACCCCTTGCGCAGCGCCAGGCTGGAAAACCCGTTTTTGAATCTGTCGTAAGCGCCGTGATTCAATACGGTGCCAAGGGCGGGCTTGCCGTCTGACACCCACTGGCGATAATCGCTGTCCTGCCGCGCCTCGCCGCGCAAAATGACATTGACGCCGGCGATTTTCACCGGCTTACCCGGCGTGACACGGGCGATAAGTACATCGCGACCGCCGTTCACCGCCGGCTTAAAGACGAAATCGATGGTGGGCGAATAATAGCCAAGCGCCCGCAGCCCCTCGCGCACCGCGTTATCCACCCGGCTTTGGAAGCGCGCGTCGGCGGTCACCTCATCGCTGCCAATGGTGGACAGGCGCGCGCGTACATTGCGCTGCAGGTCGCCGCTGAGCCCCTCCACCTGTAGGCGGACGTTGGCGCTATGGGCCTGCGGCATCAGCAACAGCGCGCAGAAAAATAGGGATTTTCGGCCGTACCGTGCTTTCACGCTGATGACCTCTGATTGTTTCTTTCCTGGCAAAGTCTCTCCATCCGCGACGAATCAGCGTTGATGCTATTATTAGCAGACTCAATACTCCGTTGGCAAAATCGCCGGGCGGCCCTTGCGCGGCCGCGTCCGTCTCGCCGTCGGGCGCTGAGTGGCGCTTACTCACCTGATGCTCAGGTGTATCAACCCTCTATGGTTAGTGATGAGATATTTTCGCAGTAAAATCGATTTATCTTCACAGCATCATGTAATAATGCGCTTTATTGTCGGTAAAGCGTGCCGGTTAAACAACCCCTTGCGGGGTATTTCGCCGGCATTTGTTCAAATGAGGAGTTCAGGGTGGCGCAAAATTTCGACAAAACTACGCGCATTACGCAAAGTGAAGCGCTGCCGGGGCGCATGACGCCCATGCCCATCGCCCCCACGCATCCGGTGCTGCACCATTCCATGAGCCACGTCCCGGACGGCATGGCGCTAGCGATATTCGCCATGGGCTGTTTTTGGGGCGTGGAGCGGCTTTTCTGGCAACAGCCCGGCGTTTACAGTACCGCGGCCGGCTATACCGGCGGCTTTACGCCCAACCCTACCTACCGCGAAGTGTGCAGCGGCCAGACCGGCCATGCCGAAGCGGTAAGAGTGGTGTTCGACCCGCAGATCATCCCCTACACGGCGTTGCTGGGGTTATTCTGGCAGCACCACGATCCGACCCAGGGCATGCGCCAGGGGGACGATATCGGCAGCCAGTACCGCTCGGCGCTCTTTCCCCAGGATGATGCGCAGCGCGAGGCCGCGCGCGTAAGCCTGGCCGCTTTTGCCCAAGCGATGGCCGACGCCGGCGATACCCGCCCCATCACGACCGCGCTGGAACCCGCGGCGCCCTTTTATTATGCCGAGGATGAGCATCAACAATATCTACATAAACATCCCGACGGCTATTGCGCCCTCGGGGGCATTGGCGTGTGCCTGCCGCCGGCCCGCTAAGCGGTATTGGCGGCGCGATGACAGACGCTGCTATACTGTCGTGCGACACGGTCGCCGTGGCGTTGAGGCGAGATGTTCACGCAAATTCGCCCTTACAGGGCGCCGACGCTTCCTTATAGCCCGAACTGGTTAACTTATGCTAAATAGTTTTTTGCTTATTCTGCTGCTGATTGCAGTAAGCGCATTTTTCTCGATATCAGAGATATCGCTGGCCGCCTCGCGCAAAATAAAATTGAAATTGCTGGCCGACGAGGGGGATATTAACGCGCAGCGCGTGCTCAAATTACAAGAGACGCCGGGCGTGTTTTTTACCGTGATTCAGATTGGCCTCAACGCCGTGGCCATTCTCGGAGGCATCGTCGGCGACGCCGCCTTTTCTCCCTGGTTTGCCTCGGTATTCGCGCACTTTATGTCACCCGAGCTGGCGGAACAGTTGAGCTTCATTTGCTCCTTCTCGCTGGTGACCGGTATGTTCATTCTGTTTGCCGATCTGACCCCGAAACGCATCGCGTTGATCTCTCCGGAAAGTTATGCCGTCAAGATCATCAACCCAATGCGCTTCTGCCTGCTGGTATTCCGTCCGCTGGTGTGGCTGTTTAACGGTCTGGCCAACGTCATTTTCAGAATGCTGAAACTGCCCATGGTGCGCAAAGACGATATCACTTCCGACGATATTTACGCGGTGGTAGAGGCCGGGGCGCTGGCCGGCGTGCTGCGCAAGCAAGAACATGAACTCATCGAAAACGTTTTTGAGCTGGAATCGCGCACCGTGCCCTCCTCTATGACGTCGCGCGAAAATATCATTTATTTCGATCTGCGCGAAACCGAGGACAGCATTAAAGAGAAAATCGCCACCCATCCCCATTCCAAATTCCTGGTCTGTGACGCGACCATCGACCACATCGTCGGCTATGTCGACTCGAAGGACCTGCTTAATCGCGTGCTGGGCAATCAGAGCCTGGCGCTCAATAGCGGCGTGCAGATCCGCTCGGCGCTGATCGTGCCGGATACCCTGACCCTGTCTGAAGCGTTGGAAAGCTTTAAAACCGCCGGCGAGGATTTCGCGGTCATCTTAAACGAGTATGCGCTGGTGGTCGGGATAATCACGCTAAATGATGTGATGACTACGCTTATGGGGGATCTGGTAGGCCAGGGGCTGGAGGAGCAGATTGTCGCCCGCGACGAAAACTCCTGGCTGATTGAGGGCGGCACGCCGATTGATGATGTGATGCGGGCGCTGCACATCGATGAGTTTCCGCAATCCGGTAACTACGAAACCATCGGCGGCTTTATGATGTTTATGCTGCGCAAAATCCCCAAACGCACCGATTTCGTCCGATACGCCGGCTACAAGTTTGAGGTGGTGGATATCGACAGCTATAAAATCGATCAGCTGCTGGTTACGCGCGTCGAGGAAAAATCCTCCCCGCTACTGTCGCCGGCGTCCGACAACAATGCCCATGTCGCCTGAGATAAGCGCCGCAGTGATGAAAAAAAAGCCCCCGCGCGCGGCGGAGGCATAATGACTACGGCGGCAGTTCGCCGTAAAAAGCGTTCTTAGGCCATATCTAGCTGGAGCCGCATTACCTGGCGATTGACTTCAGACATGACGCTGAAATGCTGTTTATCTCGCACCTTGGGCAGCAAAATTTTACCTTTATCAAACTCAAAAGCGCCGATGCCCTTGATGTAAAGTCTGCCGCGAAATAAGGTCTTTACGTAAGTGGCTACTTTTATGGCGTTATAGCGATGGAAGATTCTCATTTTTGTACTTTCCTCCTACAGGGTTACTTCTTCCTATGGTACTGACTACCGCGATTGGAAATCCGGTAACGCTACCTAACTACACCTTATCTGAGTGGTAAGTTGTGCTTTAGTTCACGCTCTTACAGGATGCATTACTGCTTTTACATATTTTGACAGTAGGGTATAAAAAACAAATCCCTATAAACAGTATAATTATCCTAAAAGTGCGGTGGTTGTGCTTGCACACACACTGGGCCAAAGAGGGCCCGGTGAGATCCTAACAACAGGAGTTTTTTATGCGCTATCTCATCGGCCTACCGTTATGCTGCCTCGTCGTGTCCCTCTCGTTGCATGCCCATCTGCTGCGCACCGGTGAACCGGTTCCGCCTGTGAAGGTCATGCATCAGGGGGAAGTAATCTACGATCATAATGAGTTTAGTCATCAATCCTGGAATAGCGCACGCCTCCCCGGAAAAATTCGTCTCATCCAGCATATCGCCGCCCGAACCTCGGCGCGCGAAATGAATGCCGCGTTGATTGAAACCCTACGCAAGGCAAGATTACCGCGCGAATATTACCAAACGACGACAATCGTCGATCGCGGCGACGCTTTCTTCGCTACCGGCTGGTTCATCCGCCACCAAATCGAGGCGAGTCTGCGTCGCTACCCCTGGTCGCAGATTATCGACGATACCAACAGCGTGGTGCGTCATAACTGGCAGTTGAAAAGCAAAACTTCGACCATAGTGCTGCTTAACGCCCAAGGAGAGGTGCAATGGGCCAAAGAGGGGCCGTTGACGCTGGAGGAGATACGCCAGGTCGTCAGCCGTATCCAGCGCCTATTGCGCGAACAGGACCGATGAGCGCCGGCGGCGAACGACGGCAGATTGATAGTCCAGCCGGACGGGAACAGCGGTCGGACGGTTATGGCCCGAGCGGTTACGTCGGCCGCTTGATAACCGTAGCCGGACGGGAGCAGCGGTCGGACGGTTGTGGCCCCAGCGGTTACGTTGGCCGGGCGGCCACGGCTGTCGGCGGGATATGGCCGCCCGACGAGTTAGCGGGGGCTAGACAGCCACCCGCTGCACGACCGCCGCGGGCGCGCGGCGTCAGAACAACGACACCCGAAAGCCGGGATTCAAGAAAGATTCTCGCGGGGTATAATCTAACGCCCGTCCCTGCCAATCATTGACCTGGGCCCCGGCCGCCATGGCCACCGCGTGCCCTGCGGCGGTATCCCAGACGCTGGTCGGCCCAAAGCGCGGATAAAGCTGCGCCGTCCCCTCCGCCACCAGGCAGAATTTCAGCGATGAGCCGATAGTGATCGTCTGATGCTCGCCCAGGTGGGCCAGATAATCCTGCAGCTCCGCATTGTTGCCGTGCGAACGGCTCACCACCACCAACGGCGGGCGCGCTTCTTTCACCTCTATGGCCTGCCGCTCGCCGTGCTCGTCGATACGCCAGGCTTTTCCGTCCGCTGCGGCATAAAGCCGGTCGGTGACCGGCGCATAGACCACGCCCATCACGGGCTTACCGTCTTCGATTAGCGCGATATTGACCGTAAATTCACCGTTACGGCGCAGAAACTCCTTGGTGCCGTCCAAGGGGTCCACCAGCCAGAAACGGCGCCAATGCTGACGAACGGACCAGTCCGGCGGATCCTCTTCGGAGAGAAGGGGAATGTCCGGCGCCAGCGCCTGTAAACGGGCGGCGATGACCCGATGCGCGGCCAGATCCGCGGCGGTAACCGGCGAGTCGTCCTGCTTCTGATTCAGCTCCAGCGGCTTTTCACCGTTGTAGACCTGCATGATGGCCGCGCCGGCGTCGCGGGAAAGGGTAATGATGTGTTCAATCATGATACACCTCGAAGATGAGCCTTAAGGTAATGATAATATTTTTTCGTCCGGCGTGATAACTCTTCGACACCCCAGGGGGGAGAAGTTGCATAGCGCCACGCCGTCGAGAGAAACGCCGGCGTGGGAGAGAGGAAACGCGTCGGCGCGCGTTCCGCAGGTTTACAGAATTTCCAACAGCTCTACTTCAAAAATCAACGCGCTGAAAGGCGGAATGGACGCGCCCGCGCCGCGTTCGCCGTAGGCCAGTTTGTGGGGAATATACAATTCCCACCGCGAGCCGACCGGCATCAACGTCAGCGCTTCGATCCAACCGGCAATGACGCCGCTGACCGGGAACTCTGCCGGCTGGCCCCGCTCAACCGAACTGTCAAACACGCTACCGTCCAGCAGCCGGCCGGTATAATGCACGCGCACGCGATCCTGGCGCGAGGGGATGGCCCCGTCGCCTTGGGTTAGGACTTTGAATTGCAGGCCGGATTCGGTCAGCGTGACGCCCTCCTTGTCGGCATTGTCCGCCAGGAACTTATCGCCTTCCACCGCCAGATGCTGTTGGCGCTCCTGACGCACCGCGTCGGCGCGTTCGTGGACGGTACGCAGCGCGCGATGGATAACGTCCACCGGCACCGCCGGGGCATTGCCTTCCAGCGCATCGCGTAATCCCGTAAGCAACGCATCCGGCAACAGGCCTTCCAGACCGGATTCGACCAATTGCTGGCCTACCTGTAGGCCGATACCGTAGCTCGCCTGGGCTTCTACGCTGTCTAATGAAGGGTTAGTCATGAAGTTTCCTTGATATCTCAAAAAGCGAAAGGCGCAGCATAACAGCGCGGGCGGTTGGGGTAAAATCCCGCGTGCAAATAGTATGACGCCTCCCCTTAACGTCAGCGTCACGGTATAAAATAGGCATGGAGCTTCATCCCACGCCGCTCTATACTTCATCGGGTTACGGCAACAGTTTTGCAAGAGAGGTCATCATGGGCAGAATCGCGCCCAGGAAAAACACGTCCCCGGGCTTTTCGCTGCCGGGCCTGGACGGCCTGCGGGAGAAATGGCGTCGCCGTTTCGGCCCCGATGATGATGTCAGCCGGCCCGCCGTTGAGAGCGAGGAACGCGCGCCAACCGGTGAAAGCGTTAAACGCACGCCGGGGCAAAACACGGGCGCGCAGGACAGCCTGCCAGCCGCGTCGACGGAGGACGCGACCTACGCCCTGGCCATCGGCAGCGCCGCCGAGGCAGACGAACCCTACCCGTCCCCTATCGGCAGTGCCGACATCGTGCGCGCGTCCCGCCGTGACGTTGGCACAACCTCCGGCCGCTACGGCACCGATGATGTTGACGCGACCTCCGTCCGCTACGGCACCGCTGCCGATGACGCGCCCGAGGCCACGCCCATCGGCAGCGCCGGCCATCGCCCTGATTATCTGACAGACGTTCCGCCACGAACGTCAGCGGCCCCCGCATCGCCAAGCGCAGGCGCCTCACTGCGTGGACAGGCGCTATTGGCGACATTGTGGCACCTGCCCGACGGTTTCAACTGGATGAGGCCGCTACCGCTCATGCATCGCCGCTGGCTGCTGATTATCGCATTACTGGTGGCCATCGCTTTACTTTGGCCCTACAGTCCAACGACGCCGCCGGCGCCGGTGGCTCGCAATGATGCAGCATCCTCAGCCGTACCGAGTATGCAGGCCGAGCTGGTGGACAACAGCGCCGGCGGCGGCAACACGGACGAGCGGCACGTGCAAACGTACCGCATCGTCGACGGCCAGACGCTGGCCCAGTTGTTCCGCGCGCATAATCTGCCGGTGGCGGATGTCTTTGCCATGGCCCAGGTAGAGGGCAACGACAAACCGCTAAGCAGCCTGCAGGCCGGGCAGGAAGTTCGCATCGTGCAAAACGCGCAGGGCGTCGTGACGCTGCTGGAAATAGAAACCGGCGCCGCCGGCCCGGTACGTTTTGCGCTCCAGCCCGACGGCAGTTACCAGCGGCGATAACCCTTCTGCCGCCGTCGCTGCCCTTGACGCCGGCGCCCTTGCGCGGCGGCAAAAAAACCGGCGCTCGGCCGGTTGTCATCCCACCCTCTGCGCGGGCGAAATAGCAAAACGCCGGCACGGGGCCGGCGTTTTAAGGTCGCATAATCTCGCGATTACGCTTCGGGCACAATCACCACATTCAGGGTAGCGAAAACATCGCTGTGTACCTGGATGCTGACGTCATGGTCGCCCGTCGTGCGCAGAACACCGTTCGGCAAACGCACTTCGCTCTTCGCGACGTTAACGCCGGCGGCGGTGATCGCGTCAGCGATGTCGCGAGTACCAATAGAGCCGAACAGTTTACCTTCGTCGCCTGCTTTCGACGCGATGGTGACGCTGCCCAATTCATTGATTTTCGCGGCGCGTGCTTCAGCTTCGGCCTGAACGTCAGCCAGTTTGGCTTCCAGTTCAGCACGGCGCGCCTCGAAATACTCTACGTTTTTCTTGGTGGCCGGCACGGCTTTGCCTTGCGGCACCAGGAAGTTACGAGCATAACCCGCTTTAACATTAACCTGATCACCCAAACCGCCCAGGTTGGTGACTTTATCAAGCAGAATAACTTGCATTACCTTATCCTCTCAAAGACTTAGTGGACAATGACCGATTACTGATGACGATCAGTGTACGGCAACAGGGAAAGGTAGCGCGCACGCTTGATCGCGCGGGCCAGCTGACGTTGGTATTTGGCGCGAGTACCGGTAATCCGGCTCGGGACAATTTTACCGCTTTCGGTGATATAGTTTTTCAGCGTAGCGATGTCTTTGTAGTCGATCTCAACAACGCCTTCCGCGGTGAAACGGCAGAACTTGCGACGACGGAAATAACGTGCCATAGGGCTAGTCTCCAGAATCTATCAAATCAATCTGCTCGGCATGCAGAACTATCTTGCTGAGGCCATTGCGTCCTTGATGGCAACTGATGAACCCCTGCACGGTGATCTGCGCGCCGACCGTTATACTGCGAGTTATATCGAGAGTGTGTTTTCCACTGACCACCACGGGCAGTCGGCACCATGCCTGGCGTGAAAAACCGGCTTCCTGCTGCACAGAACGGTGCTCAAGCACGAACTGGCAATGCGGAATACCTGACGGGCTGACCTTACGGATGGGTGTCTTGCACACGGTGCCCGACAGCATCAGACGGTTCGCCGTCATCATCGATTACTCTTCAGAATCCCCAGCATCAGAGTCTTCGTTGGTTTCAGTGGCGAAATCTTCACGGCGCTCGCGGCGTTCGTCTTTCGCTTTAACCATCGGAGATGCTTCAGTCACCGCGTGCTTAACGCGCATGATCATGCTGCGGATAACGGCGTCATTGAAGCGGAAAGCTGTTTCCAGCTCGTCGATCACTTCCTGCGGCGCTTCTACGTTCAGCAGAACATAGTGTGCTTTATGCAGTTTGTTGATCGGGTAAGCCAGCTGACGGCGGCCCCAGTCTTCCAGGCGATGGATCTGGCCTTCAGCACCGGTAATAAGGGCGCTGTAGCGTTCGATCATGCCGACAACCTGTTCGCTTTGGTCAGGATGAACCATAAAAACGATTTCGTAATGACGCATAGAATTGCTCCTTACGGATTATTCAGCCTCCTGTCAGGGTCAACCGCGGCCCATGGAAGCAAGGAACGTGATAAGTGTGCGGTCGAAAAATGACGCGCAATTGTACTTATCCAGTCGGCTAAACACAAGGACCGCGGCGGATTATTTCCGGGTTAAGCGGCCGGCGCTCGGCGTTCAACCGCAACGCTAAAGGGTGTCGCGAAAAAAAGCGACGGTGGCCGCGAGGGCGCCCACGGTAATTTTATGGCCAATCTCCGGCTCGGTGAGATAGCGCACCCGATGATGGGCGCCGCGCGCTGCTAGCGCCTGATACAGCCGCGCGCTTTCCGCCGGCGGCACCAGCGGATCCGCGTCGCCATGCCAGAGCAGCAGCGGCCGATCACCCAATTTATCCAGCCGCTGAAAGACATCGTAGTCCGCCAGCGGCGCCAGCGCGGCGGCAAAGCGCCGTTCATAATCCGGCGCATCCGGCGTCAATGGCGGAAAAAGCGTGCGGCTGAGCCGCATAAAATCGCCGGATCCCATCAGCGCCGCGGCAGACGACGGCCAATCATAACGCGCCAGCGCCCCTAGCGCCGTCATGCCGCCCATCGACGCGCCGCAGACGCCGACGCGTTGCCCATCAATCTGCCCCCGCTGACGATAATGGGCGTACAGCGTGGGCAATTCGTCGATATTATTGCGCAGAATATCCCAAAAATGCCGCAGGCGGCGTTGCTCATCGCCGTCAAAACGGGCACCATGCATAAGAGCATCCGGCAGGATCACACGGAACCCGGCCTGCGCCAGCGCATAGCCGAAATAGCTATAGACCTCTTTGGACGAGGTGTAGCCATGGTAAAAAAACAGCGTCGGCAGCCCTAACGCATAACCACCCGCCGGCACCGCATGTATCACTTCGATGTCGCCGACGTACTCCTGATGCATCTCTACCATGGGGCCTCCCCGTTCGCCGTAACACGTCACGCTACGCCGTCCTGTCGCCGTAGCGTCCGGTCATTACCATAATCACTGCTGGCCGGTTTCGCTATACTTTAATCACCTAAGCACTGCGGATATTTGGCTATGAAATGGCTTGCTTTGACGATCATCTTTTGCTGCTTGCCGTTAGCGGGATGTAGCGTGTTCAACGGCAAACCGGCGCCGCCGCCGGCGCCCGAAAAACAGGCGGTGGAAATCAGCCGCAATAGGGTAGGTTCGCTGACCCGGATAGGCAAGGTCACCGTAAATGAACGCGGCAGTCCGATGGATGCTAAAAACGCCATTCAACGCCAGGCGGATGAACGTCAGGCGCATTATTATCAGATCCTGATGATCGATGAAACGATCACCCCCGGCGTCTGGCACGCGGAGGCGATTCTTTATCGGTAATGGCGCCGCGCACGCGCATTTTAGGGGCTCATCGGCGCGAATACCCCAAGCGGCGCGCGCTACGTCGTCAAGGCGAGAACCGAATACGCCGCGGGGCGCAGCCCGCCGTCATCGTCGAGAACGGACAACGCCGAGGGCGCGAACATTTACTGGGCGCCTCGGCCGTCAGGGCCGTGGCGCGGGCGGACATACGCATGGCGTCATGGGGCGGGTGTAACCGAAAAGCGCCTCCGCCGCCGGCCCGATAGCGCCCACCGGCGGCCGCGAGATGATGTCTAACCTCGCTGCCGCACGGCTTCAAATAGACATACTCCGGCGGCAACCGACACATTAAGGGACGAAACCGCGCCGGCCATGGGAATACTGATGAGTTCATCGCAATGTTCACGGGTCAGGCGCCGCATGCCTTCGCCTTCCGCACCCATCACCAGCGCCAGCGGCCCGGTAAGTTTGCTTTGATAAAGATGGTGATCCGCCTCGCCGGCGGTGCCGACGATCCACACATTATGCTCTTGCAGCAAGCGCAGCGTACGCGCCAGATTGGTGACGCGGATCAGCGGCACGGTCTCCGCGGCCCCGCTGGCGACCTTTTTGGCGGTGGCGTTCAGCGGCGCCGCGCGATCGCGCGGTACTATTACCGCATGGACACCGGCGGCGTCGGCGCAGCGCAGGCAGGCGCCAAGGTTATGCGGATCGGTAACACCATCCAAAACCAGCAGCAGCGGCGCGGCCTGTTGTGCCAGTAGCGCCGGCAAATCGTTCTCTTGGAACTGCCGCCCTGCCTGCACGCGGGCGACGATACCCTGGTGTACCGCGCCCTCTGCTTTCTCATCCAGCCACTGGCGACTGGCCATCTGAATAACGATGCCGGCCTGCTCGAGTTGCTGCACCAGGGGCTGCAAACGGCGGTCGTCGCGTCCTTTTAACAAATACACATCCAGGAAACGCTGAGGATCGCGCTCCAACAGGGCCTGTACGGCATGAATGCCGTAAATAATTTCGCTCATGATCGTCTTTCATCGTCAACGGGCCTGCCGGCCCGTTTAGGGTTGTGCTAATAAACGTCGCGGTCCGGTAATCAGTTTTCTGAGCGACCGGAAGCCGCGGCGGGTTTCCTGCGGCGGCGCGTTTTGCCGCCAGCGGCTTTATTACGGGTAGCGCCCTCGGCGGAGGTTTTCTTGCGCGAAGTGTCCTCGGTCGACGGTTTGGCCGGCGCCGAAGAGGCGTGACCGCCTTTGCCGCGCCCTGCGCCGTGCGCCGCAGGCTGAGTCGCCTGAGCGCCCTGGGTCGTTTGCGCACCGCCGCGCTGGCGCTTACCCCGCCCGCCGCCGGGTTTATCGCCCCCCTTCCCTGTCGGCCGGAATGCGCTGTCGGGTTCAAAATTGGCGGGCTGTTTACTGCTGCTGCGGCGGCGCGGCGGTTTGCCGTCATTAGCGCCGCGGGCGGCCTGCTGCTGACGCTGGCGCTCGGTTTTGCCGGCACCGCGCGGCTGACGGCGGCTGGAAATCAATGAAAAATCGATTTTGCGTTCGTCCATATGCACGGCTTCAACGCGGATTTCTACCGCGTCCCCGAGCCGGTACACCCTGCCGCCGGACTCGCCTATCAGCCGCTGGCCGATGTTGTCATAGCGATAATAATCATTATCCAGCGATGAGACATGCACCAAGCCGTCGATAAACAGCTCATCGAGACGCACAAAGAAACCGAAACTGGTGACGCTGGTAATAATGCCGCTGAATACTTGCCCAACGTGATCCTGCATAAAATCGCACTTCAGCCAATCCGCCACGTCGCGGGTCGCTTCATCGGCGCGACGCTCGCTGAGCGAACATTGCTGACCGAGCTGCAACATCTCTTCCAGTTCGGAATGCCAACCGCCGGTCGGTGTGGCCCGTCCATCGACGTCGCCATTCTGTCGGCCGAGAAGATATTTGATCGCCCGATGCAGCGCAAGATCCGGATAACGGCGTATAGGCGAGGTGAAGTGAGCATACGCCTGCAGCGCCAGCCCGAAGTGGCCGCGGTTTTCAGGATCATAAATCGCCTGCTTCATCGATCGCAGCAGCATGGTTTGCAGCATTTCGTGGTCCGGACGGCCAGCGACCAAATTCATCATATCGGCATAATCTTTGGGCTCAGGTTTATCGCCGCCCCCCAAGGTCAGCCCCAGTTCGCCCAATACCGTGCGCAACGAGGTGATATGGTCATTGCTTGGCCGGTCATGCACGCGATAAAGCGCCGGCTCTTTATGCTTCTCGACAAAGCGCGCCGCGGCAATATTCGCCAGGATCATGCACTCTTCGATAAGCTTATGGGCATCATTGCGCTTCACCGGCTCAATACGCTCGATGCGGCGCTCCGCGTTGAAGATGAACTTGGCCTCTTCGGTCTCAAAAGAGATGCCACCGCGCTGCAACCTGGCCTGTTCCAGCGTCTGAAACATTTCATGCAGCTGGGTCAGCGGCTTGATGAGCGGCGCGTAATGGCTGCGCAATTCCTGCTGGCCCTGCAAGATCTGCCAGACCTTGTTGTAAGTCAGGCGCGCGTGAGAATTCATCACCGCTTCGTAAAATTTGTAGGAAGAGAGACGCCCCTGGGCGGAAATGGTCATCTCACAGACCATACACAGCCTGTCCACCTGCGGATTGAGGGAGCACAGCCCGTTGGACAGCACCTCGGGCAGCATCGGAATCACCTGCGAGGGGAAATAGACCGAAGTCGCACGCCGGCTCGCTTCCTGGTCCAGCGGCGTATGCGGCCGGACATAGTAGCTCACATCGGCAATCGCCACCCACAGACGCCAGCCTCCGCTGCGTTTTTTCTCACAGTACACCGCGTCATCGAAGTCGCGCGCATCCTCGCCGTCGATAGTCACCAAGGGCAGCGCGCGTAAATCGATACGCCCGCGCTTGGCCGCTTCCGGCACCTCTTCTTTTAAATCCGCCAACTGCTGCTCGACTTCCGGCGGCCAGACATAGGGAATATCGTGGGTGCGCAGCGCAATATCCACCGCCATGCCGGTTCCCATATTATCGCCGAGCACCTCCACCACTTTGCCGATGGCTTTGGTGCGCCGCGTCGGGCGCTGGGTCAGCTCCACCACGACCACGAACCCCATGCGGGCGCCCTGGGTCGCTTCCGGCGGGATTAAGATATCGAAACTGAGACGGCTATCGTCTGGCACCACGAACGCGCTGCCGGCGTCAATGAAAAAGCGGCCCACGATCTGGCTGGTTTTCGGCACCAGCACCCGCACAATGCGCGCCTCGCGGCGGCCTTTGCGGTCCGCGCCCTGCGGCTGCGCCATGACGACATCGCCATGAATGGCCATTTTCATCTGTTCGGCGGACAAATAATAATCGTCCTTGCTGCCTTCGACGCGCAGGAAACCGAAACCGTCTCGATGGCCGATGACCGTACCGCGCAACAAATCCAGACGCTCCGGTAGCGCATAGCACTGCCGACGGGTGAAAATCAGTTGCCCGTCACGCTCCATTGCGCGCAGGCGGCGGCGCAAGCCTTCCAGTTGGTCTTCACCACTGATATCCAGTTCTTGCGCCAACTCCTCGCGGCTGGCGGGTTTTTCCCGCTTGGCTAAATGGGCGAGGATAAATTCTCGGCTTGGCACCGGGAACGCGTATTTTTCTGCCTCTCTTTCCAGAAAGGGATCTTGTGACATTGAGCTATCTCCATAATGTCAAAACAGGTTGCCGTGCCGCTAGCGGGCACGCGCACGTTTTTGTAGAGCGGCGGTTAGGGCCATCATGCCGGCCACGCCAGGCGCAAAATGATGTGATGGACCCTATGGGTGCCTGCGGCAACACCTGTTTTCAACGGCAGGCAAAATGTCAACCTCTGTTTCCGCGCTACAACCGGCCGGCGCGCGCGGCACCGGCCTCAATACCGCTATCATTGGCAAGCCCGCCAAACCCTGGCGGGGGCATACGTACCGGTAAAAAGGAAAACATGAACAATAAGAGTAACCTTTGAGAACCAAACAGGCCATAAAACTTGTTGGTCGGCAATGAGGGCATTCGCAATGATGGCAGGATAACCTATTGACATATAAAAACAAACCGGGCTACGCCCGGTTCGCTCTCTTTTTTGCTAATTTACGCCCGACGGCCGTTAGGCGTCAAACGGATCGCGTAGAATCATGGTTTCGCTACGGTCAGGCCCGGTCGAAACGATGTCAACCGGCACGCCGGTCACCTCTTCTATGCGCTTGATATAGCGACGCGCCGCGTCGGGCAGCTTGTCGAACTGCTTCACGCCGAAGGTGCTCTCGCTCCAGCCCGGCAACGTCTCATAAATCGGCTCTATACCTTCCCAGTTTTCCGCCGCCAACGGGGTACTTTCCACCACGCGGCCGTCAGGCAGGCGATAAGCGGTACAGATTTTCACCTCTTGCAGACCGTCAAGCACGTCGAGCTTGGTGAGGCAGAAACCGGAAAGGGAGTTGATCTGCACCGCGCGGCGTACCGCTACCGCATCCAGCCAGCCGGTGCGGCGGCGGCGGCCGGTGGTGGCGCCGAATTCATTGCCCTTGGCGCACAGAAACTCGCCCGTGTCGTCAAACAGCTCGGTGGGAAACGGGCCAGCGCCGACGCGGGTGGAATAGGCCTTGACGATGCCGAGGACATAATCCACATAGCGCGGACCGAGGCCGGAGCCGGTCGCGACGCCGCCGGCGGTGGTGTTGGAGGAGGTAACGTAGGGATAGGTGCCGTGGTCGATATCCAGCAGCGTTCCCTGGGCGCCTTCAAACATCATCAAATCGCCGCGTTTGCGGGCGGCGTCCAGCAGCTCGGAGACATCCACCACCATCCCGGTCAGGACGTCTGCCACCGCCAGGATATCGTCCAGTACCGTTTGATAATCCACCGCTTCAGCCTGGTAATACTGCACCAGCTGGAAGTTATAGTAATCCACGACCTCTTTCAGCTTGGCGGCGAAGGTGTCTTTATTGAACAGATCGCCCACGCGCAGCGCGCGACGCGCCACTTTATCTTCATAGGCCGGGCCGATGCCGCGGCCGGTGGTGCCGATGGCTTTGGCGCCGCGGGCCTTTTCGCGCGCGACGTCCATCGCTACGTGATAGGCAAGAATGAGCGGACACGCCTCGGAAATCAGCATGCGTTCGCGTACCGGAATACCGCGCGCTTCCAGCGCTCCCATCTCTTTCATCAACGCTTCCGGCGACAGCACGACGCCGTTGGCGATGATGCTGACGACGTTTTCACGCAGAATGCCTGAGGGGATCAAATGAAGGACGGTTTTTTCACCGTTGATAACTAAAGTATGACCGGCGTTATGTCCGCCCTGATAGCGAACAACATATTTGGCCCGTTCGGTCAGCAGGTCGACGACCTTGCCTTTACCTTCGTCACCCCATTGGGTGCCCAGTACGACGACGTTCTTACCCATCTCTTAACTTCACCAGATTGCTTAAAAATGGATTCTATCATCTGAATCCATGACTTTCAGTACTTTTTCGCGCCGGTTCGCGCTGTTTTTTCGCGCTGCGATCACGCGCCCATTTTGCTACGCAACATATAGTAGATAACGCAGCCGGCGACCACTAAGCCTCCGCCGAAGCGGCGCAATAGCGTATCCGGCAGCGTCGTCAGCGAACCTATCATCTTGCGCCAGACGCCGGGAAACAACATCGGCCCCAATCCCTCCAGCACCAGCACCAAACCGAGCGCCATCCAAATCGTCGGATTCATGACATACCCTCAAAGCAAAAAGGCCCGAATGATCGGGTATTAAACACAGATTATCACATTGATTTGAATGCAATTCATCTCAAAGGCCGTCCACACACTATCGACACCGAACAAGAAGGCCTCGATAGCCGCGGCCTTTCCAAGCACACCTGTACTCTTCGCCTCTGCCTGCCGTCTTGCATTAGTGGCTTTCCCGTTCTTTCGCGCCAACACGCACGGTGGGTTAGCATTTAGCATCAAGTGCGAGCAATTTAAAAGAGTCTACGAAAATTCTTGTTGGAAGTTATCACCATGTTTAGACAAAGGCGCTAGGGAGGGACGTACGGCAAGCACCGCCGTTGACGTGCGTTATCCTCACTACGAATTAACCTGGCCATGTTGGCATCGTTATGCCAGCGCGGAGGCAAATTCGCCGCCGTTTGGCGTATGGCGTTTGGCGTATGGCGTATGGCGTATGGCGTATGGACAACGGTGACTAACGGCCGGACGGCGGCGTCAACGTCTTCTGTGACGCCGCCGCCCCTCCTCGGCATGACGCGAAACTGTCCAGCCCGCCCCCGCGCCGCAACCGTTATCCGTGGATCCATACGAAATGCGGTGTTAATAACGGGTATGACTAATGAGCAGATTTCCCTGCAGAAAGCGAAGAAAGCGATTCATAAGATTCCTGGGCGAACAGGTATACTCGCTCGCCATCGGGCGAAGGCGAGCTTTCTATGAAACAGAGTTCAACACTTATCGCCCGGAAGATGAATATGCGGCATTTACGCTTGTGGCAAACCTCGGTGGACACAAACAGCTTACCTCCGGCAAGCCAATTAACTTTGCTGTTTCTGAATAATTCGCTGGATAGCCTTTGGGATGAAGCATAACCTCAGCTTCGGCAACATCGACACCATGCATGTTTTTTGTTTCATGTTCTCGGCATTGTTTATAAAACGCTTTAGAAGCACAGGGATCGGGTGGACAAGGGCAATAATAGTGTCTGTCGTTATACCGATCAGAAAAGGTCATTCTCATAAGGGGCATTTCCCTACCTAGCGATTTAAAATGTGAAAACTCGTAATTTTCAAGGCAGCCATTCATATTGCCTATCCGCAGGCATTCTTGTCCATCAGACGGACATCTGCACAAGACATTATGAACCGTCACACGTCTATTCGCAGTCCTGTTTTTACGGCATTGCGACATGAATTTTTCTGTATAGCAAACATCCTGCCAATATTGATTCATTCTATGCTGTATTAAGTCGTTCGGCATGTTAGAGGGCCTCCATCATTGACTCATCGTAAAATACCTCATGGCGCAAAGAAAATATGCGCGTCGCTGTAACGCTATCATACTCATAATCACTACATGCAAAATATCATCACTCACCAAGCGAGATTTAAATGCCATCGGTGATTCAGCCTACCTTCAAGGCCAAGACCGCTTATGACGTAAGCGTTAGCGACATAAAAGATTGCGGCAAACCCTATTCGTTACGACTTCAAGCTATTTATCGATCCGTGTCGTTAGCTGACCAGATGGCGTCTAAGCGCAAGCTCAACGAGCTCATAACACAACACGCTTCTCTTAATCCTCCTAAAACCTGTTGTCTTGGACTGTATTTCATCGCATTAATTAACCGCCAATTGTTGATTTGCAAAACGGCAGGTTTTACATCACCTCCTTAATGAGATTCGGAGGCATAAGCGCTAATCGTTGAGGCTGCTTTTCGGGATGACACAGCATAATCAATGGCAGAAACCAGCGAAATAAGCAACCATTGCTTTGCTCAAACGTAGACAATAGCGAAACCGGGCGGCTGGGGGTGACCGGCAAAAAAGAGGTAAGTAAAAATAGCGCTAAGCGTTCAGCAGTAGGCTGAAATAAGGATGGCGGGTGCTAATAGCCAACGGTCTTATACAGTCTGTTTCAGTTATAATGCTTAAAGATAATATCAGGCTCACCGCTCGTCAGGTTGCGGGTCAGTATACCCCTGGTTCGCTAAACATCATTGGAGATAAGCTTGTTGGCGATCGCGATACGCCCTCCCCGGGCACCCTTTGCAAAGTCCTCTTACTCGCTTTACCCGTTCCCCGCTCGCGCCACGGGCCTGCCCTAATCGGGGTATTTTATAACCCGCTAGTGTCTGCGCAGCAGATGTACCCAATAGGGGTCAGACTGGTGCCCTCGATCTTCTCATCACTGAGGTTTGGGCACGTGTGCCAGAGCGTGCGCTGTGCATTGAATGAGGAAAAGACGCCTTAACCTAAAAGCAATAGTTTAATAATATAGTTGAACAAGCAACACTTGCTAGAGGTATTCGGCACTGCGTTTTAGATTCATTGTGGCACCCAGTCTGGGTGTGCCGGGAGGCGAGCCAGCAAGATAAGTCCCCGTAAATCAAGCCTTGTAGCCCCGTTCCCGACTCTTGCGTTAGAGGCTATCGTGTAAATTTCATGCCTTTGACATGGGAAATGGATGACTTTCATTCTCTCTGGTTACAGGTAGAATCATGAAAAGCTCGCCATCCGCGGCTGGCGAGTCCACTTTAATGGGCTAATGAACTGTTATAATTAAGAAAGGGAGGGGAAAGTACTATTGATGTCGATTGTTGTAGGTGGACAATAACAGTTTACTTCAGGCAAACCCAACAGCCTTGCTGTTTCTGGATACTGTTGGGGATAATCGCTAGGATGCAGAGTGAGTCTCGCTTGGCCTACATCTAGACCATGCATATTTTTTGATTCATAGTCTCGACATTGATTATAAAAAGCTTCCGATGCACAAGGATTAGGTGGACAAGGGCAATGGTAGGAGGTACTGGTTTTTTTATCAGTATAGGTGATTATCCTCATGTTAACCTCTTTGCTCGGGAATCTATAGTGTGGAAATTCATAATCGGAACGGCAGTGATTTGTATAATTCATCCAACGGCACGTCTCTTGGCTTGATGGGCACCTGCATAAGACATTATTTACAGCAGTAAATCTCTCCGTAATATTTCTCTTTCGACAATCGGCTATAAATTTATTGGTATAACATACATGTTGTCCATATTGATTTATCCTGTGCTGCATATAGTCGTTCGGCATGTATCATCTCCAATGTTGACCCGCCGTGAAGTGATGTACGGCGTTCATAGAGATCATGAACATTTCAAACATTGATTTAAACCTAGAGACGATTCAATTTTTATCAAAATGAGAACTAACACGATGAAGTGAACGCAATGTACCATCAAGTTTCATCATTTCGAGTTCAATCTTGAACGCTTTTCGCTGTCATTCCAGAACAATCACGTCGCTGAGGATAAAAACCGCGGATAGCCAAACCACAAGTCCTTCATAGTGAATATGATGATTCACTATGGGAAAAGTAACGTGGCGTTTGAGCGAGCCTTTCCCCATTAAGCGAAAGGCTCGGGTTATTATTACCTCACAATGATTGAGCGTCGGGCATTAAAAGCAGATAGGGAAACCGGGTCCCGTCCAGGCGCAAAGCTCTGCGCACTCCTTAGCGGTATTTCCGGGCTTGGCTAGACATGCTAAAGCAAAGGCCGGCGAAGTGGCGAGGGAAGTGAATACCAGTGTTGTTGCTATCAATAACGCTTTACGTGATTTAATTATAGAGTACATATCATTACCTCAGTGAAAATACGTTAAATCAGATGATGAACGGCCGCTTAAAATAGCCGCCCATCAATATTTCTATCATTAATTATTTTATTAATCATAGAAACGAGCTGATTGTTGCATAATTGTTTACAAAGTGTCTCAGTGACGAAAATATCGCGCACGCAAAAACGGGAGCAACCACCGGGATAGCGGGCGCTCCTCAGTATTTCGGTTCATGGATGCCCTCAAACACAACCGTGTCGCGATGCGAATCGCATCAGTTGCAAAAGGTGAACGGTTCGTGGCGGGATAGCTTATTGCTACGCTCAATCCAAAAGAGGGGATCGCTAGCGAAAAGGCGGGTTAGGGAGAAAAGTACCTCGCACACTCAAGCCTGATTGAATGTGCGAGGCAACCGTTAGGGACGGCGGCCGACCGCGGTATCTTCCGGCGACTTCATGAAGCGGAAGAAATCACTTTCCGGGCTCAGCACCATCACATCATTGTTGCTGTTAAAGCTGTTTTCATACGCGCGCAGACTGCGGATAAAGGCGTAGAACGCCGGATCCCGGCTGAACGCGTCGGCATACAGCTTGGCGGTTTCCGCATCCGCTTCACCGCGGGTAATCAGCGCCTGCCGCTCGGCCTCGGCCAGCGTGCGGGTCACTTCGTAATCCGCGGCGGCACGCAGCTTCTCCGCCTCTTCCTGGCCCTGGGACCGGTGGCGGCGGGCGACGGCTTCACGCTCCGCGCGCATGCGCTGATAAATCGCGTCGGACACTTCCGTCGGCAGGTTGATCTGCTTAATACGCACGTCGACAACTTCAATGCCCAGCGCCGCCATACTGTTCGGGTTCACCGCCGGCTGCGGGCCGTTGGTTTCACGCTCTACCCGCGCGGCGGCGGAAGCGATGGCGTTATCGGCCGCGGTGGCCTGCGTCTCTTCATCGTCGCCGGAGGTCCCGTTATTAAGCGCTTCGCGCACATCGGTCATCAGGCGGTTGCGGGAGTCGGTGACGATCCCCTTCACATCCAGCCGGCCGAGCTCCGAGCGCAAACGGTCGGAAAACTTCCGTTTCAGCAACACTTCCGCCTGCGACACATCGCCGCCGCCGGTCGCCAGATAATACCGGCTGAAGTCGCTGATACGCCATTTGATATAGGAGTCAACGATCAGGTCTTTCTTCTCCATAGTCACAAAGCGATCCGCCTGGTTTTCCATGGTCTGAATGCGCGCATCGAGATTCTTGACCGTTTCAATAAACGGTATTTTCATGTGCAGGCCGGGATTATAAATCAACGGTTTGTTGTCGCCGTCGCGCAATACTTTACCAAAGCGCAGCACGATGCCGCGCTGGCCTTCTTGCACCACAAACAGTGACGCATACAGCACCACCAGCACTATCACCACAATAAGCAATAAAGGCTTACGCATCGGTTACTCCCTCCCTTCGCGCGTGGTATCGTCACGCTGTGCATTGGCGCGTCGCTGATCCATGACCGTCCCGCTAGCGTTGCCGCCCGCGGCAGGTGCCGTCGTGGCACCGCTGTTAGCGCCCCCGGCGGGCAGCCGCAACAAATTGAGCGCCTCATTGCTTGAGCGCGTCTTGCTATTGCCGGTCGGCGCCGACGGGTTGCGCAACATCTGATCCAGCGGCAGCACCATCAAATTGTTGCTGCCCTTGTCGTTGACCAGAATTTTGCGGGTACTGCTCAGCACGCGCTCCATCGCGTCGATATACAGGCGTTCGCGGGTAATTTCCGGTGCCGCTTTATACTCCGGCAGCACCTTGGCGAAACGTTGCACTTCCCCCTGCGCCTCCAGCACGGTGCGGGCTTTATAGGCGCGGCCCTCTTCCAGAATGCGCTGCGCCTGACCGTTAGCGCGCGGCTGCACTTCATTGGAATACGCTTCGGCTTCGCGGATATACTGCTGTTCGTTTTCCCGCGCGGCGATAGCGTCGTCAAAGGCCGCTTTCACCTCTTCCGGCGGCCGGGCGGCCTGGAAGTTGACGTCCAGCAGGGTTATACCCATGTTATATGGCTGAATAGTTTCTTCTAGCACCCGCTGGGTGTCGCTGCGCACCACGGTACGGCCTTCGGTCAAGATGCGATCCATCGTATATTTACCGATGACGCCGCGCAGAGCGCTGTCGGTAGCCTGGCGCAGGCTGTCGTCGGCGTTGGTGACGCTAAACAAATAGCGTTCGGGGTCGGTCACGCGATACTGCACGTTCATTTCGACGCGCACCACGTTCTCATCGGAGGTGAGCATGACGCCGGACGCCGCCAGCTCCCGTACCGACTCCACGTTGACCGCGGTCACGGTATCAATGAACGTCGGCTTCCAATTCAGGCCAGGCTGAACCAGATGATCGAATTTGCCGAAACGCAGCACTACGCCGCGCTCCGCTTCTTTAATCGTGTAGAAGCCGCTGCCCGCCCAGATGACCACCACGGCCGCCACCGCCAGACTGATATAACGGCCGCTTCTGCCCGGCGCGCCGGTGCCGCTACCGCCGCCGCCTTTATTGCCGAACCCGCTCAGCTTGCGGCTGAGTTTGCGGAAGATATCATCCAGATCGGGCGGCCCTTGCTCTCGTCCGCCTTTATTGTTATTTCCGCCAGAGTTGCCGCTATTATTATTGCTGCTCCCCCACGGGTCGCGGTCATGTCCGTTATTACCGGGCTGGTTCCACGCCATGTTTTAGCTCCATTTTTACTTTAATTAGTATTCTTCAGGCTTGAGTTCCCAAAGGACGGTCAGACAAGATAGTCTACCAACGCCATTTCCTGCTTACATAAACGATGCCAGTCGATGATGGGCAGTCTTACCACCAACCCCACGCTGCCATCTTCCTCAACCCACTCTTTTTCTATGGCCTGCAGCTGGTAAAAACGGCTGCGCAGCCGGCCGGCCTGCGGGGGCAAACGGAGCTCATGGCGCGCGATCTCGCCCGCCAGTCGCTCGGTCAGGGCCTGCATTAATAGCGCGACCCCTTCGCCGCTGTGGGCGGAAAGCCACACCCGCACCGGTCGGTTCTCTTCATCGCGATCGATGCGTGGCGCGAAATCGTCAAGCAGATCGATTTTATTCATCACCAACAGCGTCGGAATATCGTTGGCTTCAATCTCAGCCAGCACCTGGTCCACCGCATCGATATTTTCATTAATTCGCGTATCGGCGGCGTCGACGATATGCAACAGCAGGGTGGCCTGCCGCGTCTCTTGCAGCGTCGCTTTAAACGCCGCCACCAGGTCGTGGGGCAGATGGCGGATAAAACCCACCGTATCCGCCAGAACGGTATCCCCCACGTCGCCAACGTTGATACGCCGCAGCGTCGGATCGAGGGTGGCAAACAGCTGATCGGCCGCATACACCCCGGCCTCGGTCATCAGATTAAACAGAGTGGACTTACCGGCGTTGGTATAGCCCACCAGCGAGACGGTGGGCACATCCGCCCGGGCGCGGGCGCGCCGGCCCTGCTCACGCTGTTTCTCCACCCGTTCCAAACGGGAAAGGATCTGACTGATGCGATTGCGCAGCAGACGCCGGTCGGTCTCTAGCTGGGTTTCCCCCGGCCCGCGCAGCCCGATGCCACCCTTTTGCCGCTCAAGATGCGTCCAGCCGCGTACCAGACGCGTAGCGAGATGACGCAGCTGGGCCAGCTCCACCTGCAGCTTACCCTCATGGGTGCGCGCGCGCTGAGCAAATATGTCGAGGATCAACCCCGTGCGGTCGATAACCCGGCACTCGCACAGGCGTTCAAGATTACGCTCCTGGGCGGGGGATAAAGCATGATCGAATAGGACCACAGACGCGCTACTGGTTTTAACCGCCTCCGCGATCTCTTCCGCTTTTCCCTCGCCGACAAAATATTTTGGATGTGGCGCCTTGCGGCTGCCGGTAACGACGTGCAGTGCCGCTACCCCGGCGGAAGAGACCAGGGATTCAAACTCCTGCAAATCTTCCATATCCTTGTCTTGCGAAAAAAAGATGTGAACCAGTATGGCCTGCTCACCGGCATCATAACGGTCAAACAAGCGTACAACCTCTCATACGGATATACCGCAGCTATAATCGGGCCTTAGCGCCAACAGCACGCTAAAGCACCGCGAAATGGTCAACAGGGATGCGCCTTATTCGGCGTCATCGCTTTCCGGCTGCGACGGTTGCGAAGCCGGGGTGCTGCCATGGTGATAATTACTGGAACCACCGCTCGGATTGTTATTGTGATGCGATACGGGGCGCGATGGTACGACGGTGGAGATGGCGTGTTTGTAAACCATCTGGCTGACCGTGTTCTTTAATAAAATGACAAACTGATCGAAAGATTCAATCTGGCCCTGTAGTTTAATGCCATTCACCAAATAAATAGAAACCGGAACACGTTCCCGACGCAACGCGTTCAAGAACGGATCTTGCAAAGATTGCCCCTTAGCCATTCTGTCTTTTCCTTATGTGCTTGTTGTTTGTAACAAGAACCATGTGGCTCTAAATAAAATAATCGTTGTAAAAAAGCGCGTTCAGTACCATCAATTGTACACAATCACCCAACCTATGCACTAACAACCTGTAATACCCTGTGAAGGGCGGCGGCGGGTTCATCGCTATCCAGCCAATGAACATCGCGCCACCCCCGCAGCCAGGTCATTTGGCGCTTGGCAAGCTGTCGTGTCGCGCAAATCCCGCGAAACACCATGTCATCATAATCGGTTTCGCCGGCCAGATATGACCACATCTGGCGGTAGCCGACGCAGCGAAGGGATGGCATTTCCCGGTGAAGATCACCTCGGGCAAAAAGCTTACTGACCTCGTGCTCAAAACCGGCGGCCAACATCTGATGAAAGCGCTGCGCAATACGCTGATGCAGCAATGCGCGGTCAAGCGGCGCGATGGCGAATTGATGTACCCGATACGCCAGCGCTTCACCGGATATTTTTGTCAGTTCCGTTAGAGTGTTACCTGAAACGAAAAAAACTTCCAGTGCCCGCGACAGTCTCTGCGGATCATTAGGATGAATACGATTTGCCGCAATCGGATCAATCTGTTGCAATTTCCGGTGCAATGCCTGCCACCCCACCGCTTCCGCCTCGCGTTCAATGCGCGCGCGCACTTCTGGATCTGCCGGGGGCAAGGGGGATAATCCCTCCAGCAGCGCCTTGAAGTAAAGCATGGTCCCGCCCACCAGCAACGGTATACGACCGGCCTCGGTGATCTCTGCCATTTCCTTAAGCGCATCACGGCGGAAATCCGCCGCAGAATAAGGCTCCGCCGGATCGCGGATATCTATCAGCCGATGCGGCGCCCGCGCCAGCTCGTCGGCGCTGGGCTTGGCCGTGCCGATATCCATACCGCGATAGATCAGCGCAGAATCGACGCTGATGATCTCCACCGGCAGGTGCTGGCGCAACGTCATCGCGAGCGCGGTTTTACCGGAGGCGGTGGGCCCCATCAGGAAAATGGCCTGGGGCCGGCGCGTAAATGTCGGCTCAGTCATGGTTCAGGGCTTTAATAGCGGCCTCAAAATTCAGTGTTACCAGAAGCCCGTCGGGCGGGGCTTTCACCCACTGCGGACAAAGCCGCTCCACCTCGGCAAGCAATTGTATCGCCCGGGAATGGCTCCAGACGACCGATTCGTGCTGCAGTCGGCGGGCAAGCCAGACTGCAACCTGGTGATGCGTCACCGACGTTTCACCGTGCAGGTAGCCTAACAGGTCTGGAATCAAGTTTTGTAAATTTTGTTGGCGTAATGGTAAAGGTACCGCATTCAGTATTGCCTGATGAAGATGCGCCTGTAGCGTAATTCCCATTTCCTGAAGCAGTGGCTGATGGCGTTTAAGCGCCGCGGCTTCTTCATCGCGCAGCGTCATACGCAGCGGAATCAGCAGCGGCTGAGCGCGCAGCTGTTCCGTGCCGGGCGTCAGTTGACGTTCGGTCAAACCGCGTTCGGCAACCGGCAGCGAGAGCAGCGCCAGGCCGCTCGCCGACTCTACCAGCGCATAGCAGGGCGCGACCAGAGTCACCACCCTGCCGAAACTGTGGGGATTACCGGCGACGGCCGGCCCGGCGCTGACGGACGCCTCGCCCATGACGGCGCTGGACGAGGCGGCGGCGCCGGCGTGCGGCGCGTCGTTGTCGCCGGGAAGCGAACCGCCATCCGCCGGCCGAGGCCGGGCGAAAATATCGCGCGGTGTCGTTTGCCCCTCCTGCGCCAGCGGCGCGGTCTGTACCAACTGCCGGTACAGCGCGCCTTCTTTGCGCTGATAGCCGGCGCCGCCGGCGTAGCCGCCGCTCCGCTCCCGCGCCTGGCCGCCACGAGCCGCCGCGCCGGAAGAGTGCTGCGGCGAAGCACGCTCGTCGGCTACCCCCGCCGACCGGCGGTCACGATCGCTATTTCCGCCCGCGGCCACTGACCGGCGGTCATGACGGCTATCCCCGTCCACCGCCACAGATCGTTGGTCATGTTCGCTATCCACGACCGCCGAGGATCGGTGGCCATGTTCGCTATCCACGACCGCCGAGGATCGGTGGCCATGTTCGCTATCCTTGACCGCGGCCGCGGATCGGCGGTCATGTTCGCTATCCCCGCCCGTCTCGCTCGCCGCGCGCCGCTCCTCGTCGGCCGCAACGAGCGCAGGCCGCGCCGCCGCCAGCCCAGACGCGGCGGCATCTTCCGGCAGGCGGGATGGCTCGCCGTCGGGCTGGCGCGCTCCCCATAGAGAGGATGCCTCGCCGGCGGGCAGGGAAAAATGATTGCGCCCGGATGCCTGGCGATTCTCCGGCGCGCTCGGCCCCGCGCCCTCATCGCCGATCGGCAGGCGTGGCGCCCCGCTTTGCTGCAAGACGGTCACCACCGCCTGATAGATAAAATCATGCACCAGCCGCGCCTGATGAAACCGCACTTCGTGTTTGGCGGGGTGGACATTGACGTCAACCTGATGCGGATCCACATCGAGAAACAGCACAAAGGCCGGCTGCTGCGTTCCCGCCAGCTGATCCTGATAGGCCTGCCGTATAGCGTGATTGATCAATTTGTCGCGCATCGTGCGCCGATTAACATAGCTGTACTGTATCTCGGGCAGCTCCCCCCCCGCCGGATCCGCTACCCAGCCGTGTATCGCCAGATCGCCGTGCTGCCAGGAAACGCTCAAGGCTCGCGCGACAAACGCCGGGCCGCAAAGCCCGCCCAGCCGGCGCAGATGCTGGCTTTGCTGGCTGACCGCGCGGTACTGGCGCACCGTTTTGCCGTTGTGCTGCAAAATGAATGTCACGTCGAATCGGGCCAGCGCGATACGGCGAATGACTTCATCGATATGGGTGAACTCGGTCTTTTCGGTGCGCATGAACTTGCGCCGGGCCGGCGTATTGTAAAACAGATCCACCACGTCCGCCGTCGTTCCGACCGGATGGGCGGCGGGTTTAAGCGTTACCGCCAGTTCGCGCCCCTCGGCGTAGGCTTGCCAGGCTTCGCTCTGCGCAGCGGTGCGCGAGGTCAAGGTCAGACGTGACACGGAGCTTACGCTGGCCAATGCCTCGCCGCGAAAACCCATGCTGGTGATGCTTTCGAGATCGTCCAGGCTGGCGATCTTGCTGGTCGCATGACGGGCCAGCGCCAGCGCCAGCTCCTCTTTAGCGATACCGCTGCCGTTATCACGAATACGGATACGTTTGGCGCCGCCGCGCTCGATATCGATCTCAATGCGGGTCGCACCGGCGTCAAGACTGTTTTCAAGCAATTCCTTTACCACCGACGCGGGGCGTTCCACCACTTCACCGGCGGCGATTTGGTTTGCAAGCTGTGGCGGCAGCACCTGAATCGGCATGATAATCGGGTCCTCTGGCCTTAAGCGGGCGGTATGGTCAACGTTTGTCCCAGCATCACGTTATTGGACGTCATATTATTAGCACGCTTGATGGCGCTGGCGGACACGCCATAGCGTGCGGCGATTGCGGTTAATGTATCGCCACGCGCCACTTGATGCCGTCGCGGACCGCCCTTCGGTGCGGCAGCGGGCGGCGGCGCGGCCTGAGCGCTTCCCACCGCGGGAATGCGCAGCCGTTGCCCGACCCAGACGCCCTCTTTTTTCAACTTGTTCAGCGTACGGATCGCCTCCATGCTTACCCCATATTGGCGGGCGATGGAGGAGAGCGTCTCACCCCGCTTGACGACATGGCGTCCTGCGGCGGCGGGCGCCAGCGCGCCGGCGTTGGACTGGGCCACCGCCTGGGTGCCGCTGGCTCCGGCGTCGGCCGCGGAGCTAACGCCCTGCGGCCGATTTTCGAGCTTTGGGCCGGTTTGCAGCGGATGCGCCAGGAAATAAGCGCGCAGCCCCAGGTACAGGGCGTTGGCGATCTTATCCTGGTACGCGCTGCTACCGAGTAGCCGCTCCTCCCGGGTATTACTAATGAAACCGGTTTCCACCAGCAGCGACGGAATATCCGGCGAGCGCAGTACGCCGAGACTGGCGTGTTCCGGCCGGCGTTTATGCAGCGCGCCTACCCGCTGCAGCTGGCCCAGTACCTTCACCGCGATGTCGTATCCCACCCGCTGCGAATGGCCGAACTGCAGATCCAGCACCGCCTGGCTGAGGTAGGGATCGGCCTGGCTGTTGGCCAGCAGATCGCCCGCGCCCCCCAGCAGCTCCGACTGTTTCTCATGCTGCTCAAGCCAGTTCGCCATTTCGCTGTTGGCGCGCCGGTTGGACAGCACCCAAACCGACGCACCGCTGGCGCTGCGGTTGGGCGCGGCATCGGCGTGAATGGACACCAGCACGCTGGCGCCCTTTTTACGCGCGACGTCGGAACGGCCCATGACGGAGATGAAATAATCGCCGTCGCGGGTCAGTACCGGCTTGAACATCTTGTCTCCATCGAGCAGCGTTTTCAGCTTGCGAGCGATGGCGATGGTCACATTTTTCTCATGCAGGCCATTAGGGCCGGTAGCCCCCGGATCCTGACCGCCGTGGCCGGCGTCGATGGCCACCACCACCGGCTCGGCGCCCGCCGGCAGCCGGCCGCGCGGGCTCGGCGTCGACGTCGATGCCGGCGTCGCCACCGTGGCGGGGCTCTCGACCACCGTCACACGGTTGGTAAAGGGGTTTTTTACCGATCTTGACGGCGGCGGCGCGCTTGGGGCCGGCACGGCGGCGCTGGTCCGCGGAGCAGAGGCGACGGCGGCCGGCTGCTGGCTCGTCACGGTCAGCACGACATTGTAGCGCCCGTCCACCTGACGTGTCGTGGCCTGCGCGCGGGATTTGCGGGTCAGCTCGAATACCAGGCGTATACTCTGCTTATCCACCGGCGTACTGGTGCGAATACGTTTAATCACATTCTCACCGCTGAAATCGAGCGGCAGCCCTTGCACCGGGCCGCTCTGGCGGATATCCACCACGACCCGTTCGGGGTTGTGCAGCGAGAAAAAAGCGTAAACCGGCTGTTGCGTAAACCCGAGGGTGACCGTCGATTGATTGGCGCTGTTGGCAACGTTAATATCGCTGAGCGTCGCCGCCATTGTCCGCCCTACGATTAAACACACCGCCAACGCCAGCATTATCCTGAACTTCAGCATCATGAAGACGTTCCCTGCCGCGGCGCCAGCTGCGCCAAAATGCGCTCGCCGGTGGCGCTGAGGGCCTGCGCCTGCGCCTGCCGGCCGTCCTCTTGGTAGACGAGCGTCAAGGCGATATCCGCCGCCGGCAGGATGCCCTCCCCGCGCTGCGGCCATTCCACCAAACACAAGGCGGTATCATCGAAATAGTCCCGCACTCCCATAAATTCAAGCTCCTCCGGATCCGCCAGGCGATAAAGGTCAAAATGATAAACCGTCCAGCGCGGTAGCGCGTAGGGCTCGACCAGGGTGTAGGTGGGGCTTTTTACATTGCCCGGGTGCCCCAGCGCGCGAAGAAACCCGCGGCAGAATGTCGTTTTGCCGGCGCCAAGGTCGCCATAAAGATAAATCACGCAGGCTTGCCGGCAGGCGTCAGCCAATGCTGCGCCGAAGGCGACGGTTGCCGTTTCATCCGGCAGGAATATTACACGTTTTTCCATGTCTGGTTTCTATGCGGTAAGCTCTGGATTGACATATAGGTACAATGCCGGCAGTAAATCTGTGGCCAACATGCCGCGCGTTCCTTTCTTCGCCGCCAGACGGTCGGCGGTAGCGCCATGGACTACGCAGCCGGCACAGGCTGCATCATACAGCGACAGCTTTTGCGCGAGCAAACCGCCGATGATACCGGACAATACATCCCCCATTCCCCCCGAGGCCATGCCCGCGTTACCGACATCGGCGACGGCGACGGCGCCATCTTCAGCGGCCAGCAAGGTCCCCGCGCCTTTCAGCACCACCACGCCGCCGTAGCGCCGCACCAGTTTGCGCGCCGCAAGTAAACGGTCACTTTCAATGGCGCCGACATTGCCATTCAGCAAGCGGGCGGCCTCGCCCGGGTGAGGCGTAATTATTCGATTGTGACGTTTCTCAGGATTGAATGCCAGCAAGTTAAGCGCATCCGCGTCCCACAGCATTGGTTTGTCACAATTTTCCACCTCGCGCAGCGCATTTTTCCCCCAACTGTCCTGTCCGAGGCCCGGGCCGATTACCACTACATCCGCCCATTCCAGCCCCTGCTGAAGGGTGTCGCGGGTCAGCGGCGCGACCATAAGCTCCGGCCGGGCGGTCAACAGCGGGGGGATATTCTCCTCGCGGGTCAGCACGCGGACCAGCCCGGCGCCGCAGCGCAGCGCGGCCTCCCCCGTCATACGAATCGCGCCGGCGAATCCATGATCCCCGCCCACAATCAACAGACGGCCATTGTCGCCTTTATGCGCGCAGGGATCGCGCGCCGGGAGCCAGCGCGGCAGCAGTTCCGCGCTGAGCCGCGCCATTAGCGGCGTTTCCCGCTCGAGCCATTTTCCCAGCCCCAAGTCGTCATAATGCACCTGTCCGGTCACGCTGCGCGCCTTGCCGGTCAACAATCCCGGTTTAAGGGCGATGAACGTCACGGTATGTGCGGCAGACACCACCTCCCCGGGCGTCGCGCCGGTCTCGGCCAACAGACCGGAGGGGATATCCAGCGCGATCACCGGCGCGGGATGCCGGTTTGCCGCGGCGATAAGCGAGCAATAGGGATCGCGCGGCGCCGCCTTGAGGCCCGTTCCCAGCAGCGCATCGATAATCACCTCCACGCCCTGCGGCCAAGGCGCCTCGGCGGCGTGTATTTCTCCGCCGGCCGCCAGCCACGCCGCTTTAGCCTGTTCCGCTTCGGCAGGCAAAGGGGAGCTGCCGCCGCACGCCAGCACCGTGACCTGTTTACCGGCGGCGGCGGCAAGCTGCGCCACCACGTAACCGTCCCCGCCGTTGTTACCGTGCCCCGCCAGCACCAGCCAGCGATGGGCGCCGGGATACAGCCAAAGAATACGTTGGAACGCTGCCGTACCGGCGCGCTGCATCAGCTGATAGAGCGACACGCTGGCCAGCCCGGCGCCCTGGCTTTCCCATTCCCGGAGCCACTGCGCACCGTAGACGGAGTGTGATAAACTTTGTAGAGAAAATGTGTTGGCACGGTCAGTCATGTCTTATCCTTTTGATCTTACAGAATTAGCCCGGCAAATTAAGCGCTGGGGGCAGGAATTGGGCTTTCAGCAGGTCGGGATTTGCGACACCGACCTTGCCGCCCATGAGCCAACGCTGCAAGCCTGGCTTGACCGCCAATACCACGGCGAGATGGCCTGGATGGCGCGCCACGGCATGCTGCGCGCCCGGCCCCACGAATTGCTGCCGGGCACGCTGCGGGTGATCAGCGTGCGCATGAACTACCTACCGGCTAAGGCCGCTTTTGCGTCGACATTGAAAAATCCTTCATTAGGATATGTTAGTCGTTATGCGCTGGGCCGTGATTACCACAAAGTTTTACGTAACCGTTTAAAACAACTGGGCGAGCGAATCCGCGACGCCTGCGGCGAGGTGAATTTCCGCCCCTTTGTCGATTCAGCGCCGATCATGGAGCGCCCGCTGGCGGCTAAAGCGGGAATCGGCTGGGTAGGTAAACACTCACTTATTCTCAACCGTGAAGCCGGTTCGTGGTTTTTCCTCGGCGAATTGCTGATAGATTTGCCGCTGCCGGTTGACGCGCCGCAGGCCGAACAGTGCGGCCGCTGCGTCGCCTGTATCACCACCTGCCCCACCGGCGCCATCGTCGAGCCTTATACCCTTGATGCCCGCCGCTGTATCTCCTATCTGACGATTGAGTTGGAGGGGGAAATTCCCGAGGCGCTGCGCCCGCTGATAGGCAATCGCATTTATGGCTGCGACGACTGTCAATTGATCTGCCCGTGGAACCGTTTTTCGCAGCTGACCGATGAGCCGGATTTTAGTCCGCGCGCGGTATTACATGCCCCTAAACTGGTAGAACTGTTTGGCTGGAATGAGGCCACCTTTCTGCGCGTTACCGAAGGGTCGGCCATTCGACGCATTGGCCACGTGCGCTGGTCACGCAATATCGCGGTCGCGCTGGGTAATGCACCCTATCAGGACGAGATCGTGCTGGCGCTGCGGCGCCGACTGGGAGAACTGCCGCTGCTGGATGTGCATATTCATTGGGCGCTGGAAAGGCAGATGGCGCGTCGAGAGGCCGCCGCCGTGGCGGTACAAAGCGCGCAGCAAACGCGGTTGGTCAGGGCCATCGAAAAAGGATTAACCCGCGACGCTTAGACAAATTCTCGCAGGGAAATGACCTCTTGCAATAGCGCATGGCCGCTGTGCATAAAAATAAAAATCCTTTGTCAATCAATCGTCACAAAAAACGCAAGCGATCGATCTTACGTTTCATAATAAAAATTTATCTTTCTTTTTCAAATGGCTATGGCAGAGCGAAATTTTCAACAGCCGAACGCGCGCGGTCGTTAGCCCGAAGAAGCCTGTGGATAACTCTGTTTAAAAGATTACGACGGAGAATATAAGGCAGACGCTGCGCTACCTTTAGCGGTGGATAAATTATTCACGCAATTAATTCGTCTGCTGCGGAAAAAAGGTGGCGAACGATCGTCTCGCGGGCGCTTGCACGGCTACGCCTTGATAGCCTTCGTGACGACGGATCGCATGATGTACCAGACACCTCAACTTGGCAAGCTTTTTGTCGACCGCGCGCGTGGATCCGCTTACCGTCAAGAGGGGTAAAGGCGGCGGAGGGCTCTCATGAATGAGCGTGTCAGCCATGGCAGTACGCTTGCTCAAGACCGCCGCCTAACGCTTGCCAACAGAGCAGTTGATCAGCCAAGTAACGATTACTTAGCATCATTGCGCCGTGACAAGAGGATAAGCGGGCCGCTATCGCGGTTTACTCGGCAGGGTAAGAGAGGCAATGACGGCGTCGGCCATGCCTAGCAGGTAACCGCCCGCGCTTATTCTGTAGAAAGTCTTAACATTAGGGGTTGGCGGCACCGATAAGGCGCAAAATGAAGGTCATGCTGGCCGGGCCGCCATGCCTATTTCTTGGCTTCAATACACCGCATTGCTGCTAGACCTTCAGCGGTTTTGCGTAAGCCGTCAAAGGGACCGAACGCGCATCAGCTTGTCCAACGTGCAAAAACAAAAAAGGGCCTGAAAGGCCCTTTTTCGCAACCGGCGACCGATCCGCGCGGATCGGTCGCCGTTAATTGGAGCGGGAAACGAGGCTCGAACTCGCGACCCCAACCTTGGCAAGGTTGTGCTCTACCACTGAGCTATTCCCGCATTAATCGCTTTCACGCTGCCCGGCAACGCAGACAGCTTATTATGATATAAGCAGTGCATCATTGCTGACAAAGACGGCAAGGGCATTTGGTTCTGGTTGGATTAACAGCGTCGTAAAACCACCTAACCCGTTGATTCCAATGCCTTTTAGCCATCTCAATCTTCGAGATGGACGCAATTATGGACTGCTTTAGGGTCAACGGCAAGCCTTTTTTCACGCTCGGCGTTTGACTGCTTATTCCGTCATCACCCCCTGTATTGCGCACGTTACCGGAGCGGCCGTCGGGCGCGGTCGTGATGGATAGATCATACTTAAAGGACTCATTAACCCATTATCGCCATTAACGTTGTATGGCGACACGCATCAAGGGAGAACATATGGATTTTCTGGGATGGACCGCCGCCGTCGGAGGGCTACTGTTACTGATGTCGCTGGCCTCCGGCTGGATTAATCGCGGTCCGCTGACGGTATTCGGCCTGTATCTGATCGCCGGGATTATCTGCGGACCGTGGATGCTGGATTTACTCCATCTCAACCTCGCCCAACATGCCGTTCTCGTCGCGCGGACGACAGAAATCGCCATGGCGACCTCGCTGTTCATCACCGGTCTGAAACTCCGTTTGCCGTTCAGCAACCCCGGCTGGCGTATGGGTATTCGCCTGGCGTTTCCAGCCATGATACTCACCGTCGCCGGCATCACCGTGATGTTCCATTACATCACCGGCTTTGCATGGCCGCTGTCGCTGGCGTTCGGCGCGATCGTCGCCCCGACCGATCCGGTGCTGGCCAGTTTAATCTCGGTGAATGACGCCAACGACGACGACAGCATGCGGGTTTCGCTCTCCAGCGAAGCGGGTATGAATGACGGTACGGCGTTGCCGGTACTGATGCTGGCGATGGCGCTGCTGGCTTCCAAAACCGACTTTTCCGCCGGCATCCTGGCCCACTGGGCGCTAAAAGATATTCTTTGGGCGCTATTGGGCGGGCTGGGGATCGGTTTTGGTATGGGCAGAGGCGTGGGAAAATTGGCGGCGCGCGTACGCAATGCCCATCAGGATGTCGCGCCCAATGACTTTTTTGCGCTGGCGCTGATAGCGCTAAGTTATGCCGCCGCGCAATGCCTTGATGCCTCCGGTTTTTTGGCTGCCTTTGCCGCCGGCGTCGGATTACGCCGCGCCGAAGTACGGGTGGTAAATCGCCATCCGCCGGAAGAGTTGGCCGAAGAAGAACATTATCCCCCCGCGGAGATCCTGGTGAACCCGAACCGGCGCCATACCTTGGGCAATGGGGGTCTGGCTACCGCCGTCGGTCTGGTAGTAGGGGATGCGCTTTCGTTCGGCGATACGGTGGAACGGCTGTTCGCCGCGGCGATTGTGGTGGCGCTCGGTATCTCCCTGGCCTACCATTGGGATCCGATGGGGCTGGTGCTGGCGGCGATACTGTTTGTGGTCATACGCCCATTATCGGTATGGCTGGCTACCCTCGGCACCGACACGCCGCCGTTGCGGCGGTTATTGATTGGCTGGCTGGGTATTCGCGGCATCGGCAGCGTCAACTATATCGCCTACGCTTTCAGCCATGGCCTGGCGGGCAAGGACGCGGAGCGCATGGTCAACATGGCGCTGACGCTTATCGTCGCCAGCGTCATTGTCCATGGCATTACCGTGACGCCGCTGCTGAACTGGCGCCAAGCCAGGCAAACCGCGCGCCAGGCAGACAATACTGACCCGTAAGCGCCGGTAGGAAGCGCCATGACAGAGCCTAACGCCCATCGGCCAGCGATTCGATTGCCCCGTCGGTAACGTACGTCTCTCTCGCCGATGGCCGCGCGGTTATGCCCGGCGAGCTCTGCGGGCCGCCGCGACCAGCCCGTCCAGCCACGTCTGATGGCCGTTCAACATGGGATTAGGCCGGGTTCTCGCCAGTTCCAGCGCCGGTTTGCCGTTCTGCGTTTCCTGGGTCAGAATACGCACCCGACCCCCGGACAAATCCTCGATCAACCAGGCGTGATGCACGTCCAGACGCGTAGGCCCCTCCCCCGCCCAACCGTGCCAGGCCAGCCGTCCCGGTTGCCCTGCGCCAGGTGCCTGCTGCTCTACGACCTGTGCTTCCACCGGGAAACCGAAGGTCTCAAAATAAAAGCGGACACCCGCCGTCAGCGCGGGGCCCGCCCGATCGTAAAAGCGAACGTTGGCGGCGTTAGTATAGTAGTCCGGCCAACGCGCGGCGTCGTTCAGCCACGGCCAAACCTCGGCCGCGCCAAGGCCGGCCTCAATCACTTCGTTAGAGACGAAATTGTCGGTAAAGCCCGGCTGATACTGCTCGGGCCAGATAATTGCATGCATAATTGACCTTGCTGTGTAGTGTGATGGGCCATGCCGCACGGATAGCGCCGCCGCGTCATGGACGCTACGCAGGGTGCGTGATACGCTGATATAAATCCAATCGCAATATTTTATTGACGCTATCATGCCCGCTGATATCAGACATTTGGATCTTAACCTTCTTAGAACCCTCGACGTCTTATTGGACGAGCGCAACGTCACCCGTGCCGCAAAGCGTCTCGCCCTGACGCAGCCTGCCGTCAGCGGTATGCTGACGCGATTGCGTGAGAGTTTTGACGATCCGCTGTTCGTACGTACGCAGCGGGGCATCGTCCCCACGCGGCGGGCGCAGGCGCTGGCGGCGCCGGTTAAGCAACTGCTTGGCGATGTGGAAACCCTGCTTAAGCCACCGGCATTTGACCCCGCCACGACCTGTGCGACCCTCACTCTTGCCGCGACCGATTATGCCCTGCGCACGGTGGTGGTACCGCTTATGGCGATGCTCAGACATCAGGCCCCCGGCATTACGCTAGCGGTGGTGGCGGTCGATAACCATCGGTTACAGACGCAATTTGAGCAGGGCGACGTCGATTTGGCGCTGGTGACGCCGGAGACGACGCCGCCGGGTCTGCACGCCCGGCCGCTGTATCAGGAAAGCTATGTTTGCGTCATGCGCGCCGATCATCCTGATGCCGCCAACGGCCGCCTCACACTTGATCGCTTTTGCGCGCTCGAGCATGCGCTAGTATCGTATTATGGCGACAATTTTGCCGGTGCGACCGACAGGGCGCTGGCCGATCTGGGGCGGACGCGGCGCGTGGCGCTATCGGTAAATAGCTTCCTGGTGTTGCCCGACATGCTCCGCATCAGCGATCTTATCGCCATCGTCCCGCGGCGGCTGGCGCAACATGCCGAAGGCTTGGCGATCCTGGCGCCACCGCTGACGATCCCCGGCTTTAGCAAAAGCGCGGCTTGGCACGAACGCACCCACCGTGACCCTGCCCACCGCTGGGTGCGGGAAACGCTTTTCACCCTGTGCCAAACGCGCGACTAATGCCGGCGAACGGCCGCCCTTCCCCTCCGCCCTTGGCGCCCAACCAACGGGGCCGCTTCTCGCGGAGGCGATAACGCCCGCTAATGGTGCCGAACGCATCTTCCATAGCAAGACCAGACATGCGCGCTTGAGAAAGCGCGCATGCATTTCATTCCATCAGAACAGGGTGGAAAGTTTTCAAAATCAGGGTAAATAAAAACGGAAACGTAATGAGTATTATCTCCAGTTACTTATAAGAAAATTAATATTTCCTTTTGCAGTCTATGGATTAGGAAGATTAAGCGCTACACTTGCCCCATCTTGACACCACGACCATGATACCTTCAGGAGTTATTTTGAATAAGAAAGTCGCCCTCATAACCGGTATTACTGGCCAAGATGGTTCATATCTTGCCGAATTCCTTTTGAATAAAGGCTATGAGGTCCATGGCATAAAACGACGGTGTTCTCAGTTTAATACGCAGCGTATTGAACATATTTTTCAAACGTCACATGATAATAACGCCACACTGAAATTGCACCATGGCGATCTCTCAGATACATCAAATTTAACCCGAATATTAGCGGAAGTCCAACCGGACGAAGTTTATAATTTGGGCGCGCAATCCCATGTCGCGGTCAGCTTTGACTCACCCGAATATACCGCTGATGTCGATGCCATCGGCGCCCTACGGTTGTTGGAGGCTATTCGCTTCCTGGGTCTTAGTGAAAAAACGCGCTATTATCAGGCATCCACTTCGGAACTTTTCGGTTTGGTGTGCGAACCGCGACAAAAAGAGACCACGCCTTTCTATCCCCGCAGCCCTTATGCCGTGGCGAAAATGTACGCCTATTGGATTACGGTAAACTACCGGGAAGCGTACGGTATTTATGCCTGTAACGGTATTTTGTTTAATCATGAATCGCCACGTCGCGGCGAAACTTTCGTTACCCGTAAAATCACGCGCGGTCTGGCAAGTATCGCTCACGGGCTGGAAAAGTGCCTGTATATGGGCAACCTTGGCGCCCTGCGCGACTGGGGCCACGCGCGCGACTACGTCCGCATGCAATGGATGATGCTGCAACAGGATAAACCCGAGGATTTTGTTATCGCTACCGGTAACCAGTATAGCGTCCGTGAATTCATTACCATGGCGGCGCGGGAGCTGGGTATTGACGTTGTTTTTGAAGGTCAGGGTATCAATGAGAAGGCCTTCGTCAGTAAAATTACCGGCGATCTTGCTCCCTCATTACGCGTCGGCGATGTCATTGTGGAGGTGGACGAACGCTATTTCCGGCCGACCGAAGTAGACACCCTCCTGGGCGATCCCAGCTACGCGCAGCAGCGGCTCGGTTGGAAACCCGAAATCAGCCTCCAGCAATTAATTGCAGAAATGGTGGAACACGACCTCCAGGCCACACGCCAGCACAGTTTACTCAAGTCTCACGGTTACGCCGTTTGCCATAGCATCGAATAACGTCTGAAAGCGGGTCTTTCCGGCAACATTAAAAAATCAATGATTATTATCACATGCTAACCGATCTGATCATGGCGTTAAAAAAGCCGCAAATCTGGAGCGTGCTTTCTTGGTTTGATATTAAACAACGTTATAAGCGCTCCGTTCTTGGGCCATTTTGGGTAACTTTAAGCACCGGCGTCCTGGTGGGAATGTTAAGCGTATTATGGTCCACGCTTTTCAAATTGGATGTTCGCGATTATTTACCTTTCTTTTCCATAGGGCAGGTCGTCTGGACCTATATATCGTTGCAACTTACGGAAGCTTGCAATGGATTTGTGCAATTCGACTATATTATCAAACAAAGCAGCACCTCTTTTTGCTCACTGATCTTGCGTATCTTGAGCCGAAACGTCATCGTTTTTGCGCACAATTTCATTATCATCGCGTTGGTTATCACACTCGTGGGCCCAGGCTGGCATTGGCGAATGCTCTGGTTTCTGCCGGGATTATTCATCCTGACCACATCGCTTTTTTTCTGCTCTATTATTCTCGCCATTATCTGTACACGTTTCCGGGATGTATTGATGATAATGCAAAACCTCCTCATTATTGCTTTCTATTTCACCCCCATTATGTGGAAAACGGAGCAAGTGCCCGCAGCGATGTTGCATTACATCAATTACAATCCCCTAGTCTATTACTTCAACATCATTCGCCCGCCGTTGTTGGGCGTGATGCCCGACGCGCATTCGCTAAGCGTTGCGCTCATCATCACTGTTATCCTTTTTTTACTGGCAATGCTATTGCTAGACAGAACGCGGCGTCGAATCGCCTACTGGTTATAAACGATGCAAGCCATTATCAAAGTGGAAAAACTCTCCGTTGAGTTTCCTATTTATACCGCCTCTCAACGCAGTTTAAAAAAATTACTGTTTCGGCGTGCAGTGGGCGGCAATCTGGCCAAGCACCATCAGGCGCTGGCGGTGAAAGCGCTGGATAATGTTTCCTTTGAAGTCCACCAAGGTGAGCGCGTGGCGCTGTTAGGCGGCAACGGCGCCGGCAAAACCACCTTATTACGGGTTTTGGCCGGCGTCTATCACCCGACCGGCGGCCGCCTATCCATACGCGGCGAGGTGGTGTCGCTTATCGATATGGCCATGGGGATGGAAAGCGAGGCGACCGGTTACCAGAACATTTTTATCCGCGGTTTACTGCTCGGCCTGACCATGAAACAGATAGCGCGCCAGGTTCCGTTTATCATCGAATTTAGCGAGCTGGGGGAATATATCTCCCTGCCGGTGCGTACTTATTCCAGCGGTATGCTGCTGCGCCTGGCGTTCGCCATTATTTCCGTCTTACAGCCCAGCGTGTTGCTGATGGATGAATGGCTAACGGTAGGAGACAGTCAATTTCGCGAAAAAATGAGTAAAAAATTGCAGCAGATGGTAGATCGGTCCGCGGTGATGATTCTGGCCTCACACTCCCGCGAGACCATCAAGGCGTTTTGCAATACCTTTTTTCTTATGCAAAACGGATCGCTACGTCAAATAAGCCGCAGGGAAATTGATGATTATATTTAATCAGGGAGTCGACGATGGAACAGGACGCTAAAATCCTCATTACCGGCGCCAATGGCGTGTTGGGCCACGGACTGCGGCATGCGCTGCAGAAACGGGGATATCGTCATCTCCTTTGCCCGAACCGCCAGGAGCTGAACGCGCTGGATGCGCAACAGATGGACGACTTCTTTTCTTATCATCGGCCGCACTACGTTTTTCATCTTGCCTCGCTGGTATTTGGTCTGCTGGGCAATATGGAAAACCAGCTCAACGCTATCGCGACCAATACGCTGATAAATCAGCAGCTGTTTCTGGCCTGCCAGCGGTATCCGGTACGTAAGATCTTTTTTGCCAGTACCGTCGCCGGCTATGGTTACCCTTATCAGTCACTGCCGTTAACCGAGCCCTATTTCTTTAGCGGCGCGCCTCATGCCGGCGAATACGGTTATGCTATGGCAAAACGCCATGCGCTGGGCTACTTGGAAATCCTGCGCCGGGAATATGATATTGATTACTGCTACGGTATTTTTACCAACCTGTTCGGCCCGTACGATCGCTTCGATATTCACTGCGGCCACGTAATTCCTTCGCTGATTGAAAAAGCCGCCGCCAGCGTCCAGCGGCAGGATCGCTGCCTCCATGTTTGGGGACGGCCGGAAACCAGCCGCGATTTCATGTTTAGCGAAGAAGCCGGCGCTGCGGCACTGCACGCCTTTTTGCACGGCAGCGGTATGGTCAATATTGCCAGCGGCTGCGAATCAACTCTGGCGCAGGTGGTGGCGGCAATCAACCTCTGCCATCAGCCTCGCCTGAATATCGTTTGGGACGCCGACGCGCCGATAGGCGTCGCCAAACGCAGCGTCGATATCAGCCGGTTACGCGCCCTCGGCTATTACCCCACGTCCAACCTTAATGATGCCATCGCTCAAACCATCGATTGGCACCGGCAAAATAGAGACAGGATCCGCAAATGAAAAGAATCGCCATCGTATCGAGTTTCGCCGAAAGCTGTGGCAACGCTTATTTCACCCAAATATTGGTGAATTCAATGCGCCGCCTTGGCTACCACGTGGAATGTTTGGGCCTGAATCTGTTGCTCACGCAATCCACCAGCCGAGCCATCCGCGCCAGAGCCGATGAACATATCGATGAGATTTGTGCACGGCTGAAGACTTTTGACGGGGTGAATATCCAATTTGAATCAGGTTTGTATGGCTCGCTACCCGGCGATATTCTTCGCCGCGCCCGTAAGCTCATCGACGCCAATCCTAATACCAGTATCACCCTGCACAGTCCACGCCTGCTGAGCGAAACCGCTACGCAGCGCGAGGCGATCAAAATGGCCCTGCGATTGTCATTTAAGCGCGCGCTACAGCTTTACGTTGAACCGCTCCGGCAAAACATTCCGATGCGAATCAACCATCGCCTAATACGCTATCTCAAGCAGCGTAATATCAATATCATCGTTCACACGCTGCGCGCCCGTGAGCAAATTGAGATGTACCACAACTACCGCAACGTGGCGGTTCATCCGCTGAAGATCGTCGATGACTACACCGACATCAAGCCGGACCTGATGGACGCTATCCGCAGGAAATACCGCTTTGGCAAAGACGTGAAGATTATCGGCATGTTCGGTTTCATCAATGAATACAAAGGGCACACCCTGGCGATCAAAGCATTAGCCTGTCTGCCACGCAATTATAAACTTCTGCTGTTCGGACGTCAGCATCCGCAAACCATTAGAAAAAATGAACCGGTAAGCCATTACACTCATTTGCTACAGGCGAAGATCGAAGAGGCCAAACTCGAAGACCGCGTGTTCTTTATGGGAGAATATGAGCATGAAGCCTTCGTGAGTCTCGTGGCGGCGGTGGATGTCGTCTGGCTACCCTATGTGGAGAATGGTCAGGACGGATCCGGCATAGCCTCTATCGCGTTCGACGTCTCGGAGTGCGTACTTTGCTCCTCCTCGTTCGCTTTCGATGAGATGTTCCGGCTGCTGCCCCATTATGACAATTACATGCGTTTCGATATCGGAAATTACATGGAACTTGCCAGTAAGACCTGCAATTTCTTGCCGATAACACCCGCCGCTGGTCGCAGCGCGCAGCCGGTGTTTAGCACCGATAGCCAGGCGGAACTGTATGTCCGGCTTAGCCTGGGCGAACCGCTGCATGAAACGATGGCCTGCGAAGTAGATGCGTTACCGGCAACGTGACCCGTTGCAAAACAGTGTAGTGCGGCACGCCGTCATCGGGGGGCGACATTGCCAAACGCGTTCACGTGAAGGAAATTGGAGCGGGAAACGAGGCTCGAACTCGCGACCCCAACCTTGGCAAGGTTGTGCTCTACCACTGAGCTATTCCCGCTGGGTTGCCGCTTACCGGTAGCGTTAGGTGCCGGTTGGCGCTAATGGGTAAATCGAAACAGAAAAAGCAACGGGTATTTATTGCTAATGAATTGAATACTGATGCTTTTCCTATCCCCTGTTGGGGAGTGGGCGCTATTATGGCGATGTTTCGCGTCTCTGGCAAGGGCCGCTACCGCTTCCCAAAGGCGTTTGCCGAAATCTTGTTCATTGCGCCGGCAAGCGGCGATGCTCACGACCCTATAGCGCGGCGCGGCAGTTCACGTTGACGACACTGTCCACCTGGAGGCTAGCGCTTCACGCCAGCCACGCCAGCCACAGCATCGTTGCGCCTAGGGCCACAGCAGGCTGTCGCGCGAGGTACTGAGCGACACCAGCGCCGGTTTATAAATCATCAATGGCTCCGCCAGCGGGCAGGCAATATAGTTACCGTGCGGGCTCGGCACGAATTCCGAGCGGGGAATAAACGCGGCGCCGTCAAAACCCTGTTCCATCATTTCCAAAATCAGGCTGGGCTCCGAGACTTTGATACTAATATTCACCGGCGTCAGCGTCTCGTAAAGGGTGTTGCGCAGCATTTCATAGGTCCCCTCACCGCCGATACGGTGCAGCAAAATAAGCGGCAGGCCGCTAAAATCATCAAATTTTAACGCTCTGCCGGCAAACCGCGCGGCATCATGGCTGGAAATCACGGCCAGCGTGTCGATGGGCGCCAGCTCACGCAGGGACCAGGGCGTTTTATCGGCGGGACACTGCATTAAGGCGATATCGATAGCGTGATTGAGCAGCATCTCTTCGAGATGGCTGGAATCCGATACCAGAATGTGGATATCCCATTCTGGCCGTTGGCGATAATAATCCAGCAACAGCGTGGTAAAATAGCGGAGAAACAGATAGGAAACGCCGATAGAGACCACCCGTTTTTTGCGGGTGGCTATCTGACGGGTTTGCTGTTGCAGGCTATTGACCTTACTTAGAATGTCGCAAGCCTGACGATAAAGGAATGTTCCTGCCTCGGTGAGTCGCATTCGCCGCGAGGTGCGAATGAACAGTGGCGATCCAATTTCGTTTTCCAGTTCCTGAAGACGTTTCCCCAGCGGCGGTTGTGCCATATTCAATAGCTTCGCGGCCTTGCTGATGGAGCCCTGTTCCGCGATGGTGCAAAAATACTGCAACCTTTTCAGATCCAAAGTCCCTCCTCTCTCACAGGTCCGGCGTTAAGCCGTTAGCGAATAGTATGGCGCCCACCGCGCGCCGCCGGGCGTTAATGTATCAGCAACGTCCAAAGATATGATACCGGCATCGCCAGTATCAGCGCCGGCAGCATATTCGCTACCGGAAAAGATTTGATGCCGGCGATACGAAAACCGGCGGCCAGCATGACAAACCCGCCGGCGGCGGTAAAGTCGTTCATCATTGGCCCGGTAATATGCGGCATAATGAGCACGGCGGACGAGGCCAGCAGCAGTTGAATAATCAACTGCGGGATGGCGATAACCGCTACCGCATAGCCGAGTACCGTGGCGAAAATGGCGGCGGTAAAAATATCCATAATCGACTTCACCAGCAAAATATTGGGATCATGGGTCATACCCTCGGTCATGGCGCCGATAATACCGGTTCCGCTTGCGCAAAACAGTACCATGATGGCGACATACTTTTCGGTGAACACCAAAGGATCCATCCCGGCGTCAGCGGTCTGAAACCGGCTGACCCAGCCTTTCGCCAAATTACCCACTTTGCCGATTTTTTTCTCCAGGAATATCCATTCCCCCAACGCGCTTCCGATAATCAGCGCCAGTACCACCGCCGGCAGACTATGAATTTTACCAATCAGAACAATGCCAAGACCCATGGACGACAGACCAAAGGTCATCGGCAGCGCCACGCGCAGCCTTTCAGGCACTTTAGTGCCGAGAAAGGCACCGACAAGCCCCCCTATCAGCACGGCGCTCCCATTGACAAACGGGCCCACTACCATTATTAACTCCTTCTTTCTTCTATTTTTTTTCACCCCAGCGCGTGAGGTCCCCAACGTCCAGATCAAAAAGATCCAGCGCGCGGGCTACGCTGTGATGAACGATGTCATCCACCGATTGGGGTTGTTGATAAAAGGCGGGAACGGGGGGATAAATAATCCCGCCCATTTCGCTCACCAGATGCATATTTCTAATCTGTGTCAGATTAAGCGGTGTCTCACGCACCATTAGCACCAGGCGCCGACGCTCTTTTAGAATAACGTCCGCCGCCCGGGTTAACAAATTACCGGCTAACCCGTGGGCAATGGCTGCTAATGAATTCATAGAGCAAGGCGCGATAATCATGCCAAGGGTTTTAAAGGAGCCGCTGGCAATAGCGGCGCCGAGATGATGAATGCTGTGGACCTCATCGGCCAGGGCGACCACCTGCTCCCGCTGCCAGTGGGTTTCCATCGCGCGGGTGACTTCCGCCCCTTTGGTCACCACCAAATGCACTTCGATATCTTGGTCACGCAGCAGCGTTAGCGCTTTCATGCCGTACTGGAAACCGGATGCGCCGCTGATACCCACGATAATGCGCCTTTTGCCCACGGCCGCCTCTCTTATACAAAATCTGGCAGAAAACGTTTCACATCAACCCGTTTGAACTTGGAACGTTCAAAGTGCGCCTTGAGGTGCCAGGGGACGGTACAATCAAAAATCGTCTTGCACGTCATCCCTTGCTGCAAAATGCTCGGGCTGTAGGACGGCATTTGCGATGGATCGAGCGGATGGCAGCGCACGCCGGGAATGAAAACGGTATCGACGTCACCCTGATAACGCGTCTGCATCGCCCAAAGAATGTCGTCGGTGTCAAAAATGTCGACATCCTCATCTACCACAATCACCTGCTTAAGTTCCGAGAATGCGGCAAAGGCAATAAGCGCGGCCTGCCGCTGGCGGCCTTCATCCACCGGCGAGGCTTTGCGAAATTGCAGCACCGCCAGTAGCTTACCGCCGCCGGCGGTATGCGCGTTCACGTTCAGGACGCGCCCCGGCATGGCGCGGTCGAGCATATCGAGAATGCTGGCCTCGGTCGGAATGCCCGCCATGCTGACATGCTCGCCGCTGGGACCAAGCGTGGTTTGTAAAATCGGCTGACGGCGGTGAGTTACCGCTTTGACTTTAATCACCGGCAGCGCGTCTTTGGCCTCGCCGGTGTAGCCCGGAAACTCCGGCATGGCTTTACCGGTATGGGTATTCTGGTCCTCACGTACGCGCACATGCGGCAACAGCTCGCCTTCAATAACGATTTCCGCCTGGGCAATGGCGCGTTCATCAATGGTCAGGCACTGCGCCAGTTCCACCGGTTTACCGCGTAGTGCGCCGGCGATACCGAGTTCGTTAAAGCCCAGCGGCGTGGTGGGCGGCTCGAAGCAGGCGGCGATTTCAATCGCCGGATCGACGCCGATGCTAATAGAAATCGGCAACGCCTTGCCCGCCTTCTCCGCTTTTTCGCGGAAAGCATCAATATGACGGCCGGGCGTCAGCCACATCGACAGTTCATCCCGGCTCTGAATACACAACCGGTGAATGGTGATATCCGATTCGCGCGTGTCGGGATCAGAGGCGTAGCACATGCCCATCGTGAAATAAGGGCCGGCATCCTCTTCCGTATTGGTGGGCGCAGGCAGTAACGTACGCAAATCAAAGGCCGGATCATCGGCGTAATGGACGACTTCCTGGCAAACCGGCGCACCAGAGGCCAGCACCGGGGCGATGGCACGATGAACCGAGTCACGTAGCAAAAAACCCAGCTTTTCCGGCGCACAATCGAGCAAATGGCCGACGCGTTCGCGGGTGGACATCAGACCGGTCACCACGCGCACCTCGGGAAAACCTTTAATCTTATTGAACATCATGGCCGGCCCCTTACGGGTCGGACGTTCGCAGGTCCCCCCCGCCCCGACATAACGATAAACGCCGGATAATTCGGCGTGAGGATCGACTTCGGTATCGGTGCTGACAAATTCACCGTCTCTTTTTTTAAGTAATTCGATGGCTGAGCGTAAATCATAGGGGGCCGTTTCTTTGTGACTTGACATATTCCCTCCGGCGAATAATGCGAAACACAATAATTGGCAAGAACTATAGCGCCAATAAAATGAAGGGAAAACTACCGTTTATATTTCCTCGCCAAACCTTTTTGGTTTAGGAGAGAATTAACCGTATCAACGTGAGTCAAAGAATAACGCTGCGGATAAGAAAATTGATAAAAACACTGATATATCAACTGCGTTCTATTTTCTTGGCGGCTTCATCCAGCGCATCGATTATGGCGTGCAGGGCGGCCTTGGATATATCGGCTTGTGATAGTCGCGTATTTAACGCGGTTTTCATATTATGAATTGCCCGCTCAACTTCAGGAAGACGACGATTATTTACCAGAATTGTTAATGATGTTAAACGATTTATAATCTTCGTTACGCGCTCCCGGTTTTCCTGTAGCAAAATAGTGCCTTTTCGATCGGCCATATAAGCTTTACGTTTATCACCCACGTCCTGCACGCGAATACCGCCCGTCTCTTCCAGCAACGTCAGGTTCGGATAGATGATACCGGGACTCGGGGTATATTCGCCCTGGGAAAGATCCTCGATAGCTTTGATAAGCTCATAACCGTGGGCGGGCCCCTGGGTGAGAAAATGCAGAATCAGAAGCCGTATTTCGCTGGCCTCCAGCATCTTTTCCCGCCGTTTGCGGCGCACGCTGGCGCACGCGGCACGACGCTCGTTATCGGGGGTCAGCGGGGCAGCGCTGTGATCGGGTTTCATCGCTTGTCCGGGCCTGCCATGAAAGGAGGTTGATAGTAGTCCGCCGCCCGCTAAAATTCAACTCGGCCGACGGCAGGCTAAAGGCAGGCATAGAGGTTATTTCTGATGCCAATAAGCCACCGCGCGCACAGACGCGTCATCCCGCCGACGCTGGCCGATGAAATAGTCGCTAAGCCGTTTCACCCGCTGCCCTTCCCCCGTCAACCAGATAAAGTAATCCTCATCGGGCAAGGTCAGCGTATCCAACGTGGTGATAAGCGCGGTGGGATCCTGCGCGCCGGGCAGGTCGCCGCTGCCCAGCCAGGTGACCTGCGCGCCGCCGATATCCCCCAGATAGGCCTGGCCTATCGCGGCATCGGTCAGAAGATACAGGTGAATATCGGCTGCCTGTACCGTTTGCAACCGGCGTTTTAATGCCGGCAAGCCGGTTTCATCACAAACATACAGTTGGAACGCATAATCCTCCGCCACCACCAGCGAACCGCGCGGGCCGCCCAGCGCCAATTTGTCTCCCGGCTGCGCCCGGCTGGCCCAATCGCTGGCCACGCCGCCCGGGTGGATATAAAAATCCATCGTCAGACGGTTACGCTCGGCGTCAAAATCCAGCGGCGTATAATCCCGAGCCGCCGGCCGCACGCCGTCCTGCCAGACAATCCCCTGTTCGGTGACGGTCGGTAGCCGTAATTCGCCGGTAGCATCGGGGAAAAACACCTTAACATGGTCGTCGAAACCGGGCGCAAGGAAGCCGTCCAACGCATCACCGCTGAAAACGATGCGATAAAAGCGCTGTGCTACCAAGACCTTTTCCGCCACCGCAACCTGGCGGAAGCGTAGCTCATGGCGAATGCGCTGCGGCAGTCGACGGAGGTTATCCTTCTCACTATTAGACACGCTAGTACTCCTCTTTTCCCCGCGGCGGGGGAAATTAAGCATTACGCCGCCCGCGGCGGAGTAGGCATAGCATCATGATATTCTTCGGGGCGGCCAAATCGCTGTTGCGCCCCTGGCCAGCCCGCATTGAAAATATATCTATGATATATCTTAATGCAAGCGCAATTCATGCGATGCCGGGCGTTAAAGGGGGAGATCGGGCGGCTACGCTTTACGCCGCCGCACGCGCAGCGCAGCGGCCCAGGGCTCGCTGCCGGCGTGTTAGACGAAGCGGTACCCCACCCCGTTTTCGGTAATAAAATGCCGCGGCTGGGCGGGTTCGGCTTCCAATTTGTGACGTAAATGCCCCATATAGATGCGCAGATATTGGCTATTGTCCGCCGTCGGGCCCCAGACCTGCCGCAGGATATGCGCCTGCGTCAGCACCTTACCGGGGTTGCTTACCAACAGGGCGAGCAGTCTGAATTCCGTCGGCGTGAGATGCAGATCGTTGCCGGCGCGCGTCACGGTGTGGCCGCTAAGATTGACCGTCACATCGTCAAAGGTTATCACCTGTTCGCGCGCATTTTCACCTCTGCGCAGCGCCACCCGCACCCGGGCCTGTAGCTCCCCCATGCCGAAGGGTTTACACAGAAAATCATCGGCTCCCGCATCCAGCGCCTCGATTTTGTCGTCTTCGCCTACGCGCGCGGACAGGACAATAATGGGTTTATCGCTCCATTGGCGGAATTCATGGATAAAGGTCACCCCGTCGCCGTCGGGCAACCCCAGATCCAAAATCACCAAATCCGGCTGGCGCGCCGCGGCGGTACTTAGCCCACGCGCCAAGGTTTCCGCCTCGAAGACTTTGATGTCGTCGCTCTCAAGCGACGCGCGTAAAAACCGGCAAATATGTTTTTCGTCGTCGATGATAAGTAAGGTTTTCACGCGTCCTCCTGTAAAGGTTCCTCCAGCGCGGGAGCGGGCGGCAAGGGAAGAATAATCGTAAAGCAGGCACCGCCCGAAGGACGATTCGCCGCATAAATTTCACCCTGATGCATCTCGACGATAGCGCGGCAAATCGCCAGCCCCATGCCCACGCCGGGAATAGCCGATTCCTGGTGGCCGCGGGTAAATTTATCAAACAGCTGGTTTTCCTTGCCCACGGGCAGGCCAGGACCATTATCCCATACCGTTATCGTTAGCGTATCCGTGCGTTTTTCCGCCCGGATGCCGATTTCCGCCCCCTGACCGGCGTATTTTTGCGCATTTTCCAGCAAATTGACGAAAACGCGTTCCAACAGCGGCCCGTCCGCCCGCAGCAGTATCATTTCCCGAGGTAAATCCAGCCGGACGTGGCGCGCCGACACGACACCCTCCAGGGATTTCAGCGCGCTGCCGATGATCTCTTCCAGCGCAATCCAGTCCGTTTGCGGGCGAAAACCATCCGCTTCGATTCGCGCCATATCCAGCATATTATTCACCAGCCGAATAGTGCTCAGCGTTTGCCGGCGCAGCTCGTCGGCCTGGTGAACGTAGCGCGATCCCTCGGCGGAGAGATTAAGCATCAAAATCTCCGCCTGACCAAACAGCACCGTGAGCGGGGTGCGCAAATCGTGGGACAGCGCCGCCAGCAGCGAATTGCGCAACTCTTCGCGCTCCGCCGCCAGACGCGACAGTTGCTCGCGGCGCGTCAGCTCGAGGCGCTCCAACGCCCCGGCAATTAGCACCAGGAACGTTTCCAGTAAGCGCTGCTGCTCTGGAATCATCAGATGACGTACATTGCTGGGTTCGATTATCAATAATCCCAGCGTCCGTCCCGATGAGGTCAACGGCAGGATCTTGTAGGGTACGCCGGGCAGCGTGTCGGTACCGGCCCCGGCCACCTGCCCTTTATCAAAGCTCCATTTGACGATCGCCGCATCCGGTACGGTATGCATCATGCTTTGGGCCGGCCCCTGCAGCTCGCCTTGTCTATCGGGCAGCCAGATTTCACAGCGGGCCAGCAACGCGGCGCTTACCACCCGCTGGCAGATGTGCGCGATCGCCTCTGGCCGTCGGACACGGCTCAGGCCATCGGCCATCTCATAAAGATAGCGCGCCCGCTGCTCCCGATGTCGGGCGACGCGGGCCTGGTAGCGCACGCCCGCGGTTAAGTTGCCGGTAAGCAGACCGACGGCCAGCATCACGGTAAAGGTGACCAGATACTCGGCGTCCGACACGGCAAACGAGCCGGCCGGCGCGACAAAGAACAGATCAAACGCCACGATATTCAATAATGCGGCAGCCACCGACGGCAAGCGGCCAAAGACGATCGCTATCAGCACCACGCCCAGCAAATAAATCATCACCAGGTTTATCGGCGAAACGCCCGGCAGCCATTGGCACACCAGCGTAATCAGGGCGCACAGTGCCGCCGCCGCCAGCGCGCCGCGCATATTCTGCCGCCAGCCGTTGCCCATGCCGCGGCCGTCCTCGGCTCTTGCTAGGCTCGTGTCGGGCACATCATCCAGGGCGACAATCAGCAAATCCACATCCGGACCGAGACGGCTAAGGCGGCGATGGAAACGGTTGGCAAAACGCCAGCGGCGCTGCGGCGGCCGGCCCAGAATGATTTTGCCCAGGTTATGCTCGCGCGCATAGCGCAGCACCGCCTTTGCCTCGTCGGGGTCCGATAGGGTAGCGGTGACGGCACCCATTTTTTGCGCCAGCTGCAACGTGCGCAGCGTTGCGCGCCGTCGCGCCTCGCCCCGGCGGTAAAGCGTCGGCGTCTCGACCGTCACGGCATGCCATTCGCTGCCAAGTTTGGCGGCCAGCCGCGCGGCGGTGCGCACCAGTTTTTCGCTACCGGTGCTGGCGCCGATGCACAGCAATACCGCGTCCCGGGTATGCCAGACTTTCTCCTCGCGCCCGCGGGCGTCGCGCCAGGCGCGCATCTGGCCATCGACGCGATCGGCCGTTCGCCGCAGCGCCAGTTCGCGTAACGCGAACAGATTTCCCTTGCGGAAAAAATTCTCGATCGCCCGCTCCGCGCGATCGCCGACATAGACTTTGCCCTGCTTGAGACGCACCAGCAGATCGTCCGGCGGCAGGTCCACCAGCACTACTTCCGCGGCGGCATCGAAAAACGGATCCGGTACCGTTTCACGCACCCGCACGCCGGTCACGCCGCTGACCACGTCGTTGAGGCTTTCCAGATGCTGTACGTTGACGGTGGTCAGCACATCGATACCCGCCTCCAGCAGTTCCTCGATATCCTGCCAGCGCTTGGGGTGCCGGGCGCCCGGGGCATTGGAATGGGCGAGCTCGTCCATCAGGATCACGGCGGGACGGCGCGCCAACGCGGCGTCTAAATCAAATGCCTGATGGCGGCGCCGTCCGGTGGCGCGTGGCTTGAGCATCTCCAACCCTTCCAGCAGCGCCGCGGTCTCCTGACGACCGTGGGTTTCCACGACGCCGGCCACCACATCCAGCCCCTGCGCCCGCAGCCGGCGCGCCTCTTGCAGCATCGCCCAAGTTTTGCCCACCCCCGCGCAGGCACCAAAGTAGATTTTCAGCTTACCGCGGCCGTCATTATCGGCCTGCGCCAGCAGGACGTCCGGATCGGGACGCAGGGGTTCATCCGTCATGAAGATTCCTTAACCTTTCGCGCGCGCATCCAACGCCTCATTCAGCTCAAGCACATTGACCACCGGCTCGCCGATAAAATACAACAGCGGGCGCGTGGTGTAGTCATCCACCAGGCGGCGCAGCTCCGCCTGCGGCATTTGCCGGGCCTCGGCCACGCGCGGCACCTGCCACAGCGCGGCGGCGGGGCTGATGTGCGGATCCAGACCGCTGGCGGAGGCGGTAACGAGCTCAACCGGCACCGGCGCATCCGCGTGCGGATTGGCCTGCAATAGGGCCGCTACCCGCTGTTTCACCGCGTCGTCCTGGGCCGGGTTGCTGACCGCCAGATTACTGCCCGACGAGGCCAGCGCATTATAAGGCGTCGGTGCCGTCGCCGACGGCCGCCCCTGGAAATAGCCGGCGCGGGTAAACGCCTGACCAATCAGCGCGGAACCGCGCGGTTGGCCGTCTTGCATCACCAGCGAACCTTGCGCCGCGCCGGGAAACCACCACTGGGCCAGGCCGGTGACGACCAAAGGATAGGCGACGGCGGTCACCAGCACCAGCAGGAAAAATACGGATAGCGCGGGACGTAACACATTCATCATCAGACTCCTCACACCCAGCCCAAAACGGTCAATAGCACATCAATCAATTTGATGCCGATAAACGGCACCAGCAGTCCCCCCGCGCCATATATCCACAGGTTGCGGCGCAGCAGCAGCGCCGCGGACATCGGCCGGTAACTTACCCCTTTCAACGCCAGCGGGATCAGCAGCACGATGATGAGGGCGTTGAAAATAACCGCCGACAAAATGGCCGAGGTCGGCGAATGCAGCGCCATGACATTGAGCCGATTCAACGACGGATAGGTCACCGCAAAAGCCGCCGGAATAATGGCAAAATATTTCGCCACATCGTTGGCGATGCTGAAGGTGGTCAGCGACCCGCGCGTCATCAGCATCTGTTTACCAATATGCACCACTTCCAACAGCTTGGTGGGATTGGAATCCAAATCGACCATATTGCCCGCTTCCTTGGCGGCCTGGGTCCCTGAGTTCATCGCCACCGCGACATCGGCCTGCGCCAACGCCGGCGCGTCATTGGTGCCGTCGCCGGTCATGGCGACCATGCGGCCCTCGCTCTGATACTGGCGAATAAGCGCCAGCTTGGCCTCGGGCGTGGCCTCCGACAGGAAATCATCCACCCCCGCCTCGGCGGCGATGGCCGCCGCGGTCAAAGGGTTGTCGCCGGTAACCATCACCGTTTTGATGCCCATTTTGCGCAGCTCGGCGAAACGTTCCTTAATCCCGCCTTTGACGATATCCTTCAGCGCCACCACGCCCATTACGGTGTTATCTTCGGCCACCACCAGCGGCGTCTCCCCCTGACGCGCCACCGCCTCCACCTGCGCTTCCACATCGCGCGGGAAGCGCCCGCCATGACTTTCCACATGGCGGCGAATAGCGTCCACCGCCCCTTTACGCACGAGTTTTGACCCAATGTTCACGCCGCTCATCCGCGTCTGGGCGGAGAAGGGAATAAAGGTGGCGTTCAGACTTTGCAGGCTGCGCTCGCGCAAGTTGTACTTGGTTTTCGCCAGAACCACGATACTGCGCCCTTCCGGAGTTTCATCCGCCAGCGACGCCAGCTGCGCCGCGCTAGCCAGCGCGTCCTCGCGGATCCCCTGCGCCGGTAAAAACTCGCTGGCCTGGCGATTACCCAACGTGATAGTGCCGGTCTTATCCATCAGCAAAACATCCACATCGCCGGCGGCTTCAACCGCCCGACCGCTGGTGGCGATCACGTTCGCGCCCAGCATGCGGCTCATGCCGGCGATGCCAATCGCGGACAACAGCGCGCCGATCGTGGTCGGGATGAGGCAGACCAACAACGCCACCAGTACCGTCACGCTGACCGGCGCGCCCCCCCAGGCTGAAAACGGATAGAGGGTGGCGGTGGCCAGCAGGAAGACAATCGTCAGCGAGACGAGCAAGATGGTCAGCGCCACTTCATTCGGTGTTTTACGGCGCTGGGCGATCTCCACCATGGCGATCATCCGATCCAGGAACGTCTCGCCCGGATTCACGCTGCACTGAATCACCAGCCAATCGGACAAGATGCGCGTGCCGCCGGTCACCGAGGCGAAATCGCCGCCGGCTTCCCGGATGACGGGCGCCGATTCGCCGGTTATCGCGCTTTCATCCACCGAAGCGCCGCCGACCAGCACTTCGCCGTCGCAGGGAATGATCTCCCCCGCCTCCACCAGCACGTAATCTCCTTTACGCAGACTCTCGGCCGCGACCTTTTGCCGCGGGGAGTCTACCTGCGGCGTGGTCAATTTTTGGGCCCAACGGGTCCGTTTAATACCTCTGAGACTCTCCGCCTGCGCTTTGCTGCGCCCTTCCGCCAACGCTTCAGCCGCGTTGGCGAACAAGACCGTGAACCAAAGCCATACGCTGATGGCGAGCGTGAAGCCGAACGGCCCGCCGGCCTGGCCCGACGCTATGGCGATGGCTAGGCACGTCGTCAGGATACTGCCCAAATACACGACAAACATCACCGGATTGCGAAACTGTACCCGGGGATCGAGCTTATACAACGACGCGATCAGCGCCGTACGCCACAGCGCGCTGCGCTGAAGGGAAAAAGATTGATGTCCCATAGGGATTTTCTCCGGCAATTAATGACCCGTTAATTGCAAATGTTCAACAATGGGCCCCAAGGCCAGCGACGGAATAAACGTCAGTGCGCCTATCAGCAGTACCGTGCCGATAATGAGGGCGACAAACAGCGCGCCATGGGTCGGCAACGTTCCAGAGCTAGCGGGCTGGGTTCTCCTTGCCGCCAGCGAGCCGGCAATCACCATCAGCGGCACAAACGGCGCGAAACGCCCAAGCAGCATGGCCACCGCCAGCAAGACATTCCAAAACGGCGTATTGGCGGACAGACCGGCGAAGGCGCTGCCGTTATTGTTGGCCGCAGAGGAGACCGCGTATAGCACTTCGCTGAAACCATGCGCTCCTGGGTTGAGCATGCCGGCGCGCCCCGCGTCGGTCATCATCGCCAGCGCCGTTCCCAGCAGTACCAGCGCGGGGGTAATAAGGATATAAATGGCCGCCATTTTCATTTCCGGTACGCCAATTTTCTTACCGAGATATTCCGGCGTGCGTCCTATCATCAACCCGGCAATGAACACCGCCAGCAGCACATTGATCAACATGCCGTATAGCCCCGAGCCCACGCCGCCAAACACCACCTCGCCGAGTTGTATCAGCCACAGCGGAATCAGGCCGCCGAGCGCGGTGAAGGAGTCATGCATCGCATTAACCGCACCGCAGGAGGCCGCGGTGGTGATAACCGCAAACAGGCTGGAGGTCAAAATGCCGAACCGGCTTTCCTTGCCTTCCCAATTCATCGCGCTGTCCGCTCCCAACGCCGTGAGATGCTCATTGCCGTGAACTTCGGCCAACATGACCAGCACCGCCGCCGCCACGAACATCAACACCATCGCCCACAAAACCGTTTTTCCCTGACGTCGATCGCCCACCGCCTCGCCAAAGGTAAAACACAGCGCCGCCGGTATAAGGAATATCGCCAGCATTTGCACAAAATTGCTTAGCGCGGTCGGATTTTCAAAGGGATGGGCGGAGTTGGCGTTAAACAGGCCGCCGCCGTTGGTGCCGAGCATTTTTATGGCTTCTTGTGAGGCGACCGGCCCCATGGGCAGCGTCTGCTGCGCACCTTCCAGCGTGGTGACCGTCAGATAGGGGCTAATGTTTTGTATTACTCCCTGGTTGACCAAAAACAGCGCCAGCAGCAGCGATAGCGGCAGCAGGACGAACAGCGTGACACGTACGAGATCCCGCCAGGCGTTACCGAGATCCTGGGTACTGTGCCGGGCGAAACCCCGGATCAGCGCGAACAGCACGGCGATCCCGGTCGCCGCCGACAGAAAATTCTGTACGGCGAGGCCGGCCAGGGTGCTGAAATAGCTGATGGTGGTTTCACCGGCATAAGATTGCCAATTGGTATTGGTGACGAAACTTATCGCGGTATTTAATGCTAAATGCCAGGATAAGCCGGGCAAGTGCTGCGCATTGAGGGGCAGCAGCCCCTGGAGCAGCAAAATCGCCAACAGCAGCGCGCCGCCCAGCAGGTTGAATAGCAGGATGGCGCACAGATAATGACGCCAGTGCATAGCGCCGCCAATCCCGCACAGGCGCCAGAGAGTCCGCTCAAAGCCCGCCGTCAGCGGCAGCGGACGATCGAGCACCAGCCCCGTCATCAAACGCCCCAGCGGTTGCGCCAGTAATAGCAGCACCGCTAAAAAACTGGCCAGCAATAAAAACGCTTCGGCTGCCATTAGAATTCCTCCGCCCGGAACAGGGCATAAAATAAATAGGCTAATAGCAAAAACACCAGCACAATGCCGGCGATCACCCCTATATTCACGGCGATTCTCCAAAAGAGTTGGCGTCAGGAAAGTCTAAACAAATAAAAATATAAATATCGTCAATATTGTCGGGGCGGGTATATAAAAAATATAAAAATGGCGACTTTCGGTCTGGCGTGGGTATAGCGTCGCGGTCGGGCTGAGGCAGCATGCTGAGGCGTTGATGCTCGAGCGAACCGCACGGCGTCATGACAGGGCGCTAGCACCCGTGAGGGTCCGCCTGCCGCCAGGTGATGATGACTGGATTCATTACGACACTGGAATCAGTGCTAAACGGGTTCATCACTATATCGGGTTTAGCGCAATACCAGAATCATAGAGTGAGCCACGTTATAAAATAGCGGGTTGCCCCACTCTGTGGCCTTTATTGCGGCAACGGGAAAAAGCGTCAACGGATTGGACCGGCCGGAAAATAACCCCAAAGTATACGCGACGGTAAATGACAAATTAACCAGGCACCTGCCGTCCAACGACTCATCGGATATTGATTCTTTTCTGCGGTTAATGGCAACGTTCAGAAAGCTAATGACAAGCCGTTATTTTGCGCTGGAGCAGTGTAAGCGCGATGGCAACAGTGGGAATGGGGTATTTTGTGTCACAATCAGGCAAGGCGAAGGATCTGCCGAGGCAATGGCGGTACGAATTGGAGAATTGGAGCGGGAAACGAGGCTCGAACTCGCGACCCCAACCTTGGCAAGGTTGTGCTCTACCACTGAGCTATTCCCGCTTGGGCGTAACGTGAAAGTCTGGCGTTACGGGGAGCGAATTATACGGAAAACGCCACCGGCTGCAAGCCTTTCAGCGACAAAATGGAGTTTCGCCGGTGCGATTGACGCAAAAATAACCACACCGGCGCCATTTTCACCGCAAAGCGGCTACAGACGGATAAAATGCTCGCGATAGTAGGCCAGTTCCGCCACCGACTCGCGGATATCGTCCAGCGCCTGATGGGTGTTTTTTTTCTTCAGTCCGGCCAGGATTTCCGGCTTCCAGCGGCGGGCCAGTTCTTTAAGCGTACTGACATCCAGATAACGGTAGTGGAAATACGCTTCCAGCACCGGCATATAGCGGAACAAGAAGCGCCGGTCCTGGCCGATGCTGTTGCCGCAAATCGGCGACTTGCCGGCAGGGACCCATTCGGCCAAAAAGGCCAGCGTCTGCGCCACCGCCGCCTCTTCATCCAGTTGGCTGTGACGGACCCGGTCAACCAGCCCGCTGGCGGTATGGGTACGCACATTCCATTCATCCATCAGCGCTAACTGGGCGTCGGATTGATGTATCGCCAGTACCGGCCCTTCCGCCAGAATAGCCAGATTGGCGTCGGTAACAAGCGTCGCGATTTCAATAATGCGATCGCGCTCGGGATCCAGCCCGGTCATTTCCAGATCAATCCAAATCAGGTTGTTATCATTTACCGGCATGTTTTTCTCGTAGCAAGGGATTTTACGGCTTATCTGATAGAATACCCTGTATGATAGCCGTTTTCGTCGCCACGGGCGATGCATCCGTACTAAGTGAGGCGCAGTGAGCAAAAATAAACTGTCCAAAGGTCAGGAGCGCCGGGTACAGGCCAACCATCAGCGCCGCCTGCAGCAGCGTGAGCGCGGCGCCGCCCAATGGGACGACCAGCAATTGGGGGAAGCCCAGGAGGGGGTGGTCGTTAGCCGGTTCGGCATGCATGCCGACGTGGAGGACGCCGCGGGCCGCATTTACCGCTGCAATCTGCGCCGCACGCTGAAATCCCTGGTCACGGGTGATCGGGTGGTCTGGCGCGCCGGTAGCCCTCAGCCGTCCGGGGTCAGCGGTATTGTAGAGGCGGTCCATCCGCGCCGTTCGGTGCTGACTCGTCCCGATGTGTATGACGGCGTCAAACCTATCGCGGCAAATATGGACCAAATCGTCATTGTCTCCGCGCTTTTGCCCGAGCTGTCTTTGAATATTATCGATCGCTATCTGGTGGCGTGCGAAACGGTGGAGGTGGAGCCGCTTATCGTTTTGAATAAAATTGACCTATTGACGGCGGCGTCGCGGGCGGACGTGGAGCGTCAAATGGCTATCTATCGCCGCATCGGCTACCGGGTGCTGATGGTGTCAAGCCATACCGGCGAGGGGATGGATCCTTTCCGGGAGACGCTGGCCGGACGAACCAGTATTTTCGCCGGTCAGTCGGGGGTGGGCAAATCGAGCCTGCTCAATGCGCTGCTGCCGCCGGATCACGAGAAGATTTTGGTCAATAGCGTCTCCGATAACTCGGGGCTCGGGCAGCATACCACCACCACCGCCCGGCTATATCATTTCAGCCACGGAGGCCATTTAATTGACTCTCCGGGGGTACGGGAATTTGGTTTGTGGCACCTGGCGCCGGAACTTATTGCCCGCGGTTTCGTCGAATTCAGGGATTATCTGGGCACCTGTAAATTCCGCGACTGCCGCCATGATACCGATCCCGGCTGCGCGATCCGGGGGGCGGTGGAAAGCGGCGCTATCGCCCGCGAACGCTTCGATAACTACCATCGTATTCTCGACAGTATGGCGCAGGTCAACGCCCGTAAGGCGTTTTGATGGCCCGATCGCTGACATTTATTGCCGCCGCCGGTACAATGCGGCCCCCTTTGGCTATTCATTGAAACAGGAAAGAGGTCCCCGTGCTGGACAGGATAAAGATAGCTCTACAACACCTACTGCCCAAGCGCTGGCTGACGGAGCTGGCCGGCTGGGGCGCAAAACGCCGCGGCGGCTGGCTTACCCGCTGGGTTATTACGCTGTTCGTGCGCTGCTATAAGGTTGATATGCTGGAAGCGCAGCAGCCGGATGTCGCCGCCTATCCCACCTTTAACGCCTTCTTTGTCCGGCCGCTGCGCGACGACGCGCGGCCCATTGATGCCGACCCGGCGGTAATGGTCTTGCCGGCGGATGGGATCATCTCGCAGCTCGGCCCCATTGAGGGAGAGCAGATATTCCAGGCGAAGGGGCACCATTACAGTCTGGAAGCGCTGCTGGCCGGCAATGAGCCGATGATCGCCCACTTTCGCGACGGCAACTTCGTCACGACCTATCTGGCCCCGCGCGATTATCATCGCGTGCATATGCCTTGCAACGGCGTGCTGCGCGAAATGCTGTACGTGCCGGGGGAGTTGTTTTCGGTGAATCCGCTGACCGCGGCCAATATCCCCAACCTGTTCGCCCGTAACGAGCGCGTTATCTGCCTGTTCGATACCGATTTCGGCCCGATGGCGCAAATTTTGGTGGGCGCGACCATTGTCGGCAGTATCGAGACCGTTTGGGCGGGCACCGTCACGCCGCCGCGGCAGGGGATTATCAAACGCTGGCGCTACCCGCAGGCGGACGCCGACGAGGCGGTGGTACTGCTGAAAGGACAGGAAATGGGGCGCTTCAAACTGGGTTCCACCGTCATCAACCTGTTTGCCGGCAAAAACGTGCTGCTGGGCGATCATCTGTCCACCCGCTATGTCACCCGCGTCGGCCAGCGGCTGGCCCACGGCACCGCGCAAACCGACAGCCCGCTGACCTGAATCCGCTACGGTTAACAAGAGAGTCCTCACCTTGCGCCCGATTACACTTTTTCTCCTGGGGTGGCTGCTGGCCTCCCCGGCCTTCGCCGCCAACCTGCCAGACGAGGGTCAGCTCAAAAAGGAACTGCAGCAGGCGCAGGATGATAAAACCGCGCCGAACCAGGCGGCGATGGTTGAGGCGCTACAGTCAGCGCTGAACGCCCTCGCCGAGAGTAAAGCGTCCAGCGCCAAAATACGGGAATATCAGAAAGCCATCGACGACTTTCCGGCGCTGACACGCCAACTGCGGGATGAAAAAGACAGCGAACCGGATGAACCCGACCCTCTTAGCCCCAAACTCGCCAGCGGTGAACTGAATCAACGGCTGCTACAGGCCAATAGTCAATTGATGGATTTGGCCGGCCAGTTACAGCAAGAGCAGGATCAGGCGCGCGCCATCAGCGACTCGCTGGGCCTGCTGCCGCAGCAGCAGACCGAAGCGCGCAGGGCGTTAAGCGATGTGGAACAACAGCTCCAAGCGCTGCCCACCCCCGGCACGCCGCTGGAACAGGCGCAGGCCACCGCGCTACAGGCTGAACAGGCCGCCCGCCGCCTCAAGGTGGAGGAGCTGGATCTTGCCCAGTTAAGCGCCAATAACCGTCAGGAGTTGTCGCGCCTGCGCGCCGAGCTGCTCAAGAAACGTCACGACCGCGTGGATCAAGCGCTACAGGCGCTGCGCAACCAGCTTAATAGTCTGCGTCAGCAGGAGGCTGAGCAGGCCATCGAACACACCGAAATGCTGGCGGAACAGGTCGGCGAGCTGCCCAAGTCGATCGGCACCCCGTTGCAAACTAATCGCGAACTGTCCATTGCGCTGAATCAACAGGCGCAGCGCATGGATCTCATCGCCTCGCAGCAGCGTCAGGCCGCCTCGCAAACATTGCAGGTCCGTCAGGCGCTTACGACGCTACGCGAGCAGGCGCAATGGCTGGATAAGTCGCCGGCGCTCGGGGAAACGCTGCGCGCCCAGGTGTCCAGGTTGCCGGAGATGCCCAAACCGCAGCAGCTCGACAGCGATATGGCGCAGTTGCGCGTGCAGCGCCTGCATTTTGAAGACTTAATGAACAAGCTGCCGCAGCTTGCTCAGGGAACGCAGGACGACGGTCCCCCGCTGACGCCGGCGCAACGCCGCATTCTTGACGCGCAGCTCGCCACCCAGCGCAACCTGCTCAATGCGCTGCTGACCGGCTGCGATACCCAGATCCTGGAGCTTACCAAGCTGAAGGTGGCCAATAGCCAGCTTGAAGAGGCGATGAATGAGATCCAGGAAGCGGCCCATCGCTACCTGTTCTGGGTGGCCGACGTCAGCCCGATTGGCCTTTCCTACCCGCTGCACGTCGGTCAGGATCTGCGCCGGCTGGTGACCCTGGATACGTTCAGCCAATTGACCCACGCGCTTGGCATGATGCTGACCAGCCAGGAAACGCTCATTCCGCTGTTCGGCGCGCTGTTGCTGGTTGGGTTCAGCCTCAGTTCCCGCCGGCATTATCATGCCTTTCTTGAGCGCTCCAGCGGCCGGGTGGGGAAGGTCAATCAGGACCATTTTTCCCTGACCCTGCGCAATGTGTTCTGGTCGGTACTGGTTGCCCTGCCGCTGCCGGTCCTGTGGGCGGCCCTAGGCTATGGCTTGCGCCACGCCTGGCCCTATCCGGTGGCGGTCGCTATCGGCGACGGCGTCAGCGCCACGGTGCCGGTGCTGTGGGTGTTTATGGTATGCGCCCACTTCGCCCGCCCGCAGGGGCTATTTATCGTGCATTTTGGCTGGCCACAGCAGCAGGTGAAGCGCGCGCTGCGCTACTACACGCTGTCTATCGGTATGATCGTACCATTGATTATGGCGCTGATATCGTTTGATGATTACAGCGAGCGGGAATTTGCCGGCACCCTGGGCAGATTATGCTTTCTCCTGTTGTGCGCCTGTCTGGCGCTGGTGACCAGTAGCCTGAAACGCGCCGGCTTGCCGCTGTATCTTGATAAGCACGGCGCCGGCGATAATGTCGTCAACCGTTCGTTGTGGAATCTGATGATCTGCGCCCCCATCGTCGCGGCGGTGGCGGCGTGTCTGGGGCATCTGGCGACCGCGCAGGCGCTGTTGGCGCGGCTGGAAACCTCGGTTGCGATCTGGTTCTTCCTGCTGATCATTTATCACATTATTCGCCGTTGGATGTTCATTCAGCGGCGGCGCATCGCCTTCGAGCGCACCAAGCAGCGCCGTGCGGAGATGCTGGCCCAGCGGGCGCGCAATGAAGAAGATTTGTCGCAATCCCAGCTGAATGAGGCCGCCGCCGAAGTCGATGAAAAGGTGTTGGATCTCGATACCATCAGCGCGCAATCGCTACAGCTGGTGCGTTCCATATTGACGCTGATTGCGCTGCTATCGGTGATTTTACTGTGGTCGGAGTTGCATTCGGCGTTCGGCTTCCTGGAAAACATTACCCTTTGGGATGCCACCTCCACTACTCAGGGCGTCGATAGCATCCAGCCGATTACGCTCGGCGCGGTGCTGATCGCCATTCTGGTCTTCATTATCACCACCCAGATGGTGCGCAATTTGCCCGCACTGTTGGAGCTGGCGCTGCTGCAGCATTTAGATTTAACCCCCGGCACAGGATATGCCATTACCACCCTGACCAAATATGGCCTGATGCTGTTGGGGGGAATAATCGGATTCTCCATGATAGGCATCGAGTGGTCGAAACTACAGTGGCTGGTGGCGGCGTTAGGCGTAGGGCTGGGGTTTGGCCTGCAGGAGATCTTCGCCAACTTTATCTCCGGCCTGATGATCCTGTTTGAAAAACCGATTCGGATTGGCGATACCGTTACCATTCGCAATCTGACCGGCAACATTACCCGTATCAACACCCGCGCCACCACCATTACCGACTGGGATCGAAAAGAGATCATCGTGCCCAACAAGGCCTTTATCACCGAACAGTTCGTCAACTGGTCGCTATCCGATACCGTCACGCGCGTCGTGTTGAGCGTGCCCGCCCCCGCGGGGGCCAATATCGAGCAAGTGGCGCACATTCTGGTGCAGGCGGCGCGCCGCTGCCCGCTGGTGTTGGAGCTGCCGGCGCCGGAAGCTTTCCTGGTGGATTTACAGCAGGGTTTACCGCTATTTGAGCTGCGTATGCACGCCGCCGAAATGGGGCACCGGATGCCGCTGCGCCATCAGGTCCACGCGCTGATCTTGGAAGGCTATCGCGAGCACGGCATGGAATTGCCCTTCCCGCCCTTCCAACTGCGCAAGGATCAAATCAAGGCTGATAATACCCCTGGCAACCGCATTAAACCGGAAAGCGGCTCGCTCTGACGGGGGACGGCTCGCCGTCCTCTATACTGAGCGCGCGGGCGGCGAAACGCATCAGCCGCTCTGCGAGTAAACGGGGCGAAGCCGGACGCGGCACCTGGCGGCGCTAGCGGGCTGTCAGTAACGGCGGTGGTCCCGTCAACACGGGGCGGACAGAACCTGCGATCGCGCCAGTGCCGGCAAAGGCCGTCGGCGCCGGCGCACCAACGGGGGCGCTTAGGCGCGCTCCACCGGAAAGGCGATCACATCACTCAAGCGCTCGGCCTTCAGCGCCAGCATGACCAGTCGATCCACGCCTAACGCCACCCCGGAACACTCCGGCATACCCTGCGCCAGGGCCGCCAGTAAATTTTCATCGATGGGCTGTTCGGTCAGGCTCATCGCCACCCGCTTGCGGTTATCCTGCTCGAAGCGCTGGCGCTGCTCGCGCGCATCGGTTAATTCACGGAAACCATTGGCCAGCTCAATGCCCTTAAAATAGACTTCAAACCGGTCCGCCACCCGATGATCCTCGGTGCTGATTTCCGCCAGCGCAGCCTGAGAAGCGGGAAAATGGTAAACAAAAGCCGGCTTATCGCGCCCGATGTTGGGTTCGACCACCATAGCAAACAGCAATTGCAGCAGGGTATCGCGATCGTCCTCGGCAGAAGTCGCCTCACCGAGATCCCATTTAACCGCCGCCTCATACAACTGCCCTTTGTCCGCCGATAAAGGATCAATACCCACATGTCGGGTAAAGACCTGCTGATAAGAAAGCGTTTCCGCACTGTCGCAATCCAGGATCTGCTGCAGGAGATCGTCAACCTCATTCATCAGGCGGTACATATCATAATGGGGGCGATACCACTCAAGCATGGTAAATTCTGGATTATGATAACGACCGGCTTCCTCATTACGAAAGCTGCGGCAAAGCTGGAATATAGGGCCGCTACCGGCCGCCAGCAGGCGCTTCATGTGATATTCGGGACTGGTCATCAAATACAGCGGCAGACCGCCGGCCGCGCCTGGCCCGATAAAGCGGGTCTGGAATGGAACCAGATGGATATCCGTCACCGTTGCCTGGCTCATGGCCGGCGTTTCTACTTCAAGTAATCCGCGATCGCTAAAAAACCGCCGGATCTGGCCCACAATTGCAGCACGCTTTAACAAATTGGTAATGGGCGCGCTTGGTTGCCAGCTGGCCGAATCGCTCATATTTTTCCCTCCGTTAAACAGGGGATGCAGTCTACCCGTATCTTTGAGCGCAAACAAATATCGCCGTCGCCCTTTTCAACGCCGGCCACGCCTTAAAAAGGGGTGGGTTAGCGCTTTCCATTCTTAATACAACGACCTGTACCGTTTCGCATCAGTCGCCCTCCCCGCTTTTTTTTATCGGGCCGGCTACACATTCGCGGCGGATTACTACACTTATTTCTTTTCCCTAATGGATTATGCGCTATGTCTGCATGGAGAACCTTTTCGCTGCTCATCTCTTCGCTGCTGTCTTTATCCTGTAGCGTATCGCCGCCCGCCGGCGTGCGACCGGTTGAGCCTTTTACCGTCGACCGCTATTTGGGGACCTGGTATGAAATCGCCCGTCTCGATCACCCCTTTGAGCGCGGCCTGGATCATGTTACCGCCCAATACATCCTTCGTTCTGACGGCAGTATCAAGGTCATCAATTCTGGATTCTCCGCCGCCAAACAACGCTGGAAGCAAAGTATCGGAAAGGCGCGTTTTCTTGGCTCGCCGCAGACCGCCTCGCTAAAGGTCTCTTTTTTCGGCCCCTTTTACGGCGGCTATCACGTTATCGCCCTGGATGAAGATTACCGTTATGCGCTGGTTGCCGGACCGAGCCGTGATTATTTGTGGATTTTATCGCGCACACCAACGCTGAACGCACAGGCGAGGCAAGCGCTGCTGCACACCGCCAGGGAACTCAACTTTCCGGTGGACAGCCTGATTTGGGTTAAGCAGGACATGCCGCCGCCGGCATAAGCGTTGTTGGCACCCCCATAGTGAAACGCGTTGACGCTGGCAAGGATGCCGGATGTATAGATACCAATAAGCGAACCTGACGTATTGACGCCGACAACGACAGGGGGTTCATCGGCGCTGGGAATTCAACGAAAATAAGGACACGCTGCGGGAGATTGGACAACAACCAGCAGCCCAAAGCCCACAGGCAACTGGCGGCAGGCAACTGGCGGCAGGCAACTGGCGGCAGGCGGCAGGCGGCAGGCGGCAGGCGGCAGGCGGCAGGCGCAACGGTACACTGTTCGCGCTGGGGGTAAACTGGGAAAACGGCTGACCACTTTGATAACGGTCAGGAAAATCACGATTAACGTCACAAACCAGCGTCAATGAACGTCATCAACCCGCATCAGTGTCAGTGTCAGTGTCAGTGTCAGTGTCAGTGTCAGTGTCAGTGTCAGTGTCAATATGAGCGTGCATAAGAAGACGCGTGGTGAAAGCACAGAGGGGGTGAATATCATACAAAGCAAAGGGATACGGCCAAGCACTTTCTCTGGTCGTACCCCTCGGACATCGCTTGCGCTACATCATCCTAAGCCTTTAGGGGGCGCGGTGCGCAAAGGTGAAGCTCTAATCGCTACCAAATTGCCGTTACTGTGCTGCGCGCTGAATCGCCTCACCCCCCGCAGAGACGTCTTCACCGGCACCACGGGTGGTGTTACACGCGGTCAGGGAAGACAACACCACAACTGATAACAGGGCAATGACAGTTTTTTTCAACATAGTATTATCCTTATAATGAACACCAAACGTGATTCACTATAAGCATAGTTTAACTATCCCGTTTCTGTAGCCAACATGCTCAATTTCAGACTTTTTACGCGCTGAGATCAGCTGGCGACCCGGGAAATGGCCCCGCCGAGATGTTGTACATCTTCGCCGAAGCCGCGGGTGGTGTTACACCCGCTTAAAGTCGTTAATGCCAGAACGGCGAGCAACAATAGCTTGGTCATTTTTGCCAACCAGGTTCCAAAAATCCACGAATGCCAAAAGTCAGCTACCGCCGCCTCTGGGACGGCGTTTCCCGTAACGCGTTATTTAACCCGGGAGACATACTCGCCGGAGCGCGTATCGACTTTAATCACTTCACCAATCTGAACGAACAGCGGTACTTTCACCACCGCGCCGGTGGTCAACGTGGCGGGTTTGCCGCCGGTGCCGGCGGTATCGCCTTTGAGGCCCGGATCGGTTTCGGTGATTTCCAGCTCCACGAAGTTAGGCGGCGTCACGGCAATCGGCTGGCCGTTCCACAATGTCAGCACGCATTCGGCCTGTTCGACCAGCCATTTGGCGTTGTCGCCGACGGCTTTAGCATCGGCGGCCAGCTGTTCAAAGTTTTCATTATTCATGAAATGCCAAAACTCACCGTCGTTGTACAGGTAAGTCAGGTTGATATCCATCACATCGGCGGCTTCCACCGAGTCACCGGATTTGAAGGTTTTTTCCAGCACTTTGCCGGAAACCAGCTTGCGCAGACGGACCCGGTTGAACGCCTGGCCTTTGCCGGGCTTCACGAATTCATTCTCAATGATCGCGCACGGCTCGCCATCAAGCATGATTTTAAGACCGGAACGGAATTCATTGGTACTATAAGACGCCATGGTGGTCCTCTTAAATATAAACTTGGTAATTAAGCCAAAAAATGGCACATATTATAACCCGAAATACGCCCGCTAGAGAAGAATGGTTACATCAACTTGCCGATGTCATCACCGACCCCGTGCAACTCCTAGAGCACCTTGGGCTCGAGCAACACCCTGACCTGCGCGAGGGCGCCGAGGCGCGACGCCTGTTCCCGTTTCGCGTTCCCCGCGCTTTTGCGGCGCGCATGGTGCCGGGCGACCCAAACGATCCGCTCTTGCGCCAGGTGATTACGGCACGTGAGGAATTCGATCGAGCGCCGGGATTCAGCACCGATCCGCTGGACGAACAGCACAGCGTAGTGCCCGGCCTGCTGCATAAATACCAAAACCGCGCGCTGCTGCTGGTGAAAGGCGGCTGCGCGGTCAATTGCCGCTACTGTTTTCGGCGCCATTTTCCCTACCAGGAAAATCAGGGCAACAAAACGAATTGGCTGCGCGCCGTGGCCTATATCCGGCAGCATCCTGAACTGAATGAGATCATTCTTTCCGGCGGCGACCCGTTAATGGCTAAGGATCATGAGCTGGATGAGCTGATTTGTCTGTTGGAAGAGATCCCCCACCTGACCACCCTACGCATTCACAGCAGGCTGCCGGTCGTCATCCCGGCACGTATTACCGCGCGTCTTTGCCAGCGGCTGGCCGGCTGCCGACTGAAGGTGGTGCTAGTGACCCACATCAACCACGCCCGCGAAATCGATGCCGCCGTGTGCGACAGTATGACACGGTTGCGCAATGCGCGGGTGACATTACTCAACCAAAGCGTACTGCTGCGCGGCGTCAATGACAACGCGGCTACGCTGGCCGCGCTCAGTGAAACGCTTTTCGCCGCCGGCATTTTGCCCTATTACCTGCATGTGCTGGATAGGGTACAGGGGGCTGCGCATTTTATGGTGCAGGATACCCAAGCACGAGAGATTATGCGGCAACTGCTGGAGAAAGTATCAGGCTATCTGGTGCCGCGGCTGGCGCGGGAAATCGGCGGCGAGCGCAGCAAGACACCGCTGGATCTGGGACTGCGGCAACGCTAACGGCATTGGCTGCCCAGCGGCTACGCGCCAGAGTGGCAAGAATGGCCCCCAGCCTGGCGTTTGTGGCTGCCCGGAGAGGGCGCGCCATGGCCCGCTGTCTGCCGGCGGTAAACGGTCTCTACCGTGGCCGCCGGGCAGATCAGCAGCTCGGGCTTTACGGCTTCACGGACAGTTATACACCTGGCCCTGGATCTTACTGTCCAGCGGTACAAAGCTCGCCAGGTAGGTTTCTTTTTTACTGACCGGGCTGGTGGCACCGTAGATAACGTTGCCGCCCATTGCGGCCGCGCGGTTCCTCAAATCATTCGCGGCCCCACGCATGGCGCTATTTTCGCCGTTCTGGCCGGAAAACCAGTTACTCTGAGTACCGGTAAGCTCGCCCAAAAGGCGGCATTCGCTGCCGGGCTGGGTATCGGTGAAACGCACCGATTGGCCGGCTGCCGTTAAATCATGCGTACTGCTGCATCCCGCCACCAACAGACTGCCGGCACAAAGCATCATTAAGAATTTGGTCCGCATCTTTTTCCTCATGAATTCCTGAAGGGTATGGCAAATTTGCTGTGCGCGCCACGCTCCCCGCTGGCGCGGCCGGCCCGTTTTATCCGGCGGCCCGTCCTGTGGACGCCCTGAATTTATACCCTAAATCCCGCTTGGTTGATAATTTTTTACCAAAAAAACAAAAACCCCCGGCAAGCCGGGGGTTTCAACGCCATTAGCGATACGGGGGGATTACATCATACCGCCCATGCCGCCCATGCCGCCCATGCCGCCTGCGCCGCCCAGGTCAGGTTTGTCTTCCTTCGGCAGGTCGGTCACCATACATTCGGTGGTGATCATCAGACCGGCGATGGAGGCCGCATACTGCAGCGCGGAGCGGGTTACCTTGGTCGGATCCAGGATACCCATGTCGATCATGTTGCCGTACTCTTCAGTCGCCGCGTTGTAACCGGTATTACCTTCACCCGCTTTCACCTTATTGGCGATAACGGACGGCTCTTCACCGGCGTTAGCGACGATCTGACGCAGCGGCGCTTCCATCGCGCGACGCGCAACTTTGATGCCGACGTTCTGATCTTCATTGTCGCCACGCAGTTCAGCAATGCTGTTGGCTACGCGAATCAGCGCCACGCCGCCGCCGGCGACCACGCCTTCTTCCACTGCGGCGCGGGTAGCGTGCAGGGCGTCTTCAACGCGGGCTTTCTTCTCTTTCATTTCGACTTCGGTAGCGGCACCTACTTTGATAACCGCAACGCCGCCAGCCAGTTTGGCCACGCGCTCTTGCAGTTTTTCACGATCGTAATCGGAGGTGGCTTCGTCACGCTGCTGGTTGATTTGCGTAACGCGGCTATCGATAAGGGCCTTGTCGCCCACGCCGTCGATGATGGTGGTGGTGTCTTTGGTAATAACAACACGCTTGGCCTGCCCCATATCTTCCAGGGTAGCTTTTTCCAGCTCAAGGCCGATTTCTTCGGAAATAACGGTACCCGCGGTCAGGATAGCGATATCCTGCAGCATGGCCTTACGGCGATCGCCGAAGCCCGGCGCCTTCACGGCGGCGACTTTAACGATACCGCGCATGGTGTTTACCACAAGCGTAGCCAGCGCTTCGCCTTCAACATCTTCAGCAATAATCAGCAGCGGTTTGCCTGCTTTGGCAACGGCTTCCAGCACCGGCAGCATTTCGCGGATATTAGAGATTTTCTTGTCGGCAAGCAGAATGAACGGGCTTTCCAGTTCAACGGCGCCGGTTTCCGGCTTGTTGACAAAATAGGGGGAGAGATAACCACGATCGAACTGCATCCCTTCAACCACGTCCAGCTCATCCTGCAGACCGGAACCCTCTTCCACGGTGATGACGCCTTCTTTGCCGACTTTCGCCATGGCTTCAGCAATCAGGGTGCCGACGGTTTCGTCGGAGTTGGCGGAGATAGTACCCACCTGAGCGATCGCTTTGGAATCGGAGCAAGGTACGGACAGTTTTTTCAGCTCTTCTACAGCGGCGATAACGGCTTTATCGATACCGCGCTTGAGGTCCATCGGGTTCATGCCGGCGGCCACGGCTTTCAGGCCTTCGTTAACGATAGACTGAGCCAGCACGGTCGCGGTGGTGGTGCCGTCGCCTGCAGCGTCATTGGCTTTAGAGGCAACTTCTTTCACCATCTGGGCGCCCATGTTCTCGAATTTATCTTCCAGTTCGATTTCACGTGCAACTGATACGCCGTCTTTGGTGATGACCGGCGCGCCGAAGGATTTGTCCAGCACTACGTTGCGGCCTTTAGGACCCAGGGTCACTTTTACCGCGTCGGCCAGAACATTTACGCCGCGAAGCATTTTTACGCGAGCGTCGTTACCGAATTTTACGTCTTTAGCTGCCATTTCGATTTCCCTTAAATTCGTTCAGTTCAGATGATTACGCGCGGATTACTGCTCAACGATAGCCAGAATGTCGCTTTCGGACATAATCAGCACTTCATCGTTGTCGATTTTCTCAGCCTTCACGCCATATCCGTCATTGAAAATCACGATGTCGCCAACTTTCACGTCCAGCGCTTTCACTTCGCCGTTTTCCAGAATACGGCCGTGGCCCACAGCCAGTACTTCACCGCGAGTGGACTTGCCCGCTGCAGAACCGGTCAGCACGATGCCGCCCGCAGACTTGGCTTCAACTTCTTTACGCTTGACGATAACGCGATCATGTAATGGACGAATTTTCATTGATAGCTCCCCTTGAGAAAGTCCGTATCAGTTTTTTTGGGATGAATGCCCGGCATGATGCTATGCCCGGCCTCGTGGTGAATAAGATGGGGGCGTTCAGAGAAGCTTCAAGGGGGAAAAAAAAAAATTTTTCACTTAAGCGAGGGAATTTTAGCCATAATAAATTTAACGTTAATTTAATCAACAGGTTACATGTTATCACCCCACCCTTTTTTTTTACCTATTTTTCATCGTCACGCCGGTCGTTTAATCTGTCGTGAGGAAGATCATGACGGCGGTACTCGCCCTCAAAGGTCTCACCGCCGGCGCCGGGACCGCGCTGAAAACGCAAATAAGGCAGCAGGCGCAGCGTCAACAGATTCTGTATCGGCGGCAATAACAGTAGCAGACCGAGGAAATCAGTGAAAAAACCGGGCAGCAGCAGCAGAAATCCCGCGAGCGACAGCGAGACGCTTTTGATCATCTCGCCGGCGGGACTCTCACCGCGGGCCAGTTTGATCTGCATTTGCCCCAGAATACGCAGCCCCTGGGCCCGTACCAGCGATACACCGATAAATGACGTCGCGATCACCAGCAGTAACGTTGCCAGTACGCCAAGCACGTGGGCGACCTGGATGAAAAGGGAAATCTCAATGTAGGTGATGATAAAAATGATTAATAACGGGATCCAACGCACCGAATTCTCCTGTGTTATCGATTGCCGTCGCGAGAGGTTCCGCCCAAAGCGATAAAATTCGCCACCGCAAAAAATGCGCCTTGTTGCCGGCTGGTCTTAATGTAATGGTATCCCTTAAGACAATTTTCAAGCGATACGCCGAGTCGTGGCCTGCCAGCGCCCTTCACCTCCCGCGCTAACTGGTTAAATAAAAACGATTAACTAAGCGTGATCGGCTTAATGGTCTTGTCTTAATGACAGAATATAATGGCAAAAATAAAAACAACGTCAGTTTAAGACACTATATAGAGTAGATATTAACCCATTTTCTTTTAACATTAATGATAAAGACCGACAATTACAAGGAAGACGCATGTCAACCCTCATCCGTATAGAAGAAGACCTGCTCGGCACCCGTGAAGTGCCGGCCGACGCCTATTATGGCATTCATACCCTGCGCGCCAGTGAAAATTTCTACATCAGCAATACGCGTATCAGCGATATTCCCGAGCTGGTACGCGGTATGGTGATGGTCAAAAAAGCCGCCGCATTGGCCAATAAAGAACTTAAGACGCTACCGCGGGATATCGCCGATATCATCGCCCGCGCCTGTGATGAAGTTCTGGTCCGGGGCCGCTGCATGGATCAGTTTCCGGTGGATGTATTTCAGGGTGGCGCCGGCACCTCCGTTAATATGAATACCAATGAAGTGCTGGCAAATATCGGCCTGGAGCTGATGGGGCACCAAAAAGGGGAATACCAATTCCTTAATCCCAACGATCACCTCAACTTATGTCAGTCCACCAATGACGCCTACCCCACCGGTTTCCGCCTGGCGGTCTATCACGCGCTCCAGCGCTTGGTGGAAGCGATAGATTATCTGGGGGCGGGTTTTGAGAAAAAAGCGCAGCAATTCAACGGCATTCTCAAAATGGGCAGAACCCAGTTGCAGGACGCGGTTCCAATGACGCTCGGCCAGGAGTTCCACGCCTTTAACGTGCTGCTAAAGGAAGAGAACAAAAACCTGCTGCGCACCGCGCAATTGCTGCTGGAGGTGAACCTCGGCGCGACCGCTATCGGTACCCGCCTGAACACCCCTGAAGGGTACCAGACGCTGGCGGTGGAGAAGCTGGCGGAGATAAGCGGGCTGCCCTGCATCCCGGCCGAAGATTTGATTGAGGCCACCTCCGACTGCGGCGCCTACGTCATGGTCCACAGCGCGCTGAAACGCCTGGCGGTGAAACTGTCCAAGATATGCAACGACCTGCGGCTGCTGTCTTCTGGCCCGCGAGCCGGCTTGAATGAGATCAATTTGCCCGAACTGCAGGCGGGATCGTCTATCATGCCCGCCAAGGTCAACCCCGTGCTGCCGGAGGTGGTAAATCAGGTGTGCTTCAAGGTGATCGGCAACGATACCTGCATCACCATGGCGGCGGAAGCGGGGCAGTTGCAGTTAAACGTCATGGAACCGGTTATCGGCCAGGCCATGTTCGAGTCGATGCATATTCTTACCAATGCCTGTTTCAATCTACAGGACAAATGCATTGGCGGGATTACCGCCAACCAGGCTATTTGCGAACAATATGTTTTTAATTCCATCGGTATCGTGACCTATCTTAACCCGTTTATCGGCCACCACAACGGCGATATCGTCGGTAAAATCTGTGCCGAGACCGGTAAAAGCGTGCGCGAGGTCGTGCTCGAGCGCGGCCTGCTCACCGCGGCGCAACTGGATGATATCTTCTCGCTGCAAAACCTGATGCATCCAGAATACAAAGCCAAACGCTATCCTGACGATACCCCGTCCTGACCCTGCACTGTCGCCGGCGGCGCGAACAGGCTATAATGCCCGCCGGCGTTTTCCACACAGGGGGTGATAATGGCAGATAACCCAGACGGCAAGCCGGAAGGCGTTCTCCCACAGCCCGACGATGCCGGATTGTGTATCATTCTTTGCACCGCGCCCGACGACGCCTGCGCCCGCGCCATCGCCCAGCGCTTATTGGCCGGCAACCTCGCCGCGTGCGTCACGCTATTGCCTGGCGCCACGTCGCTTTACTACTGGCAGGGGGCGCTTGAACAACAGGCCGAGGTGCAACTGCTTATCAAAAGCCACATGGCCCTGCGGCAGGCGGTATTCACGCACATCAAAGCCCATCACCCTTATCAAACCCCGGAGTTATTGGTACTGCCCGTCACCGGCGGCGACCCCGATTATCTATCATGGCTCAACGACTCTTTACGCTGATCTTGCTGGCGTGGCTGGCATGCCTGCCGCCGTCGCCCGCCCAGGCCGCCTTGTTCGGCAATACTCACGGCAACCAGTTCATTCCGGTGGATCAGGCGTTCCGCTTTGATTTTCGTCAGCAGGGATCGCAATTGACGCTGAGCTGGGACGTCCATCCCGGCTACTACTTATACCGTCAGCAGATCCGGCTGGAGCCGGTAAACGCCACCCTCGGCGCCTTCACGCTGCCCGCCGGCAGCCGTCATCACGATGAGTTTTACGGCGATGTGGCGATCTACCGCGATGACCTGCACATCACGCTGCCGCTGACGCAGGCGCAAAACGACAGCCAGCTGCGGGTCAGTTGGCAAGGCTGCGCGGAAGCGGGCTTTTGCTACCCGCCGGAAACCCAGGTCATTCCGTTATCAGCCGTCGTGGCGGCGCCGGCTGACGCGAAAGCCCCCGGCAGCGCCGCCCTCGTCCCGACACCTTCGCCCGCGATCGGCCAGGGAATGATAACCCCAGCGCCTCCGCCCCAAAGCGACAGAGTGCCGTTTTCGCCGCTGTGGGCACTGCTTATTGGCATCGGTATCGCCTTCACGCCCTGCGTGCTGCCGATGTATCCGCTGATTTCCGCCGTCATTCTCGGCAATCGCGTGCGGCTTAGCGCCGCCCGGGTACTCCTGTTGGCGGTGGTCTACGTTATGGGGATGGCCATTACCTATACCCTGCTGGGCGTGGCGGTGGCGGCCGCCGGCCTGCAATTCCAGGCGGCGCTGCAACAGCCCGCGCTGCTGATTGGACTTGCCGTGCTGTTTTTCCTGCTGGCGTTGTCGATGTTCGGCGTGTTTACCCTGCAACTCCCCCCGGCGCTACAGACCCGCCTGACGCTTTGGAGCAACCGCCAGCGTCAAGGCACCTTACCCGGCGTCTTTATCATGGGCGCGCTGGCGGGCCTGTTTTGCTCCCCCTGCACCACCGCGCCCCTGAGCGCCATTTTGCTGTACATCGCCCAAAGCGGTAATCTGTGGTTCGGCGGTTTCACGCTGTGGCTGTATGCGGTAGGCATGGGTATTCCGTTGGTGCTGGTCGCGCTGTTCGGCCATCGAATGCTGCCCAAAAGCGGCCCCTGGATGCAACAGGTCAAACAGGGGTTCGGTTTCGTTATCCTGGCGCTGCCGGTATTCTTGCTGGAGCGCATCCTGGGCGATAACTGGGGGGCGCGGCTATGGAGCCTCCTGGCGGTCGCGTTTTTCGGCTGGGGATTTATGCTATGCCTGCAGGCCCGCGGCCGCGGCCGCCTGCTGGCGGTGCTGCTGCTTGGCCTGACGCTGATAAGCGCGCGGCCGCTGCAGGATTGGCTATGGGGAGCGCCCTCCGGCACGCCGTTGGCCACCGGCGCGGCGCCGGCGTTCCAGCCGGTGCAAACGCTTGAGCAAATCACGCGGGCGCTAAATGCCGCCCCCGGAAAGCCGGTGATGCTGGATGTGTACGCCGATTGGTGCGTGGCCTGTAAAGAGTTCGATAAATACACCTTCAGCGATCCCGCCGTGGCCGAGCAAATGCATCGCCTGACTCTGCTTCAGGCGGATGTTACCGCTAATGCGCCCGCGCAAAAAATGCTGCTCAGCCAGCTGCAGGTGATGGGGCTGCCGACAATTTTGTTTTTCGATAGCCGCGGCAACGAAATCCCCGGCTCGCGGGTAACCGGTTTTATGAACGCGGCGGATTTTGCGCAGCATTTGCGGAAACTGGCGCCGTGAGCGACACTCAGCAAGGCAACCGCCGGTTAACCAGGAGGAAATGTGCAACGAGAACATATACGGGACCGGGCGCTGAGCCTGCTTGAGCAACGGGGTTTCGCGCGGGTATCACTGCCGATGCTGGCCGATGAGCTGGCGCTGCCGCTAGCGCAGTTGAGCGTCTACTGGCCGGATCGCGAGGCGCTGCATTATGACTGCTTGCGCTACCATGCCGGCCAAGTGGACGAATGGCGCAACCGCGTACGCCAAGATGATGCGCTGGATGCGCAGCAAAAATTGCTGGCGCGTTATCAGATCTTGGCGGAGCACGTTGAGCAACGGCGTTATCCTGGCTGCCTGTTTATCGCCGCCTGCAGCTTTTATCCCGAAACGGCGCACCCCATCCATCAACTGGCGGACCAGCAAAAACAGGCGTCCTATCGCTACACCCGGGCGCTACTGGTAGAGCTTGAGGCTGACGATCCGACCATGGTCGCCCAGCAAATGGAGCTGGTGTTGGAGGGCTGCTTGAGCAAACTGCTGGTCAAACACAACGCACAGGATGTAGCGGTAGCGCGCCGTCTGGCGGAAGATATTTTACGTCTGGCGCTGTGCCGGAAAAACGGCGCTTTGAGTTGAATTTTCCGCGTTTTGCCTGAAAACTCAGCAATTGACGACGGTTTCACGTAATTCTCGGATAAACCCGTTGACGAAATCGAGCCAATACGGTTTAATGCGGCCCGTTGCCCGGATAGCTCAGTCGGTAGAGCAGGGGATTGAAAATCCCCGTGTCCTTGGTTCGATTCCGAGTCCGGGCACCATTCATCTGCATCAAAGCACGCTGGTTAAGAGAGAAGAACCTTAACGGGCGGTTAATACAGGGGCCGGTCGTCACGGAATGTATTCCGGTGTAGGCAGGTCTGGAACTGGCTAACGTCTCTGAATCAGTCCCTCAAGGAAGGGAGTCTGTGTCAGCGGGTTCCTTACTCTTAAGCGCTGGCAATAATTCAAGTCAATCAATTTGTGTCAATAGTTGTAGTTCCCTTTCTACACAAAAATCTGTGTGCATCAACAATTTTTCTTTCAGTGTTTTGCCCATATTGTCCATTTAACTACAGGCCAGAAGTGTCCAGGATCCTAAGGACAGTCCATCAACACGAGGGTGTTATTCTGCACCAGAAAAAAACTGATCAGCACAAAAATCACTAAAAAAAAATGACAGTGTATTTGATTCTATTTTCCAGATTTCTTTTTTTGTTTCAGCTTAATTCACCCCATCAATTCGTTAATTTTATTGAAGAAAAAAACCGCAGCCTACCGGCATTAACTGGCGGGCAGATTAAAAGGAAAATAAAATTTTTAGTCAGATAGTGCTGGCCTGAGACTTATATTTCCCTATTTTAAAATACTCTTATCCGAAAGACTGTTCTTTTTATCCAACGCGGCGATTTCCGTACTCATTTGCTTATATACGATGGCAACAATTTCACGTACAGGTTGTAAGGCAGCCAGCCGGCTGTCGCTCTCATTTCTGGCCTGCTGCGCCGAGCTGACGGCGGGGTTGAACGAACTGCCCGCCGTGATGCTGACGTTGCCCTGACTGCTGCCGACGGTGCTAACGCTCAGGCTTTGCGTGGTCCCCTTTTCGTCTACCTGATGACGGCTCGACTGGCTGCCGAGGGTAAAGCCAATGCCTCCGCTGCCCAGCAAGCCACTCTTTTTCTTCTCCTCGAGCAGAAAGTGCGTCTCGCTTTCGGTGGCGGCAATGATATCGACGTTATTACCCGCCTGAAGGCTGATGTCTCGGTCGGCGGCGAGGGCTGAACCTTTCACCGTCAAGTCATTGCCGGCGGTAACGGTGACGCGCTCCCCGCTGAGCAGCGCGCCCCTCTCGCGTATGCTACGGTCGTTGGTCACGGTGAGGCTGCTGCTTTTGCTCAAGAACCCTTTGCTGTTTGACCGCTCGACACTGTTTTGCGACTCGCGCTCGGTGGCGCTGTCGAGTATGACGTCTTTTTTCGCCCGCAGCCCGATGGCGCCCTGCTCACTGTGAAGAACGCTGCCGGTGACCGTGATGTCGCCCTCGCGACCCACAATCGTGACACCCTGTTGCCCGCTAAAAGTGCTGCCCGTGCTGATCTCACGGCTAGACACCTCTCCCCAGGGCACCCTCCCGCGGCGTGCCATGTCAGTGAAACGGTCAAGCGTGCGATCGCCAGCCCACAGCGCTGACGACTCCAGTCTGATGGGCCGCGCCTTCGGCAGGACGGTGTCTGCGTCGGGCATCAGCTTATATCTCACTCGCCTTAAGGCAAACTCTCACGGCTTTCGCCGTCAGGGTCTCACCGACAGGCCGGCTCCCCAGCGCCTGCTGCTGTGTCTTCCGTGCCGAAAGGCGGGAGACAGTCAAGGCACTGACATCATCACCAACGTCTCGGCCTTAAAAAACGCGTATCACGACCGATAATGCCTTGCCGGGACGCTCCTGCTATGGCGCAAGCAATGTTGGACGGGCGCATATCGGTCGATGATACCGATCGACGATATGCGTGATGGCTAAATCCCGCGCCAACAAACATGCTCCCACGACCGTGGCCTCCGGCCCCATTTGGGAGACCTCGATGCGCGTGTCCTGATTTCGTAGACTAAACTCGTCCATAATCCGTTGAGCGAAGGGCTGATTTTGCGACAGGCCGCCCCCCAGGATCAAAATGCTGGGGTCGAGGATCGTCGCGGCGGTGGCGGCGATGCGGCCAAGGGCGACGCCGTGCTCGTCCATCAGCGCCTGCGCCTGTTCATGTCCCGCGGCGGCCAGCGAAAATAGCGCCTGCGGCGACAGCGGTTGGCTACCCCTATATGATCATGCCGGACCATGTCCCGACCATCGGCGGCCGAGACCCGTTAGGCGTCGCCTTCAGCTTTTGCTACGGTTATATCGCCGCGCTGCTGGAAGCCATGGAGGCGGGGCATTTGTAGGCGCGGGCCTGGGCCTGACGCCGGCCGCCGCCATGGCTGAGAAGACATCAGGATCAATCGGAAGGGAGGTCCTGATACCCTACGGGAAAGAGGGCATTTCAGATCCCCCTTTCCTTTGCCGCTCCACGTATTATTCCCACCCTCCGTCCTTACTTAGAACCTTATCCGCGCCTGGCTTTCCCCCCGATGATCTTCACTGCGCTGCATGAAATGCCTCAGGCCCTGGTACAGCAAAGGCGCCGCTTGCCGCGGGTACAAGATCGGTTGTGGTTAAGAAGGCATAGCTTCCTTAAGCGCACCCACCCGAATAAGGAACGGCCGCGCCCCTATCAGCAAGAACGCGCCAACGGGGAACCAAGAGCCGGGAGTTTGTCAAATTCTGTACCTTAGGTTATTGGAACCTCGCGCGTCGCAGCTGTCAGTCGTAGCCGCTCATGGTAAGATGAATCGTGTCGGCCAGAAACTGAAAGCGTTTGCCGCTTGTTGCAACCTCTCCTTTGCGCGGCGGATTCACCCCGCGGGGGCCCCAGCCGGCGTCAGCGAGTGCTGCCGGGGCGCCTACGGCATACGGTATGAAATCCTGCGTTTACGCCCCCACGGCTGAGTGGCTTGTGAGCCATGTTACGGGCGAAGCAGAACGTTTGCTGAAGGCTTGGTCGATTGATGCACGACATGAACGTCGCACGATTTTACTTTTTATCAGGGCGGAAGCATGCAAGAACCGGTAGAAAAAAGTGAGTTGAAATGGTGGCAGCAAGGAAAACGTCCCGATTATCGTTTTTCACTGGCCAATGAAAGAACCTTTCTCGCCTGGATCCGCACTGCCCTGGCGCTTCTTGCCGGCGCGGTGGGACTGGAACAGTTTACCGCTCATTTCGATTCGTCCCGGACCAGCCATATTCTCTCATTTTCCCTTGCCATCGGTGCCGGTTTACTGGGTGGCCTGGCCTGGTATCGCTGGAAAGAAAATGAAAAAGCGATGCGCACGGACCGCGATATGCCCTATTCAAAGCTACTTATTGCGCTCTCGTTATACCTGCTGTTTATTGTCTTGGTATTTATCTATTTGACCTTTATTGACTGAACGAGGCCAACTGATGCGGGACCCTGGTTTACAACCCGAGAGAACCTCACTGGCGTGGGCCAGGACAAACTTTCTTCTTTTTGTGGTTGCCCTGCTTTTCATACGGGAAGCCATTTTGTACGATAAATATCTTTATGCCCTGGCCGCGGTGATATTATGTTTCATCGGCAGCAGTAATTTTATTATCAACAAAGTGTCCGCTTTTTATCCCTGCCCGGATACCCTGGGCAACTATCCGGTACGCTATTTTATGATCCTGGCCTATAGCGCCTCGGTCGTTTTGGCAAGCCTGCTATTTCTGGTGGACTTTCTATCTGATGGGCATTAACGCCTGCCGCAGGCTTAAACGCGAGTCGCCCTTAGGGCCGTGAAAATGGCGGCAACCGCGCCGGCCGAGCTGTTCCCTGACGCGTCAGACAGGGATCGCGGATGGCCGCCTACGGCGCAGGACCAACCTCGCTAACGCTCGATTGCCAAGGACCTCCGCTGCAATTCGCGCCGCGCTTGATTCAGCTTCGCTTTGCGCTTTACGTTGCTGCAAAACATACCATGAGTTATTTACCCGCGGCCGAATCAAAGGCCGGTTTTTTAAAGTGTGGTGCGCACCATTATGGCATTCTCGCCACCTTGCCATTATTAACCTGACCTGTTTTCTACGGATCTCCTCCCAGCAGGTCAAGGCTAATCAATATTGACTTTTGGCGAACATCCCTTGCTAACACCTATTTGCACTCATGCCAAACCAGGGAGTCATCATTGTATGAATAGTAGTGCTCTACGACCTTATCATGCCTGTTACCCCCATTATACTTCCTACTCGTTTGCGGACGTCCCGGTAAGCCGGCCGCCCCGCCTTACCGTCGCCGAAGAAGCTTCGGGACGGCGTCAGGAAGATTATCATTTAATCTGGGAGACCTGGATGAATAACGCGCCGCCAGGCTCGCTGGAGCATCGCGCTATCGCCTGCGAAAGAATGAAAAATTGTTTGGCCAACAATGACCATGAGCTGTATTTAACAGAAATGAATTTGTCCTCGCTTCCCTCCCCGCTACCGCCGTGCATAAAGCTACATCTTTCCGACAATCGCTTAGAAATATTGCCCGAATTGCCTCCTGAATTGGAGTATTTAGACGCCAGCAATAATCAACTTAGGGAATTACCCGTGAATTTGCCGCCACAGTTGACCTTTCTGCTGGTGGATTATAATCAGTTGGAAGCGCTGCCCGAAAATTTGCCTGATAGACTGAAAATACTGCTGGCCTGCAATAATAGCCTGACAGCCCTACCGGAAAGGCTGCCCGCGGGCATGCTAACGTTAAAAGTCTGCAATAATTGCCTCAGCGCGCTGCCCGCGGTGCTGCCCACGCAATTAACGCATTTGGCCGTCGACGCTAACAGATTATCTACGCTGCCGAACGTTTTACCGCCGAGGTTGATTACCTTGAGCGCCAATTTCAATAACCTTCAGTCGTTGCCGAATATGTTGCATACCGCCATTGCCACATTGCTCATCAGCAACAATTGGCTGGGGAAGCTTGACGACGCGCTACCGAAAGACATCCTGTTCCTCGACGCGAGTTTCAACCAATTAACGCGTCTGCCGGACACCCTTGGCGAAAAGCAACCCAGACTGATGTTTCTTAATCTGAGCAACAATTCGCTGACCTCATTGCCGGCTTGCCTGCCAGCGGGACTGACCCAAATTTATCTTGGCCATAATCAGCTTACCGCGTTGCCCCCTTGTCTGCCCGAGACGCTGGTTTATCTCCAGGTAAGAAATAATTTATTGCGCACGCTGCCGGCCAGCCTGCCTGCAGGTCTCGCGCGGTTGCAGGCGGAGAACAATCAGTTGGTCTCCCTACCGGAGACATTACCCGCCAGTTTAACTCACCTCACTCTGACCAATAATCAACTTACCGCATTGCCAAAAACGCTGCTGACGGGCCTGGCGTATCTCAACGTAGATAATAATCCGCTGCCCTCTTGTTAGGTCGTGTTGCCTAAACCCAATCGCCGTTGGCGGTTGTGCCGCATGCTCGTTGGCGCGCACGCGTCGGTTACTGACACCGTCCCTGGCATACGGCGCGCGCGCTATCTGTTATCATAAAGCCCATTAGCCGGCCCTGATCTTTACATCGCCCTGCCGGTAAACCGTCGTTCTGCCGCCAGCGCCGTTTTGCCTGCGACGACATGACGCCGCTATCACGGAGCATTATGAACAACAAACATACCGGCCTGATGCGCCTGTCGCGAGCCACTGTCTATTCGGTCCAGGGCATTCGCGCCGCCTGGCGCCATGAGGCGGCCTTTCGTCAGGAAATCGTCCTCGGCGCACTCGCCATTGCCGTCGCCTGCTGGCTGGATATTGATGCCATCAGCCGGTTACTATTAATCCTTCCCGTCATCTTGGTGGCGGTGGTGGAATTGCTTAATAGCGCCATCGAAGCGCTAATCGATCGGGTGAGTCCAGAACGGCATCCGCTGGCCGGACGCGCAAAAGATATGGGATCAGCTGCGGTCTTGATGGCGATAGTGCTGGCCGCGACCAGCTGGCTTACCCTATTATGGCACCATTATGGCTGATTTCTCGGCCTGGCGCGTCAGGAGCGACGGATGAAAATTAATGTTGTCGGCACCAGCGGCAGCGGCAAATCCACCTTTTCCCGCCGTCTGGCGGCGCAGCTGGCGATCCCGTATATAGAAATGGACGCGCTGTTCTGGCAACCGAATTGGACCCCAAGCAGCGATGCGGCGTTTTTTGCCCGCCTAGAACAGGCTTTGGCGCAGGCGCATTGGGTGCTGGACGGCAACTATCATCGCAGTTGCGGGATAAAATGGCGGCAGGCGCAGATGATCGTTTGGCTGGATTACAGCCTGACGCGCACCCTATGGCAGGCCACCGCTCGCGCCTGGCGCCGCAGTTGGCGGCAGCAGGAGATTTGGCCCGGTACCGGCAACCGGGAGAGTCTTCGGCGATCCTTTCTCAGCCGCGAATCCGTGGTGCTTTGGACGCTAAAAACCTACCGCAGCAACCGCCGGCGCTACCTGGCGATTCAGCAAGACCCACGCTATCGGCACGTGCAGTTTGTCCCGCTGCGCTCACCGCGCCACGCGGAGCGCTTTCTAAGTCAGCTGACCGCCAGCGTGAGCGGCCAGCCCTTGAGCGCCGCCGCCGATGGACGCGATAGCGCCGCCGGCGGCGAGACCGACCAGTAGGACAGCGCCACTCTGCTTAGGGTGGGGGGCTGCATGAGCGGTTACCGGGCACGGCGCTGGCGGCCATGGTCAACATCCTGCTGGTCCTGTTGATCATCGACGGCCGACAGGCATATTGGCCCGAGGAGGAGGGCAACGGCCCCGACCTGACCACGCCGGACGGGGACCGGAACGGCTAGCCCCGTTTTTCAGGAACGGCGGAATCCCGCTTGGGGATGGGGCGTCCCGACCAGTAGCCCGCTAGCACCGAGCCGGACAGGTTGTGCCACACCGAGAACAGCGCGCCGGGCAATGCCGCCAGCGGCGTGAAATAGATCTTGCCCAGCGTCGCCGCCAGGCCCGAGTTCTGCATGCCGACTTCCATGGCCAGGGTACGGCAGGTGGTTTCGTCGAAACCGAACAGCCGGCCGCCCCAATACCCCGCCAGCAGTCCGATGCCGTTATGCAGGATCACCGCCACAATAACGATAAGACCCACCGAGCCGATAAAACTCTGGCTGCCCGCCACTACCGCGCTGATGATCAATAAGATACACACCATTGAGAAGGCAGGTAAAAACGGCTCGACCTTTTTGACCGTGGCGGTAAACAGATGATGGATCACCAGTCCGGCGAAAATCGGTATTACCACGATCTGTAGAATGCTCATCAGCATGCCCGCCACGTCCACCTTGATGTGCGTGTCGACATAAAGGCGCGTAAGCAGCGGCGTGGCGAAAACCCCCACCAGCGTCGACACGGCGGAGATAGTAACCGACAGCGCCACATCCCCCTTCGCCAGATAAATCATGACATTGGACGCGGTGCCGCTGGCGACGCTGCCGACCAAGATCATCCCCGCAGATAAATCCGGCGGCATACGAAAGAGCCAGGCCAAGACCCAGGCCGCCAGCGGCATGACCAAATAATGCAGGAAGGTGGCGGCGGCCACCGGCGCAGGACGGGACAGTACGCGTTTAAAATCTGCGAAGCGCAGGGTCACGCCCATGGCGAACATGATAAGCATTAACAGCGTGCTCACCCAGGCGCCGATCGGCGTAAAACTGCCCGGCGTATAATAAGCGACGATGGACAATAAAATAGCCCACAGCGGGAACAGGCGGGTAATTTTGTTCAACATATTCGGGAGGATCCTTAATTGTTTTTTTAATTGTCTGTGATGTTGCGGTCATGCCAGCGAAGACGCGACCCGTGCCATAGCGGCATTAGTTTTACCGTCTATTGTTTCTAGTAGCAATAATTTCACGATAATTCCCCGCCTTGACGCACAGGCGCGTTAGCTCCAGCTTGCCACTGAGCTCAAGCCGTTACTGGCAGAGATGCGGAGGTTTATCGCTATCGAACGTTTCCAGCGTCAGAATCCCCCGGGAAAAGTCTTTCCCTTTCCTGGTGGGAAAATGAGGAGGCCGTGGCCGGTTGGCAACGTCATCGCATGCATCAGGCGGTCAGGAAGACGGGTACGGCCGTTACGCGGCTTTTAGACAGGTAAAGAATCTCAGGCGAGCCTGCGCCATTGGCGGCCCGTTGCTAAACACCAAAGCGGGAAAGGCAGCGTAAACAGCAGCAGTAACCATATCAGGCTATAAACCGCATTGACGCCATCATTTTGCAGGTTGATATACAGCTTGACCGGTATCCCCTGCGGGAAATAGGAAAACACCAGCACGATGCCGAATTCACCGACGGCGCGCACCCAGGCGATCGCCAGCCCCGTGGCCAGACCGCGCCGCGCCAGCGGCAGCGTTACGCGCCATAGCACCTGCCGCGGCGGCGCGCCCAGCACCTTGGCCGCGTCCTCAAGCGACGGCGGTACGCTTTCAAAGGCCGCTCGCGCCGACAGGATGAAATAAGGCAGCGCGCCGTAAACCTGCGCCAGCACAAAAGCCGCGGCATTGTTGGTCAGGGCCAGTCCCACCGTCGCCAGCGCTTCACCCAAAGTACTGTAGGGGCCGTAGGCCGATACCAGTAAAATACCCAGGGCCAGCGGCGGGGTCAGTAGAGGGATCAGCACCAGCACCTCGGCCCAGCGCCGCAGCGGCGACGTGGCACGAGCCAGCCACAGCGCCAGCGGCGTGCCCAGCACGATGATGAGCGGCACGGAAACCGCGCTGAGGCCGAGCGACACCGCTACGGCATTCCAGTCGCCGTAGGCCAGATGAAATTCCCCCCACGAGGTCACGCCAATGAGGGTGATAAACGGCAGCGCCAGCAACAGCAGCGCCGGCGCGCCGAACCAGCCGGCCGGCGACAACGGGCGTCGGATCATTAGCGGTTACGGATACAGCACGCCGCCTTTCGGCTGGCCATAACCGTTATCCTTCAGCAACTGTTGACCGGCCACGCTTTGCATAAAGCTGATGAAACGGCGTCCTGCCTGCGCATCGGGGGCATTTTTCAGCACCGCCGCATAGAACACCAGCGGCTGCGTGTGCAGCACTTTCTCTTTACCCGCCGCGTCGCGCACCGGGAAGCTTACCTTGCTATACCATTGCTCGTTCATATCGGGATTACTCAGATTGATTTCGTCCGGCAGCGTGATATAGGGCAGCTTAGCGGAAATCGTCGCGCTCTCATAGCCGGAAGCCGCGTCCACCTGTCCGGCTTCCAGCCGGGTCAGCAATCCGCCTTCAGCAAACACCTGTTGTGGATTTTGCACGTCGCCGAGGATACGGTGCGCCAAACCGGGCTGATGATAGAAATTTTCCGCCAGCAACAGCGTAAAGACGATGTTTTGCCCCTGCGGATCGCTGACCGGATCGGTGCGGCCAAAACGCAACCCGGGGCTTTGCAGCACTTTCCACCAGGGTTGCGCGTCCGCTTTGCCCTCTTTAGCGGCGGCCAGCGCCGGCGCAAATTTGCCTTTCGGATTGTAGGCTATCACCATGCGGGTACTGGCCACCGGCACGGCGCTGTCAATGAGCCCCGCCTGTTTGAGGATATCCATCGGCCCCGGGGTGATGGAAACAAAGACGTCCGCCACGACTTTTTTCGACGCCAGCAGGCGCGCCATACCGTAAGCACCCTGCCCCTGTCCTTGGTAAGTAAGGTGCTCTTTCTCGGCAAATGCCGGTCCCAGATGCTTATCCATCACCACGCCCATTGAGCCCGCATAGGTCACGCGAATTTCATTCGCCGCCTGCGCCTGCAACGCGAGGAAAATGCCCAAGGTCCCTGCAAGTACCGTTTTAAATAGATGTCTTTTCATTGTCTCTGCTTATCGTTATATAAAAAGTTATATAACAATAGCGAATTTAATCCCTTGAAAGCAAGCGGTGTCCGCCGGGATCGCGACGCCTTTCGCGGTCCGAACGCCGTCACACCTTGGCTCGGGCGATCATCATGCAATAACTCATTGATTGACGGGTCATTGCCCGCTGCTGGGATGCTGCCTACCCTTAAATTATTGTCAATCATCGCGTTATATTTCCACTCTTTCGCCAGGTGGTGTCGTGAGGTACGCGGAGATGTCACCCATAAGCGCATCGCCCATGCGCCTTCCGCGCTTGCCGAGCATCGACGGTACACGCGACGCCCGTTGAGGCGTCACGGCAGCATTCTCGCGACACGGATCACGGTCGTGATGGCGCGGGGCCGTGGAGAGACAAGACAACAACCTTTCCGGTAGGAAACAAAGCAAACTGCACTAATGCATAAACGACAAGAATAACGACAAACCTAGGGTCACCCGCGGTCGACGAGACCACGCCGACCGTCATGACAGGGTGGCAATTAACACTTATCCCTAATGAGAGAAACTAATATGAAAATGACATTTATTGCCGCGACGGCGCTTATTCTGGCAACCTTTTCGTTCCCCCTGCTTGCTGCGCAGGAAGTCACCTCGCCGCCGCCCGGACAGCAGCCGATGGGTACCGTTTCCGCCACGACGTACAACAGTAGCGTGACCGATTTACAGCAGCAATTAGAGGCCAAGGCGGATGAAGCGAACGCTTCCTCCTATCGCATTACTTCCGCTGGCGGCACCGATACCATGAGCGGCACCGCAGAATTGTATAAATGATCCCCACGACCGGGGCGGGGGACGCTTCCCGCTCCGGTATTCCCCTCTCTCGCTGCGGCAAAACGCTCCCTCCGTGACACTCCCCCCCTACGCGGCGGCAAAGACAGCCCATCAGCGGCAATCCCCCCGCCCGCGACGGCAGAAACCCTTATCAGCGACAATGACACCTTATCGCCCGCGGCGGCCAAGACCTGTCATCCGCGGCACTAAAGCCACCCCACCCGCGGGGGGCGGTCACTCCGCAACCGGTACGGCAAACAACAGGCCGGTGACTGCGAGCGTCATGGCCGCTGCTGATAGTGGAGCAGCGCCACGCGGTGATTACGGTGCACCATATCCGCCTTCGGCAGGCCGGGCGGCAGATCCTGCCCGCGATCAAGCAACAGCAGCAGCGCCACGTCCCCCTTATGGCGCATCCGCGCTAGCCACGCGGGAAAATCCTCCCGGCTCAGATGGCGTCCCTGCGCATCGGCGTAAGTCAAACCGTAGGCTAACTCGCCTTTATCGTCATACATGACGATATCGTTGCGCTCCAGCTCCCAGGCCAGCGCCGTCGCTACGCCGACATGATTACTGAGCACATAGCGGCTTTGGTTGAGCGTGGTCTCATGACGGCGGATGAATTCCTGCGGCTGATTCCCATCAATGACGCGTTGGGGAATGATCTGCCCCACCAACAGGCTTAACAGTAGCGGACAAAGCGCCGCCAGCGCCCAGCGGTCCCCCTGTGCCCGTCGCGACACCGCGGCAAAACACAGCCAACCGGCGAACGCCAGCGTACCGATGACAATGCGCGGCCACTCGCCGGTGGAGTAAATTCGCGCGCACGGCAGCATACCGCTGCCCGCCAGCAACAGGGCGGCGATGGCGCCCAGCGCGAAGATGGTATTGATATTCGCGTTGGCGTTGAAGACCTTACACCGCAGCGCGTCGGCGCACTCTCGCCCGTGGGCCGCCAGCAGCAACGCCAGCGGCGCCATACACGGCAGGATATAGGTCAGCAATTTTCCTTTCGCCACGCTGAAGAACAGCAGCGGCATCATCACCCAGCACAGAAGCAAGAAGCGTTCCGGCTGCGTCTGGCGCGCGCGCCAGCCCGCGGCCAATGCGCCCGGCAGCAGCCCCAGCCAGGGCAACGACCCCAACACCAGCACCGGCAGGTAAAACCAAAGCGGGGCCCTGTGCTGGGCATTTTCCGCGGCGAAGCGCTGAATATGTTCTACCCAAAAAAAGTAGCGCCAGAAATCCGGCTCCAGCCGCGCCAGCCTCAGCGCCCAGGGCAAATTGACCAGCGCCGCCAGCAGCGCTGCCAATGCGCCGTACCCTAACGTTGACTTAAACTGCCGGTAGTAAAGCGACACCGGCAGGACCGCGATAGCGGGTACCACCAGGGCAAGAAACCCCTTGGTCATAAAGCCCAGGCCGCAGGCGAGGCCGAACACCAACCAGGCGCAGAATCGCCCCGTCCGGCTGTTGGCGCGCAAGGCGAAGACGTGCGCCGCCATGGCGGCGTTAAGCCAGAGGGCGAGCATCGGATCCAGCACGCTGTAGGTGCCGACGCCAAACACCAGCAGCAGCGACAGAAATATGAGCGCCGACAGCACAGACTGACGCAGTTGATGCCGCTGCGTCCACGCCAGACCAAACACCAGCAGCGCGCTTAGCCCGGTACTGAGCACCGAGGCGAACCGCACCGCAAAGTTGGTACTGCCAAACAGCCACTGACCGATGTTATTCATCCAGTATCCCGCCAGCGGCTTCTCAAAGTAGCGCAGCCCCAGTAAATGAGGCACCGTCCAGTCGCCGCTGGCCAACATTTCCCGGCTGATTTCGGCGTAGCGGGTTTCATCGGGCTGCCACAACAGCCTCCCTTCGAGCGGTACCAGATAGGTCAGCACGAAAAACACCGCCAGCAGACCCAGCCAGATCCCGGCCTTATCCCCGAAACTTCCCGGCCGGGCGCCACGCAGGGAGGGATGAACGGCCGCCGGCACCGCACCGGTGGCGCAAACGCCGGGTTTCCCCCTGCGCCAGACGATGTCGCCCCGTTCCCCGTCCGTCTTGTATTCGCCGCTCATGACGATATCTCGCCGCGCGCGGCCGGTGACGCGCCCACAACCTGCCGGATTACCGCACCGGGTCGGTCGCGCAGGATCTGGTAGATGCGGCCGAGATACTCGCCGAGCAGCGCCAGCGCCAGAAGCTGTGCCCCGACGAAGGTGAAGAGAAAGGCGAAAAGCGTAAACACGCCGTCCCCGGCCCAGACCTGGCCCAGCAGGCAGCGCAGCAGCAGCATCCCCAGCCCCATGCAAAACCCGGCCAGGGCGACGATACCGCCGATAACGCTCAGCAGACGCAGCGGGGCGGTAACCAGCGTCGCGGCCAGATCGCACAGACGGTGAAAGCCGCTCAGGGTTCTGCCCCCTGATGTGCCGTGCTTTCGCGGCGCGTGGCTTATCTCTATATCGGTAATGCGCTCGGTCAATCTGTTCGCCAGGATGGGAACGATGCCGCGCTCGCGGCTTTGCAGCAGCGCCGTGACGATGGGCCGACGATAGGCGCGCAGCGCACAGCCATAGTCCGCCGTGCTTTTACCGGTGACGCGACGGATAATCCCGTTCACCGCAACGGAGGCCAGCCGGCGCGGCCAGCCATCTCGGCGGTTGGCACGAATTGCGCCTACGATGTCATAGCCTTCGCTGGCAATGCTCACCATGCGCGGAATCTCTTCCGGCGGCGACTGCAAATCGGCGTCGAGGGTAATGATCACCTCTCCCCGCGCCTGGCTGAAGCCGGCCATGATGGCGGGGTGTTGCCCATAATTACGGTTGAGCAGCACCGCCACAAACCGACTGGCGGGCGCCTGGGCGGCGGCGCGCAACAGCGCGGAGGTGCCATCGCGGCTACCGTCATCCACCAGGATAATTTCGTAGGGCAGCCCAAGCTGGCGACAGGCGGCCTCGGTGCGCAGCAGCAGGGCCGGCAGGTTTAGTTCCTCGTTGAAAAGGGGAATGACGACCGAAACCGAGCTCAAACGCGCGACGTTAGACACCTGCCTGCTCCTGCAATGGCCAAAGGCGCCCAGAGTACGACGTCCTATTATTTCCGTTGTCGGTCATGAGGGAAGAAAAAGACGGATAGAAGCTCACGGCAGTTACCCTATAAATATCATATTTCCGGGCACTATAAATCCTGACTCCTTAACGAAGAATAAACATCAAAAGGATCCGTTTAATATTGCACAGCGTTTATAGGGATTATTCCCGCCCTGTCGCACATAAAAATAAGCGCGCACCACAAAGATATTAAAGAGGATAGTCATTGGCGGATATTGGCGATGGGTGTTCGCCAACCGCGGCCGGCGCCATGAGATATCCGCGGATTAAACGGGGCATAATGGCAATGTCATCTCGCCTATTATTGATGGAAAGCAACATTATTCCGACGTGGTGTTATTTATTACTGTAATTGAATAAAAGAGGTTCAATGATCCCGGGCCAAAACTATTTTTCACCCTCGCGGGTCGCGTTTGCCGCCTTGGTAAACAGATAAATTTTCCGCCGGCGGGGTCAACTTTCTTATTCCCACGGGCGCCCCTTGCCCGCGCGGTAGGACCACGGGAGCAGTGACGCGCACGTTCACCCGTGGAGACGCTTCGGCAAGCCTATTTACCGCCGGGGGACGGGAAAACGCCCCCCACAGGGTTGCGACCAGGTTAGCAGCGCTTTGCGGCTGCGGCCAACCCTGCCGCCTGCGGCCTGTCTCAGCAGGGGAACAACGCCGGGAGCGATGTGGACATCAAGGCCGCGGCACGGCCGGTTTGCCGTCGTGATCGCCGAAAGGCAGATCGGGATAATCCAACCAGCGGTCGGCGCGGCGCGCTTCATACTCGGGATTCATGGGGTAGCGGATCCGGTTCTCCGGCTTGTCGGCCTCCCCCACCACCAGCAGCATCACATCGTCTGCGGTGTTATTAATGAAGGTATGGCAAATTCCGGTACCGGCCGGCAACCCGACCGCATCACCCGGCGACAGAGGGTACAGCTCCCCGTTTAGCCAGACGTCGGGATTGCCCGCCAGGACATAGACGAATTCCTCTTCCTGGCTTTCCGCGTGGGGATAGGTGCTGCGCCGCCCGGGGGGTAAACGCTCATGGTGGATGCCGATACGCGTCAGCCCCAGCGCCCGCCCGAGCGGCGCACCGAAGCTGAAACGTTCGTTATCGCCTTCATAGGTGTCGTTGCCATCGTCTTCTAATTCTTGCCAGTGGCGGATAAAGTCGGGTCGTGTCATTGAAGATACCGATGAGCTGACGACCCGAATGACGGATCGACAGACTACTGAAGTCGCGGGTTACTTACCAGCACATAGCGGCCGGCGCCAAGCAGCATAATAATAATGCCGCCCATGAAGTATAGCGCTTCCGTTTCCAGCTTCCAGGCGCCGACCTGGGTACGGGTAAAGAAATCGGCGGTATGCACCAGCAGGGTCGCGACCACTAAATTGATGGCGTAAATCAGCGCGGCGGGACGGGTCATGAAACCAATGAGTATCATCAGTGGCGTCACGATTTCACCGATATAGGCGCCATAGGCGATGAACGCCGGCAGCCCGTGCTGCGCCAGTAGGCCGCCGATCCAGCCCACGCCGTGCTGCATTTTGAACGCGCCGTGAAACAGCATGAGGATCCCGAAAGTCAGGCGCAGTAACAACTTGGCGAAGTCAGGATGGTCGGACAGCCTGGAAAAACCGTTATTCAGGGAAGCGAACATGGGAGATACCGCTCATAGGATTTACAGTAAAAACAATCCTAACGATAAAAAGTATCAATCTCCAATCAAATTCCCTGACTAAGTTCTTCGAATAAATGCGCCGACAGCGGCGCCGATGGGGTAGGTTCGAGACATTATTGCGGACGCTGCTGACGTTTGATTTCTTCCAGTTGACGGGAAATATCCGCCAATTGCTCTTTAATCGAGGTAACGATATCGCCTTCCAGGTAATCAGGTAATCAATTTTATCGTGCAGCGCGTACATTTCCAGATCCGATTTGACGTTAACGTTAGAGGCGATTTCCGCTCGATAGCGATCCACTTCCCCCTCCCTTTTCTGGCTCATCATAATCGCCGGCGCGGTATAGGCCGCCTGGAAGGATAAAAATAAATTCAGCAGGATAAAGGGGTACGGATCGAAGCCGCTTTTGCCCATCAACAAGTTATAACTGGTCCAGCCAATAATGATGATGGTCTGGATAATAATAAAGGTCCAGGTCCCAATCACCGCGGTAATGGTATCGGCCATGCGCTGGCCCAAAGTCCGTGGCGCGATGGCATCCGAAGAAGGCATTAATAACGTTGCATGCTCACTGCGACTGCTCGCCCGTAATTCTTCAAGCTGTTTTTTTGATTTGGCGTCCATGGTGGCATCCCTGGTTAAGTGTATTTTATTGATAATATTGATTATTATTTAAAATAAAGTATAAATGACTTCAACAAATTTGCCACTTTTCCGCCGAGGAATTGTATATATATTTGTTTCCGTTGCCTGTTATGACATTAAAAATTCACAGGTTATCGGTTATCTTTCTTAAGCCAGCACGAAGCCGCCAGCGGGTTTTTTTGCAGAATTCATGGTAGGGTTGAGCTTGGGTAACCCTTTGCAGAGGTGACGGCAATGGAAAAACGCTGGTCAGAGGTAGACCGTTATATCGCGGCAAAACTGATTCCTGACGATCCCGTGTTCAGCCAGACGCTGGTAGCCAACCAGCGCGCCGGACTGCCGGCGCAGGATGTCGCCCCCAATCAGGGGAAATTTCTGCATATTGTGGCGCTGATGATTCAGGCTCGGCGCATATTGGAAATCGGCACGCTCGGCGGTTACAGCACCCTTTGGCTAGCGCGGGCGCTGCCGCCGTCAGGCCGGATTGTGACGCTTGAGGCCAACGCCCGCCATGCCGAGGTGGCGCGGGACAACCTCCGACGGGCCGGCGTCCTCGACCAGGTCGAGCTGCGTACGGGTCCGGCGCTGGCCAGCCTACCGACGCTGACCGGGCCGTTCGATTTGATTTTTATTGATGCGGACAAACCCGCCAATCCCGAATACCTGGCCTGGGCCATTAAACTATCCCGCCCGGGCACGGTCATTATCGGCGACAATGTGGTGCGCGCAGGGGAACTGGTAAATGCGCACAGCGAGGATGAACGGGTCCAGGGCGTGCGGCGATTTTTTGACCGGCTCGGGGAAGATCAACGGCTTATCTCCACCGCGCTTCAGACGGTGGGCGGCAAAGGTTGGGACGGTTTCAGCCTGACCTGGGTGCGCTAAGCGCTTCGCACGCAGGCGCTTAGATGCCGCCCAGATAAGCTTTGCGCACCTCCTCGTTGCCGAGCAGCGCTTTGCCGGGACCGCTCATGCGAATCTGGCCGTTAACCATCACATAGCCGCGATCGGACAGCGTAAGCGCGTGATGCGCGTTTTGCTCCACCAGGAAGAGGGTCATTCCGCCGGCCGCCAGCTCGCGCAAGATCTGGAAAATCTGCTTGACGATAATCGGCGCCAGCCCCAGGCTCGGCTCATCGAGCAGCAGCAGTTTGGGCCGGCTCATCAGCGCGCGGGCGATGGCCAGCATTTGCTGCTCGCCGCCGGACATCGTCATTGCGCGCTGGCCGCGCCGCTCCTCCAGCCGAGGAAACAGCTGATACATCCGCGCCAGATCCAGAGCCTGATAGCGGGTGCCGATGGCGATACTGCCCATCAATAAATTTTCCTCCACCGTCATATCGGGGAATACCCGCCGCCCCTCCGGCGACTGCGCGATGCCGTTGGCGGCCACGTAATGGGCGGATTTACGGCTGATATCTTCCCCTCGATAGAGGATCTGGCCGCCGCCGATACGCGGCTGTCCAAAGATGGACATCAACAGCGTGGATTTGCCGGCGCCGTTGGCGCCGATTAGCGCCACGGTTTCGCCTTCATCGATCCGCAGCGAAACCTTCTGCAGCGCCTGGATGGGGCCATAGTTGACGTCCACCTCGCGAAATTCCAGTAAAGGGGTCGTCATAGCGTCACCGCCTGTTCATCGGTGCCCAGATAGGCCGCGATAACCCGCGGGTCTTTTTGCACCGCCTGCGGCGGCCCGCTGGCGATGACGTCGCCGTGATCCAGCACGATAACCTGATCGGATATGTCCATCACCATGCCCATATCATGTTCAATCAACAATACGGTCATACCGTGATCATCGCGCAGCGTGCGGATAATACGGCTCAGCGCGCGCGTTTCCACCGGGTTTAAGCCGGCCGCCGGTTCATCAAGGCAAATCATCTCAGGCCCGGTACACATCGCGCGGGCGATCTCCAGCCGCCGCTGTTGACCATAAGACATCTCGCCCGCCAACCGGTTGGCGCAGCTGACCAAATCCACCACCTCCAGCCAGTAAAAGGCGCGATTCAGCGCCTGGCTCTCCGCGCGGCGATAGGCTGGCGTATTTAATATTCCGGCCAACAAATTGCGGTTAATCTGCATATGCTGCGCCACCAGCAGGTTCTCCACCACCGACATCTCGCGGAACAGGCGAATATTCTGAAAGGTGCGCGCCAGACCGGCGCGATTGACCAGATGGGTGCCGCCGAACATTTTATAAAAAAGCCGCCTGCCAAGCCGGGTGGGATGAAACCCGTCCGCCAAGCGCAGTCTCTCCCCCAACACCTCGATGACATTGATGCGGCGCCGCCGGGTGTTAAGCATGATCTGTCCGCCGCTGGCCCGATAAAATCCGGTCAGGCAATTGAAGACGGTGGTCTTGCCGGCGCCGTTCGGGCCGATAAGCGCGGTAATAGAGCCGCGCGCCACGTCCAGATTAACATCATTCAGCGCTTTGATGCCGCCAAACCGCATATGCAAATGCGCCACGCTCAGTATCGTTTCACTCATGGCGCCACCCCCTTGCGCGGCGTAAACCCGCTGCGGCTGACGCGGATCAGGCCGCGCGGTCGCCAGATCATCATCAGCACCATCAGCACGCCGAACAACAGCACCCGATATTCGGCAAAGCCGCGCAGCAACTCGGGCGCGACCGTCAGTACAAAAGCGGCGATCACCACGCCGATAGTGGATCCCAACCCGCCCAGCACCACAATGGCCAGGATCAGCGCGGATTCAAAGAACGTGAACGAGGTGGGATTAACAAATCCCTGGTAGCTGGCGAAGAACACGCCGGCCAGACCGGCGGTGGAGGCGCCGAGCGTAAAGGCGGACAGCTTGACCAGGACATGATTCAGCCCCATCGCGCGGCAGGCGATCTCATCTTCGCGCAGCGCTTCCCAGGCGCGGCCGATGGGCATCCGCGTCAACCGATGTTTGATATACAGGACCAACAGCACTACCAACACCAGCACCGTATAAATAAAAATAAACTTCAAATTCGGGTTATAGCTCATCCCGAAAAACTCATGAATAGGCACGCCGCCCTCCCTGGCGCGGCGGCCAAACTCCAGCCCGAAAAAGGTGGGCGACGGCACCGGAACGCCGTTAGGGCCGCCGGTAAACGCCAGCCAGTTATTCAGAACCAACCTGATTATCTCGCCAAATCCCAGCGTCACGATCGCCAAATAATCACCGTGCATCCGCAGCACCGGGAAGCCGAGCAGCGCCCCCGCCGCCGCCGCCATAACGGCGGACAGCGGCAACATCGACCAGAATCCCAGCCCAAGATATTGGTATCCCAGCGCCAACCCGTAGGCGCCGATGGCGTAAAACGCCACATAACCCAAATCCAGCAGGCCGGCCAGCCCCACCACGATATTCAACCCCAGACCCAGCAGGACATAAATCAGCCCCAGGATCCCCACCGTCAGCAGGTATTTGGTGGCCACGAAGGGAAACAGTATCGCCAGCAGCAGCAGCAGCGGCACTATCCAGCGCAGCCGGCTTTTCGCCTCCGGCGCGCGCACATAAACGCCCTCTCTTTCCCCCTCGAAACGGGACAGCCAGCGTTTGCCCGGCGCCGTCTGCCAAAAAAGACTCAGCAACAGCCGCCCGACCACCACGGTCAATACCATCACCGCCAGGCGTAGGCCGTGAAAATCGAAGCGATAACCGTTCAATACCACGCCGACCATCGGGCCGAAAATGATGAGCGCGATCAAACCCGCCAACGCCGCCTCCTTAAAAGCGTCCCTTAGCGCCATGTCGCGTTTTCCCGTCGTCGTTGTCATCGCGCCAGCTCCTATACTTTGGCGACCAAGGGCCGGCCCAACAATCCCTGGGGTCGGAAAATGAGGATCACCACCAGGAGAGAAAAGGAAAATACGTCTTTGTAATCGGAATTCACCATGCCGGAGAACTGCGCTTCCGCCACGCCGAGGATCAACCCGCCCAGCATCGCCCCCGGTAAGGAGCCTATCCCGCCCAGCACCGCGGCGGTGAAGGCCTTGATGCCGATGATAAAGCCGGCGTAGAAATCGAAGGTGCCGTAGTTCATGGTTATTAATACGCCCGCCAAACCGGCCATGGCGGCGCCGATAACGAACACCGCCGAAATGACCCGATCGGTGTTGATCCCCAGAATGGCGGCCATCTTGCGGTCCTGCTGCGTCGCGCGGCACATCCGGCCGAGGCGGGTATGCCGGATGACCCAATTCAGTACCAGCATCCCCACTAGCGATGCCGCCAGGATAAACACCTTGGTATAGGTCAACTGCACCACGCTGTCGCCCAGTGAAAATTTGACGACGCCATCGAGCAATGTGGGAATGCCCTGCTGGCGAGGCCCTTGGCTGATTTGCGCATAGTTCTGCAATATCAGCGACATACCGATAGCGGAAATCAGCGGCGCCAGCCGGGTGGAGTTGCGCAGGGGCCGGTAAGCGATACGTTCGATGACCCAGCCATACACCCCGGTGACCACCAGCGTGAACACCAGCGTGCCGAAAATCAGCAGCGGAAACGAGGACACCCCGAAGAAAGAGAGTAGCGCCAGGCCGATGGCGCACAGGTAGGCGGAGATCATATAGACTTCGCCATGGGCGAAATTAATCATGCCGATAATGCCATACACCATGGTATAGCCGATGGCGATAAGACCATATACGGCGCCCAGGGTTAAGCCGTTAAACATCTGCTGCCAAAAAAATGCTTCCATAGATAAGCGGTCCCGTCTGGCCCGACAGAACGCCTCGCGGCGCTCTGCGATTACGGCGCGCCGGGCTTATCATGCCGGCGCGCCCCTCGAAGTGCATGCCGCGCGGTTAAGGCAACTGCTGATATTTACCCTGGTTATCCCATTGATAAACGACATAATCAGAGACTTTCAAATCCCCCTTGCTGTCCCAACTTTTCTGCCCCATCACGGTGTCTACCGAATGGGATTTGAGCCAATCGCTGGCCTTGGCGGAATCGCTACCGCCGATGGCTTTGAAGGCGGCGGCAATGGCCTGTAGCGAGGCGTAAGCGTACAGCGTGTACCCCTCAGGCTCGAACTTGCTGGCGCGGAATTTCTCAATGACCGATTTGCCCGCCGGTATCAAACGCGGGTCCTGGCCAAAGGTCATCAGCACGCCGTCGGTATATTGCGGTCCCCCCGCCGCGGTCACCAGTTCTTCGGTGACAATGCAGTCGCCGGAGAAAAATTTCGCCTTCACGCCCTGTTCACGCATTTGACGAACCAACGGCCCGGCTTCGGGATGGCAGCCACCGAAATACACCACCTGCGGGTCTACCGAGCGGATTTTGGTCACCAGGGCATTGAAATCTTTTTCGCCGCGCGATAACCCTTCGTACATGACCTCCTTCACGCCCGCTTTATTCAGCGCGGCCTTAGTGGCATCCGCCAGCCCCTGCCCGTAAGTATCTTTGTCGTGGATGATCGCCACTTTGGTCGCTTTTAATTTGTCGATGATGTAACTGGCGGCGATAGCGCCCTGCTGGTCGTCTCGGCCGCACATGCGAAACAGGTTGCTCATGCCGCGCTCGGTGATCTGCGGGTTGGTGGAACCGGGCGTGATGGCGAGAATGCCGGCATCGTCATACACCTCCGAGGCCGGCATCGTGGACGACGAACAGAAATGGCCGATGACCGCCGCCACGTGGGATTGATCCACCAGCCGGTTGGCTACCGCGACCGCCTGTTTGGGCTCGCAGGCGTCGTCCCCCTGCACCAAGGTAATTTTCTCACCGTTGATCCCACCGGCGGCATTGATATCCGCCGCGGCCTGACTGGCGCCGCGCCAGTATTGATCCCCGTAGGTCGCGTTGGGACCGGAAAACGGCCCGGCGACGCCGACGGTAATATCGGCGTGGGCCGCAAACGCCGTTCCAAGACAGCCGATGATGAAAGCGGCAAGCGGAGAGGCTATCGGTTTCAATGACATTATCGTGTTCCTTAGTGCTGGGTTATTGGAACGCCAAAGGGCGACAATCGGCAACAAACTCTGCAGTAACACCGTTTAACCAATGAAAACAGCTGATGACACGCAACCGCCGGTCACGAATGCTCAGGCAATTCAGCTAAGCAATATCTCTGCCAGGTCGGCGAAGGGTGGCCAGCCGTGGGCAAGCAACAATCTCGGCTCCCCTACCCTTGGGGTTTGTTAAGCGTAGAGGGGCGAGCGCACCAATCCGGTGCGTGGGTTCTCATTTTAAGGAAATAATGGAAAATAAAGGTTGGGCGTGATATCCCCGCCAGCGCTTATCGCACGCCGTCATTCCCACCTGCGCTTCAGATGGGGGTGGCTGCATACCTTCAGGGCGATGCGATGACGACCGTGCCCCGAGCTGCCCAACACGCCGCTCCCGGGTTGTGACCTCTGATGCGAAAGCGATGGGATCCCACGGGTAAATGGGCGTTTGATGCGAAAGCGATGGGGTTCCACGGGTAAATGGGCGTTTGATGCGAAAGCGATGGAGTCCCGCGCGCAAATGTTGCTTTCTCCTTTCGCGCGGGAGACGACGCGCCCAACTCGGTGACGCTGTACCCGCGACGGGCACGCCTCGGGTACGGTGACGCTTTACTCTCGGCGGGTACGCCCCGGGCGCGGTGACGCTGTACCCGCGGTGTAGCCCCAGGCGCGGTGACGCTTTACCCGCGGTGTAGCCCCAGGCGCGGTGACGCTTTACCCGCGACGACACGCCTCAGGTACGGTGACGCTTTACTCTCGGCGGGCACGCCCCGGGCGCGGTGACGCTAAATCAGATCGGCGCGCTAGCGCGACTTCTATGCGATGACGCCGCCGGCATAATGGCGCCGCACCTGCACGGGGTCGTGCCGCTTTAGGTAAACGCGTCGGTTACCGTTTTGACGAAGCCGCCGGTCGGCAACGGCTAAGCGCGCCGCCGCGCCGACCCAGGTCGCATAAGCGATAAATCAGGGAGATACTGAGCAAAAACCCGCCGCCGACCGTTAACGACATACGGGTGTCCGGGCTTAACGCCATCCCCAGCAGCACACAGCCTAAGAAAGCCATGGTGAAATAATTTACCCATGGGAACAGCACCGATCGGAAAGGATGATCGACTAACGCTTGCCGATGGCGGCGGCGAAAGCGCAGCTGGCTTATCAACACCACGAACCACGGCACCATTCCCGGCAAAACGCTGGCGCTGTATACGTAGACAAACACTTGCCGCGGATTGGGGATAATATAATTCAAACAAGAGCCCGCCAGCAGTACGATTATCGACACCGTCACGCCCACCGCCGGCACGCCGCTCTGCGAAAGCCGCCCCATCGCCGCCGGCAGTTGGCGGTTATTCGCCAGGGCGTATAACATACGCCCGCAGCTGTACATCCCGCTATTGCAACCCGATAGCGCCGCCGTCAGGATGACAAAGTTAATAATCCCCGCGGCGGCGGTGATCCCGATTTTCGCGAAGGTCAGTACGAACGGACTGCCGTTGGCGCCGATCTGGTTCCACGGGAACAGCGTGACGATGACAAAGATAGCGCCGACATAGAAGATCAGTATGCGCCAAAGAATATTGCCGATGGCGCGACGCAGCGTCACCTGCGGATCTTTCGCTTCGCCTGCGGTAATGCCCACCAGCTCTACGCCTTGATAAGAAGCCACAACAATACACAGCGCGACGAGAAATCCTCGCCAGCCGCCGGTGAAGAAACCGCCGTGGGCGGTCAGATTTGCCAGCCCCACCGGCTGGCCGCCGTTGCCGACCCCCAGGAAAATCACCCCCAGTCCAACCAGGATCATGACGATGATGGTGGTGATCTTTATCAAGGCGAACCAGAACTCGATCTCGCCATATAACCGCACCGCCGCCAAATTGGCGGCCGCCACCAGGCCTACCGCCGCCAGCGCCGGGATCCACTGCGGCAAATCGGGAAACCAGAATTGCACATAAACGCCAATCGCGGTGATTTCCGAAATCCCCACCGCCATCCACATAAACCAGTAACTCCAGGCGGTCAGGTAACCAAAGAAGGGGCTCATATAACGGTGGGCGTAGACGGCAAAAGAGCCAGTGACCGGCTCCAGATAGAGCATTTCCCCCATGGCGCGCATGATGAAAAACACAAAAATACCGGCGATAATGTAGGCCAGCAGAACCGACGGCCCGGCCCATTGCAGCGTGCTGGCCGCCCCCATGAACAGACCCACGCCGATGGTGCCGCCCAGCGCAATCAATTCTATGTGGCGGGCCTCGAGACCTCGGTTCAGCCCCTGATGTTCTACCGTCATAATCCCTCAATATCACCGCCGTTCCGGCAGTCCCGTTAAAAAATGGCGATAAGAGTAGCCTAAATTGCCGCCCAGCGCAGGTAGCAAATTGCCCGGTAGGCGAAAAAATATCCCTGCCCCCGCGCAGGTGCCGCCAGATGTAGCCTTTACCGCGAGTGGAGATTTAGCTGTTGGGAGAGTAGCCACAGCAGCACAGCGGACGGTTTCGGTGGTTTTGGTGGTTTCGGTGATTTCGGTGATTTCGGTGGTTTCGGTGGTTTCGGTGGTTTCGGTGATTTCGGTGATTTCGGTGGTTTCGGTGATTTCGGTGGTTTCGGTGGTTTCGGTGGTTTCGGTGGTTTCGGTGGTTTCGGTGGTTTCGGTGGTTTCGGTGGTTTCGGTGGTTTCGGCAGGTTCGGCAGGTTCGGCAGGTTCGGCAGGTTCGGCAGGTTCGCCAACGTTGACGGCATTATCAGAAGGGGCAAATGCCATCGTAAAAAGTAAATAGCACGGGCAGATGGCGACTCATCGGCAGTTGGGGGATGAAAAGAGCCCACCCGTAACGCGAGGGATTCGAGACCCGCTACCGCGCCAGCCGCTGAAAACAGGACAGACCTCCTCGCCGACGGCAGCTTACGCTAAACGCTAGCACCGTAAACAGCCGGCGCTAGAGCGGTCGCCGCCGAAAGCAATCTAGGGTCGGCCATCGGCAGCGGGGATTTGTCAGACGCAGATAACGTAAACCCCTCATGCCACCAGACGTCGAAAAGCTAAGCCGACCCCATCACCCGACGGCGATAACGTAACGCCTGTGGGTGACGCGGGCGAAAGGGAAGTGACGTCATTTTGAAGGGGGGCGGCACCATTCTAGAGGGTAATGACGCCGTTAAACCTATACGGCGTCAGTAAGGCACCCCATCGCCCCAGCTCGCTTTAGGGAGGGTTAGCGAACGCTAACTTCAGGCGTTGGCGGGGTAAAGCATTAGAGCCATGCCGCCTTAACGTCGTGTTACGCGATTTCGCCTTAACGTCGCAGCACGCGATGCCGCCTTGACGTCGTGTTACGCGATGCCGCTTTAACGTCGTGCTACGCCGTTAACGCATAATCCGCTTTCCCCTTCCACGCGCCGGGATTATTTCGATGCGGCAGGTTTTCTACCGCCGCCATGGCTGTTGCGTCCCCCTTTTTCTCCCGCTTTGGACGCACGCTGCGGATCGTTTTTAAAGTTTCCGCCGCTCATCTGACCGCCTTTTTTACCGGCGCTGGATGCTTTGTCACGATCTTCGGCAAAGTTGCCGGAACCACCACGGTGTGTTGCCATCTTTAACCTCCGATGAAAATGACTCTATAACCAGAGAGATATCGCTTTTTAAGCATGTATAAATTAAAAAACGCTGTTGCTGGTCACTCACGCTTAAATTAATCGTTTAAGCGAACGGTATATTTAAGGGTAGTCAACTTGGCGGTGCTGGCAAGCCTAATTAACACCTTGAAACATTCTGGCGCAGCGGTGGATATCTCCCGGCTGAAACTTCTTACTAACGCGGTGAAATTGCAGTGAAATAACGCGCAACCCCATTCATACCGGCTTAAACGCCGCGATTTTCCTGCAAAGGCCACACTATAGCACCTGCTGCGGAGTCACGCCTGGCGGGCAGCACCGCGAATCCCATGCTCGTCACAGTCTAATGCCCAGCCGCGCCCTGTGAATGCTACAGCGGCGGCACCAAGTGAGTTTTCGTCTATAATTAGAGTGAGAGTTATTATTGCGTTAATTATATTATCGTTTATATACCGTGGCCGAGGGATATTAAGACGTGGCCCTGAGCGCCTAATTTCGTCGCCCATATTCATACTTAACGTTAAAACATTAACGCACTTTAACGTTAAACAAACGCGAGGTTGACCATGACGCAGAAACCACAACAGAAACCGCAGCAGAATCGAGAGAGCCGTCCAAAAGATGATCCCGCCAGCGCGCCTGAATCGGGCGATAAGCAGCCTGAAAAGGAGTAGGCGTCTTTATCCCTGTGGGGCAGCGTTGTCGTGAACGGCAACGCCGCGGGCCGCGTTCCCCCTTTCCATGAAAAAATGGATCAAATGCGCGGCCCCGGGATCGTATGCGCGGTGGGATCGCATGGCGAATTGCATTACCTGGCATGCCGCGCCCACCTTGAACAATGCTTTTTTTGGGCACTTCGCCACCTCGATTCCTCACGGGCGGTGACGCCCCTGTCTGTTAGTGGAATTACTCTTAGCTTAGGGCATCCCCCAGGGTGCTCTCCTGCCCGCCTTTGTTGTCGATTTATCCCTCCCTCCCACGCCAATACTATCCCCCGGCCCCGCATTGCTGGCGCTCGTTGCCGCCGTTTTACCCGCTTTCGGCTATCTTTAACTCCGGACTTCTCATTTGCCCGCCTCGAAATGGAGCTGTGCGCTAACTGGATAGCCATTATGAAGACAAATTCCCAGATAACCCCGCAACGGACCGACGGATACGCCGAACTGGGCGATTATGCGGCGATTGGTGAAGGCCGATCGGTAGCGCTGATCGCCCCTGACGGCGCCATAGATTGGTGGTGTGCGCCGAATCTTGACTCGGCGCCGCTGTTTGACAGGATCCTGGACGCCGGCAACGGTGGCTTCTTTCAGCTTGAGCCGGTGGGGGCATATCACATTCAGCGCCGCTACCGGGAAAACAGTAATGTTTTGGAAACCCGATTTATTACCGAACGGGGGGAGGCGCTGCTCACCGAATCCATAAACAGCACCCTTGCCGGCCGGCTGCCCTGGAGCGAACTGGCCCGGCGAATTGAAGGTATCCGTGGGGAGGTTATCTTTCATCTGACGCTACGTATTGGCACCTTTGCCGAAACCATAAGCCCTTGGCTGCAAAAAAATCCGCTGGGTATCGTTTATCATATCGGTCCTTTAATGGCGATGCTGCATGCTTCGGAAGACGTGGTCTTCTCCCACTACAGCGACGAAGGCGCGCGCGGCCGTTTCCATACCCACCCCGGCTCACGTAGCCTGGTGGCGATTCTGGCCACGGAAAATGAACCGCTGGCTATTCCGCCGCTGGACAAAATCGACCAGCGTATCGAGACCAGCCACCGCGCCTGGCGCGATTGGGTGGCGAATTTAAGTTACCGCGGCCTGCACCGCGACCATGTCATTCGCTCGGCGCTGGCGCTGAAATTTTTGTGGTATTCGCCGAGCGGTGCACTGGCGGCGGCGGCCACGATGTCGCTGCCGGAGGGAATCGGCGGCAAAAAAAACTACGACTATCGCTACGCCTGGGTACGTGACGCTTGCCTGATAATCAAGTCGTTTGTCTATCTCGGCGCGCTGGAGGACTGCAAGGCCGCTTTTTCCTGGCTGTCGTCGACGATTATCAAACACGGCCCCGAGATGAAAACCTGCTATACCCTGGCGGGGGGAAAGGTGCCCGATGAACGCTATCTGCCGCTCCACGGTTATCGCGGCTCGCAGCCGGTACGTGTCGGCAATAACGCCCACGATCAGCGCCAGCTCAGTATGTATGGCGATATGCTCGCCACCGCGGCGCTATTCGTTAAGGCGGGACACGTTATCGACATCGCCACCGCCCGCATGCTGATAGATTTGGCTAATCAGTGCGCCGATCGCTGGCGGCGCCAGGATTCCGGAATCTGGGAATTGCCGGAGCAACAACATTATACCCACTCTAAAATGGCCTGCTGGCTGGCGCTGGATCACGCGGTGGCCCTGGCCCGCGACGGCCATCTCGAATCTACCTGGCAGGAACGGTGGAAACGGGAGCGGGACCGTATCAGCAAGTGGGTAGAAAACCACTGCTGGTCTGACGCCAAGCAGGCCTATACCTTCTATCCTGGCAGCGACAAGCTGGATGCCGCGGTGACGCTAATGCATGCCTACGGCGCCAGGATCAACCGGCCACGTATGCTGGCAACTTACGCCGCCATCCATCATGAATTGGGGCATGGAAGCGCTATGCTGTATCGTTATTCAGGCGTGGAGAAAGAAGAAAGCACCTTTATCGCCTGCTCGTTTTGGCGCGTGGAGGCGCTGGCCAATCTTGACGGCAGGGATGAAGCCAATGCCGCCATGGGCGAGATTTTCGACAACCTGTGCGATAACGGCAACATTGAGACCTTTAATGAGATGTTTGACGTGAACACCGGCCTGTGGCGCGGGAATTTGCCGCAGGGACTCAGTCATTTGGCGCTTATTTGCGCGGCTGCGGCCCTGTCGCACCAGACGATACCCTCTGCCGTCACGTCGAGGCAACGCGGGACCACGGACGATGAATGACGTCTACTCCAGGCCAGAGGAATGAAGCCGTCAGCGCCGCGCAGCAACCGGTTCCGCCCGTAAAACCAGGCGAATCTCCGCCCGGCGTCCGGCAAGCGTGGGCGGCGGAGACGGCGCTTACAACAAACCTGAAGGGCGTAGGCGCCGAGGATGCAGTCTGGCGGAGGTGACCACCCGGCATCGTAAGCGACATCCCTATCGGCAAGCGGGTCATCCGGCCCGTGACTGCTGCCCGCGACCGATGCATTTTTTTATCAAGGCGACAGCCAACACAACGATCGTACCGGCAATCAATCCCAACAGCATATCGCTGAGACTTATCACCAGCGTCCCGATTAGCCCGCGATAGTGTTCGCCGATGCTGTCGATAAGACCGTGCGTCCAGGGAAAACCATGCGCCAGGATGCTGCCGCCCACCAAAAACATGGCAATGGTGCCCACCACCGACAGGGTTTTCATCAATAGCGGCGCGGCGCTGACGATCCCTGCGCCCACGCGACGCAGTAAGGCGCGCGACGCACCCTGCCCCGTCAAGCGGCTCATATACAGCCCCAGGTCATCCATTTTGACAATAGCCGCCACAATGCCGTAAACCCCCAGCGTCATCACCAGCGCTATCAGCACCATTACCGCGATCTGATTCAACAACGGCGCTTGAGCGACGATATTTAGCGATATCACGATTATCTCGGCGGAAAGAATAAAATCGGTGCGCACCGCGCCTTTCACTTTGTCATTTTCCAAGGCTAACAGCGCTTCACGCCCGCGGTTTGGCCCGGCATCCTTGTCAACCGCCGCCGCATCGCTAACGGATGGCGCGTCAGCCAGTGCAGGTTCGTCGGCCATTTTGGACGGGCCCGCCTCCGACGGGTTTACCCCCTTGCGGGGGTCTGGGAGGCGCTGTTTTTTGGCTTGGCGGTGGTGCCAGTTTTCAATTAATTTCTCCACGCCCTCGTAGCTCAGGTAAGCCCCCCCTACCATCAACAGCGGCGTAATGGCCCAGGGAAGCCATGCGCTGATAACCAACGCCAGCGGCACCAAAATCGCTTTGTTGAGCAGCGATCCTTTCGCGACTTTCCATACCACCGGCAATTCGCGATCGGCTTTCACGCCTGAAACCTGTTCGGCATTCAACGCCAAATCGTCGCTCAATACGCTGGCGGTTTTGCGGGCGGCGACCTTACTCATCGCCGCAACATCATCCAATATCGACGCGATGTCGTCGAGTAATGCCAGCAAGCTGGTTCCGGCCATATTTAATTCCTTTCACTGCACAGAGACAAAAGCGACGTTAGCCATAATCAACGATAACCCGCACGATTCTCGATCGTGACGGGTCCAATGATAGTAGCATGTCGTAAAATGGTTAAGACCGGACTCAACCGAAATCATCAAAGGAGAAGTCAATGTCCACCGATATCCATGTTGTGGCAGTCGTAGAAGGCAAACCCGGCAGCGCAAAGGCAATCGTCGACGTCGTCGCCCCGTGCATTGCGGCCACGCGGCGCGAGCAGGGCTGCCGCAGCTATACTTTTCATCAGGATAAAGAGCGTCCCGATCGCTTCATGTTTATTGAAACGTGGGCCAGCGAGGACGCGCTAGAGCAGCATGCGCAATCGGCGCATCTCAAGGCGCTGGTAGACGGTCTGGCGCCGCTGACCTCCCGTCCGCTGGAAGTCTCGGTGTTACAAACGCTGTTCTAAGCGGCAGCCGCCAATGGTGCGGCGGTCCGTCCGGCAACGAAAGCGCTGGCCTGAATCGGCGCCAGGCGTCGGCGGGGGCCCGCCTGCGGGATAACGGTGAAAATCGGCCGGAACTAACCTCTGCCGGGCGCTGGCGTTCGGCGGCAAGAGATACCCGCCCCCTGCCAGGGCGGGCTCGACGGCGGAAATGGGGGCAGCCGCAGGCTCGGTCGATGTTGTCGACGGCCGCGCTGTCGCCGTCCGGCCTGTCGGTGCCTCGGGCTTTGCAAGCCAAACGTCGGCGTTATAAATGCTGTTTCAACCATTGTAATTGCAAGCCGATGACGTTCTCAAAATGTTTTCCCTTGAACATATCGAAGTGATAAGCCTGCGGTTCGATATGGCAGGCTTTCGGCGCGGTGATGGCCTGATACAGCGCCAAACCATGTTCCACCGGTATGACCTTATCCCATTCCGCCAGGACGACCAGCGTCGGCTGTGTAAGCTGTTGTGCATTAATTTTCGGCTGATACAATATCGCCTCGAGTACGGTCAGATAAGGAACTTTGACGTTCAGCGAGGGATAATCGTGTATTGCATGCTCATAGAAACGTCGCGACTCTTCATCGGTCATCACTTTGATGATGGGAACCATCAGTTCACGCCCGGATTGGTTCTTTTTCTGCTGCATACGTTCCATGGTGTTCATGAAACGCTCTCTTTCCTCTTCGGCCATATCGCCCGTCACCAGCCGATTGCCGCTGGCGAAGCCCATCTGGCTTATCACGCACTTCACCTCAGGACAGCGCACGGCCACATCGATAACCAGGCAACCGCCCAACGAAGTGCCCCATAATGCGATACGTTTAGCATCTATATAGGACTGGGTTTTACTCCAGGCTAAGACCGCGATAATATCGTTATTCTGTTGTTCGGGAATGATCCGGCCCTGATCTCCCTCGCTTTCACCGAAACCACGGTAATCAAAGGTAATGGCATGGTAGCCGGCCTGGGTGAATGCCTGGGCATAAATGGGTAATAACAGATCCTGAATGCCATAGAAACCATGGCACAGCAGAACTGCCGGTGCCGGCACCTTGCTGTTGGCACGGTATACACGTACAGCCAGTTTTTCATTTTGGCTAACGACATAGTGCCGTTCAGTGTTCATCGTCAAATCTCCTTGTATTACAAACAACATTCAACGTATGACTATAATGATGATAAGACGCCATACCCTTCAGAAAACACGACACCTGTCCCTCAACATCAAGCCGCAGACGACGCGCTTGAACGTGGAGGAAATAATGATGCAGCTTAACGCTTTCTGTTGACGCAAGGGATAATAGTATTGATTCGCAAATCCGAAAAAGCTAATAAATACAATTTTAGATAATTTCAATTACAATGATATTAAACATTAATCAATAGATAAACCAGATAATAGTGCTACCTACCCTGGTTAAACACTTATTAATGCTGTCCGTGGTTGACATCACTTTGCAAGTGCCCTGCGGCCGGCGAGCGAAATAAAGAAACCATCGCGAACCGTTTATGTCAACGTCAACCGGTGGCGGCACACATGAAAGGGTAACGACGGATTCCCCCAGGCGCGACAAGATAATTAACCAAGCCTCTACTAACGAAAATAATAGCCGCCGTTATGGCTCATCTGTATGGCTTATGATTTTCTATCTAATAATTATTAAGCTATTTATTAGTGGTAAATTTTTGTTAATAAACCGCTGACACACTAAAAATAACATATCCAGTAAGTCAATATCGTTAACGTCGTCACTGGCAATGACTATTTAACCTGGCGGCAAGGCGTTTTTTTGTTTCTCGCCTGTATTCGCCAGTGGTGGTAAAGCGACAACAGCGGCGCTGCGCGAGTGATACCGCTGGCGATACCAGGATAGAAACGCCTGTAGCGGCAGCGGCTCGGCAAATAAATAGCCCTGCTGATAAACCACCCGCTTATTGAGCAGATAGTTTTTCTGCCATTCTGTCTCGACGCCTTCAGCAATCACCTGCATCCCAAAGCGGTTGGCAAGATCGATGACCACATCGACCAAATCGGTGGTGCTCTCGTCCTCCGCTATCATCGCGACAAAAGACCGATCGATTTTCAGAAGATTAATATGCATGCTGCCCAAGTATGAAAGCCCCGAATAGCCCGTGCCAAAATCGTCGATAGCGATGATGACACCGAGGGCCTGTAGCGAGGCCAGGACATGACGGGTAACGGCATTGAACTCGATATACTGCCGCTCCGTCAGTTCCAGTACCAAAAGAATATGACGCGGATGCACCTTTTGCAAAAACTGGCGGCAATCCTTGACGATTTGCTCGTTGCGCAAATGAATGGCCGCAATATTGAATGCGACGTGCAGCGTTCCGTCATCATCGTTCCAATGCCGCGCCAGATCTTCCGCTACTTGCGTCATTAAATGCGCCGTTAACGGCAAGATTAAACCAGAGGTTTCGGCCAGGGGCACGAAAACCTCTGGAGAAATAACCCCATCCGAGGGATGTCGCCAGCGCACCAGAATTTCCACGCCGGAACAATAACCTTGCGCAACGTTCATGACCGGCTGATAATAGGCCTCGAATTCATTCCGCTTAAGACCCAGCATGATATTATTCTTCAATGAGCTTGCCGCCCGCAACCATTGGTGAATTAACAGCGCCATCATGAACGCAATGGCGGCAATCAGAAAAATAATAGGGCCGTGGTTAATGAGAAAATAACGCCAGGACATGCCCGGAGAAATCGCTACCTGCAACCGGTAGGGATATCGCGTCGATGCGCCGGTAACGATAAGCATTTGCGGGTCTTGAGCGCCCAGTGGAATAAGCGTGCCGGCCGACGTTAATACCGTGTCGCCTATTGTCAGCGCCACCGTTCGGGAGGGGCTTAACGTATTCATCATCGTGCGCAAATATTGCGAATCAATTATCACCACCGCGCGCGTTTGCCCCCTACGCTGTTGCAGCACCATTTCAGCCGCAGCGGTGGCAGCGTGCAGACTAAGCGCCGCCCCATTCGCGCCGGCGGGCATAGGCGCCAGCGCATCTTTCATCGCGGCCATCGGCACCGGCGAACAGTAAAGGCCGTTTTGGTCCGCCAAACTGACCGAGCGTATCAGAGGATATTGCCGGCCAAGATCGCGCAATGCCTCCACCACCACCGGACAGGGACGCCCCGCCAGCAGCAGCGCCCGTTGAGCGGTTTCGTCGCCATTGCCCAACACGGTGTCGATAAAGTCGATAAGGGCATGGATATCCTGGCGTACCTGACTTTTCATATTTTGCTGGGTAATAAACAGCAGCAGAACAAGAGAAAAAATAAAGAAAAGAAGAGGAATGATACCCCATAGGATAAAACGGTTGTTATTCATCACCTTTGCCAGCATCGCGGTTGCAAGTATCCTGCGCATGTTCATTTTTCCTGATGTCGGTCTTGATGCGCGGGCCTATCCCCTGAAAGGATGTCACCACAATGGCATGAAGAAGAAGTATAAGTTAAACCCGCTCTCGTGTCAGCTTCGCCGGATGCGTCATGGCCGCATCGTGGCGCAGACGTAAAGTTAGCCGGCTAATCAGATGCATCATTCATTTTATAATATACACAAATTATAAATTTAATAATTATTTAAGTTACTTTTAGGTTAATACCCTCCCAACAATAAAATTTGACTTATTGTGAAAATAACATGATACTGAATAGTAAATAATAGATACGTGGTATATTTAGCGGCATAAACATTAGCCAAATCTTTTCATTCTCGCTAACAATATAAAAACTAATAATCAAACAAATTGGTTATTTAAAAGCTATATCGTGTTAAGTGCGCACAACCGCTAACGGGCACGTTTTGCCTGTTGCTAATTTTCTCATGGCAGACAATGCCTGGAAAATATTTTCATGATTATCCTTTTGCGCCTCAATATACCGCCATTATCACTTAAATCAAACGATGAGAAGCAAAATGTTCTCTATAATTAAGCCATTTACGTCTCGGGAAAACGGTCTGATCATTGCAGAAATTCATGATCTCCTACAGCATGAAATGAATATAGGTCAGCCCATCCGCTTCGCTTATTTTATTTTCAACAAATCGCAGGATGAAAAACCCGTCATCTATTCTAACTACCCAAAGGACTGGGTAGAAAAATACATGAAGAATGAATTATATAAGCAAGATCCCGTTCTGTTGGTCGCTAGCCAAAAGATTATGTCGTTCCCCTGGCACAAGAATTACTTTAAAAAAACCAAACGTCAGAAAAGCAATATTTTCATCCAAAGTTCAGAATACAACATCACCCGTGGCTATACTTTTCCGTTGCACGATTATGAAAATAATCTGGCTATGCTGAGCCTGTACACTGAAAGCGATCCCGACTTGCTGATGAAATGTATCAGCGACCACGAGGACCGTCTTTACCTGCTGTTTCTTTCCATTCATAACCGATTTCTAGCGGAGAAGACGCAGCAGACCAATAAACTGCATGCTAAAGTGGAGAAAAGGCTTACATCCCGCGAAATCGAGGCGCTGCATTGGGCCAGTATCGGTAAAACCTACCGCGAGATCGCTATCATTATGGGCATTACCGAAAGCACCGTAAAATTCCATATCGGCAACCTCATCGTAAAGCTCGACGTCATTAACGCCAAACATGCCATAAAAAAAGCGACGGACCTGCACCTACTTAATTTCAATGAGTAGCTATCTAATTACATTGTCAATGGCTCAAGAAATAGCGTGGTGGAGTATATTCTTTTTGGCCTAGGATAGCTCATGCCATTGACAATCGATATCTGTCAGAAGGCGGTCACGCTTTATCCACAAATAACTCTTTAAAACGTCGCGATTACAGATAAACGGGCCATTTCTTTAGATAATACTCATCACAATAATGATAACGCCGGATATATTTTATTAAATTGGCCTGACTATCGTCATCGATGGCGAGTCGCAGCAGATAAACCGGTTCGTCTTTTTCAGAATTACCGATGGTTTCTACCTGAATATTCCAGCCGCTGCGCTTGAGGATGGTGTACATCGACCGGCTGCACACGGTGAGTATCCCTTTCATCCCGATGGCGCGCGTGTAATTAATCATGCCTAAAAACAGCAGATGGCAAAAGGGCAGTTTAGTTTCCGTCAATGACTTAACTCTGTCTTTATCGACAAAAAAGCGGCTCGACTCCAATAGTGTATCGTCTGCTGACGCAGTGTAATGAAAAAAGTCGCGAAAGGGGCCGGTAATCATGTTAGGGTATTTCATGCTGATAAATCGGACGCTGCAAATCAGTTCACCGTTATAGCACCCAAGCAAGTAGTGAGTGTTTTCGTTATCGTACTCATCAAATTCACGTTCTCCTTTACAGGTAACCTTCCAATTCAAACGATCTTTAAACGTTCTTTTGCGCAGAAGATATAATTCTTCCAGCCTGTCATTTATTATGTCTTTGTATTCTACGTTGATCAAATTAAACATAGACCATCCTTTTATCATTATAAATAAAAATGAGCAGAAGATATTTAAAGCGTATTTATAGTATCAGTAAAGAAATTGACTAACAACCTGTACTAAAGTTCAGGTTATTAACGCTGTTTCCTATCGCCATAGTTAATTTAATATACCGAAAAAGGAGTGAAAGACCAATCGGAAGGGAATGATAAGAATAATTACACTGATTTACTCGCAGCAAAAATAAACGCTCGCTGGAGTCGCTCCCTTACATTGCAATAGCATTGCAGAGAGAACGCTTTTTCCATCAGCATAATAGGGATAATGATACGGCAATTTTTCAGAAAGAGAATAAAAAATCACGCAACAACCCCTTACCTCAGATTATTATATTATTTACCGTTACATAGTTTGTTATCGATAAATTTACTTATTCTGATAGTAATTAGACAAATTCATAAACATTAACTAACCTTAATGCTACCTTTCGCCAAAACAGACACAGCACATGGAGAGAATAATGGCTGATTATGATCAATATAAAATGCAAAATCCGGTGACCCAATATTCAAAGGACGGCTTTCCTAAACAACAACAGAATCCGCCCGGCTTGCAAACCGACATGACCCCTGTTCCTGACTGTGGTGAAAAGAGTTATCGCGGCACCGGTCGCCTTGAAGGCCGTAAAGCCTTGGTAACGGGTGCCGACTCCGGCATCGGACGCGCGGCGGCTATCGCCTTTGCCCGGGAAGGCGCCGATGTCGCTCTGGCCTATCATCCCAGCGAGCATAAAGACGCCGAGCAGGTCGCCGAATTGGTTAAAGAAGCCGGTCGTAAAGTGGTGCTGCTGCCGGGCGATTTGCGTGACGAATCGGTTAACGTGAAGGTGGTTGAGGATGCGCTGAATCAATTGGGCGGCCTGGATATTCTGGCCCTGGTGGCCGGTAAGCAAACCGCCGTGGAAGATATCGCCGACCTCACCACCGAGCAGTTTCGCGAAACGTTTGAAACGAATGTTTTTTCCCTATTTTGGATGACTAAAGCCGCGCTCCCCCATTTGCCCCCCGGCGCTTCGATTATCACTACATCGTCAATCCAGGCATATCAACCCAGTCCGACGCTGCTGGATTACGCCTCGACCAAAGCCGCCATCCTGAATTATACCCGCGGCTTGGCCAAACAAGTGGCGCAGAAAGGAATTCGCGTTAATTGCGTGGCCCCGGGGCCCATCTGGACCGTCCTGCAGGTGTCCGGAGGACAGCCAACGGATGCGCTCCCCTCTTTCGGTACCTCGACCCCGCTGGGCCGCGCGGGTCAGCCTGCAGAACTGGCGCCTATCTATGTTTACCTTGCCTCGCAGGAATCAAGCTATGTGACGGCGGAGGTACACGGCGTTACCGGGGGTAATCATTTGGGATAAGCGTCTGACCGGATACAGACCGGCGCGTTCAACGCGGCAAACGCCAAGTGGGCCCAGGTGAGCATCGACGTTCGCGCTTAGGACGGGACGTTGCAACGATGGGCTGCTTGACGCGACCGGCCGAGCATGACACCCAGCGCTAACGGCGCCGGCGCCCGTCCGCCGGCGAACAGTTATCCCTGTCCGGGGGATTCCAGCCCTACCAGGCCAACTTTGAAATACCCCGCTTTACGCAGGTTATCCATCACCGACATCAGCGTGGCATAGTCCACGCTCTTATCGGCTTGGAAAAATATCGGCGTGTCTTTATTGCCTTGAGTCTGTTCGTCCAGCGTCTGGGCGAGCGTCGCCATCGTTACCGTCCGATCGCCTATAAACAGCTGTTTATCCGCTTTAACCGATAAATATACAGGCTTGTCAGGCCGCGGTTGAGGCGCGGCGGTGGAGTTGGGTAAATCCACCCGGATATCTACCGTTGCCAGCGGCGCGGCGACCATAAAGATAATCAGCAGCACCAGCATAACGTCGATAAAAGGCGTAACGTTGATATCGTGCATTTCGCCGTCGGTATCAACATCCTCGTTTAAATGCATCGCCATGACTTATCCAACCCGAAACTTGGTCACCTGTGCGGACACTTGGCTGCCCGCTTCTGCGGCCAGATCCAAATCGCGGCCGAGCAACAGCAGCAGCTGTGCGGCGCAGTCCCCCACCATCGCTTTGTAGCTGGCGATGGTACGGGCAAAGATATTATAAATAACCACCGCCGGAATCGCGGCAAACAGGCCAATGGCCGTCGCCAGCAGCGCTTCGGCAATACCGGGCGCCACTACCGCCAGATTGGTGGTCTGGGTGTGGGCGATGCCGATAAAACTGTTCATGATGCCCCAAACGGTGCCGAACAGACCGATAAAGGGGGAGATGGCGCCGATAGTGGCGAGAAAACCGTTACCTTTCCCCATGGCGCGGCTAACGCCGGCAACCCGGCGCTCCAGACGAAACGCCACGCGCTCTTTAATCCCGTTGTTATCGCTGAGGCGGGCCGACAGGTCGAGTTCGTTGGCGGTTTCGGCCAATAAACTGGCGCTCAAGCTGCGGGGAGAGAAATTGGCCGCCACCGTCGTGGCTTGATCCAGGCTGCGCACGTCTTTTAGCAGCTGCAACTCGCGGCGCAACCGGCGCTTAACCGCCAATAATTCTGCCCCTTTACCGAAAAACAGTGCCCAGGTGACGACCGAGGCCAGCAGCAGGCCAATCATAACGATTTTCACTACGATATCGGCGTGCTGATACATGCCCCAAACGGAGAGGTCCATCTGCATTAATTGCCGCTGTGCGGGCGTAGCCGACACCGAAGCCGGCAGCGACAACGGGCTGCTGGCCGCGGTCTGATCGGCGGTAGGCGTTGGGGTTGTATCGACGGCGGCCTCGGCCGAGGCGGCAGTGGCCGGCGGCGCGGCAGTGGTCGGCGCGGCGATGGCGCTGCCCACCACGCCCGCCCCCAAAAGCAGGCTCAGGAAAATGCCGCGCAGCATCGGGGCGAATACTGCGCCGTGTCCGGCTAATACGCCGTCAAATGATAAACTCTGTTGCTTAACAGCCGATTTCACGCTGTGCCTCCACCCGATACTCACCCAAAATTAATTCAGCCAGAATAATAGCAAATGGGACAGGAATTGATAGTGGTTATCATTATTATTTGTGCTACGCACCCGTCACCTTCGGGGTAATAGCATAGTAAAATTTTCACCCGCGCAATAAAACCCCAGGGTGTCCGTGGAACCGCCATCGAGGTCGAAACCGATATTTGCTGTCGATACCGCGCGGGCATAATAGCGCGGTAGCGCCAAACGGCGAAAAAGCCGGCGCAACGTCTGCCCCGCGCCCGGCATTAGTGATAACCTGAATCGCATGACACACCTCCCGCCGCCACGTACGGTATTTATCATCTCTGCTAGAAGGCAAAGCGCGAATAATGACGTCGAAGAAATTGGAAACGGTGCTGGTCAGCGCCGGCAGAAAACCCTCGTTTACCCATGGGTCGGTTAATCCGGTAATCCAGCGGGCATCCTCGCTGGTTTTTGACTCAGTCCAGCATAAGAAAAAGGCGACGGCGGGACGCGCCAGCGGCGAGCTGTTTTATGGCCGGCGCGGCACGCTTACTCATTTCTCATTGCAGCAAGCGATGGTGGAGTTGGAAGGGGGTGCCGGCTGCGCGCTCTATCCCTGCGGTACCGCAGCAGTCAGCAATGCGATTCTTTCCTTCGTCTCGGCGGGCGATCATATATTGGTGACCAATTCAGCCTATGAACCGACGCAAGACTTCTGCCGGCATATCCTTGGCAAAATGAATATCGCCACCACGTGGTTTGATCCGCTCATCGGTGCGGATATCGGCTCTCTGCTTCAGGATAATACGCGGGTGGTGATGCTGGAATCCCCCGGTTCGATTACCATGGAAGTGCAGGATATCCCGGCCATCGTACGCGCGGTGCGGGCCAGAAAGCCGGATATCGTCATTATGCTGGATAATACCTGGGCGGCAGGCATATTACTTAAGGCGCTGGATTTGGGCGTCGATATCTCCCTTCAAGCCGGCACTAAATATCTGATCGGCCATTCCGATGCGATGATCGGTACCGCGGTAGCCAACGCGCGCTGCTGGGAGCAGTTGCGCGAGCAATCCTATCTGATGGGACAGATGGTTGACGCCGATACCGCGTATATGGCCGCACGGGGGCTGCGTACGCTCGGCATCCGGCTAAAGCAGCATGAGGAAAACGGCCTGCGCGTGGCGCGCTGGCTGGCGCAGCGGCCTGAGGTGGCGGTAGTCAATCACCCGGCGCTGCCGGGCAGCAAAGGGCATGACGTCTTCGTGCGCGACTTCACCGGGGCCAGCGGGCTGTTTTCTTTTGTGCTAAAGCAACGATTAAGCGATCAGCAACTGGCACATTACCTGGACCACTTCACGCATTTCAGCATGGCTTACTCATGGGGCGGTTTCGAATCGCTGATACTGGCGAATCAGCCGGAAGAACTGGCGGCCATACGGCCCGCGGGCGGTGTCGATTTCACCGGCACGCTGGTGCGGCTGCACATCGGGCTGGAAAACGGCGATGATCTCATCGACGATTTGGCCGCCGGCTTCGCCCGCATCGCGCAAGGAGAGCGATAAAATCACGTTTATGCGCCGATTAATCGCCGGTTGACGCTTTGCTGACTAAAATAGATTAAAAAAAGTGTTTGGTTGGGTGATGGATCAAGGACTGGGAACCGGCGTAACGCTAAGCTGTCGATAAAATGTGAGTAAGCAGGTTGAAATGAATCTACTAGAAGAGATTATCCGGGCGCTTTGGCATCAGGATTTTGCCGCTTTGGCCGATCCCCGGGTGATCTGGGTGGTCTATGGGGTAATGTTTACCACGCTGTTTTTAGAAAATGGATTGCTGCCGGCTTCCTTTTTGCCGGGTGATAGTCTACTGCTGCTCTCGGGCGCGATGGTCGCCAAAGGCGTCATGGCGTTTTTTCCCACGCTCATCATTCTCAGCGCGGCGGCGGGTTTCGGCTGCTGGTTCAGCTACCTGCAGGGGCGCTGGCTGGGTGATACGCGCATCGTCAGAAGTTGGTTGCTCCATCTGCCCGCCCACTATCACCTGCGCGCTTACACCATGTTTAATCGTCACGGGCTGACCGCGCTGCTGGTCGGCCGTTTTCTGGCTTTTGTGCGCACGCTGCTGCCGACGATGGCCGGCATCTCCGGCCTCAGCAATACCCGTTTTCAGCTGTTCAATTGGTTAAGCGCGCTAATCTGGGTCACCGTGCTGGTGACCCTTGGCTATGCTATCAGTCATGTGCCGGTGGTGAAACATCATGAAGATCAGGTGATGATGGCGCTAATCGTCCTGCCCGTGGTGCTGCTGGTCACCGGTCTGATAGGCAGCGTACTGCTGATTATCCGCCGGCGGCGGGTGAAAAACGCCTAAACCCGTGATGCAGTAACGCAGGCAAATCTGTTGCGGCCGGCCGTTTTCCCCATCGCCGCGGCGTGAAGCGGGTCACCGCCTAACATCATTGCGCGCACAGCGGCCCTAACGCATCGCCGACGCCGCGGCAGGCTCTTTTTTCTGCTAAAACTAAACTTATCCCATCACTCATGGCCCTCGCCGTCCCGCACGGGCGCGGCGCTTGGACAAAAAAGGAGAAAGCATGACAACGCAACCTACGGTCACATTCCACGATGGACATACCATGCCGCAGTTGGGTTTGGGGGTTTGGAAAGCCAGTAACCAGGAAGTGGTCACCGCAATCGAGGCGGCGCTGGAGGCCGGCTATCGCTCCATTGATACCGCGGCTATTTACAAAAACGAAGAGGGTGTCGGTCAGGCGCTGCAGGGCGCCACGGTGGCGCGGGAAGATCTGTTTATTACCACTAAACTGTGGAACGGCGATCAAACCATGGCCCAGAAGGCTATCGAGCAAAGTCTGGCCAAGCTACGCCTGGATTATGTCGATCTTTATTTAATGCACTGGCCGGTACCGAGCAAGGATAACTTTGTACAGGCCTGGCGCGACATGGTGAAACTGAAGGAAGAAGGGCTGGCGAAAAGCATCGGGGTGTGTAATTTCGAGCCGCACCATCTTCAGCGCCTGCTGGATGAAACCGGCGTGGTGCCGGTGATAAACCAAATTGAGCTGCATCCGCTGTTGCAGCAGCAGGCGTTACGAGACTTCGATGCCCGGCATCAGATTTTGACTGAATCCTGGAGTCCTCTGGCGCAGGGCGGTAAAGGGGTGTTTGACCAGGCGATTATCCGAGAGCTGGCGGACAAATACGGCAAAACGCCGGCGCAGATTGTTATCCGCTGGCATATCGATAACGCCTTGGTGGTGATCCCGAAATCGGTCACGCCGGCGCGGATACGCGCTAACTTCGACGTACTCGACTTCAGCCTGACGCAGGATGATCTGGATGCCATTGCCACATTGGACAGCGGCAAACGGCTGGGTTCGCATCCGGATACCATGGCTATGGTCTGAGACCGAAGCCGGATCCGGCGCCGCGAGGGTAGCGGGCCGCGCTAGCTCCCAGCGCAGGAATAGCGCTGGCTCCCCCTGCCCCGTTTTCACGCACTGGCCGCTTTGGCGACGCGCGCCACGTTCGGCGCGACGCGCACGGCTTTGCTGTCGCGGCGGCACCTCACGGCGGTGGCGCACTCTGCGCCGCCGTTAACCCAGGGCCGCGGGCCGTACGACAAATTGCCCCGTGGCGCCGCGATCGGCCATTTCCAGCGTCTGGCTGTAATAGAGATAAGGAAAGTGCTCCGGCGCCACCTGTGGGAACCAAACCAGCAGTTCCACTTCGTTATCGACCCACACCGTATCTTTCCAACCCTGATCTTCCGGCAATGGCGTGCTGCCATTGACGCGTTTAATCAGAAAAGCCACCCCCTGAATATGGAACGCCTGCGGGGTATTGGTATGGACTATCCAGCGCTCAAAACTGCCCTGTAAACTTTGAAAGTCGTTGCGGCTCATATTCCATAGCGCACCGTTGATATCGGGGGTAGCCCCCCCGAGGGAGAACTCGCGGGTGCGGCTGATGCCGCCGTCGATCAGTTGATCGGACAACAAGCGCATCGGCAGGTTATCGGTGACCAAGGGTAACAGCCCGGTCGGTTTAAGCGTCAGCACCGTGGTATTGACCAGTATTGACGAGGGTTCAAAAAAGCCGCGTACCCGATCCATCAGACCGGCCGCTTCGCCGGCGGTGATGACCACGTCTTCCCCTTTGGACATGTCGATGAGAATCTCACGCCGCTCGCCAGGCGCCAGCGACAGCCGGGTGACCGGCACCGGCGCAGGCAAGAACCCCTGGTCGCCGGCAACGACCTGCATGGCGCGGCCGTCGCTGAGTTGCAGCTGATAACGCCGAGCGTTGGAGGCATTGAGCAGCCGCAGACGCACCCAACCGCGCGACACTTCCACAAAGGGGCTCTGCGCGCCGTTCACCAGCAGAGTATCACCGAGGAAACCGCCGCTGGCGGGTGGGTTGTACACCGGCTGGCCGAAATTATCCAGCCGTTTGTCCTGGATGATAAGCGGGAAGTCATCGACGCCATAATGATTCGGCAGCGGCAGCACTTTGCTTAGGGCATCCTCCACCAGCCATAACCCCGCCAGGCCGTTATAGACATGCGGCGCCATACGATTAGGAGTATTGGCATGGTACCAACAGGTGGCCGCCGGCTGACGGATCGGCAGCACCGGCGACCAGTCCGCGCCCGGCGACATCATCCGCGCCGCGCCGCCCATTAGCGTACCGGGCATCTGCAGACCGCTGACGGTCATTGCCACGGGTTCATTCAGCCGATTGTTATAAATAAGTTTGACGTCATCACCGTTGAACACCCGCACCGTCGGGCCGAGATAACCGCCGTTGATGCCCCAGGTAGCGGCGCGTCGGCCGGCGGCAAAGGTCCAGTGCGAGCGCTGCAGCGTCAGAAATAACGGCTGCCCGCGGCGTGATTCCAGCAAGGGTGGGATCGGCAGCGCTACGGGCGCATCGGCGGCTCGCGCCCGCAGCGGCAGCGCGCTGGCCGCAAGCGTAACCCCGGATGCCTGAATAAACCGACGCCGACTGAGTGACATATCTGCTCCATTAGACACGGCAAAGCTTTTCTCGTCATGTCCGGCCTGCGTCAGGCCGGGAAATCATCAACCGTACACCGGGACCGAATTGCGCCTGGGCCTCAATTCGTCCCGGCCACGGCTTTATTGTTACGGATCCGGCCGGCATTAAGGGGAAAGGCTTTCGCCCTTGCAGCACCCGCCGTTCGTCAAGTCGCGACCGACGGTCTGGGGTCAAAAGCTTTCAGCGCTCCAGCGTTTCTCGCCTGGCCACTTCCGCGTTCAAATCGTCGAGCTTGTTTTTCATCACTTCCCGACAGTGTCGGGTCAATGCGCGCACCTGCTCACGGCTATAACCGGCCGTTTCGACCGGCGGCAAGATTTCGATGATGACCAAGCCGTTGGACCAGCGATTGAGTTTGATTTTGTTCGAGGTATTAGAAACGCAAATCGGCACAATAGGAACCTCGGCGGCAATCGCGGTGTAGAACGCCCCGGTTTTAAAGGGCAGCAAACCGCGACCGCGGCTGCGGGTCCCTTCTGGAAACATCCAGATGGAAATATTGCGCTTTTTGATACTCTGTACGATTTCGGTAAGCGTGCTATGGGCGCGGGCGCTGTTGTCGCGATCGATAAGCAAATTGCCGGTCAACCAGTAAAGCGGCCCAAACAGCGGGATCCATAGCAGGCTTTTTTTTCCCACCGTTACGGTACGCGGCTGCACGACATAGGCCGCGGTTACCATATCGTAGTTGTTCTGATGATTGGCAATATAAATGCAATTTTGCGGTAGCGTCACGCCTTCGGGATGGCGAACTTCCACCCGGATGCCAAACAGGGGCGACATACGGCCAAACCAGCGGCCGAAGGTGGCGACATGACGAGGGTCTCGCGGGCTGAACAAGCAATAAATCAAGCCAAAAACGCAGATGATTATCGACAACAGCACCACCAAAATGGTGCGAACAATAGCGAGCATAGTTACCCCTTAACCTTCAGCCGTCGCTAGTATACCGGCTTCCTGACAAAATACACGGTTATTCCCCCGGCCGTCGGGCGGTATTAAACAACACGGAGGATCATCACCTGTCACCAAAGAGAAAACCGGCCGGGGGATGCCCGGCCGGCGCAGGTATTACGCCGTTTCCTCTTCGCCGGCGCCGGCCAGCGGATCGTTGATTTCCACCCGATCGATTTGTTGCAGTCCGCGCGGCAACAACGTTCCCTTACGCCCGCGTTCAGCGCTGAATTTCTGCAAGTCTTCCGGGCGAAGAGTGAGCTTGCGTTTGCCGACATAGAAAGTAACGGAGGCTTTGGTGGACAGCAGATACAGACCGGCGAGACGATCCTTGCCCGCCGCCGCCTCTGCGGAGGGGATGGAGATGATTTTATTGCCTTTTCCTTTCGACAGCTGCGGCAAATCGTCGACCGGGAACATCAGCAAACGCCCGGCTTGGGTGAACGCCAACAGCTTATCGGCGGCGCCTTTTATCCAGAGCGGCGGCATGACTTTGGCATTTTCCGGCAGCGTCAACAGCGCCTTACCGGCGCGATTGCGCGCCACTAAGTCGCTAAAACTGCACACGAAACCGTAGCCGGCATCGGAAGCCATCAGCAATTTCTGATCGTCAGCGCCGGTGAGCATTTGCTCCACCGAGGCGCCCGGCGGTAGCGTTAGTTTACCGGTCAGCGGTTCGCCCTGGCCGCGCGCCGACGGTAGACCGGCGGGCTCTAAGGCGTAGCTGCGTCCGGTGGAGTCGATGAACACCACCGGTTGGTTGCTCTTGCCGCGCACCGACGACAGGTAATTGTCGCCGGATCGGTAACTAAGCCCGCTCGGATCGATATCGTGGCCCTTGGCGCTGCGTACCCAGCCCATGGTCGACAGGATCACCGTCACCGGCTCCGACGGAATCAGCTCATTTTCGCTCAGCGCTTTCGCCTCGTCGCGTTCCACCAGCGGCGAGCGGCGCGCATCGCCGTAAGCGGCGGCATCCGCCTCGATTTCTTTTTTCAGCAGGTTGCTCAGCTTGCGTTCCGAGGCCAGGATCGCCTGGATTTTGTCGCGTTCCTTCTCCAGCTCATCCTGTTCGCCGCGGAGCTTCATTTCTTCCAATTTGGCCAAGTGGCGGAGTTTTAATTCGAGAATGGCGTCAGCCTGGGTTTCGCTCAGCTCGAATCGCTGCATCAGAACCTGTTTCGGCTCATCCTCGGTGCGGATAATGTGGATAACCTCATCCAGGTTGAGGTAGGCCACCAACAGGCCGGTCAGGATATGCAACCGGCGCAGGACTTTCTCCAGGCGGAAGTTCAGCCGGCGGCGTACGGTGTCGCGACGATAAACCAACCATTCCGACAAAATTTCGTGCAGGTTTTTCACCGCCGGACGGCCGTCCAGCCCGATCATGTTCATATTGACGCGATAGCTGCGTTCCAAATCGGTAGTGGCGAAAAGATGGTTCATGACCTGCGCCAGGTCAACGCGGTTGGAGCGCGGGACGATGACCAGGCGGGTCGGGTTTTCATGGTCCGATTCGTCGCGCAAATCCTCCACCATCGGCAATTTTTTCGCGCGCATCTGACTGGCTATCTGTTCCAGAACCTTAGCGCCGGAAACCTGATGCGGCAACGCGCTGATAACCGCCTCGCCCTCCTCGATGGTCCACAGTGCGCGCATGCGCACGGAGCCGCGGCCGGTCTGGTAAATCTTGCGCAGATCGTCATGGGGAGTAATGATTTCCGCCTCGGTGGGAAAATCCGGCCCCTTTACATATTCCAGCAAGTTTTCCAACGTGGCGGAAGGGTTGCCCAGCAGCGCAATCGCCGCGGCCGCCACTTCGTTGATGTTATGAGGCGGTATATCGGTCGCCATCCCGACCGCGATACCGGTCGTGCCGTTCAGCAACACATTCGGCAACCGCGCCGGCAGCATCTTCGGCTCTTCTAGCGTCCCGTCGAAGTTGGGTACGTAATCCACCGTGCCTTGCCCCAATTCGCCGAGCAGTACTTCGGCATAGCGGGACAGGCGCGATTCCGTGTAGCGCATGGCGGCGAACGATTTGGGATCGTCCGGCGCCCCCCAGTTACCCTGGCCATCCACCATCGGATAGCGATACGAAAAGGGTTGCGCCATCAGCACCATGGCTTCGTAACAGGCGCTATCGCCGTGGGGATGGTATTTACCCAGTACGTCGCCGACGGTACGCGCCGACTTTTTGTATTTCGCGCTGGCGTTCAGCCCCAGCTCCGACATCGCATAAACGATGCGGCGTTGCACCGGCTTGAGCCCGTCGCCGATAAACGGTAGCGCACGATCCATGATGACGTACATGGAATAATTGAGGTACGCGTTTTCGGTAAATTTATGCAGCGCCAGGCGTTCGGCGCCGTCATGAGTCAGCTCGCTCATTGATTATTGTTTCCTCTGACCGCGGTATGGCCACGTGAGCAGTCACATCGCATACGCCGCGGGTATGGGGTTCGTGAGCATGATACTACCCTATCCGCCCCCTCGCTGTCACAGGACTCGCGCGGGCGCCAATACGTCAGCGTGGCTTAGGCCCCGCTGCATTCAGTATAATAAGTGGTCGAATCACGGATGCGATAAAATATCACGAGCATCCGGCCCGCGTCTTTGGTTAACTAATGGCGCCCCCGAACGAAAGTGAAACAGAGGAAGCGATGATCACGGTAATTGCAGAAATCAAAGTCAAACCGGGACGAAGAGAAGCGGTTTTAGCCGCTATCGAAGCGCTCAGGCCGAACGTGCTGGCCGAAGACGGATGCGGCGAATACACTTTGCTCACCGACTATAAAGCGCAAGTACCGTGGCGTAAAACCGCTCCCGACTCCATTTTTATGCTGGAACAATGGAAGAGCATTCGGCATTTGGAGCAGCACCAACAAACCGCACATATGGATGCCCATCGCGCCAATATTCGCGATGACGTGATGGATGTCACATTTCATATTTTAGAGAGACGCACGGGAGCGTAACCGGCGACACACATGGGCCGGTCGCGACGACATTATTGTCGTTGATCGCGCCAAAACAAGGGGAAGGGAGGCTGGCGCTAACGGGCGTGCCGTTAGCGCCGGTCGGAATCAGAAGATCAATTTAAAGACACCGGTCAACGTCAGCAGGCCGACGATAAAAATAATGGCAATTATCCACAGAAATATTTTCATTCCCTGTTCCTTCTCGTTAAGTGATTATCGTTTTGACCATAAGTCGATGATATCGTTATTTGAGTATAGAAGAGGAATCAGGATTTACCGTATCGGCCGCAAGAAAATTGTCCGTCGCGCAAGGGACACCGCCTGACAGAAAGCCGCTTTGCGCGGCCCCGGCGCGCGGGATAACCCCGCGGCGGCGGCCCGGCCGCTTAGGCATGTTGACGTATACGGGCGTCCAACGCGTCGGCGTCGGCGATGTGCGGTGCGGCGAGGATCAGCATTTTGCCCAGCGCCAGCGCCCGTCGCTGGCAAGCGTGGCGCATTTCGGCGTCTTGAATCCCGTCCAGATCGCTAACGTGGGCCAGCCCCACCGTACGCCGGATAAGCTCTGTGCCGCAGTAACCTATCGCGTCCTGTAACACTTCACGCAAAAACAGCTGTACATAACCGGGCTCAGCCAAGGTCTGGTCACGGCTTTTTTCCGCCGCCAGGCCGTGAAATCCCTCACTGAACGCCTGCCAGACTTCCTGCACATCGCGCAGGCGCTGCTCGCGTCCCGCCGCGGCTTCGCGCGGCGGCAACAGCCCCGGCAAACCGCAGTAATTGAGCAACAAATTACCCACCGCGGTGCCGATATCGAACCCCACGGGACCATAGTAGCCAAATTCAGCATCGATCACCTTTAGGCGCTCGCGGGCGACGAAAAGGGAACCGCTGTGAATATCCCCATGCAGCAGCGCTTCCGCTTTCGTCAAGAAACGGTGTTTGAGCACCGCCACCCTGAGCTTCAGCTCCCGATCGTCGCGCAGCGCGGCCGCGTCCGCTTCCAGTTCGGGCTCATAGGCGTTGCGCTCATGGACCCGATAGGGGTCGGTAAAGAACAGATCTTCCGTTATGCGGCACATTTCAGGGTTGGAAAAACGGGCGACTTCGCTTTTTTTCTCCTCGGGCGGCTGAAAGAAATCAGAGGTGTGAAACAATGTCTGCGCCAGATACTCGCCCAGTTGACGGGCGGCATCAGGATACCACGCCCCCTTCACCAGCTCGTTGCGCCAGATGAGATGATCGGAAAGATCTTCCAGCACCATCGTCGCCTGGAGCGGATCGTGATGTATCACCCGCACCGTGTGCTGCGGGCAATAGCGGCCATGAATCAGCAGCGTTTCCGCCTCAATACGCGCCCGATCGAGCGTCAGCGGCCAGGATTCCCCGACGCAGCGCACGTACGGCAGCGCCTGTTTGACGATGACCCGGCTGACGCCGTCAGCCTGTAAGATTTTGAATACCAGATTGAGATTGCCGTCACCAATCTCCTGCGCGGCAATAAGCGCGCCGGGGTCGCTTACGCCGGCGAACCGGCGGGCATAGGCCACCGCGTCAGCGGCGGTAAGGGTACGGTAAGCTGTCATATCGACTTCCCTGATTAGCTGCTAAAAGGCCGTAAAGGCGTAAAACCATTTAGACGTCTATACATCTTGATGGCATGTTGGCAGAATAGTCAACCAGATGCAATAACCAGTAAGGGACAACAGCAATGCTGACGTTTAGCACCACCAGCCTGCGGGTCAGGGAAAATCAATTATGGATTTTGGATCAGCAGGCGTTACCGCAGCAGCAACGCTGGCATCCTGCGCAGACGGTGGCGCAATTGGTGGATCACATCCGCGCGCTGCGCGTGCGCGGCGCGCCGCTTATCGGTCTGTCCGCCAGCCTGCTGTTGGCCTTATTGGCGGAAAACGGTCAGCCCCGGGCGCAGCTTGAGCGCGATTTGGCGGTGCTGCGCGCGGCGCGGCCGACCGCGGTAAATTTGATGAATAATCTCTCGCGCATGGCGCAGGCGTTGGCGCAGTCTGATTTCGTCACCGCGATGGGGCAGGAAGCGCTGCGATTGGTGGAGGAAGATCGGGCGCTGTGCGACGCCATTGCCCGGCACGGTGCCGCGCTGGTCAAACCGGGAAGCCGCCTGTTGACCCACTGCAATACCGGCGGGCTGGCAACGGCCGGCACCGGTACCGCTCTGGGCGTGATTGCTCTCGCTCATCGCCAGGGCAACATCGCGCAGGTATGGGTGGACGAAACCCGGCCGCTGCTCCAGGGCGGCCGTCTCACCGCCTGGGAACTGGGAGAGTTGGGAGTACCTTACCGGCTGATATGCGATGCGATGGCCGCGGACTTAATGGCGCGCGGACAGGTGGACGCCGTTTGGGTCGGCGCGGACAGAATCGCCGCCAACGGCGATGTCGCCAATAAAATCGGTACCTATAGCCTGGCGGTGCTGGCCCGTTGGCACCGTGTGCCGTTTTACGTGGCGGCGCCCCATACCACCTGTGACGCCAGTTGTCCCAGCGGCGATGCCATTCCCATTGAGCAGCGCGACGCTGCTGAAGTGACCGGCGTAACCGGCAGCTTTGGCCAATGCCGATGGGCGCCGGACGGCGCGGACGTTTACAACCCCGCCTTTGACGTCACCCCGGCAGCGCTGATTGACGGCTGGGTGCTGGATACCGGTATCGTTACACCGCAGCAGGTAGGAGAGGGCCTGTTCAGCCGGCCGTTGCGCTCAGAGGGAGCCGTCTGAGGCCGCCGAGGCTTTGCCCGCCGGCGAAACGGCTGGCTTAGCGGCGAACGATGGCCGTACCGGTTGCTGGGCTGCCGATGGCTGCATTGATTGATAGGCTGACGCGTCGGCAACGATAGGCTTGCGGAACCAGCCTGGCATGCTGCCAGCCTGGACTTAACGGCGCTGCCAGCTCAGCGCCTCAGCCGCGGATACGCGTCAGCGATAGCATCGCCGGTAAAGCGGGCAATCCAGCCCTCGGGATTATCAAACACTCGGATAGCGGTAAAATAGGGCGCCTCGCCCATATCAAACCAGTGCGGCGTGCCCGCCGGCACCGAAATCAAGTCATTCTTTTCGCACAATATCTGATAGATTTTTCCCTGCACATGCAGGCAGAACAGACCGGCGCCTTCGACGAAAAACCGCACTTCATCCTCACCATGGGTATGCTCCGCCAGGAATTTCGCGCGCATGACCTCGCGCTGCGGATTATCCGGACGCATGCTGATGACATCCCAGCTTTGATAGCCCTTTTCCGCCACTAAACGATCGATGGCGTGTTGATAGGCGGCAATCACCGTCTCGGCGTCGGGATTTTGCCCCAGTTCGCCGTCGGCCTGCCAACGCTCGAAACGAACGCCGATAGCGTTCAGCTCACGTTGAATGGCGTCCCCCTCGCGGCTTTGCCAACGCGGCGCCGAAGCATCAGTATCGGAATAAACGGTCAATGCGCTCATTAAACAAACTCCTGGAGGGTTATCTCGTCAAAACGACGCGCCTGCGGATGGCTTCCGCTGGCGCAATGATCGTTGCGAATCAGCTGACAGGTGCGCCATCCGGCGTCACGGGCGGCATCCAGCTCCTGATAGATATCGGATAAAAATAAAATAGCCGCTGGCGGCAGCGCCAATTCAGCGGCAATAGCCTGATAGGCCGCGCTCTGCCGCTTAGCGCCGACGCGCGTATCAAAATAGTGGCTGAACAGCCAACGCAAGTCGCCCTTGTCGCTGTGGCCAAATAGCAGCTGCTGTGCTTCCACCGATCCTGAGGAATAAACGCCGAGCGCTACCCCCTGCCGACGCCAGGCCGTCAGCTGCGGCACCACATCGTCGTAAACATGGCCGAAAAAGTCCCCCTGTCGATAGCCGTCACGCCAGATAATACCCTGCAAAGTTTTTAGCGCGGGGGATTTACGATCTTCCGCCATAAAGCCGTACAGCACCGTCAGCAAATCATCGCCATCGGCATCGGGCCTGCCAATCTCGGTGCGCAGCGCCTGTAACGCCGGCGCGATCTCGCTATCGTTGGCACGCCGGTGCACCACCTCGGCCAGCCGTTGCCGGGCGTAGGGAAATAGCACCTCATGGACGAAACGGATATCGCTGGTGGTACCCTCGATATCGGTGATGACCGCCTGGATCATTTGGCCTCCAGCAAACGGCGACGCCACTCGCACTCAAACAGAAATTCGAGGCCTTCTAGATGGCGCCGGGCCTCGCGCACATCCCGTCCCCAGCAGGTCAAACCATGGCCGCGCATCAAAAAGCCATAGCGCAAAGGGGTAATTGTATCCCGCTGCGCAATGCGCTGAACCAGCGCCGGGATGTCCTGAGCATTATCGAAAACGGCAATCGCCACCTCATCTTGGTGATCCGATTGGCCCGCCAGCGCTTTTTGCATCTCGTAGCCGGACAGCCGCAGGGCGCTTCCCGGCTCCGCCCGCGATAGCACGGTGGCGCTGACCGAATGGGTGTGGAGCACGCAACCGACCTCGGGAAAACGCCGATAGAGAAAAGCATGCAAGCCGGTTTCCGCGGAAGGCCGGCGCCCGGACTGGGTCTCGCCGGTATGGATATCCACCGTAATAAAATCGTCGGGGCCGAGGTCGCCCTTGTCCAGCCCGGAGGTGGTGATAAAACAGCTGTGCGCGTCTCGCCGCTGCGACATGTTGCCGCCGGTAGCCGGGCTCCAACCCCGCGCGCCTATCCAGCGGCAGGCGGCGACCAGTTCAGCCAAAGGTTTATTTTCCGCCATGAGCGTCCTTGTTGCGATCCGCCGACATCAATGCCGTCCGGGAATCTAGCCATCTGTATGTCTTGATAGCCAAATACTACCATCGACGCCCGGCGGCAGCAACCGACAGACTGAGGCATCCGCCATCCGCAGAGAGGCGGGGTCGAGAATGTGGCGTTAATGTCCTTTAAGGGTGAAACGCCGGCGATAGGCGCTGCAAGTCGGAGAGGGTTGCGGCAAAAACAGCGTTCGGCAGCCCGCGCTGCGTTACGCCAGCCATTATCGCCAGCACGCTAGAACGCCAGCGCCAGCGCCAGCGCCAGCGCCAGTAGGGACCTTGAATTAGGACGACGCCTCATGGCTATACCGACAGGGACGCATTCGGCCTGCTATGCATAGACTGCATAGGAGGTGTTTCATGCGCTGCGGGCAAGCCGCTAGGAACAGGTAAGCGCTCCTGGAACGGACTGCAAATCAGGTGTGTGACGCACCGCGGGCAGGCTGCAGCGGCGAGATTTTGGCCAACCACCGTGAAAGCCCCGCTATACGCCTGGGAAGACGCACAGCGTAGTGGCACGGGATCGACTCCCCATCCCCTCGCCGCAATCAAAGCCTGCTGCCGCGGCCCGAAGCTTGCGGTATTCTGAGACGAACGCCGGAGATCCCTCGAGGTTTACACCTCGATTTCCGCTTCGTCGCCCTTTTCCTGCAACCAGTTGCGGCGGTCTTCAGCGCGCTTTTTCGCCAGCAGCATATCCATCATCGCCAGCGTCTGCTGCACATCGTCCGCCCCTACCGTTAACTGCACCAGCCGGCGGGTATTGGGGTCGAGCGTGGTTTCGCGCAACTGCAACGGGTTCATTTCCCCCAGCCCTTTAAATCGCTGTACGTTGGGTTTGCCCTTTTTGCGTTTCAACTGCTCCAGCACGCCGGTCTTCTCTTCCTCATCCAGGGCGTAATAAACCTCTTTACCCAAATCGATGCGGTAGAGCGGCGGCATCGCCACGTAAACATGCCCCTCCTCCACCAGCTTGCGGAAATGCTGCATAAACAAGGCGCACAGCAGCGTGGCGATATGCAGGCCATCGGAGTCGGCATCCGCCAGGATACAAATTTTACCGTAGCGCAGCTGGCTAAGATCGTTGCTATCGGGATCGATACCCAACGCCACCGAAATATCATGGACTTCCTGCGATGCCAGCACCTCGTCGGAGGAGACCTCCCAAGTATTAAGGATCTTTCCCTTAAGCGGCATGATCGCTTGATATTCCCGATCGCGCGCCTGTTTGGCGGACCCGCCCGCCGAATCCCCTTCCACCAGGAACAATTCCGTACGCGCCAGATCCTGGGCGGTGCAATCGGCCAGCTTGCCCGGCAGCGCCGGCCCGCTGGTCAATTTTTTACGCACCACCTTCTTCGCGGCGCGCAAGCGACGCTGGGCGCTGGCGATAGCCAGTTCCGCCAGTTGCTCCGCCACCTGGATATTCTGATTCAGCCACAGGATAAAGGCATCTTTCACCACGCCGGAAACGAAGGCGGCGCTTTGCCGCGACGACAGCCGCTCTTTGGTTTGGCCGGCAAACTGCGGATCCTGCATTTTCACCGACAGGACATAGGCGCAGCGCTCCCAAATATCATCAGCCGACAGCTTGACGCCGCGCGGCAAAATATTGCGGTATTCGCAAAACTCGCGCATCGCGTCCAGCAGGCCCTGACGCAGCCCGTTAACGTGGGTCCCGCCCTGCGGGGTGGGGATCAGATTCACATAGCTCTCGGTCAGGAGTTCCCCCCCCTCCGGCAGCCACAAGAGCGCCCAATCCACCGTTTCGGTATCGCCGCTTACCGCGCCCACAAAGGGCGCTTCGGGCAGCGTGATAAGCCCATTTATCGCTTCGTTGAGGTAATCTGTCAGGCCCGCCTGGTAGCACCAGCGCTGCTCGGTGTTATTGACCTGATCCTGGAAGACGATTTCCACGCCGGGACACAGCACCGCCTTCGCCTTCAGCAAATGGGTCAGACGGGATATCGAGAAGCGGGGACTATCGAAGAAGCGCTCGTCCGGCCAGAAATGGACGCTGGTGCCGGTATTGCGCTTGGGACAGGTGCCGACCACGCTCAGATCTTCGACTTTATCGCCATTCTCGAACGCGATGCGGTAGACATTGCCGTTACGGCGCACCGTCACCTCGACCCGCGTGGACAGGGCGTTGACCACCGAAATCCCCACCCCGTGCAGACCGCCGGAAAACTGATAGTTTTTATTGGAGAACTTGCCGCCGGCGTGCAGACGGCAGAGGATTAACTCCACCGCCGGCACGCCCTCTTCGGGATGGATATCCACCGGCATACCGCGGCCGTCGTCGGTGACCTCCAGCGACTGATCGGCATGCAAAATCACATCAATGCGCCGGGCGTGGCCGGCAAGCGCCTCGTCGACGCTGTTATCGATGACTTCCTGTCCAAGATGATTGGGCCGCGAGGTGTCGGTGTACATCCCCGGACGGCGGCGGACCGGTTCCAGTCCGCTCAGTACTTCTATCGCGTCAGCGTTATAGCTTGATTGAGTCATGGCTTGAATCATATTTCGTGACAAATTGTTGGAGAGCCTACCGCAAAGGCCGGCCTTCGGGAAGCAGATATTCTGTGCGGCGTCGATTGCGGTCTCACCCGATGGTAAGCCCCAAAAAATGCACGATGGAGGAGAAATAATGGTCAAAACCGACGAAAGCGTGGTTGCCGCCCGACTCGACGGTTTGGCGACAATGGGTGTAGTAGGCCACCGCCTGGCGATAATCGAGGATCTCGTCGCCGCTTTGCGCCAGCAACCAGATAAGATCCGGCGACTCTAACACTTCGACCTGCATCACCTTTAAATCATAGATATGCCGCGGCGCCAAAACATATTTCTCGCCGGTATAGGGGTTCAGGTTTTCCCCCAAATAGCCCGTGAGCAAATCAAACGGCCGCACCGCCGGATTGACCACCACCGCCGGCAGCAGAAACGATTGCGACAGCCAGGTGGCAAAATAACCGCCGAGGGACGAGCCCACCAGCCCCAGCGTTTCTCCGGCCCGCTCCATCACCAGCGTTTCCATCATTTCCGCCGCATCGGCGGGGTACACCGGCAACTGCGGCACCAGCAGCTCGATATCGGGATGGTGGCGCGCCAGCCAGGCGCCGAGGGCGGTGGCCTTGGCGGAAGAGGGAGAACTGTTGAAACCGTGGAGATACAAAAGCGTCGCCATCAGTAGCCTTCATAATCGGTGTCGGGCAGATGTTCAGTCCCGTCCAGCCGACGGACTTCGGTCTGCACCGCGCCGCCCGGCAGCAGGTCGAGATAGCGCCAGCCGGGCCCCAGGGTGTCGATGGTGAAGTTGGTGCAGTGCGGTTTGAACTGCACGCAGGTGGAAGGCGTTGCCAGCACGCGCCGGCCCAGCCAATCAACGTCCAGTTCCTGATGAATGTGGCCGCACAGCAGGGTCTTCACCCGCTGATGGGGCTGTAGCACCTCCGCCAGCATGTGGGCGTTGCGCAGGCTGTGCTGATCAAGCCAGATACAGCCGGAAGGGAAAGGATGATGGTGCAGCAACAGCAGCGTATGGCGTTCAGGCTGGCCGGCCAGCGCCTGCGCCAGCCACTCCAGTTGATAGTCGCTCAATTCACCGTGGGGCACGCCGTAGACCTGGCTGTCCAGCAGCAGCAATTGCCACTCGTCGCCGATTAACACCTGTTTGGCGCAGGAAATTCCGCACTCCGCCAGCACATCAACCATCGCCGGCTGAAAGTCATGGTTGCCCGGCAGCCAGACGCAGGGCGCGGGCAGGCGCGCGATCCGGGTGGCAAAATGCCGATAGGCCTGGGGCGAGTGATCCTGCGCCAGGTCGCCCGTGGCGACCACTAAATCAAAATGCCGCTGTTCAGCCTGTACCGCCTTCAGCACCGCGCTGTAGCTGCGCAAGGTATTCACCCCGAGCAACGTCTCGTCCTCACCCGCAAACAGGTGAGTATCGGTGATTTGTAAAATCCTGATATTGGCCCCACGCGCCACAGGAAGTTTCAACAGGCTTTCCAAAGATTGTCCTTGGTTATCGAAATCTGCCTAACAAACAGGAACCGCCATGGCACCATACGCCAAACAATAGCGTAACCAGTCCGCGAGGAACTGGTTGATTTGATGTTTCTCATCACGTTGATGTAACTTTTTATTCGGATAATCATAACGCGCTTTGAAGCGAGAGATCTGCTGACTGGAACACACTTCCGCAACCGTGGCGTCATGGTAGAGCCTGACGGTCATCGAGGGTAGGCTCCAGTAGCTGGCGACGGGCGCGGTCTGGGTGATTTCCACAAGCGTTGTGTAGCGGGTGGACTCCTGAATGGTCAGCCGGTAGCTGGCGCCGTGCACCTGATAGGCGACGGTTTCACCCACCTGATTCATCGGCGGCAGCAACCGGCGCAGCTGGGCGAAATTGGTTTCGCACAACCGCATCATTTCAGGGAAATCGGGCGTGTAGCGCTTTATCATTAATCGGCCCACTCTTTTCTCAAGGATTCATGGTGTAATGCCAGCCATTGCAGGGCAATGACAGAGGCGGCGTTATCGATCACTCCCTCCTCCACCCAGCGGTACGCCTGTTCGCGGCTCACGGCATGGAGACGGATATCTTCATTTTCCTCCACCAGTCCATGGATACCCTCGGCTTTCAGCGCGTCCACTTCCCCCACCATTACCGTCAGGCGTTCGCTGGTGCCGCCAGGACTGGCCAGATAGCTTAGCATCCGTTTGCAGCGGCCCACCGCAAGTCCCGTCTCCTCAACCGCTTCGCGCCGGGCAACCTGCTCCAGCGTTTCTCCCGGCTCAATCATACCGGCCACCAGCTCCAGCAGCCAGGGGGTCGGGCTGCTGTCATAGGCGGCGATGCGGATTTGCTCCAATAATATCACCTGGTCACGCCGCGCATCATAGGGTAATAGGACGACCGCATGCCCGCGCTCGAAGATTTCCCGAGTCACCGTTTGGCTCATGCCGCCATTAAACAGCCGGTGGCGGAAGTGGTAAAGCTCCATCTTGAAAAAGCCGTTATATAACGTCTCACGGGAAAGCATTTCAACATCATCACGGCCAAATGTCACCGGCGTGACAAAAGAAGAGGTCATCATAGCGCTCCTATTGGCAAATAACGCCGCCGGCCGGCCAGCTAAAACAGTCTGCCGGAAACTGACGGTTTATGATAGATTTTGTAAATAGCGCCGGCATGGCACGTTAAGCCACCTATTCCGTCCGGCAGTGTCTGCTAGAATTAGCCACAATTTTTTTAATAGCGCTACCCTAGCAATTTTGCTGTTTCAAAAGGAATGCAAATGAAGAAACTGCTCCCCCTCCTTATTGGACTGAGTCTTGGTGGCTTCAGTGCAATGAGTCAGGCAGAAAATCTGCTACAGGTGTATCAGCAGGCGAGACTGTCCAATCCGGATCTTCGCCGTTCCGCCGCCGATCGCGATGCAGCCTTTGAGAAAATCAATGAAGAGCGCGCCCCGCTGCTGCCTCAATTGGGATTGGGAGCAGATTATACGTACACCCAAGGTTTTCGCGGCAACCGTGATATCAACTCTAACGCGTCCAGCGCCGCGCTACAGTTGACGCAGACCCTTTTTGACATGTCCAAATGGCGTGCCCTGACCCTCCAGGAAAAAACGGCGGGTATTCAGGATGTCTCGTATCAAACCGACGAGCAATCGTTAATTCTTAATACCGCTACCGCTTATTTTAACGTATTGAGCGCCATTGATACACTGTCTTATACCGAAGCGCAGAAGCAGGCGCTTTATCGCCAGTTGGATCAAACCACCCAGCGCTTTAACGTCGGCCTGGTGGCCATTACGGATGTGCAGAATGCGCGCTCGGAATATGACACGGTTTTGGCCTCGGAAGTGAGCGCCCGTAACGATCTGGACAATGCGCTAGAAGCGCTGCGCCAGATAACCGGCATTGATTATCCACAGTTGGCGACGCTGAATATTGCAAGCTTTAAGACCCAGCGTACCGATGCGATTACCAATCTGTTAAAAGAAGCGGAAAACCGGAACCTTAGCCTGTTATCGGCACGTCTGTCGCAGGATCTGGCCCGTGAACAAATTCGCTACTACCAAACCGGTCATATGCCGACGCTGGATCTCAACGCCTCGTCGACCGTCAGCAATACCGACTACAATGGCTCGCGCAATAATTCCGTCACCAATCCCGATAAGCATATCGGCGGAAACGCTATCGGCCTAAGTCTGAACGTGCCTCTGTATAGCGGCGGTTCCGTCACTTCCCAGGTAAAGCAGGCGCAGTACAATTTCGTCAGCGCCAGCGAGCAACTTGAAAGCGCGCATCGCACCATGGTCAGAACCCTGCGCTCGTCGTTCAACAATATTTCCGCCTCCATTAGCAGCATCAATGCTTATGAACAGGCGGTAGTGTCGGCGCAAAGCTCCCTGGACGCCTCGGAAGCCGGCTACCAGGTGGGTACCCGCACTATCGTTGATGTGCTGGACGCCACTACCACACTTTATGATCGCAAGCGGAATCTTTCCCAGGCGCGCTACGATTATCTGATTAATCAATTAAACCTGAAATCCGCTCTCGGCACGCTGAACGAAGCGGATCTGGTGACGTTGAATAATACGCTCGGCAAAATAGTCCCGACCGATCCGCAGACGGTGGCGCCGGAAAACGCCACGCAGGAAGCCCGTGCCGATGGCGCCGATACGTCGCGCAACGCCAATACCGCGCGCGGCAGCGCGGCGCAAAGGGCTGTCCAGCCGCGCGCGGCCAGCGTGACGACAGCAGCGCCTGCCGCCGGTACCGGCAGCGCTACCGGACGTAATCCATTCCAGCATTAAGTCCTTTCCCGGCGGCCGGGGCGAACCTTTGGTTCCCCCTGCCGGGCACGCTCGCGGGCGCAATCCTTTTTAGCATTACGTCTTTTCCCGGCGGCCGTGGTGAACCTTTAATCCCCCCTGCCGGGCACGCTCGCGGGCGCAATCCTTTTCGCATTACGTCTTTTCCCGGCGGCCGTAGCGAACCTTTGGTTCTCCCTGCCGGGCACGCTCGCGGGCGCAATCCTTGTTAGCATTACGTCCTTTCCCGGCGAACAGGCGGATCGTCTGTTTCCTCTGTTGGCCGCCGGCGCCGTCCCTTGCCCACCGCTGTCCGCGCGAGCGATCACAGGGAAGTGTATAACTACGTAAAGATCCCGGCCGTCGGCGGCCCATGCTTCATTTATCACCGTTTTTCCCCTATTCTACAGTGACTTCTCTGGGTCGCAGTGACTATTAATAAAGCAGGAACATAATGAAACGCACTAAACAGATTAATCACGCCAGCTTTCGCAAGCATTGGCGCGTTTACCGTATGGCGCCCATCGCGCTGGCCGTCGGTGCCGTTTTTGTACTGGCCGGCTGTGAAAAAAGCGACGAAAACGTTTCGATGTACATGAACAGCGACGACTGCGCGCGCGCCAATCCCTCACTGAGCGAACAGTGCAGCACCGCTTACAACAGCGCGCAGCAGGAAGCGGTGAAAACCGCCCCCAAATACGTCTCCCGCGCCGACTGCGTGGCGGAGTTCGGCGAAGATCAATGCACCCAGGTCCCGGCGCAGGCCGGCATGGCGGCGGAATCCCAGCACAGCGGCGGCATGTGGATGCCGTTGATGGCGGGCTATATGATGGGCCGCATGATGGGCGGCGGCGGCTATGCGCAGCAGCCGCTGTTCAGCTCGCGCGCCGCCAATAGTCCGGCGCGCGGCCAGTTTGTCGACGCCAGCGGCCGCAGCTACGGTGCGGCCACCAGCGGCCGGTCGATGACCGTGCCCAAGACCGCCCTGGCACCTAAGCCGGCAACCACTCAGACCATTACTCGCGGCGGCTTCGGCGAGACCGTCGCCAAACAGAGCGCCATGCGCACCAGCAGCGGCACCACGCACCGCACCATGGGCGGCTAACGGGACATGAAACGAGTCACCCTCAGCGAAAGGCCGGACTGGCGCGAGAAAGCCACCGAGTACGGCTTTAATTTTCATACCCTCTACGGCGAGCCTTACTGGTGCGAGGACGCTTACTATCAGTTCACCCTGGCGCAAATCGAAACGCTGGAGGAGGCCACCGCCGAGATTCATCAGATGTGCTTGCAGGTGGTGGATAAAGTGGTGGCCAGCGACGAGCTCATGACCAAATTCCGGATCCCCCGGCATACCTGGTCGTTTGTACGCAACGCCTGGCAAACGCGTCAGCCGTCGCTCTATTCGCGCCTGGATCTGGTCTATGACGGCCAGCACCCGCCAAAACTGTTAGAAAACAATGCCGATACGCCCACCTCGCTGTACGAAGCGGCGTTCTTTCAATGGATTTGGCTGGAAGATCAAATAAACGCCGGGCAGTTGCCGGCCAACGCCGACCAGTATAACAGCCTTCAGGAGAAGCTTATCGCCCGCTTCGCCGAACTTCAGTCGCAGCACGGTTTCAGCCTGCTGCATCTGGCCTGCTGCCAGGATACCGAAGAAGATCGCGGCACGGTACAGTATCTCCAGGATTGCGCCACGGAAGCCGGGTTGCCCAATACGTTTCTTTATATTGAAGAGCTGGGGCTGGGTGAGAAAGGGCAATTTACCGATATGCAGGATCAGGTCATCAGCAACCTGTTCAAGCTCTATCCGTGGGAGTTCATGTTGCGCGAAATGTTCTCTACCAAGCTGGAAGACGCCGGCGTGCGCTGGCTCGAACCCGCCTGGAAATGCATTTTGTCTAACAAGGCGCTGCTGCCGATGCTTTGGCAGATGTTTCCCGACCATCCCAATCTGCTGCCGGCCTATTTTGCCGAAGACGATGTCCCGCCGATGGACAACTATGTCGTGAAACCGCTGTTCTCGCGGGAAGGCGCTAACGTGCGGGTCGTTGAGCAAGGGCGGGAGACCGCGCGGGTGGACGGCCCCTACGGCGAAGAGGGGTCGATTGTCCAGGCCTTTTGCCCGCTGCCCCGCTTCGGCGACAGCTATACGGTGATCGGCAGCTGGCTGGTTAACGATCAACCTTGCGGCATCGGTCTGCGCGAAGACAGGCAGATCATTACTCAGGATCTCTCCCGCTTTTATCCGCACATTATCGTTGATTGATCCTGCGGCGGCGCAGTGATGTTGCGCCGCCGTCTTAGCCCACCTGCACCGACAGCATACTGATGGACCCCAGCGTGATACCGTCCACGGGCACCGTGACCGGCTCATCGCCGATCCGGCTACCCAGCACATACAGCAACGGCAAAAAGTGCTCCGGCGACGGGTTGGACAGCGCAGCATCCTGATGCTGCCGATACGCTATCAGCGGATGCGGTTCCTCTTGCGCACTGAGGTTTTCGCGCACAAACTGATCGAACGACAGTGCCCATGGGTAAGGTTCAGCCTCGTCCTGCCAGCGTACCGTGCGCAGGTTATGTACTACATTGCCGCTGGCCACCAGCATCACGCCTTCATCGCGCAGCGCGGCCAGTTTTCTCCCGAGGGCGAAATGGTAAGCGGCATCGCGCGTCGCGTCGATGCTGAGTTGCACCACCGGAATATCCGCCTCGGGATACATTTTAATGAGTACGCCCCAGGTGCCGTGGTCCAACCCCCATTCGCCGGTATCAGCATGCACCGCCACCGGTGCCAGCAGAGACTGTACGTGTTGCGCCAGCGCAGGCGATCCCGGCGCCGGGTAACGCTTATCGAATAGCGCCTGCGGAAACCCGCCGAAATCGTGTAGGGTGCGCGGCTGCGCCATGGCGGTGACGGCGGTGCCCTGCGTATACCAATGGGCCGAAATGGCCACAATGGCTTTCGGCCGCGGCAGTGTCTGACCCAGCTGTTGCCAGGTATGGGTATAGCGGTTGTCTTCCAGCACGTTCATCGGACTGCCGTGACCGAGGAAAAGGGCGGGCATGCGTGGGCTACTCATCGGGTATCCTTATTCGTAGTGCGTCGCTTACGGCAACGGATGACATCACATTAGCGCTTTTCGCCGCGCAAAGAACCGAGATAACGATGATGAAGATAATCAGGAAAATTGAATAACCGAGGCCAACAAATGAAAACAGCATTGCTATTTGGCGCCAGCGGATTAGTGGGCGGAAATCTTTTGTCCATCTTGTTAGGTCATCGCGCCTACGGGCAGGTCATTGCGGTAGTGAGGCGAGAGCTGCCGCTGCGCCATCCGCAGTTGATTCAACTCATCGGCGATATCGACACGCTGCCCGCGCAGGCGGACGCGCTGGCGGCGCAGGATGTGTTTATCGCGCTCGGGACGACGCGCAAAAACAGCCCCGATCGGCGAGACTATTACCGCATCGATCATGATTATCCCCTGCTGGCGGCGCGGCTGGCCCTCGAACAGGGCGCGCGTTCGCTATCGCTGGTGTCAGCGGTGGGCGCGAGCGTCGGCTCTTACGCGTCGTATCTGCGTATTAAAGGGGAAACGGAACGGGATATTATTGCCCTACGCGCGGCGCAGACGCATCTATTTCAGCCCGGCATGATCCTGGGCGAGCGACAAGAGCGCCGCCCGCTGGAGAGAGGGCTCAACCGCGTTTGGCCGCGGCTGGATCCGCTACTGCGGGGACGGGCGAAAAAATACCGCGCCATAACGGCGGCGGATATCGCGGCGGCGATGGTTGCCGCCGCGCAGCTCTCCACAGACGAAGTGATGATTTACACCTGGCAGGAAATGCGGAGCTTAGCGCTGGCGGCCCACTGACGCCCCCCTGCCCTGCCAGGACGGTCAGCTTACTTCGCGCGCCAGAGCGCGACGATAGGTCACCAGATCTTCAATGGTGAGCACCGGCATGCCGTGGTGCCGGGCGAAGGCCACAATTTCCGGCGCATGCGCCATAGTGCCATCGTCATTGGTCACTTCGCACAGCACGCCCGCCGGCTTCAGGCCGGCGAGGGTGGTTAAATCCACGGCCGCTTCGGTATGACCGCCGCGCACCAGTACGCCGCCCGGCTGCGCGCGCAGGGGAAACACATGCCCAGGACGGTTAAGATCGGTGGGTTTGGCGTTATCTTTGATGGCGGCCCGAATTGTCGTCAGGCGATCGGCGGCGGATACCCCGGTGCTGACCCCTTCAGCGGCTTCGATAGTGACGGTAAACGCCGTCTGATAATGACTGCTGTTGCGTTCAACCATCATCGGCAGCGCCAATTGCTGGCGGCGCTCTTCGGTCAGGCACAGGCACACGATACCGCTGCCGTGGCGGATGGTTAGCGCCATCTGCTCAACGGTCATGTTTTCCGCGGCGAATATCATATCGCCTTCATTTTCACGATCTTCATCGTCCAGTACCAGTACTCCGCGGCCGTTGCGCAGCGCCTCCAGCGCGTTTTCCACGCGTTGGAGCGGAGAACCGAATTCGGAAAGAAGCGTCTGATTCATGGTAAATAAAACCTCATAATTGATATGGATTACCAGAATCAGGGCAGACTTAGGAGCGGCCGCGAGCGGGCCAAAAAATAACGATAGCGGGCCATAGCCCGTTTGGACGTCGTTACTCTCTCCCATCCGGACTATCACCGTCGGCCCCGGAATTACACCGGATCTGCTGACCTCAGATTGCACGCAACCTGAGCGCTCGCGGGCTTCCTGTGCAATAATTTAGCCAGGTTTACCGCCGGTGGGGAATTGCACCCCGCCCTGAGAATAAGCAGAAATACTATAGCGCCAACCCGCTGCCGAGGCAATTAGCAAACGCATAATTTCAATGAATGCTTTTGTTTCCACTCAGGGGGAACTGGCATTACACTTAATGCATTCTGACCAGTTAGGGAACCGACGATGATTGATCCAAAGAAACTTGAACAGCTTGCCCGCCAGGTGCAGGAATCGCTGCCGAAAGGCATTCGCGATTTGGGCGACGACGTGGAAAAAAAGATCCGTCAGGTGCTGCAAAACCAGTTCAGCCGAATGGACTTGGTCAGCCGCGAGGAATTTGACGTGCAGACCCAGGTGCTGTTGCGCACCCGAGAGAAACTGAGTCAATTGGAACTGCGCCTTAACGCGCTGGAAACCATGCCGAAAAGCGATCCGCTGGTCAGCCCGGCGGCGCCTGCCGGAGCCGCGGCGGGAGCGCCGGTGGCGGGAGCGAAACCCGCGGGCGTGAGCGGCGTGGACGACACCACCAGCGTCTCCCCCGCGGAACAGGCGGTGCCGGAGGGCAGCGGTGCGGACGACAAGCCGGCCAAAGACACCTTCAAGAAGCTATAACGGCCCTAGCCCCTTGCGACGTCAGCGGCAGCGATGCCCCGCTGACGTGCCGCTCGCCTCGACCAGGACGGCTCCCCCCGGCGCGCGCCTTATCCCCGCTCGCCGCGTTTAATGGCGTTGATGATATTGGTGGTGGAACAGCCGTCTTCAAAATTCAGCACCAGCACCTCGCCCCCGTTGTCCCAGACCTCCTTGCTGCCGGCGATCTGATGCGGCTGATAGTCGCCGCCCTTGACCAACACATCCGGCAGCACGTCGGCAATTAGCCGCTGCGGCGTGTCCTCGCTAAAAGGCACCACCCAGTCCACCGCCTCGAGCGCCGCCAGGACGGTCATGCGCTGCGCCAGAGGATTAACCGGGCGGCTTTCTCCTTTAAGACGCTTGGTGGAATCATCGCTGTTTACCGCCACGATAAGCCGGTCGCCCAACCTGCGGGCGTTGGCGAGATAGCTGACGTGGCCCGCATGCAAGATGTCGAAAATACCGTTGGTCATCACCACCTTTTCGCCGCGCTGGCGCGCCAGCGCCACGGCCTGCTTTAATTCGCTTTCGGTCATGACGCCAAAGCCCGTTTCGGCGCGGCCGCGGATGGCGTTTTCCAGCTCGATGGGGCTGACGGTCGACGTACCCAATTTCCCGACCACCACGCCCGCCGCGGCATTGGCCAGAAAACAGGACTCCTCCAGGCTATTGCCAGCGGCCAGCGCGGCGGCCAGCACGCCAATGACCGTATCCCCGGCGCCGGTCACGTCGTAGACCTCCTGCGCCTGGGTCGGTAAATTCAACGGTTCTTTACCCGGCTGCAGTAGGGTCATCCCCTGCTCCGACCGGGTAATCAGCAGCGCCGAAAGCTGATAATCGGCGATAATTTTCATGCCGCGGCTCACCAGCGTTTCCTCATCTTTGCAAGCCCCTGCCACCGCCTCGAACTCGGACAGGTTTGGCGTCAGCAGCGTCGCCCCTTGATAGCGGCTGAAGTCGGTACCTTTCGGGTCGACAAGCACCGGCACGCCGGCGGCCCGCGCCAGCGTAATCATCTCGCGCACGCGCGCCAGTGCGCCTTTTGCATAGTCGGACAGCACCAGCGCGCCGGTTTTCGGCAACGCGAGCTGGATACGCTCTAACATGGGAGCGGCGTCGACATCGTCGAAGCCCTGCTCGAAATCCAGGCGGATAAGCTGCTGATTACGTGATAACACCCGCAGCTTGGTTATTGTGGGATGGGTGGCAACGGCAACAAAATCGCAGGTCACCGCCACTTCGCTAAGCCGCGCGCCCAGGGCACGGGCGGCGTCGTCAATGCCGGTCAGCCCGACCAGGCGCGAATGGCAGCCCAGCGCGGCGATATTCATCGCGACGTTGGCGGCCCCGCCGGGGCGCTCCTCAATAGCGTCCACTTTTACGATAGGCACCGGCGCTTCCGGTGAAATCCGGCTGGTAGGACCGTACCAGTATCGGTCCAACATCACATCGCCCACGACCAGCACGCCCGCCCGGCGGAAATCAGGCAAGGTCACTTTCATCCACTCGCTCCAAAGAGATCCTGTTCAAGGGGCGCAATAATATCACAGGCGGGAGAAATTCGCCCCCTGCGGCGCCTGGCCCTTGCCCGCCCGCGCCCGCGCCGCGTAGTCGAACCCTTGCTGCGTACCGATGATGCGGGCAGCGCGCACCCGCGAACACTGAGCGCTTCCTGCCCACGGCGGCATCGCTACGCAGCCAAGCCGCTGCCGTCAGCGGGCGTCGAGGGTATCACGGCCTGCAAAGACATGGCGCTCCGCGATTGCGGCAGCCACGGCGCCCCTCAGTCCAGCCATTGACGCCAGCAGCGGCCGATCAAGGCGCGCTCGCGGGCGAACTGCGATACCGGCACCCGACCGGGCAGCGCCTGCAGCGCCAGATGATGAAGGGTATCGCGCAGCGTGGTGTAACTGGCGCGCAGCCCATCGGCATCGTCGCCGTCAATAATCCCATGTTGGGCCATCAGCTCGAAGATACGCACATTATCCGACCAGCGCGTCAGTTCAGGCTTTTCGGCGGCGTGGCGCAGCACCAGATACTGCGCCAAAAACTCGATATCGGTAATACCGCCCTCGTCCGTTTTGATATCAAAAACGTCAGATTGCTTACTGGCCAAATGTTGCCGCATCTTGGCGCGCATTTCACTGACCTCTCGGCGCAGCGTCGCGGGATCGCGCCCGCGGCACAACACGCGGCGGCGAATAGCGTTAAACCCCTCTTGCAGAGCCGAGGTACCATAAACCATCCGCGCGCGCACCAGCGCCTGATGCTCCCAGGTCCAGGCTTCGTTGAGCTGATAATCCTCAAACGCCGCAAGCGTACTGACCAGCATACCGGCGGCGCCGGAGGGGCGCAGCCTGGCGTCCACTTCATACAGTACCCCCGCCGGGGTTCGGGTACTGAATAAATGCATCACCCGCTGCGCGAGCCGCAGATAAAATTGCCGGCCATCAATGACGCGTGGCCCGTCAGTGATGGCGTCATCCGGGCACTGATGTAAAAACACCAGGTCCAGATCGGAGCTATAGCCCAGCTCCCAGCCACCGAGTTTCCCATAGCCGATAACCGCAAATCCGGCGTCCTGGCCGGCGCCCAGATGCGAAGGACGCCCGTGACGTGCCACCATGGACTTCCACGCCTGCTGGATAACGGCGTGGATCATGGCTTCCGCCAAATACGTTAAGTGATCGCTGACCTGCATCACCGGCAGCACGCCGGCAATATCGGCGGCGGCAATGCGCAGCTGCTGCGCCTGCTTGAATTGGCGCAGCGCCTCCAGCTGCTGCTCCTCGTCCTCTTCAGGCACCCGCAGCAAGTATTGGCGTAGCTCGTCGCCATAGGCCGACGGCGCCGGCGGGTGGTAGAGGGTGGCAGGATCGAGTAATTCATCCAGCAGCAGCGGATGTCGCGCCAGCTGGCTGGCGATCATCGGCGACGCGGCGCACAGACGAATCAAGTGCCCCAGCGCGCCAGGGTACTCCAACAGCAGCTCCAGATAGGTGGTGCGGGAGACGATACTGAGCAGCACCGGCGCCAAGCGTTCAAACGCCACGTCCGCCGTGTCGCCATCGCCGATATGCGTCAGCAACCGCGGCATCAGCGCGTCCAGCACTTCCCGCCCGCGCGGGCCGAGCGTGCGTTTCGCCACATCGCGACGGAAATCGGCGACATGCTGCGCCAGGCGGGGCCAGGGAATCCCTGCGACGTCGGCCTCCGACGCCTGCGACATCGGCTCCAGCCACAACGCCGCCGCGGCGCCGGGCGTATCATTATCTTCGGCGTCGGGCGCATCATCGCCTATGAGCTCATCAAACACCGCCCTCACCGCCTGCATATGGGCGGCCAGCCTCCGGGTGAGCTGCGGCCAGTCCGCCTCGTCCATACCCCAGGCCAGACGCGCCTGATTGAGCGCGTCGGCGGGCAGCGTTTGGGTCTGCTGGTCGTTGATGCCCTGCAACAGGTTTTCCAGCCGCCGCAGGTAAAGATAAGCTGCGCCCAGGCGCGCGCTTTGCGCCGGCGCGAGCAGACCCAGTTCGCCTATTGCCGCAAGCGTCGGCAACAGCGCGCGCGCCTGGAGGCGCGGTTCGCGGCCGCCGCGGATCAATTGAAACACCTGGGCGATAAACTCTATTTCACGGATACCGCCGGCGCCCAGTTTGATATTGTCCTTCAACCCGCGCCGCCGCACCTCCCGGGCGATCATCTGTTTCATATTACGCAGCGACTGGATAACGCTGAAGTCAATGTAGCGGCGGAAGATAAAAGGACGCAGCATACTGCGCAGTTCCTGGCTATAGCGATCGCCGTCGCCGCCCATCAGCCGCGCCTTTATCATCGCATAGCGTTCCCAGTCCCGGCCCTGCTCTTGATAATAGTCTTCCAGCGCAGCAAAGCTCAGTACCAGCGGCCCGCTGTCGCCGAACGGCCGCAATCGCATATCCACCCGATAAACAAAACCGTCGACGGTAGGCTGGTCGAGCGCCTTAATCACCCGTTGACCGAGCCGGGTAAAAAACTGGGCGTTATCCAGCTCGCGGCGGCCGCCGCGGGTGAAACCGTTTTCTGGGTAAGCGAATATCAGATCGATATCGGAGGAGAAATTCAGCTCACCGCCGCCCAATTTGCCCATGCCCAAAATCAGCAGCGGCTGAGGGGTCCCGTCGGCGCCGCAGGGCGTACCCCATTCGCGACAACACGCCTGCCACAGCCAGTCGCGCGCGGCGATAATCAGGGTTTCCGCCAGCTGGCTGAGCTGGGTCAGCGTTTCGCCGGTGTCACACAGGCCGAGGATCTGCGCCCAGCCGATACGCACCAGCGTACGGCGCCGGAACAGCCGCAGCTCGCGCATTAGCGCGGTCTCATCATCCACCGCCGCCAGGCGAGAGGCCAACAGTCCGGCATAATCCCGCCACTCGCCCGGTCGAGGCGGCTGCGCCGCCAGCTCCTGCAGCCATGCCGGATGAGTTATCAGCGCGTCGCTGATGAAATCGCTCATGGCCAGCGCAGAGATGGCTGCGTCGTCCGCCGGCGCCGGCAATGCGGCCGCCGTCTGCTGCCCTTGCTGTTGCAGGATCGGCGGTAGAGGTCGCGTCATCATCGAACAAACTCCTTGCAGACAAACAGGGCTTAACGGCGGCGCGGTGGCCGCTAACGCATTTTTGCCGCTATTTTAGCCAGAATCCCACCTGCGCCAGCGCTTGCCGACGCAAATGTTCCCTATCCTCGGGTCCTTGCTGCACGATTGATTGATGCAGCGCTTTCCAGTGCATCAGATAGGCCACGACCTCGGTCGGCCGATAGGCGCCGGATAAGACATGAAAGGCCATCAGCCGCCGTTCCAGCCGCGGCAACTGTTGCAGGTATTCTTCATCGGACAGCGTGCGGCCGAACGCGACCTTCAATTCCGCGCCGCAGCGCGCAAGCGTCATGTCGGCGAACTGCCGGTAGGCGCCGGCGAGTTTTTTGCGTGTAGCCTCATCGGCGGTATTCTGCCAGACGCTGAACATTAGCCAAGAGGTCAACGCCAGTTTGGTTTGCAGATAGACGGGCAGATAACAGATCGCCTGCGGATCCGCCCGTTCGGCGGCGATTAACGGCATAATATCCGCCAGCAGCGCGCGCAGCGCGGTCGTCGCTTTCCGGCGCACCAGGTTACCCATTACGCGGAAGGTCTCGCGTATCAGCGTGATACCCTCCATCACGCCGACCTTGGCCTGCGGATCGTCGCGCAGCCAGAGCTCCTCATGGTATTGCCAATGATCCAGCGCCAGATGCAGCGCCGCGCTCATTCCCTCCTCCACCGTCGCCCGCGCGGCGGGATTAAGCAGCGGCAGCGGCCGGATGGCGCGCGCAGGATTTCCCCGCTGAAGATGATAACCGCGCGCGGCCTTGCTCAGGCTACCCAAACGAAGGCCGCCGGCATCGCTCAGTGTCCTGGCGAAGGTAAATAGATCGCGCGCGTTGCCGCTCAGCAACTCCATTTCCAGTTCGCAGATCGGCTCGCTGAGAGAGCCAGCGCTGACCTCACCTCGATCCAGCGCGACCTCGATTTGGCTTTCACCCTGCGTCACCCGCCATTTCTCACGCGCGAAATCGGTGGTGAACAGCGGCTTAAGGCGCGATTGCAGCGCGGCGGGACTCAGCCCTTCCGGCCACGCCTGCGCCGGCAGCCGTTGCAGTTCCAGCATCGGCCCCGGCAGCGGCACATTATATTCAGGGTGCTGATGTAATCCGCCGATAACCTGGCCAGCGGTTTTCATCGTCATCTCATATTGCCCGTCCACCTGACGAATGCGTAACCCTATGCCGTGGCGGCGTAAATCAAAACCGTCCGTCTCAAAATAGGTATTGGTCAATTGCCGGAGCGCATGACCGTCATGGCCCGTCGCCGATAACCGCTGCCGCAGTGCGGGCAGCGTCTCGGGCTGCACGATAAATTTTAACTCGATTTCTTCATTCATAGTGTTATATGGCCATACCGGTGAAGTTCATTGACGCTTAAGCCATCCCTAGATGAGAGCAACCACTTGAGATGACAAGTGTTAACGCCTAATCATGGCCTTAATGGACAAAACGGACAAGCCCAACGGCACTTTTCGTGCCAGGCGTGGTCAAAAGTTTTCATCGCTTTTGACGCGTTTTGTCATTTTCACCCCTCACCACCGCCACCGGCGGCGAAGAGGGCACGCCGCGCCCGTAGCCGCGCGGCGCCGGCCCGTGGATGCCGGCCTCATCGTGTAGCGGCAGCGGCAACGGCCTGGCGCGGGTTCGAGAGTAAGAGTGTTCTCATTTCGGACCCGACGTTGCGTCGTCACACTGAAGCCACTACTATCGTGCAACATTTGCTTAAAAATGACGGAATAATGCTGAAATTACGCCATATTTACTTCGCCGCGCTCGGTCTGGGTCTCGCCTGCGCCGCCAGCGCTGACGAGCAACGTTATGTTTCCGACGACCTGCTGACCTATATACATAGCGGCCCGGGCAACCAATATCGCATTGTCGGCACCTTGAATTCCGGCGACGCCGTTACGCTTATCGGCCAAAACGACGACGCCGGCTTTGCGCAGGTGCGCGATGAAAAGGGTCGCACCGCATGGATCCCGCTGGACCAGTTGAGCGCCCAGCCCAGCCTGCGCACCCGGGTGCCGGCGCTGGAGCAGCAGGTGCAGGATCTGACGCAAAAGCTCAATACCCTCGATGCCAGCTGGAATCAGCGCACCGCCGACATGCAGAAAAAAGTGGCCACCAGCGATGGCGTTATCAATGATCTCAAGAAGCAGAATCAGGCGCTGAAGGATCAACTCACGACGGCACAGAAAAAAGTCAACGCGGCGGCGGTTCAGCTTGACGATAAACAGCGCACCATTATCATGCAGTGGTTCATGTATGGCGGCGGCGTGGCCGGCGTTGGCCTGCTGTTGGGCCTGTTGCTGCCCCATATCATTCCCCGCCGCAAAAAAGACAACCGCTGGATGAACTGAGCCGTGCGCCCGCTACGGCGCCGGTGAATCGCGCGCGAGATACGGCTACACTCAATGGATAGTACCGATAAAGGCAACACCGGCTTTGCCAGGAGTGAATTGTGAAAAAATATCTGGTGGGCGGCGCCGTGCGTGACGGTATCCTGCAGCTCCCCGTCACGGAAAGGGACTGGGTCGTGGTCGGCGCGACGCCGCAAGACATGCTGGCGCAGGGTTATCAGCAGGTCGGCAAAGACTTCCCGGTTTTCCTGCACCCGAAGAGCCGCGAAGAGTATGCGCTGGCGCGCACGGAGCGCAAATCCGGTCAAGGGTATACCGGTTTCATTTGCTACTCATCGCCGGAAGTCACGCTGGAAGAGGATTTGCGCCGTCGCGATCTCACCATCAACGCCATCGCCCGCGATGACCAGGGCAATCTGATCGATCCCTATCAGGGGCAGCGCGATATCCGCCAGCGCTGGCTGCGTCATGTCTCCGACGCCTTCGGCGAAGATCCGTTGCGGGTGCTGCGGGTCGCCCGTTTTGCCGCGCGTTTTGCCCATCTGAATTTTCGCATTGCGCCGGAAACGCTGGCGCTGATGCAGCACATGACCAATGAGCTGCCGCTGTTGGCCCCCGAGCGGGTCTGGAAAGAGACCGAGCGGGCGCTGGCAACTCGTAACCCGCAAGTCTATTTTCAGGTGTTGCGCGACTGCGGCGCGCTGAAAACGTTGTTCCCGGAAGTGGATGCGCTGTTTGGCGTCCCTGCGCCGGCAAAATGGCATCCGGAAATCGATACCGGCATTCATACCCTCATGACGGTATCGATGGCGGCCCGGCTATCGGATGATATCGCGGTACGTTTCGCCACGCTTTGCCATGATGTGGGCAAAGCGCTGACCCCGCGCGAATTGTGGCCCAGTCATCACGGCCACGGCCCGGCGGGGGTGAAAGTGGTGGAAGGACTGTGCCAACGTCTGAAAGTACCCAATCCGCTGCGTGATTTAGCGAAGATCGTGGCCCAATACCATGACCTGCTGCACGGCGCCGAGAGCCTGACGCCGAAGACGCTGGTAAAATTGTTCAGCGCCATTGATGTCTGGCGCCGGCCGGAGCGTCTGGAGCAAATGATCCTCGCCAGCGAAGCCGACGCCCGCGGACGTACCGGTTTTGAAAACCATCCCTATCCGCAGGGAGATTTCCTGCGCGAAGCGTTCCGCGTGGCTGCGTCGGTTATCGCCCGCGACGTTATCACGGCGGGATTCAACGGCGCCGAGATCGGCGAGGAGCTCACCCGGCGGCGCCAGCAGGCCCTGGCCAGTTGGAAGCGACAGCAGGCAAGCAGCGACACCGAAACCATTCAGGACTGAGCCGTCGCCGTGGACGCTACGCCCAGGACGTCGACGGGCAGGCCCCCTGCCGAAGCAGTGCGCCACGCGGCCGCGAATAATGCCTAGCGCCTATCGGCGGCGTCCGCTGTACTGTTCCGCCTCGCCCCCGATCTGGCGTTATGACCACATCCCAGCGACGGGTTGGGCGCTTTTGCGCTCCTCGGCGACATCGACGCTTTATCGTTTGGCCGCCCACGCGCTAGGCGCGACGGCGGCGTTGGCCCCTATCGCTCGGCCGGCATCGGCGCAGCGAGAGCGGCCTATAACGTCCGATCAGCCGACCAAGACCCAATACACCACCGCCGCCAGAATAAAGCGATAAATGGCAAACGGCACGAACGAGATGCGCTTGATGATTTGCAGGAAGAATTTGATGGCGAGCAGGGCCACCACGAAGGCGGTGACGAAGCCGATGGCGAACATCGGAAAATCCTGCCAAGCGAGGAACGGCAGGCTTTTGTAGAGATCAAGCACCGTGGCGCCCAGCATCATCGGCACCGCCAATATAAAGGAAAACTCCGATGCGGCATAACGGCTGACGCCGACCAAAAGACCGCCGCTGATGGTGGCGCCGGAGCGGGAAAAGCCCGGCCACAGCGCCAAACACTGGAAACAGCCGATCAAAAAGGCCTGCAGATAGGTCAAATCATCAATGCCCGCCGCACGCGGTTGCTTGGGTTTCAGCCATTCCCCCGCCAGCAGAAGCAACCCCCCAACCACCAGGGCATACATGACATACTGCGGCGCGAAGATGGCTTTAATCTGCTCATGAAACACCAATCCCAGCACCACCGCCGGGATCATGCCCAGCAAGATATGCCCCAAACGCAGACGGCCGCTGCCGATCCCCTCGTGGGGTACCTGGCCAAAATGAATCCCGATAAGACCAAACAGCCGGCGCCAAAACACCACCACCACCGCCAGGATCGACCCCAACTGGATGATAACCTCGAAGGTCTTGGCCTTATCATCCGTGAAGCCAAGCAGGCTACCGACCAATATCATATGTCCCGTCGAAGAAACCGGCAGAAATTCCGTTAACCCTTCCACCACTCCCAGAATGAACGCGATAACCCACTCGTGCATATCCGCCATACAACGTTTCCCTCAAAGTCACGACAATAAAAAAGCGGCGGTATGTAAACAGACCAGCCGCTAAATCTCCCGAAAATTGAGACAAACATACGGTAATTTGGTTGCAACCGCATGGCCAAATGATTACCGCTACGCTATTTTCAGACTTTTCGCCGACCGCGCTCGATGACGACGCCGACATTGGCCGCCTGCGGTACCGCGCCGGGTTTACCGATTTTGACGCGTATCCAGGGCAATTTAAACTGGGTCATCAGCCGCTCCGCCGTCTCCTCGGCGACCCGCTCCACCAGCGCAAAACGCTTACCGTTCACGAGCGACAGCACGGCTTCGGTGACATCCGCATAGCTCAGGCAGTCCGCAACATCATCGCTACGTGCCGCCGGGCGGTTGTCCCAACCCATTTCCAGGTCGAAAACCAATTTCTGGAGGCGTTGCTGCTCCCAGTCATAGACGCCTATCACCGCCATTACCGTTAATTGCTCAATAAATACAATGTCCATGTGCCATACTCGGTTTTTGTGGCTATCGGATACCACTTCCTCGGGAATATGCGTATTATCCACAGATAGCGAAATAAAACGAATGTTGATGAATGGAATGTGGTTATGAATGCTATCGCGATTGGCATGATAATCTTCGCCTACCTGTGCGGCTCAGTATCCAGCGCGATCCTGATCTGCAAAGTCGCGCGTCTGCCGGATCCACGTACCAGCGGCTCCGGCAATCCCGGCGCCACCAATGTGCTGCGGCTCGGCGGCAAACTGGCGGCCGCGGGCGTGATGGTATTCGATATACTCAAAGGGATGATCCCGGTGTGGATAGGCTACGGCCTCGGTCTGCCGCCGTTCTGGCTGGGCCTGGTGGCGATTGCCGCCTGTCTCGGCCATATTTATCCGGTGTTCTTTCACTTTCGCGGCGGCAAAGGGGTCGCTACCGCCTTGGGGGCTATTGCGCCCATTGGCTATGATCTGTCCGGCCTGATGATAGGCACCTGGCTTCTGACGGTACTGCTCTCCGGTTATTCTTCGCTGGGGGCGATCGTCAGCGCCTTGATCGCGCCCTTCTATGTCTGGTGGTTCAAACCGCAGTTCACCTTCCCGGTCGCAATGCTCTCCTGTCTGGTGCTCTTGCGCCACCATGACAATATTCAGCGGCTGTGGCGCGGTCAAGAAAGCCGCATCTGGCGCCGCCGACAAAAAGACCGGGATATCGACCAGCAACAAAGCAAACATTGACTCACGCACCGAGCGCCGGCAATTCCCCGGCAAAACAGAACCGGCTCATGCACCGAGCGCCGGTAATGACCCAGCAAAACAGAACCGGCTCACGCACCGAGCGCCGGTAATGACCCAGCAAAACGAAACCGGCTCATGCACCGAGCGCCGGTAATTCCTCCAGCGGCCAGCGCGGCCGTACCGACACCGCCAGATCCTCCCGCGTCCCGCCCTGCAGCCGCACCATGCCGGCATAAGCGATCATCGCGCCGTTATCCGTACAAAACTCAGGACGGGCGTAGAACACCTCCCCGCCCCGCTGGCGCATCATTTCCCCCAGGCTGGCGCGCAGGGAGTGATTGGCGCTGACGCCGCCGGCCATCACCAACCGCGAGAAACCGGTGAGATCGAGCGCGCGCCGGCATTTTATCATTAGCGTCTCCACCACGGCGTCCTCGAATGCCCGCGCGATGTCCGCACGCGTCTGGTGATCATCGGCGCCGGCGCGAACGGTGTTGGCGGCGAAGGTTTTCAACCCCGAGAAGCTGAATGCCAACCCCGGCCGGTCGGTCATCGGGCGCGGGAAAGTATAACGTCCCGGCACGCCCTGCTGTGCCAGACGCGCCAGCATCGGCCCGCCGGGATAATCCAGCCCCAGGAGCTTGGCGGTTTTGTCGAACGCCTCGCCGGCGGCATCATCAATAGACTCACCCAGCAGTCGATATTCGCCGATACCCGTCACCGCGATAAGCTGGGTATGGCCGCCGGAAACCAGCAGCGCCACGAACGGGAACGCCGGCGGGTTTGCCTCCAGCATGGGCGCCAGCAGATGCCCCTCCATGTGATGCACGGCGACCGCCGGGACCCGCCAGGCATAAGCCAGCGCGCGGCCGACGGTGGCACCGACCATCAACGCGCCAACCAATCCCGGTCCGGCGGTATAGGCCACCCCGTGGATATCTGACGCCTGCATACCCGCCTGCGCCAGCGCCGCCTGAATCAGCGGCACGGTTTTGCGGACATGATCGCGGGAGGCCAGCTCCGGCACCACCCCGCCATAATCGGCGTGCAGTTTCACCTGACTGTACAGCTGATTAGCCAGCAACCCTTGATGCTGATCGTAAATCGCCACGCCGGTTTCATCGCATGACGTCTCAATACCCAATACGTGCATAGTCATTACCACCCTTTTTTGCGGCGCACAGTCTATCATAGTCTACGCCGCGACGAGGCGTTGGGACCACGCTTTGGCGTAAACCGCTATCTTTCCGGCGGCCGTCATGATAAAAAAGCCGGCCTGTCGCTGACCTGCCCCAGCAGGATCCCGCGTCGATCGACCGCGATCTTGCCGTTAGCCCAAGCCGCCGCCCTAATTAAACGATTACGCCGATTGATACGGGTTTTTTCATCGGCAGTTCTGCCCAGTGGCGTTTTTTTTGCGCGCCTCTGGCGCTATTTTGCTCCTGACATCAGCGGCTTGTGCCGCACGGGGCGCGAGGATCATAAGATCATGCAGCGCGGCGCTTTACAAAGCGGGCAGGCTTGAAGTAAAATTCCGCACCATTTTGAAAAGGCTGGCACAGGTCAGCGACAAAATCCGAATTCTATCGAGGTGAGAGGCACATGCCGGTAATCAAAGTACGTGAAAACGAGCCCTTCGACGTAGCACTGCGTCGCTTCAAGCGTTCCTGCGAAAAAGCGGGTGTTCTGGCCGAAGTTCGTCGTCGCGAGTTTTATGAAAAACCGACGACTGAACGTAAGCGCGCTAAAGCGTCTGCCGTTAAACGTCATGCCAAGAAACTGGCTCGCGAAAACGCACGCCGCACTCGTCTGTATTGATTTTCCGGGGTGCGAGCTACCCCGACCGCGTGATTAATCCGCAGACTTAGCTGTTGCATACGAAGGCCGTGCCGTCCGGAAGGATTGCGCGGCTTGTTGTCGTTCAAGTGCTTACCTGACAGGGCTTATGGCTGGACGAATCCCACGTGTCTTTATCAATGACTTGTTGGCGCGTACCGACATCGTCGATCTGATCGATGCGCGGGTAAAGCTCAAAAAGCAGGGCAAGAACTTTCACGCCTGCTGTCCATTCCATCATGAGAAAACCCCGTCGTTTACCGTGAACGGCGAAAAGCAGTTTTACCATTGTTTTGGCTGCGGCGCCCACGGCAACGCCATCGACTTTTTGATGAATTACGATCGGTTGGAGTTCGTTGAATCCATCGAGGAACTGGCCGCCCAACACGGCCTGGAAGTGCCGTATGAAACCGGCTCCGGCCCGAATCAGCAGGAGCGCCATCAGCGTCAAAGTCTGTATCAGCTGATGGACAAGCTCAGCGGCTTTTACCAGCAGGCGTTGAAGGCGCCGACGGCGACGCAGGCCGATCACTATTTGCAACGGCGCGGGCTAAGCGAAGCGGTCATCGCGCATTTCGCCATCGGCTTCGCGCCGCCGGGCTGGGATAATGTCATTAAGCGTTTCGGCCGTTCGGCCGAGGATCGCGCCGCGCTCAACGACGCCGGCATGCTGGTGGTCAACGACACCGGTCGAACCTACGACCGTTTTCGTGAACGCATCATGTTTCCGATCCGCGACAAACGCGGCCGCGTTATCGCCTTCGGCGGGCGGATATTAGGCGAGGGGCAGCCAAAGTACCTCAACTCGCCGGAAACCGACATTTTCCATAAAGGCCGCCAGCTGTACGGTCTGTATGAAGCCCAACGACAGCATCCGGAATTATCGCGGCTGCTCGTGGTCGAAGGGTATATGGACGTAGTGGCGCTGGCGCAGTTCGGCATCGACTATGCGGTGGCTTCGTTGGGCACCTCGACCACCGCCGACCATATTCAACTGCTGTATCGCGCCACCGATCGGGTGATCTGCTGTTATGATGGCGATCGGGCCGGGCGTGAAGCGGCCTGGCGCGCGCTGGAAAACGCGCTGCCCTACCTGAGCGACGGCCGCCAACTGCGTTTTATGTTCCTGCCGGAAGGCGAAGATCCCGATACGCTGGTGCGCAAAATTGGTAAAGAGGCGTTTGAACAGCGCATCGAACAGGCGCAGCCGCTATCGACGTTTTTATTTGAAACGCTGATGCCGCAGGTAGATTTAAGCAGCCCCGACGGCCGCGCCAAACTCAGCACCCTGGCGTTGCCGCTGATAGGACAAGTGCCGGGGGAGACATTGCGTCTTTATCTACGCCAGCAGTTGGGCAATAAACTGGGGATCCTTGACGACAGCCAGCTGGAGAAACTGCTGCCCAAGGCGGCGCTAAAGGCAAATATTTCACCGCAGCCGCGGATAAAACGCACAACCATGCGTATACTGATAGGATTGCTGGTGCAACATCCGCGGCTTTCCGCCCTGGTCCCCACGGTCCAGGGGCTTGAGCAGGCAAATCTGCCGGGCGTGCCGCTGTTTATCGAGTTAGTCGAGGCCTGCCAGGCCCAGCCGGGGTTAACGACCGGCCAACTGCTGGAGCATTATCGGGAGAGTAAATTCTCCTCACAGCTTGAAACTCTGGCGACCTGGAACCACATGATCATTGATGAGATGATCGAGGCGACATTTGTCGACACCCTGGCGAGTCTTTACGACTCCATACTTGAACACCGCCAGGAAGCGCTTATCGCCCGCGACCGGACCCACGGCCTAACGGCCGAAGAACGCCAGGAGCTCTGGTCGCTGAATCAGGCGCTGGCGAAAAAAACCTGAATGACGAGGCTTAATTGCCTATATCTGGCAGGGCAAGACCCTGCGCAATGCCGTATTGGGCTACGGCGCGAAACAAAGCCCAGATCTCTTGTTGGTGATGCGCTTTCACCAACCAACACCGATTATTACTCTGAAGTGTGGATACCGTCTTATGGAGCAAAACCCGCAGTCACAGCTCAAGCTGCTTGTCACACGTGGTAAGGAGCAAGGCTATTTGACCTTTGCCGAGGTCAATGACCATCTGCCGGAGGATATCGTCGACTCCGATCAGATCGAAGATATCATCCAGATGATAAATGACATGGGCATCCAGGTGATGGAAGAAGCACCGGACGCCGATGACCTGCTGCTGGCCGAAACCACCTCCGACACCGACGAAGATGCGGCGGAAGCCGCGGCGCAGGTCTTGTCCAGCGTCGAGTCCGAGATTGGCCGCACCACCGACCCGGTGCGCATGTATATGCGCGAAATGGGTACCGTGGAGCTGCTGACCCGCGAAGGCGAGATCGATATCGCCAAACGTATCGAAGATGGCATTAATCAGGTTCAGTGCTCGGTCGCCGAGTACCCTGAGGCCATCACCTACCTGCTGGAACAGTACGATCGCGTCGAGGCCGGCGAGGCCCGCCTGTCCGATCTTATCACCGGCTTTGTCGATCCCAACGCGGAAGAAGATATGGCGCCCACCGCGACCCATATCGGCTCTGAACTCTCCGCCGACGAAATCGCCGATGACGACGACGAGGATGAAGAGGACGGCGACGACGACAGCACGGACGACGATAACAGCATCGATCCGGAGCTGGCGCGCCAAAAATTTGTCGAGCTGCGTGAGCAGTATGAAATCACGCGCAATGTCATCAAAACCAACGGGCGCAGCCATGCCAAATCGGCCGCGGAGATTCTGAATCTTTCCGACGTGTTCAAACAGTTCCGCCTGGTGCCGAAGCAGTTCGATTACCTGGTCAACAACATGCGCGCCATGATGGATCGCGTGCGTACCCAGGAACGTTTGATCATGAAGCTGTGCGTCGAAATCAGCAAGATGCCGAAGAAAAACTTCGTCACGCTGTTCGCCGGTAATGAAACCAGCGAAAGCTGGTTCAAAGCCGCGTTGGCCATGAACAAGCCCTGGTCGGAAAAACTGCATGAGGTCGATGATGACGTGCATCGCAGCCTGCAAAAGCTGCGGCAGATTGAAGAAGAAACCGGTCTGACTATCGAGCAGGTGAAGGATATCAACCGCCGCATGTCGATCGGCGAAGCCAAGGCGCGGCGCGCCAAGAAAGAAATGGTCGAAGCGAACCTGCGTCTGGTTATTTCCATCGCCAAAAAATACACCAACCGCGGCCTGCAGTTCCTGGATCTGATCCAGGAGGGGAACATCGGTTTGATGAAGGCGGTGGATAAATTTGAATACCGTCGTGGTTACAAATTCTCGACCTACGCCACGTGGTGGATCCGCCAGGCCATCACCCGCTCTATCGCCGACCAGGCGCGCACCATCCGCATCCCGGTGCATATGATTGAGACCATCAACAAGCTCAACCGTATCTCCCGGCAGATGCTGCAGGAAATGGGACGCGAACCGACGCCCGAAGAGCTGGCCGAACGCATGCTGATGCCGGAAGATAAGATCCGTAAGGTACTGAAAATCGCCAAAGAGCCTATCTCCATGGAAACGCCTATCGGCGACGATGAAGATTCGCATCTGGGGGATTTCATCGAGGATACGACCCTCGAGCTGCCGCTGGATTCCGCCACCTCCGAGAGCCTGCGTTCAGCGACCCATGATGTGTTGGCCGGTCTTACCGCGCGCGAAGCCAAGGTGTTGCGCATGCGCTTCGGTATCGATATGAATACCGACCATACGCTTGAGGAAGTAGGGAAACAGTTCGACGTCACCCGCGAACGTATTCGTCAGATCGAAGCGAAAGCGCTGCGTAAACTGCGGCATCCGAGCCGGTCTGAAGTGCTGCGCAGCTTCCTGGACGATTAAGTCCCGTTGTGGCAGGCGTGGAACGGCCTGTCACAACGCACGATAAAACCCCGCGGACACCCGCGGGGTTTTTTATTGTCCTTCGCTTAAGCGGCGGTATGGCCCGTGCGCTGGTCAGTAGGGAGGGAGCGTGTCGGCCAGTGCGCGATAGGCCGCCAGCAGCGCATCACCGCTCATACGGTTCAGCCCGCTGGGATTGGGCAGTACCCAGAGCTGCGTTACGCCGATGCGCCGTTCCTGCCGTCCCCAGGGGGCGTTCCTTACCTGAAACGCCTGGCAATACGCTTGCTTACCTAAAATCGCCAGCGCCTGCGGCTGATAGGTTTCTATCTTGGCCATCAGCCGCTCGCCGCCCTGGCGGTATTCCGCCAGCGACAGCTCAGAGGCTTCGGTAGTGGGTCGCGCCACCAGCATGGTGATCCCGCAGCCGGTCTCGAGTAGCCGCTGCTCTTCCTCCGGCCGCAGCTGACTTGAGGTAAACCCCGCCAAATGAATCGTTTTCCAGAAACGGTTGTTGGGATTGGCGAAATGTACCCCTTTATGTGCGCTGGATAACCCCGGATTGATGCCGCAAAACACCACCCGTAGCCCTTGCCTGAGAATATCTTCCATTATTGATCCCTCTCATTTATCTCTGGCACTGGCGCCGAAGTGTTAACGATTCTAGCCAAAAAACGGCGATAAATCATCCATCTGGCGGGGGAGACTATAGACCCCGTTGGCGCCATCATTTATAATCAACGCCCACTCGGCCCCTTAGCTCAGTGGTTAGAGCAGGCGACTCATAATCGCTTGGTCGCTGGTTCAAGTCCAGCAGGGGCCACCACATTAAGTGATTGAAATCATGAAATTAAGCCATCCCTCACGGTGGCTTTTTTGTTATCTGTCTTGCCACTGCCCCCTTTTGTCCCCTACGGATCAGCTTGATACCGACAACGCACTGATTAATCTCTTTTTTGGTTGGGTGATAGAGACCGAACAAATCCCCCATCATCTGCAAATACGTTTTTTCTACTCTGGTAATGTGAGAAGGATCACTCTGAATTGAAAAAATGATCAGGACACCTCCGCCGCTCTTACTTAGCTCCAATTGTGCGATGTCGGGTAAAGTATCTGCTGTCGTTAATAGTCGCTGGTTTTACGAAGCACGGGCAAATAGCTATTGGTTATTCCACTGGTGACAGTTTTCACGGCTTCCCCTTACGGTCAAAAATATTAAGCACCCAACGACGAAACTCTTTGGCAACCCGCGTTCTGGCGCACATAGCCAGCAGGTGGGCACCACGCAGCGAGAAAAACGTGTAATGTTCGCTGGACTGTACGCCATTGACTTAGACCCACGATGTGATAGCATTGTTTAAAGCATACGCCATTGACGTACTAAATCATGCTGTTTATCGAAACCCATATTTTCACCGAAGATGTAAAGGAACTATTGAACGATGACGAATACCGTGAGTTTCAGCAGTTCATGGCAGATAACCCCGATTGGGGGGATGTAATTCAAAATACTGGCGGGCTGCGTAAAATCCGTTGGGCGGCCAGAGGCAAGGGCAAACGTGGAGGTGTCCGAGTGATTTACTATCACAAGGTCACTGAATCACAAATCAGGCTGTTGCTGATCTACAAAAAAGGCGTCCAGGATGATTTATCCGAGGGCGACAAGCGCCAGTTAAGGGCGTTAACCGAGGGCTGGTAATGGAAAAAAAACTATTTGAGCGTCTGAAAGAAAGTATGATGCAAATGAATGAAATCATCGAGGGTTCCCGCGAACCCTCTCGCGAGACAAATGTTATCGCCGTTAAGGTTAAAGCTATCAGGACGGCTACAGGGTTGTCACAAAGCGGGTTCGCTAAGCTGATTTCGGTCAATGTTGATACGTTAAAGAATTGGGAACAGGGCAGACGTGAACCCACTGGGCCAGCTAAGGCTCTTTTGAAAGCCATTGAGCGCGACCCGTTACACGTGATCCCAGCGCTATCAGCTAAACCGTGACCAGTAAATTTTAACCAGCTTGCGAGCTGGTTTTTACCCCCCTCAGATGTTTAATATCGCAGTTTGCCCCCTACGTTAAATTTTAGCCGTCATCGGACAACCGTGACAACCATTACGCCCGATAAGATTACCGTTTAATAAACTGATTATAAATAATTAAAGGTTGTTATGATTCCGATAGATCCCTTTAAGTTTATAAACCTTTATCACTGCTAGTAAAAAATATTGAATTGTTCGAGAGTATGTAATTACTCCGTTACTGAGTATGCGACAGACGCAAGTGAAATAATAGCAACTTGATGAAGCGCTGGTTGGGAAAAGTATTTGCAGTTCAGTTTTCGTCACAATTATCCCTTAAAGATTACCAAGCAAGACTAGTCCGGTTCCCCCCGTTTACTGTATTCCGTTGATGACTGGAGTTTAACACTCACGTTATCGTTGTTGACTCCGCATGGGGTCTGGCTCCGGCTTTCAGCACGTCAGTCCGTCGACTATACAAAAATTGAAATTTATGAAATCCATTTCACACACTTCAGTTGGTGAGCGGCCGTCAAAGCCTTAGCTCTGGCACGGGTTGGTCTGATAGTTTGTATGGTCAACAAAACTAGAATCATTTCCATGGCGAAAACCGCAGGCGGGTACGGTGTAGCGCCGTTTTCGTCACTTCCATAATTATTCCGTCCTATTCACGCAGCGTTGCAAAGGTGGTACGTCATTTATAATTATTTTTCTGCTTTGGGCAAGGTATAAATGATGGACCTATTGAGAATGCGTTTGTAGGATATAAAGAAAAAATGCATTAATTCGGGTACGGTACAAGGAGGGAATAGCGGAAATTAGACAATGATTGGAGAGAAAGCTTCGATGAGTTCATCGGCACGGGTACCGTTGCCACGCATTGCCGCCGCGTTGGTCGGCGCGCCGGTGTTGCTAAGGCTATAGTCAGCCGTCTGCTCCGTCAGTTGCTTTACGACGTCTTATCAGTACAGTCGGTGGAACTGATAGTAAGGCAATCCTATGCTTGTCTTCAAAGCGGTAATAAATTCCCGTTATGACAATAGGCAGAGCACGATCATCATCATATTCAGCCCTGGGCGTCCGCATGAAATAAATTGCGGGCTACACTAAAATCCGTTAAGGCATTTTTATCGCCATATAATTCTGAGAGATGACTGATGAACCGGGAATTCTAAATACAAGGATTATCATATTGAATTACTCCTTCCTCGATTAGCAAAAAAATCATTGGAATTTCGCCATTAAAGGCTTCACATCCTGATATCTATCCTCTTGTTTTCATTTGTCAGCTTCGTAAATTGGACGGCTTTCTAAAGAGTTTACTCCAGGACTCTAGAACAGTGGTTTGCTACAGGCGCCAATAGTTTGTGACAACCAGAGCGTTGCTGGCGCATGGCTAGGAGCCAACGTGTTATGGCAAAGAAGAGGAATCAATATTCGTGTCGGTAACGGAAGCCCTTGAAGCTGAGCGGGAGTTGGAGATAAACTCTGTAGGTCAAATTGAACGTGCGCTTGAGCGACACCTTCTACGCCGCAATCGAGAAAACTATAACCTATACCCTAACTTGATATTGACTTATTATCAAACTCATCACCATATATTTCGTGACGCTGCTCATGCTTATGATTTGAAGCCGAATACGTCGTCGATGGGAAAATGGCAACAAAATTACCTGTTCATAATTAATCGTGACGGGGATCCTAACAATCCTTGATAAATACATCAAACATCGTGACTTACCTATCGACGCCCGACCCAAAACCCCAGCCGCCCTATATCATCATCATTTTCGCCATGAAATCAATCTATGCCTAAGAAATCTTTTCTATATATCTTAGAACCGCCGAGGCTGAAAAATTGAACAATTAAGAGATTATGACAGTTTGTGAAACGACCAGAGAAATTTCTTTAATATTTGCTGATTGAATCTTTATAAAATTGGGAGTCATCATGAATAACTTCTATAGGTTAATGTTCGCTTTAATTTTTTTACCGCTAATGAGTTTGGGGATAACCAAACAGAGCAATGCTTATCAACTCAAAGGCAAAGTAACCGGACTTTTAGCCACCAATGATAAATGTTATGTGGCAATACACGACGACAATGATAAATACTATTCTGACCAGTGGCACTTAGCCAAAAGCGATGCGATATGTCATTTTGCCAAAATGGCTTATTTAATGAACATATCGGTAATTACCGAGGTCGATATTGATTTTGCTCCAGCGAATGCCAATAACATACAATCCATTGAAATCTCAAATCGTAAAGTTACTTGGCCACCGTATACTGAAGATAATAAATGATTTAACAATAACCGTCTGTTGTACGATAGAACACTCTTTCACCAAGTCACTCAGGCGCGGTTGCAGGTTACCTGCGGTCACAGTTGACGTTGTGCTTTATCTGAAGTGGCTGCGGAAAAGAGGTTAGGACGTCACTCTAAGGGGCATATGCCTTATGAGCAGGATATAAAACGGGTAAGAGATTTAGCATGGCTTTACCTATCACCGCACACGACGTCAACCGGTTGCATCTACGCCAAGGGCAACCCGGTTTCTCTTTCATTTGTGTTCCAAAGGTCTTATCCGCCTGCCGCGCAAATTGGCCGGCGATAAGTGTGGGTTTGGATCAAAATACTCGCCCGCCCAACGGGCGAGCGATGATTAATACTCCGTGGCCGTTTCGTTGCGCGTTGGCTGGTCTTGCCAGTCGTGATGCCCCTGGTTTAGCAACAATGCCCCTATTGCGGCCAGAATCGCCAGTGAAATGGCATAAACGGCAATCGGCCACCATTCCCCGCCGGCGCTGCTTTGCAGTGCAACGGCGATAAACGGTAATGTTCCTCCGGCAATGGCGCCCGCAAGCTCACGGCTGCTTGCCATACCGGTGTAACGTATATGGGGAGGAAAAGCCTCCGACAGCATAGCCGCCTGCGCGCCGAGCATGGCATCGTTGCACAAACAATAAATCAGGAACATCCCTAGCCAAATCAGGCCCTGTTCTCCGGTATTCAGCAATAAGAAGAACGGCACCATTAATACCCCCAGCCCGAAAGCCCCCGCTAAAAAAACTTTTTTTGCGCCAAACTTATCGCTCAAAGCGCCGGCCGAAGGAACGGTAATGAATTTGATAAAATTACAAATCATTACCCCCATTACCCCCACGCTCTTATCAACGCCGACGTGCGCGACAAGGTACGTTAGCGCAAACGCCGAAGGCAAATAGGACGTGACGTTTGGCCCGATGCTGAGTAGAAAAGCCCCAATAAAATTGCGTGGCTTACGCTGAATAATTTCAAACAGCGGAAGGCGTTTTGCGGGATGCGTCGCTTTGGCGGCGTTAAATTCCGGGCTCTCGGCGACCCCGATCCGTATCCAAATACCGACAATACCGATGACAAATGAAGCGACAAAGGGGATGCGCCATCCCCAACTAATCATCTCTTCTTTTGGCATTTGCTGGACGGCGATGATGGCGAGACTCGCGATGATCGACCCCAACGCATTTCCCGCGCCGGGAATTGAAGCGAACAGGCCCCGGTTCTTTTTCCCCGCATGTTCGGCGGATAATAATACTGCGCCTGAGTATTCACCGCCCGCAGCAAACCCTTGCCCAAGTCGGCAGATAACCAGCAATATCGGCGCCCAGAGGCCAATAGTATGATACGCCGGTATCAGCCCGATAAGCGTGGTGGAGACGGCCATGAGCACCAGGGTAAAAAACAGCATACCTCTGCGCCCGAGTTTATCCCCTAAGGAACCGACAATTAGACCGCCAAAGGGACGCGCGAAAAAACCAACGCCGAAAGTGGCAAAGGAAGCGAGAACACCGTAAGCGCCGCTCATTTCGGGAAAAAAAACATAGGGAAAAATTAGCGCGCTAGCCATACCGTATAGCGCAAAATCATACCACTCAAGAGCGGTCCCCACCGTCGAGGCCAGGGCAGAACGTTTTGGATCGGACATAACCTACCCCTTCAATGCCAAATGCAATGTGATCATCGCCGTTTGTGCGGCGCCTTCCAGGGAGAGCTCAAGTCGCAACCATCCGCCGAAATGGGATTGCGCTATGGCGGTTAATCCCGGTTCGCTGATAAGCGTGGCATCACCGGGCGCATTGACCCAATGCACGCCATCAGGCGAAATTTTTGGCCTGACCACTATCGTGTTGAAGTCGGCTATGTCTGGATGCACCGTCAAAAAGAATAGCGCTTCATTCGCCCAGCCGCATTCATAAGGTTCACTGGAAAATTGCCGGCTGATAGGCTGGCGCAGTTCAATGACCGAGGTATAAAACTCTTTCATTATTATATTCCTTACTTGGCAGGATTAACGTAACCATCGGTGGAAATGACTACTGAATCAAGGTAAAGAAAAACCCGACGGTTTGCCCCGGTTTCGATAAAAAAAACAGGATTCAATAATCCAGTAATGCCTTTATATTCCGGGGCTAGCGTGGGTTGTTTTCCGCGGAGATCCATAATTTTATCCATACATTGCAATTCCACATATTCCCGCCGTGAAACATCAATGGTTAATCGCAAATACATCCAATTAATTTTGTCATCCGCTTCATTAGCGACCAGATCCTGATCCCCTCCCTCAATCCATTGAAACCCATCGCCCGCGCCATCAGCCTGGCGTTGCCCATACCATTGCCCATCGACCCCAACTTTGTGCCAGCCGTCATGGCCGTAATTCCAGCGCCGGTGATCAACCCCCTCGCTTACCCGAAAATATTGCCAGCGTTTGATCTGTTCCCCATCGGCGCTGTTGACGTAGCGAACGCCCGGCATCCAACGATTTCCCTGGCTTTGTAAATCAACAAAACAGCCGAAGGCCCGCACATCTCTATCGCCGATTCCAGAAACGGAGGGTTCGGGCGTATAGGTGAACCAGGCCTCAACCTGCAATAAATGCAGGCTGCCGGGTACCGCCATACGTTTAATCGCCAGTCCCATGCTCCCAGGGGCCGGCGGCTGGTCAATGGGCGCACTGTTGGCGCGCGTGGTTAACTTTAAAGACCGGCTTCCGCTCATTGCGCCATGGGTGCCCATCATCGGAAAGGTAGCGGACGAGAGCATTGTCGGCCCCCAATGAATAAGGTCGATTTCTTCAGAATGCGGCGCGAAACCGGATTTAACAAAATTCGGCCTCAAATCGAGCCAACCGTTATGGCCATGATTAAAATCATCGAAGGTGATGATCTTTTCGAGGGGATTATATTTTGCAAGGCTGTAATTAACCATGGCGCTCTCTCTTATTTTAGCGATAGCAATACCGGCCATTAACGCGAATGGCGAGGTAAATATTGGGGAGTGTCGGTTTGACGCACGGCGCATACCGTCACGCTTATTATTATCTCGCGTGCGACAATCGCCTGCTTTTTATATCTCTCGTTTACTAAAGCAGAAAGTATGAAGTGAGCATAATAGCGACTTCAATTACGGGTAAAGTCGCTTGAATCGATTATGTGAAGCAGAACACAAAATTGGTCTGACTTAATGCTGACAAACGCCATTTCGGCCGGACCAATTTTAATGGCTACCAGCTCAATCGCTGTTCAGTGGTGAGGACGTAAACATGTAGCCGTCGAAATCGGCCGCCGCTGTATCTGCCAGCTTGAGCATTTTATTTTTCACATTTTCAATATGTTGCCACATTGCACGCTTCGCTCCACGGGCGTCGCGGCGCTGAATCGCTTGTACAATACGTAAACGGTCTTCATACCACTCCCAGCGCGCGCTAAAATCGCTGGTGTCACGATGTTGATTGAGCCACATACCGGACCGGTTGCGCAATTTCCAGCTCTCTTGCATGATGGCCACCAATGCGGCATTTTGCGTCGCCGCCGCCACCAGATAGTGGAAATGCTCATCCGTATCATCAGCAATGATGCCGGAAGAGAGCTGCTCCCGTTCCAGCTCGATTGCTTTACGCAGTTCCTGAATGTCGTTTCTGTTCGCCTGAAGGGCGGCAAAGGAGGCGATTTCACTTTCCATAAGCTGCCTGGCCTGTAATAGCTCAAACACGCCGCAGCTCACGCTGTCCGACAAAGCCTCCGAGGATAATGTCGTTTCAGGCGATGGCAGGACATAGACACCGGAACCTTTGCGGATTTTGACGCATTGCTCCAGTTCCAGCAGGATGAGCGCTTCTCTGACGACGCTGCGGCTGACTTCAAATTGCGCCGCCAAATCGCGCTCCGCGGGCAATTTATCGCCAGGTTTGAAAGCGCCTCGAGAAATGGCATCGCGCAATTTCTGTCCAATTTCTTGGTATAGTCTCATGCTCACCCTATTCATTTTGTCTATAAGGCTGGACTGACCACCCTCCCCTCCTTTGGTCAGTCCAATAGTGGTTTTATCATAACGTCTCCTCCGCGCAATAGCCAATGGCCAATCGCGCTGCCGTTTGCGGCGACGTCATCCACAACGCGGGCGGCAATAACCACGGTTGCGCCAATCCGCTTATTTCTTGATCCACCTTACGCTGCGGTAATGTCCACCCTGTCAACCGCAGGACACGGTATATCGGCATTGGCCCTGGCGGCACGCAAAACAGAAAAACGTCGGTGTGACCCCAAGGGTGCCCAGCGTCGGCTATCCAGGCTCCGTGATGCGTCAGAAAACGCTGATCGCCCTCGCAGAAATATGCCGGTAAAAACGAGATGAACTCCGTTGTGCACGGTGAGACAAATGATTGACCCTTTGCGATTGCCCTAGCAGAAAGAGACGAAATGCGGCTGGTTATCCGCTGGTAAGCCAGCGGGTCAGCATGAGCATTGGGCCATTGACGGTTGCGAATTATGCGCAGCGCCGGCGTCATAAGGCTTCAAACTTCAAACTTCAAACTTCAGGCTTTAGGCTTCAGGCTTCAAGCTTCAGGCTTTAGGCTTTAGGCACGAAGTGAGTGGAAAGAGGTAGGACGTCAAAGGAAAGAGATTAACAGTACGAGGCTTCGAGTATCGAGCATCGAGCATTAAGCAGCAGGAGGCTGGAGGCAGGAGGCAGGAGGCAGGAGGCAGGAGGCAGGAGGCAGGAGGCAGGAGGCAGGAGGCAGGAGGCAGGAGGCAGGAGGCAGGAGGCAGGAGGCAGGAATTATCTGTTTTCGGCGTGTCATCGTCCATCATCTTTCTTTTCTTTCAAGGATTATGTAGTCTGAGGCCATCTTGATTCATGGAGCGTTCCATTTTGTCGACCCCCACGCCGTATGGCTGCCGGCCACTGCGCCAGCAACCGCCGTTTCGCGACGACCTTCTTCTGGCCGCAGCCCCCCCGGTTCTTTCCCCTGTAGATTGCCATCTGCGTTGATCCTCAATGTAACCGTGTAACTAAGGCCAAAACGTCTATGCTGTTGATCAACAAATACTCCAGGCTGGAAAATGCCGCGCTGATATTGTTCACGGCGTTCCTGTTTTTCAGCACGCTGTTTTGCAATGTCACGAAAGTCAACAACCTGTTCCATGCGTCCTGCGCGCTGCTGCTGGTAAGTCTGTTGATGCGCGGGCAGCTTTACCGTGACCTGCGGCAGGATCGGATAACGTTACAAGGACTGAGCTTGATAGCCCTGTTTGCGGTCTATTTCGCCGTTAGCAATATCTGGGGCGGCGACGCGCGGCAAACTTCCTCTACGTTGACCCACGGGTTGTACCTGATTATCTTCACCCTATTGGGGTCGCTGGCGCTGCAGAATTCGAGCCGTCATGTGGTGATGATCGCCATGATCGCCGGGGTTACGGCGCTGTCGGTGTTCACCATTGCCACCGATGCCGGCAAAGTCCTTTATTTTCGCAAAGTTTCCGACTTCAATCCCGGCCCTGACAACGTGATCGATCTGGCGGGCTATTGCGCCATCGCCATCATGCTGAGCATGATAATCGCACGGGAACGGCGACGCGTCGGCTATCTCTTGTTGGCGGTCATCCCCGCGGCCATGCTGGTGATGACCCAAAGCCGCGGTCCCTTACTGGCGCTGGTACTGGTCACGCTGACGACGCTGCGCTGGCGTCGCCCGGCGCCGCGCGCGCTATGGCTTGGCGCGCTGCTGGCGCTGCTGGCGGCGCTAATGCTGATTTTCACCCCGGTCGGCGAGCTGTTGTTGTTGCGTTTTGAGAGCCTGAGCAACGAATCCGGCCTGCGTATTAGCATTTGGCATCATGTTTTGACGGAAGTGAGCCTGCATCCCTGGTTCGGGCTGGGTTTCAACCACGAGCTGAACTTTATCAATTACGACGGCACGCACATCAGTACCGCCCATAGCGTCTATCTCGGTACGCTTTACAAGGGGGGGGCTATCGGCCTGGCGTTGCTGGCGCTGCTGCTGGGCTTCGGCCTGCGCTGCGCGCTGCGCGCCTATCGATCGGAATATCGCCTGGACGCGGCGCTGTATCTGTTCATGCTGCTGTTTATCGCCTCGCAGGGCATGTTTATGATAAGCAATCCACGCGAGACGTGGATTTTGATTTGGTTACCGCTGGCGGTGGTGTTCAGCGCCGGCAGCCGAGCGTCTTCCGCCTAATCCCCCATCGCGACGGTGGTAGACGACGCCCGCAAGCGAGTCATGTCGGCCAGTTTCTCATCCACCGCCGATAATAACGTTTCCAGCGGCAGCTCGCGCACCGCGGGACGATCGATGACCAGCTGTACCGCATTATCGTAATGCGGCGCCCAGATGTTATAGCCTACCAGCCCGTTGTCTTTAAGCCGACGCGTGTTGTATACCGCGACCAACGGAGTGTTAAAGGCGCAGGCCATATGCACAATGGAGGTATCGGGGCTGACCACCAGATCGGCGCTGCGCACGATCTCCACCGCCGTGTTGATGGTGCTATCGGCGACAAACGCCGCATCGTCGATCCGCCAGCGACTCAGTAAATCGCCGCGGCCGATCAACAACACGCGAAAACGCACGCCGCGCCGGCGCAAATGGGCGATCAAGCCTTCTACCTGCTCGCGGGAAAAATCTTTATCTTCGGCGCCGGTAAACGGATTGATGGCAATAAGCCATTCGTTGGCGGGGCGGGATAAATAAGGCGCCAGAGCGGCGACGGCCGACGGATCGCGCCCGAGAGAATAGAGAAACGGCGCCGGCGGTAAATTGAACAGCGCCAGGACCGCCCGATGTCGTTCGGTGATATGCCGTTCACTGTCTCGCCAGGCCAACTGGGGCGCATAGCGCGCCAAACCCGGTTTATTGAAACCAATGACATATCGCGGCGCCAGGCGGTGCAGGAGCCGTAGCCTTTCGTAGTTCGCTACATCGTCAAAATCGATGATCACATCAAAGCGCTGCTGGCGCAGAACAGTTAGCGACATTCGCTTATCGTAGCGGTAGGTTTGATGTACCGCATCGCAACAGGCCAGTAATGTCTGGCACGCGGGACCGGTTAGTACCGAGATGTGATAGCCATTGTCGGCCAACTGTCGGGCGGTGCCGGTGGTAATCACCATGTCGCCGATTTTATCGTCCAGACGCAGCAACAAGATCCGCTTAATCTTGTCCAGCGCCCAGTGCTGCGGGCGACAGGTCAAATTTAACCAAGCATTTAGCGCTTTGAATTTAAGCTGGCGAAGCGCCGCATTTTTGCCGCGATTAATGTCTCTTAAGGTATACATACCTGTCCGCCAAGCTGGAGCGATTCAGTGACCAGAAAGACCAAGATAACAAGCGTGCTAACGAACCGCAAGAAAGCGCTTACTACAACCAGTAACCCACTGCGCTTATCTGCAGACCCGATTGCTATCAGCAATGAATAACGGTTACAGGCGATTAATGAGCTTGGCGCATAGACGCATGCACAGGAAGGCGACTAATAGGCTGTCGCCGATTCACGTATCATCTTGCTAAACCAGTCTTGGCCAAATAGGCGTTGACGCTTTCGCCGCCGCGCGCGAACCGCCGGCGTCTGGCAGGCGTAAAACAGAGAGGAAAACCTGATGCAGAGCACAACATTAAATAACGGCATCGCCATGCCGTTGGTGGGATTTGGCGTCTACCAGATCGCTGAGCCTGTCGAATGCGAGCGCGCGGTGTTGGATGCCATTAACGTGGGGTATCGCCTAATAGACACTGCTGCTTCGTATCAAAATGAAATTCAGGTGGGCAACGCTTTAAAACAAAGCGGTTTGCCGCGTCATGAGCTGTTTGTGACGACCAAACTTTGGCTACAGGATGCCCACTATGAGGGAGCCAAGGCGCAATTCGAGCGATCCCTTCATCGCCTGCAACTTGACTATTTGGACCTGTACCTGATTCACCAACCCTACGGTGATGTCCACGGCGCCTGGCGGGCAATGGAGGAACTGTATCAGGCGGGTAGAATACGAGCGATTGGCGTGAGCAATTTCCATCCCGATCGCCTTGCCGATATGATGGCGTTTAACCGCATTCCTCCGGCGGTTAACCAGATAGAAATAAACCCTTTTCACGCGCAACCGCATGCCGTCGCCTGGATGAAGAGCAAAGGCATCCAACCGCAGGCCTGGGCCCCTTTCGCTGAAGGGCGTCAGGAGATATTTCAGCACCCGCGGCTGACGGCAATCGCTAATCACTATGGCAAAAGCGCCGCTCAAGTGATCCTACGCTGGTTAGCACAGCGCGGCATCGTATCGCTGGCAAAATCCGTACGAAAAGAGCGTATGGCTGAGAACTTCCACGTTTTCGACTTTCAACTAAGCGACGAAGACGTGACGCAAATTGAAGCGATGGATACCGGTATCAGCGCATTTTTCTCACACCGCGACCCGGCTCGAGTAGAATGGCTGACGGCGCGCCAACTTGACGTTTAACCCGGTAGATCCAACACCATTGGTGTAACGTTAGTCGATAACATTTTCTCCGTATCTCCGCCTCAGTACGCCGTTGCTAAACGACTCCCCGGCCCCCACATACGCTGAGCCAAATGCTTACGAACCGGCGGTCTATGTCCTCAGCGGCGTCATGGCAATAACGCTATTTCAGGTCGCGCCATACCGAGCCAGCCGCTGGTGCTGAGACTACCTGGCGGTGGCGCGGCATACCTTTCGCAACGCGGGAGCCGATGCCTTTCCTCTTCACAGCGGAGTCGTTGGCCAACGGCTTAACCCGATACGGGCCTTGGGGGGTCCTGGCGGGATAGCCGTTAGCCCCAAGACACGGCGGATGTTCCTTAGCACTAAACTTATTCGTTTCAACAACCGGCCGGCTTAATGAGCAATACTGAGTGGTAGTTGCGGCTGTCATTAATCGGCAGCAGAACCCGAACAGTAATAAAGATTTATTCTTAATCCTTTGGCAGTAGGGTAATTATCTATGCGCATTAAGCACAATGTATTTAACGCAGCATCTAAAAACTACCCGGTGTATGCCACTATTATTAAAATATATTTAGTAAATTTATAATTACCTATAGCAAAAAGAGGGCATAAATAGCCGTGCCCTTTCTAGCATCAAATTACAAAAATACCTAGAGATGAATCACAAAAAATTGAATATCTTCAGCAGCAATTTCGTCATAAGCGCTCAGGTAAGACGTATTGTCTTATACACATCTTTCTCATTAATTACCTGACTGAAGGATATTAATTACTCTCGCCACATGGGGTCCGGCAAGAAATTAATTAGATTTATCTACCACCTGTCAAACATGTCTAATTCCTGAGCGCAGATTAAAGAGGAGTAGTGACGAAAGAGATTTTCCTGGCCGCACTAATCCGTGCTAACGCATGCGTGTGGCACCACCGCAGCCACCACGCCCGGTTTGACGATAGACCCGGTAATACTCTCTAAGGTTTTAAAAGTATGCCCACAGTTGATATTAGTACATTGATGATAACGTTCCTTGGTTGTTTCGCTCAAATAACGGCTGGAACGCGTGTGTGCTGAAGATTTGCAGAGGGGGCAGTGCATCATGGCAATTTCTCCTTATTGATTTAACTATCGGCACTGAAAGGATATCATCAAGGGAGACGACTTAACAAATAGTTAATCACCTTAATACCTTAACTATTCGTTGTGTCATCCTCTGGCAATAAACCGTTAATTGACCTTATTCACTAAGTGATAAAGGCATATCAATTTGCCTGGGTGACAACGACAAAGTAACCGTTTACTTGCTGGAGTCGGACCCGTTAGCTAGACGGTGAATTATTATGACGGTCTCTTCGACGGGTCTTTGCGCATATCTATCGTGGCAAACAATGTCACCGTTGCCACAGCCAACTCACACCGGCGCGAATGGCAAGAGAGTAGGGTCGAGAACCGCCGTGAGTTAAGCCTGTCGCGCTTTTGCCGCTGCGCTGCCCATCTGCCGCTATAGCGAGAGAAGCCTGGCGGCGCGCCGCCTGCCGGTTCGCGAATACCGCTGACTTAGCCGCTCGCTCCGTCCTCTTCTGTGTATCATAAACGGCCGAGCCTTTTACGTACGTCGCGTTGCGGCTCATAAGGGTGCAGGCTCTGGGAAGCACTCGCCTGATGATCGTGCCGTTGAAGGTATGGCTCTTGTTCGGCGTCTACGCGTCCGGCCGATGATGACACCGTCCGCTACCGGTTTGGGAAATCGCCCCTAGGCGCTAGCCGCTTTCCCGCGCTGGCGGGCCGCATTTTTCGCGGGTGCAGTGGCATAATGAATACCCGCCGCGGCAGGGGTTACTCACATCCTAAGGCACGGCAAAAGAGTGCCAAGAAAAACGCCTACCGCTCTGGCTCTGCCGGAATACGTGCCGACACCAGAGCGTTGAAGCGCCCTATAAAAACTGATCGGCTCTTCATGTGTGGTAAGGACGGCTGAGTGAAGCCGCCACCGTATACCCCTATAGTCTATCCCACCGTGGCCTTATCGCTGAGCACAAGCTTGCCGCTACCGTGGCCGTGAAGGCTCATCATGTCATCGATTAATCGCAACATGACTATTGACCGCTGCGAGACACCTGACTCAATAAAACGAAAAAGAGATGAAAGTAACATTTTGACTCTCCTCTACGGTGGAAGGAACAAGTAAGCCCCCGGTAATAAATCCTGCGTTTTGCAGCTGGAGCGTCAGTAATATTATGCACCGTCATGAAATACAATAAATTTTATGCTTCTGCTTCTAGATGCCATTCCTTTTCTTTTGACGCGATCGTAAAACTTACCAGGGATATAGGATATATTAATTGTAATATGCCATCTTCAATGAATATCTTTAACAATAATTTTGTGCATCTATTATCAAGAAGAGATAATAGGAACGAACCCCCTTCTGCCGAATAAATGAGCACTATGAAGCGGGGTCGAACAATCCATCAACACTTACCCTCCAGATCGGTGAAACTGGGAATCATAGCCAGCTTATTTACTTTGATAACGTATTAATGCGCTTCATCAACCTTCTCGTGAAAAACCGGCACGACATTTTGCAAGCAATGATGAGAATATCACCGTTTTGCTGATAAAAAACAGATTGCTTACCTTCGGTAGATTATCCAATCATGCCTGGGAATAGCGCGAAAGGTAATTTTCTATAAGGCCAATCCCTCTTTATTTTGATTTTGAACAATATCCGTATCCAGGATGCTCTGCGCAATTTCGGCTATCATCATCAAAGCTATCTCCTTGTCTCTTTCACGACATTCCACTGCAGTGGTCAATCTAGCAATTAACTCCATTCGCTCTAACAGCACCAACTTATCAAACGTGAGGTCCATTGATCCTCCTCGTTATAACATGATTTTTTTGTAAATTGTCGCATCACCCGGATAATAGATAGGAATTCCTCCCCAATACATCAGGCGAAATATTATGTTTATAACGTTGAAATTGTAAAAGCGCAACCACTATTCATCCGTATTCCTGCATAGAAAGAAGGAAATAGGCGCGATACGGCAGCGAAAGCCTGGAGGGTAGCCCGCGAAGATTCCTTTATAATGGAGCAAAATATTTCCATTACACTTCTTTAGTTTCTATAAGGAGAGACGCGAAATGATTCCATCGTCTCTGCCGTAATGGGGCTCATCATGTGATTAATTGCGCCGAGGGAGCGCCTGGTGGACGATGCACGCGCAGGGCAAACACGGTTTGTCGGCGATACGGGCGAAAACATCGCACCATCGCCATGTTTTTGGCCTACGCCCCATCCTCGACCTGAGATCGAGTTGAATCAGTGTTGAACCGTCGCTATCCGTTTTGCCCCGCTTTCGACGTTTGGGGGTCTGTGACGTCGCGTCGAGGTCAAAAATCGCGAATAATGACGCTGTCGACCCGAGCGATTGGCATCAATGACAATCATTGCACATAGGGATGAAATCCCAGGACAATTAAATCTTCAGAGTAGGCGATGCTCTCCAGCCGCCATGTCGGCTCATGGCAGCCTGTTGTTTGCCGCTTTTTACGGCGTCGCCATTATGGTTGAACACTGCAAAGCCGTTAATTGAAAATTCTAGCGGCATAAGGCATCATTCTTTATTAACAAAACAGAAGAATAAGCGGTTAAAATTAAGCGTTAATCTAAGCGATGACAATAATAATTTACAAGAGATAATGTATCTTTGCGGAAACCATGCCATGTTCAGTATAAATTTTAAAGCGGGAGGCGGTGCAGTCTTGGACAGAATTATCCAAGCCTATGGTTTTGATACTAAAATTGAGTATTGTAAGCATCTTGGTATCACGGCCAGCAATCTTTCAATGCGCTATAAAAGAGATTTATACCCTTCTGATTTAGTGGTCAAATGCCTGGCGGATACGGGCGTCCGTCTGGAATGGCTCACCGGCGGTCAGGGAGATATGTTTGCCGGTCCGAACGCGCGCAATCAAAGTCAGCAACAAACACTCGAAGTCCCGGCAAGTAACCTTATCAAGGGTGAAATCTATGATGCAGGCACATTTTACCTTGATATTGGTTGGTTTAAACCCGATCGGGATATCCCCGCCCGGCCCGGCGTGCTGTTGGAAGGGAGCAAACGCTTTATCGTCGATTATCAGTTCAGTGACGTTAGCGATGGCCGGTGGTTAACGGAAATAGAAGGCCGCCTTCTGATACGGGACCTGTTCCGCATCCCGATCGGCCGGGTTAAAGTCTGCGGGGGCGAGATGCCTTTTGACTGCGACTTACAAGATATCCGCATCCTTGCCCGAGTGATAACAAGTTGCGTATAACCGCTAAAGGGCCCCTGCCAGTCTCAAATCCTGATTCTTCCACTCCCGATGGGTAAGCCGCGATAGTTTAACATATCGACCAGACACCTAAAAAATTTTACCCCTCAAGACATTTCGCTGGAAGTGCCACTTTCATCGTTTCTCCTTTACGCATCTTGAGCCGGTTTGCGGTAAATGACCCTCCGCGTTAATTTTCACCCTCATTTTTGATTATCGCGACAATAGTCGCGGTAAAAAATAAGCCACGTCAAAGATGAGAAAAACAGGTGCGACAGGGGCCAATCGGTATCACATACGTTATTAACTCAATATAAATTGCGTAGAAAGTTATTCACTGCATGCGAAAAGACAAATCTTTTTTTTTGCTTATTATGTTTGCTTTCTCTGTTAAAGGGTCGCCAAGCGAAACACCTCAACACCGCCAGGATTCACCCGTAATCCGGTGGAACGGTTTTGCATTGGCTTATTCATCCATTCAATCAGGGCCGCGTTTTATGCAACCCACTCTTTTCGCTCCCGCTATTATCACCGCCAAAATTTTTCCGCCGCCCCCCTACGAGGAGCAGGCGCTACACCGCCGTTTGGAGGACTATTTCAACCGATTTACCCCCGCCGACAAAGCGGATGTCATTGCGCAACTGTGGGCCGCGCCACCTGAACCCGGCGGCGCGCTCAAGGGCCTGGCGCCTCCCGGCGAGACGCTAGGTTTGGGCCTCGCGCTGTGCGATCGCATGGCGCAAGACGGGGAATACACGACGGTACAGCACCATTTGGCGTACGCGGCCCATAAAGTTCTTTTCTCCATCGCCTCGGGCGCGATGCCGATGCCGCACCCGCCGCTGAAGCACTTGGCGCGTTTGTGTCATATGGCGTTGAAATGGCAAATAATACAACCGACGGTGACCGGCGAAGCCGCACTTAACGATGTGTGGCAGAATTTCTGTCAATTGGCCCAGTTGCCGGCGGAATTTAGCGCCATCGCGCTGGCGAGGGAACAGGTCGACTGGCATGTGCTGCATCAGAGCATTTCGCTGCTGTGCGCGCCCCATGACAATGTGGTGGTGAGCCCAACCGTGCTCTACAATCCGATACACCAGGACAGCATCAAGGCTGTTGCGCGCTACCTGCGCGATGAATTGACGCAGGGCCTCAACCTGGCGCGGGAGAAGTTAAAACAGCTGCTGGAGGGGCAGATGCTGCTGTTGCCGATGATGTCCGTCCCCATTTGTCCTTATGAAGGAACCGTGCTAACCGGGCATTTCAGCGCGGTCGTTGCGGTGAAAAAAGATGAGTATTGGCATTTTGCCATTTTCGACAGTCTGGACGACAGCGACACTGAGCCGCTAAAAGAAGCGGTACTCGCTCAGTTAGTGCCCAAAAAGCGCGGGCGCTACTATTTTTTCCAGCAACATTTTCAGCAGCGCAACGACTGTGCCATTCATGCCTTTAATTTCTTCAGCCGCTGTCTTACCTTGAAGGAAACGTATTGGAGCGGACCGGCGCAATGGGGGCAGCTGTTTGATGATTATTGCCAAGAGACCGCGGACTTGACGCTAATGCTGGGCGAAGATAGCACCTTAAGCAGCACGATGTTGCGCCGCTATTTTATGCTGGAGTGTCTAATAAACGGCTATCGTCCCGACGAATGGGCAATGGTGCAAAATGAACCGGTTTTGCGGCGCGAGCCTAGACGCGGTCTGAGTTTGTCGCACTCTTTCCGTCATTTGTTGGGCTGTACCGGCCACTATCGGCGGCTGGAAGACAATTAAGCGTCGTGCGCCGAGGCAAATTCTCGGGCGTTAAGGGAGGGTGTCGACGTCAGTTTGTGGCCGCGCCACCCGGGATAGCACAAAACACACCACCGCGGCTGGCATGGCAGGGTTCACCGTAGCGCGGCGCCGCGGATGAAATGAAGAACGCCGCACGCGGCACGGCACAGGTGCGCCACCGGTCGGGAATCGGACACAGCGCCTATCTCGCCCATCAGTGCTGGCATGACTGGCGAAACGCCGCGGCCTCTTTCGCTAACGCATCAATATGCGCGCTGATAATTTTTATCTTGTGAAGCAGGGGATTGCGATCCGGCGAGCTGTCCAGGCTATTGAGTTTGCCCACCAGCATAGCGTTATGCTCCCGCAGCCGCGCCTCGCGCGCCAGGCATTGCTCTAACTGGTGCTGCAACGACTGGTACTCCTGCCGCCACACATGCTGGCGCTGTATTACACTGTTTTCCAGCAGTGAAAAGGCCGCATCTAAACGCGTCTCTAACTCTTGCAACAACATGACTGTTCCTTTCCTCGGTCTTTGGCGCAGTATAATGATTGTCCAGCGCGGCAACAAACCCATTATGGCGCGGGCCGCCTGTCAGCGCCCCTGGCGCGTCTTTATGCTTTTTAGCACCACAAATTTCTGATTGGCGCCCAGGGCCTGGCAGTTGCCAAACAAACGTTTAAGTTGACGAAAATAATCCAAATTACGATTGGCCACGATGCGCAGCTCGCCGCCCTGCTGCAGGCTGCGCCGAGCATCGCGGAACATTTGCCGGGCGATGTGATCCGTTATCGCCTGCTGTTGGTGAAAAGGCGGATTACAGACAATGGCCTGTACACTGTCCGCCGCGACGCCCGCCAAGCCGTTGTCAACCTGAAACCGGCAGCGCGGCAGATCCGCCGGCCGGTTTTCGCTTATATTAAGCCGGCTGGAGGCGATTGCCATATAGGACTCATCGACAAAATGTATCTCGGCCCGCGGGTTGGCCGTCAGCGCCATCAACCCCAGGATACCGTTGCCGCACCCCAGATCCACCAGCGTCCCCTCAACCTCTTGCGGCAAATAGGACAGAAAAAAACGCGCGCCGATATCCAGCGATGTGCGGGAGAAGACGTTGGCGTGGTTGTGGATCCGATACGGTGTGTGCTCCAGCGGCCAGATGCAGGGCGTCGGCGGCGATAACGGCGCCTGCTCGGCCAAGGTGCTGTAGATGAGCCGCGCCTTTTTTTGCGCCAGCGAGGTGTGGGTCGGGCCGATAATGTCGCTAAATAGCGCCAGCGTGGAACGATGGATCTCGCGTACCCTGCCGGCGGCAAGGAAAAGAGTGTCAGGACCCGCCACCTGGCGCACGGCGTGCAGTTGCTGTTCAAGCAGCGCCAGGGTTTTGGGCACTTTTAGCAGCACCAGCCCGGGCGACGGCGGCAAAGGCGCCAGACTGTCCAGCAGGGTGACCTGCTCCCCCTGTGTGTTTTGCGCCAGGTTATGACGGGTGGCGAGCTGGCTCAGGTACGAATCGCTGACGCAAAACGGCGCGCGCCCTTGCAGCGCACAGGCCAGCGCGCCGAAGGCATCATTGAAAATCAACGTCGGTCCGGTTATCGCCTGCGCCGACGGGCACGCCTGTAGCAAATATTCATCCGCGGCATCCCAGGCCTGTAGGGTGTCATTGGCCGCGCCGGGCGGATAACGTTCCAGCCGCATTGCGCCGAACGGGGGTTCAAAAAGGCTCATACGCCCTACCTGATAATGAAATGATGCGGTTAAGCGGTAATAAGGGCGGCAGTATACTGTTTTTTTACCCGGTGCAGGAGACTTGCCTTGCCGGATGGGCATGTTACTCTGCTGTTATCCTCCCTTACCTGCAGGTTGTCGGTTCAGATGATTCGTTTCGCAGTCATAGGTACCAATTGGATCACCCGTCAGTTTATCGATGCCGCTCATGAAAGCGGTAAGCTGAAACTAACCGCCATTTATTCGCGCCAGCTCACGCAGGCCCGTGCCCTGGCGGCGGATTACCCGGTCGAACAGTGTTTTGATTCTCTGGAGCAACTTTCCACCTCCGACCTGATTGACGCGGTGTATATCGCCAGCCCCAACGCCCTGCATTGTCAGCAGAGCCTGCTGTTTATGCGCCAGGGTAAACACGTGATCTGTGAAAAACCGCTCGCATCCACGCTAGCCGAGGCGGAACAGATGATTGCCTGCGCCCTTGAACATCAGGTGGTGCTGTTCGAGGCGTTCAAAACCGCCTATCTGCCCAATTTTCAGGCGCTCCAACGGGCACTCCCGAGCGTCGGGCGACTGCGTAAAGGGCTTCTGAATTACTGTCAGTACTCTTCGCGCTACGACAAATATCTTGCCGGCGAGAATCCCAACACCTTTAATCCCCATTTCTCCAACGGCTCGATCATGGATATTGGCTTTTATCCGCTGGCAACCGCGGTGACCCTATGGGGGGAGCCGGAACGGGTGCAGGCCAGCGCGTCGCTGTTGCCCAGCGGCGTGGACGGCCACGGCACGGTCATTCTCGATTACGGCGATTTTGACATTACCCTGCTGCACTCCAAAGTGAGCCAGTCTGCGCTGCCGAGCGAGATCCAGGGCGAGACCGGGTCGCTGCTTATTGAGAAAATAGGCGAATGCCAGCGCCTGACGCTGGTTGCCCGCAACGGCAATCAGCAAGATCTGAGCCAACCGCAGCATATCAACAGTATGCTGTATGAGGCGCATGCGTTCGCCGATCGGATAGCGCAACGGCAAAGCGATCACCCCGCGCTGGCGATAACCCGCAGCACGGCGCGGCTACTCACCGAAATCCGGCGGCAAACCGGGGTCGTGTTCCCTGCCGACTCGTCAGCGCAAGGTGAGACAAGCTAATGAGCGATAGTAAGCCCATACTCATCTTGCAGACCGGCGATGCCCCCGAATCGGTCAGGCGCGAGCACGGCAACTTTGACCGCATGTTCATACTGGCGGGCGAAGTGAATGAGGCGCGCGTTCAGGTGGTTTATCTGCCCGGTGGCGAGCGGCCTGAAGCGCCGGAAACCTATGCCGGCGTGATGATTACCGGCTCCGCGGCGATGGTGACGGACAAACTGCCCTGGAGCGAGTACGCCGCCGATTGGCTACGCCGGGCGGTGGCGGAGAACACGCCCGTTTTCGGCGCCTGTTATGGTCATCAGTTGCTGGCCTATGCGCTGGGCGGTAAGGTGGATTATCACCCCGACGGCATGGAGCTGGGTACTCAGGCCATCGAACTGCTGCCGGCGGCGGCGGATGACGCGCTGCTGACGGCGCTGCCCCGACGTTTCGGCGCCAATCTGGTGCATTCGCAGTCAGTGCTTACTTTGCCTCCAGGCGCTACGGTGCTTGGCCGTTCCGCTCATGATCCCTACCAGATCCTGCGCTATGGGCCCAACGTCATCAGTACCCAGTTTCATCCTGAGTTCACCGCAGCCGTCATGCGCAGCTATTTGGCGCGCATGATGGCGCAAGAGCCGGAACGGCGCGACCATTACCAGCATCTAGAGGGTCAAATCGCCGCTACGCCCCACAGCCAGGGTCTGCTGGCGCGCTTCGTGCGCCGCTGTTTGCGCGGTGATGTTACGGTTTGATATTGACGGTTGCAATTTTTTACATTAACGTGGTTCACAGCAAAGGGGAGTAACTTTCCGCCGGCCAGCCGTCAATACGATGCCAATGCATCCGGTAGCCGGGCAACTGCAGAATTTTCATGCGGGTTGTAAGTGAGACCTTGCCGGAAGGCGAGACTCGCTTATAGCCCAGACCGTGAACAACGGCTGGCGCCTTCTGACGTCAGCCGTTGTTCGTTGTGGAAGGACTATCTCAGATGCATACCGTCGGAAATCCCTTGCTGTGGGGCAGCTTTGCTGTCGTGGTGATAATCATGCTGGCCGTGGATTTATTAATGCAGGGCCGCGCGGGGGACAAACCCCCGTCGATGAAACAGGCGGCGCTATGGTCGCTGCTGTGGGTCGCGCTGGCGCTGGTGTTTAACGCCCTGTTCTGGGCCTATTTGCTCCAGACCGAAAGCCGGGCGGTGGCCGATAGCCAAGCGCTGGCGTTCCTTACCGGCTACCTGCTGGAAAAAACCCTGGCGGCCGATAATGTGTTCGTCTGGCTGATGCTGTTTAGCTATTTTGCCGTACCGCTTTCACTACAGCGCCGCCTACTGACCTGGGGCATTCTGGGCGCCATCGGGCTGCGTGCCGTCATGGTGTTCGCCGGAAGTTGGCTTATCAGCGAATTCCAGTGGCTGTTGTATGTCTTCGGCGCGTTTTTGCTGTTTACCGGCATCAAGATGGCCCTGCCCGGCCATAACGAACAGGATATCGGTAACCGCCCGCTGGTCCGCTGGCTCTACCGCCATTTGCGGGTGACGAATGAACTGCACGGCGAGCGTTTTTTCATTCGCCGCAATGGTCTGCTGTTCGCCACGCCGCTGTTGCTGGCGCTGATCATGGTGGAATTCAGCGACGTCATTTTCTCTCTCGACAGCATACCGGCGATCTTCGCCGTTACGACCGATCCCTTTATCGTATTGACGTCCAATTTGTTTGCCATCCTGGGGCTACGGGCAATGTATTTTCTGTTGGCCAATGTGGCCGAACGTTTCTCACTGCTGAAATACGGGCTGGCGGTGATTTTGGTCTTTATCGGTATCAAAATGCTCATTGTGGATATCATCCATATTCCAGTCGCCGTATCGCTGGCCATGGTCGCGCTCACGCTCACGGTGACGCTGATGCTGAACGCCTGGGTCAACCGGCGGCAACGCCGCGTCAGGCAACGGTAGCGGCGGCGGAGCTAGCGCGCCGGCGCGCGTGGGACGGGGGCATTCCGTCGGGGTTATGCGCCAGCGGCGCGCTTAAATAGGCAGGTCAGCGGCGGTGCGCCGCAATAGCACCAGGATCTTGCCGGCGGGAGCACCAAAGGCGTCGCTCAGCGGCCGGGGACCTGAGCCGGCAGCGCGCGGTTTTCCGTGACGAAGGGGTCAATGCCCTGCTTGATAAGCCGGTGAAAACGCACAATCGCCAGGCCATTCATGATAAGAAAGCTGCCCTCTATCAATGAACCGCCGATGGAGCCGAGCCAGATATTGTGGGTAACCCAACATGCGGTCGAGCACCACATCACGCAGCGTATGGTCAGACCGCGACAGCGAAACAGCGCCCAGGTACTGGCCACCGTACCAACGATCGGCAGTAATTCGACCCCATAGCGGACTTTCGGCAAACCGAGCCCCAGCGTTAAAGCGATAAATACCAGCATGGCCCAGACACTGCGGGTGCGCGTGGAAACCAGCGTGCGTAACGTATTCAGCACGGCGCTCATGCCGGCGGCATTCGCGCCCAATAAAAAGAAATGCAGGCCGATTATCAGGCTATAGAGCGCCAGTTGCAGCTTAAACCGGCGCTCGTTGCGGTTGAAAAAAGTGGTGATGCCGACGACGAACGCCAGCCCGCCTACCGCTTGGGCAAACCAATACAACGTCATGAGGGAAAATCTCGGTCAAGAGAATGGGAAAGTAAATGAAAACGGCGTTTCATAATACGAAACGCCGTTCCCCGGCCGAAAAAAAAACCGTTAAAAAAATTACAAGGTCACGCCGCTTTTGAAAATCGCCAGTTCGCGAAAATCGTTGATCTCGTTTCGGGTTTGCTTGCCGTTGGCAAAGGCGACGATAAGATCGACAAACTCGGTTAACACCGCATCCATACTCATACCGTGGATCAACCGCCCGGCGTCGAAATCGATCCAGTGCGGTTTTTTCGCCGCCAGCTCGCTGTTGGTCGCCAATTTCACGGTCGGTACAAAACCGCCGTAGGGCGTACCGCGACCGGTGCTGAACAGCACCATGTGGCAGCCTGCACCGGCGAGGGCGCTGGTGGCCACCGCATCGTTGCCCGGCGCGCTCAGGAGATTTAGCCCCGGTACGCTTAACCGCTCGCCGTATTTCAACACGTCGACCACCTTGCTCTGACCGGCTTTCTGGGTGCAGCCAAGGGATTTCTCCTCAAGCGTTGTGATACCGCCGGCTTTATTGCCCGGAGAGGGGTTTTCATAAATCGGCTGCTGATGGGCGATAAAGTACTGTTTGAAATCGTTGACCATATGCACGGTCTTTTCAAAGGTGGCTTCATCACGGCAGCGGCTCATCAGGATCCGTTCGGCGCCGAACATTTCCGGGACTTCGGTCAGCACGGTGGTGCCGCCGTTGGCGATCAGATAATCCGAAAAACGTCCGAGCATGGGGTTGGCGGTAATCCCCGACAGGCCGTCCGAGCCGCCGCATTCTAGTCCAAATTTCAGTTCGCTGAGCTTGCCCGGTTCGCGATGGTCGTCGCGCATGCGCTGATAAAGCGCGCGCAAACATTCCAGTCCGGCCTCCACTTCATCATCCTGCTGCTGGCAAATCATGAAGGTGACCCGCTCGCTATCGAACTCGCCGAGGGTGGTGCGGAACACATCCACCTGATTATTCTCGCAGCCCAACCCGATGACCAGCACCGCGCCGGCGTTGGGGTGGCGCACCATGTTTTGCAGCATGGTGCGGGTGTTCTCATGGTCTGCCCCCAGCTGCGAACAGCCGAACGGGTGGGTGAACAAATGCACGCCGTCGATATCTTCCGCGCCAAAGGTCTCCTTGAGGAACCGCTGCTGGATCTGGCGGGCGATGCCGTTGACGCAGCCCACGGTCGGCAGGATCCACAGCTCGTTGCGAATACCGACCTGGCCGTTGCGGCGCCGGTAAAGCTGCACCTCGCGGTCGGGCATTTGCGGCGGCAGCGCGGGGAACGCCGGCTGATATTGATATTCATCCAGATCGCTGAGATTGGTTTTCGCGTTCTGCGAGTGAATATGTTCGCCCGGCTGGATGAGGCTTTTGGCGTGCCCGATGGGCAAACCGTATTTAATAATCATCTCCCCTTCGCCGATGGGCGTTAGGGCAAACTTATGGCCGCGCGCAACGGGCTGACGTAGCGTAACGCGGTCATTACCGACAGTTACCGTCTCGTCAGCCGGCAGGTCTTGCAGGGCGACCGCCACATTGTCAAGGGAATGAATTTTAATAATATTCATGATGAACCTTTGGGTTTCAGCAATAGGCGGAAACGGCGTCCCGCATGCCCCGGTCAAGGATGGCCTGCAGTTGCTGTTCAACCTGTTTCGCCAGACCGGGTACCTGCAGCAGATCCTGCTGCCAGTGTCCGGTATCGCTCAGTACGGTTTCGACCAGTTCGCCAAGCGGGGTGGTGCCGGCCGTCACGCCGCTCCATAGCGTCTGGTAACGATCCAGCCATGACTTATCATCTTGCAGCGGATAAGACTCGCCGTTGCGTTCGCCGCGATAAAACGCGATAAGCGCCGCCAGCGCGAACGTCAGCCGTGCCGGCAATTCGCCATGCTGTTGCCGGTAGGCCAGCAGCTGCGGCAGGATCCGGGTGCGGAATTTGGTCATACCGTTGAGCGCGATGGACAACAGTTGATGCTGGATAAACGGATTGCGAAAACGCCCCTGTACCGCCTCGGCAAAAGAGATAAGTTCGTCGTGAGGCAGATCCAGCACCGGCACGATTTCTTCGGCGATGGTTTTTGCCACGAACGCACTGATCTGCGCGTCGTTCATCGCCGCGCCCACGGTATCCAGACCGGCCAGCCAGGCTACCGGCACCAGAGCGGTATGCGCGCCGTTCAAAATAGCCACTTTGCGCTCTTTATAGGGTTTGATGTCGTCGACGATGCGGATGTTCAGGTTGAGCTGATCCAAACGCAACGCCTGGGCCAGCCAGGCCGGTCCCTGAATAACGAACAGATAAAAATATTCGGCGGTGTCGAGGAAGGTGTCCTGATAGCCGAGCTCCGTTTGCAGCGCCTGCACTTCATCGCGCGGGTAACCCGTGACGATGCGGTCCACCAGCGTCGAGCAGAAGGTATTGCTATCGTTCAACCAGTGGACAAATTCCGCCGGCAGCGCCCACAGGTCGGCATAGCGCAGCACCATTTCGCGCAGGGCGTCGCCGTTATAATCGATAAGTTCGCAGGGGATAAGCACCCACCCTTTATCCGCCGCGCCGTCAAAATGGCAGAAACGTTCGTACAGCAAACGCGTCAGTTTGGCGGGGTAACTTTGCGGCGGCGCATCCTGCAGCCGGTCGCCGTCGTTAAAGCTAATGCCGGCCTCGGTGGTGTTGGAGAAGACAAACCGGATGTTGGCATCGTGAGCCAGCGCCAGATAGTCATCGAACTGGCGGTAGACATTGATCTCGCGGTTGACCGACCGGATAACGCGCGACTGGCGCACCGCGTCGCCCTGCTCGTTCAGGCCGCGGATAATCGTGGTGTACAGGCCGTCCTGGGTCGACAACGACGGGGGGAAATCGGTATCGATCGGGCGCACGACGACGACGCCGGCATCAAGATCGGTGTGTTCGTTCAGCAAGTCCAGTTGCCAGTCGACAAAGGCGCGCAAGAAATTCCCTTCGCCGAACTGGATAACGCGGTCGGTATACTGGCGACCGGGAAAATTTTGACGATTTAGCGTTTGCATTCGGGGGTTACCTTCAATATAAAGCCGTTCACGGGCGAGCCGTCGGCCCGCCCGGCTTAATCAGAGTTCAATGGCAAAGTAGTTTTTGGCGTTGTCGAAGCAAATGTTTTTCACCATTTCGCCCAACAGCTTGATGTCCGCCGGCGCTTCGCCCTGCTCCACCCAGTGACCGATCATCCGGCATAGAATGCGGCGGAAGTATTCGTGACGGGTGTAGGACAGGAAACTGCGGCTGTCGGTCAGCATGCCGACAAAGCGGCTGAGCAAGCCGAGGTTGGCCAGTTGGGTCATCTGACGCTCCATACCGTCCTTCTGATCGTTAAACCACCAGCCGGAACCAAACTGCATCTTGCCGGGCATGCCTTCGCCCTGGAAGTTGCCGACCATGGTCCCGATGGTTTCGTTGTCGCTCGGGTTCAGGCAATAAAGGATGGTTTTCGGCAGCGCATCGTTTTTCGCCTGTGCATCCAACAAGCGGGAGAGGTTCTGTGCCACCGGCTGATCGTTGGCGGAATCGAAACCGGTATCGGGGCCGAGCAGTTTCAGCATGCGGCTATTGTTATTGCGCAGCGCGCCAATATGGTACTGCTGTACCCATCCGCGGCGGGCGTATTCTGCGCCGAGGAACACCAGCACCGCGGTTTTGAACTGCGCGATTTCCTCGGCATTCGGCAGCTTACCGTCCAGGCGACGGGCCAGGATGCCATCGAGCGTGTGGGTATCGGCTTCGCCATAGACCACCACATCAAGCGCGTGGTCAGAGACGCGGCAGCCGTGGGCGGCGAAATGGTCCAGACGTTTCGACAACGCGTCGCAAAGCGCGCTGAATCCGCTAATGGCGGTGTCCGAAGCGCCCTCGAGCTTCTGCAGATAATCCACGTAACCTTCGGCTTCAATATTGAAGGACTTATCCGGGCGCCAGCTGGGCAGCACTTTGATGGCGAAGCTGCTGTCTTGCGCGACGGCTTTATGATGGCGCAGGTCATCGATCGGATCATCGGTGGTGCCGACCATTTTCACGTTCATCTGCTGCATAATGCCGCGGGCGGTGAAATTATCCTGTTCTAGCAGGGCATTACCGCGGTCCCAGATTTGCCGCGCGGTCGCCGGCGACAATAAGGTGTCGCTGATGCCGAACGGACGGCGCAGTTCCAGATGGGTCCAGTGATAGAGGGGGTTGCCGATGGTGTGCGGCACGGTCTGCGCCCAGGCTTCAAATTTTTCCCAGTCGCCGGCGTCGCCGGTACAAAAACGTTCGGCCACGCCGTTGGTGCGCATCGCGCGCCATTTATAGTGGTCCCCTTTCAGCCAGATGTCGTACAGGTTTTTGAAGCGGTAATTTTGCGCGATCTGTTCCGGCGGTAAATGGCAGTGATAATCAAAAATCGGCTGGTCTTTCGCATAGTCATGATACAAGCGGCGGGCGAATTCGCTGTCCAGCAAAAAATCTTCAGTTAAAAACGCGGTCATAACAGGCTCCTCACCTTCGTTTTTTTAAGCAATGTTTCCAAAATGTTGAAAGATGTTATACCAATTTAGGACCAACTGATTGGATTCTAAGCCCTGTCGTAGCGAACACCCTTCATGAATCAACAAAAATGTCACATCTTTGCGCCAATTCCGCCGAAAAAGGCGGCTGGCGGGACCGAATTATTATCCCTTAAATTATTAATGGTTTTTGTGATGGTCCTCAACTTTTAAATCTGTATGACAAGTTATCGTAACGCCGTTTTCAGTCAGGACTCAAGTTTTGTTTATTGGCGAGGACCGCGGGGCGTTTAGCGACACCCAAGCGGGGTGGGTGCGATTCGGAAGAGCCGGCAATTAACCGGCCCGCTGAAAAGCCGCACCGGCAGGACGCAGCACCCTGGGCAGCCTGATAAAAACAATACCTAGGGGAACACCCTACGTTGGGTTCTCTATATCACACCGTCGAGCCACCGACCGAGCAGTTGGATTGACGGCACTACTATTGGGAGAAGTTTTAATGCGTAAGATTAAAGGGTTACGCTGGTATATGATCGCCCTGGTCACCGTGGGCACGGTGCTGGGCTACCTAACGCGTAACGCCATTGCGGTGGCGGCCCCGACGTTGCAGGACCAGCTGCACATTACCACACAGCAATACTCTTATATCATCGCCGCTTATTCCGCCTGTTATACCATTATGCAACCGGTGGCGGGTTATGTCCTGGACATGCTGGGCACCAAGGTCGGCTATGCGGTGTTCGCGATTCTGTGGGCGGTATTCTGCATGGCCACGGCGCTGGCCAGCAGCTGGGGTGGACTGGCTATCGCCCGCGGCGCGGTGGGGATGGCGGAAGCCGCAATGATCCCGGCCGGTCTGAAGGCCAGCAGCGAATGGTTCCCGGCGAAAGAGCGCTCTATTGCGGTCGGCTACTTTAACGTTGGCTCCTCCATCGGCGCCATGGTTGCGCCGCCGTTGGTGGTTTGGGCGATTATGATTCACAGCTGGGAAATGGCCTTTATCATTACCGGCGTGCTGAGCCTTATTTGGGCACTCTGCTGGTTGTTGTTCTATAAGCACCCGAAAAATCAGAAGAAATTGACGGAAGAAGAACGGGATTACATCCTGAGCGGCCAGGAAGCCCAGCACCAGGTCAATAACGGCAAGAAAATGAGCGCCTGGGAAATCCTGCACAATCGCCAATTCTGGGGCATCGCGCTGCCGCGTTTTCTCGCCGAGCCGGCGTGGGGGACTTTTAACGCCTGGATCCCGCTGTTCATGTTTAAAGTTTACGGCTTTAACCTGAAAGAAATCGCTATGTTCGCCTGGATGCCGATGTTGTTCGCCGATTTGGGCTGTATCGTCGGCGGTTACATGCCTCCGTTCTTCCAGCGCGTCTTTGGCGTGAATCTGATCGTCTCGCGCAAACTGGTCGTGACGCTGGGGGCGTTCTTAATGATTGGCCCCGGCATGATTGGCCTGTTTACCAGCCCGTATGTGGCTATCGGCCTGCTGTGCATCGGCGGCTTCGCCCATCAGTCGCTGTCTGGCGCGCTGATTACCCTGTCCTCGGACGTCTTTGGCCGTAATGAAGTGGCGACCGCCAATGGCCTGACCGGCATGGCAGCGTGGCTGGCGAGCACCCTGTTCGCCCTGGTGGTCGGCGCGCTGGCGGATACCATCGGCTTTAGTCCGCTGTTCGCGGTCCTGGCGCTGTTCGATTTGTTAGGCGCCCTGTGCATCTGGACCATCCTGAAAAACCGTCCGGCGGATGAGGTGGAATCACAGAGAACCCCGGCGACGGTGTAACGTCGCCCCGGCGCGCCAGCGCCCGCAGTCGGCCTGGCGCCCGCCCTTCTCTGCCCCGCTCCCCGGCGACGGTTGTCAACCGCGCCGGGGATTTTTTCCTCCACGGGTGGGGAAATTAAAGAACGGTAAGGCCGGGTGGCGCATCTGGCCCATGAGGACAAAAAGTGGTATAACAAATACGTGCCGGCCCTCCTTTTTGTCCCGCCGGCGCCGGCCGCTAAACGTCAGCGCCACCCTTTCTCTGTATTGTGAAGAGCATGCAAAATGGAACCCACTGAGACCCGCAGATTATACCAGCAGCTGGCGGCCGAACTGAAACGGCGCATCGAATCCGGTATTTATCCGGTCGGCGAGAAGCTGCCGGCGGAACGCTATATCGCCGAGGAGATGAACGTCAGCCGCACGGTGGTGCGGGAAGCGATCATCATGCTGGAGGTGGAAGGTTACGTGGAAGTGCGCAAAGGCTCGGGTATCCATGTCATCGCCAATCAGCAAAAACATGTGGTGTTGCCCGCCGGCGAAATTCAGGCCGCCACGCCCGGCCCGTTTGAGATGCTGCAAGCGCGGCAGCTTATCGAAAGTAATATTGCCGAATTCGCGGCGACCCAGGTGTCCAAACAGGACATTATCCTGCTGATGGAAATCCAGGAGAACGCGCGCCAGGAAGACAGATTTCGCGATTCGCAATGGGACCTGAAATTCCACGTTCAGGTGGCGCTGGCCACCGGCAACAGCGCCATGGCGTCCATCGTTGAACAAATGTGGACCCAGCGGGTGCATAACCCCTATTGGATCAAGCTGCACGAGCATATCGACGATAAAGCGATAGAAAGCTGGTGCGAGGAGCACGACCAAATTCTCAAGGCGCTGATCCGCAAGGATCCCTACGCGGCCAAACTGGCGATGTGGCAACATTTGGAAAACACCAAGCAGATGCTGTTCCACGCCACCACCGACGATTTTGAATCCAGCGTTGACCGCTATATGTTCAGCGACAACCCCGTGGTGCACCTGGACACCGTGACTACCGGGGTAAAATAACCGGCGCGCCGCCGCCTCAGGCCTCGAAGGTTAGCAGAGCGTAGGTGGCCAGCCAGTGGGCGCCCATATAGTTGGTGTCCAAATGCGCCAGCGCGGCGTGCAGATGCGCCGCGGCCACCTGCTGTAGCCCATGATCCGGCGCCGTTCCCAACTGCCGGGCGAGGGTGCGCCAGCACCAGGCGCGGCTGAGGTTCAAGCCGTCGAGATGAGCAATCTTGCTGTCAAAGCGATCGCTGACGAAAACCGGGTGGAACAGCGTCTGAGGCTGTTGCGCGTCAAGCTGTGGCAAGAACGTCTGCCACCAGGCGCTAAACGCCGTAGCCGAGAGACAGCGCGACATATAGACCGCTTCTATCAGCGTCGGCGATAAAAATTCATCTCCCGCCGGCTCCCACGCCTGACAGGCGCGATCGCCGCCGAACCAGCGCTTCCCGCCCTCGACCAGCACCGCTTCCAGCGCCGCATCCTGGCTGCCTTGCGCGTAATCCAGCGCCAGTACGCCGGCAAAGGCGCTATTAAAGTGCGTGCCGGTGCGGATGGGGTAGGTTTGCAGCGGCCAGAATTTTTTGAAACTCGTCACCATGTGATCCGCCAGCGGCGCCAGCGCCTCGGCGTAGCGGCTGAGACGATCGTCGTGACCGGCGCCAAACTCAGCCACCAGTTTTAACAGCCAGGCCCAGCCGTAGGGACGCTCGAAGCTGCCGCGGTTGGGCTGGGTAAAATAGGCCAGTTCTTGCGCTATCGCCTCGGGCGTAAGGCGGCGGGCAAACAGCGCGCGGGCCGCTTCCGCCTCCGCAAGCTGGGGAAAGCGGTTGGCAATGCGCGCGAGTAGCCAATAGCTATGGACGCACGAGTGCCAGTCGTAGCTGCCGAAAAAAACCGGATGCAGGGCGCGCGGTCCGTTGATGTCCCGTTCGTCCTGTAAATTGTGCATGATGTGGTTGGGGTATTCGCGTTCCACATGTCCCAGGGCGATGCGCGCCATAGCCGCGGCCCGTTCGCCGTCCAATAGAAACGCGTCGCTTTGCAGGGTAGTCATTGTCTTTTCCTTATTCTCGTCACCGAATCAAAAACGGAACACCAGTACCGACATTAATATAATATTGATAATTAATAATAAAATGGCGGTAGGAAATTGCACCTTGATGACCCCATGCTGGTCGGAAAGCTCCAGCAGTGCGGCGGGAACAATATTAAAATTGGCCGCCATAGGGGTCATTAGCGTACCGCAAAATCCCGCCAACATGCCGATGGCGGACATGATAGCCGGATTGCCGCCCATATGGCCGACGATAATGGGTAAACCGATGCCGGCGGTCATGATGGGAAATGCCGCAAAGGCGTTGCCCATAATAATGGTGAACAGCGCCATGCCGATGCAGTAGGCGGCGACCGCGACGATGGGCAGTCCAAGCGGGATGACATCGGTAATCAGCCCCGCCACCAGCTTACCCACCCCGGCCAGGGCGAAAATTCCCCCCAGCGCCGCCAGCATTTGCGGCAGGACGCTGGCCCAGCCGATGGCGTCCAGCAGCCGCCGGCCTTCGTTCATCGCGCTGGCGGGCGTCTCACGCAACATCATCAGCGCGACGAAGAACGCAACGATAATGCCCAGGCCCAGCGCGGCCAGGGTGGAGGAGCCGGCGGGGATCAGCAGCGCGCCGTTCCAGGTCAGGTTTTTAAAGACAAAGGTGCCGAGCAGTGTCACCAACGGGATCAGCAACGCCGGAATGAACAATCGGTTGCCAAAACGACTGGCGCGCACTTCCCGCTGTTCAACAGACGCCTCGGGTTGCTTGCTGCGGCCCAATCCACCCAGCCCCGCGAGCAGCACCATGACTATCACCAACAGACCATTGGCCAGCGCCGGCAAATAACTGCCGAAAATGAAAATAATCGCATTAATGCCCCAAAAGCCGGCGCTTTTCCAACGTTTTGGGTTAGAACTATCACGCAAGTTGATGATAGCCGTGGCGGCGAACATGATGCCCACCAGCAAATAAAGCGCATCCAGAATCGTCATCCTTTATACTCCCCTGCCGCCCGCGTTTTGTTCTGCGCGGCATAGCGCCGAATAAGCGCGCGCTGGTAAAATGCCACGCGGCAGCTATGAATGATAAACGCAAAAAAGGCGGTGGGAATGGCCCAGACGGCAAAATGCAGCGGTTCGATAATATAACCGTTTTGCTCCATAAATCCTTTCATCAATAAGATCGAGCCGATGGCGATAAATATGTCTTCGCCGAAAAATACGCCGATATTATCTACCGCCGCACAGTGCGCTCGGATTTTTTCACGCTCCGCCTGGGGTAAATCCCCCAACCGTTTACGCGCCGCTCCTTCGGCCATGGGGGCTATCAGTGGCCGCACCATTTGTGCATGGCCGCCGAGCGCGGTCAAGCCCAGCGCGGCGGTTAACTGCCGCATCAGCATATAGAGAATCAGAATGCGCGACAGCGATGCGGAGTGGATGCGCGTCACCAGGCGCTGCGCCTGCTCGCGCAGTCCGTTGCGCTCCAGCAGCCCGATGACCGGCAGCGCCAGCCAGATAAGCGCCATATACCGATTTTGCACATAGGCGGTACCAAAATCGCTTATCACCGCAGGCAAATCCAGACCGCTGGTCAGCCCGGTGATAAGGCCCGCAAGCGTTACCACCACCAGAGGATTGAAACGTAGCGCAAAGCCGAGAATAACGATAACGATGCCTATTAAAGGCCACATAATGATACCCCAAAAAATGGTGAGAATGGCTTTCACCCGAGTGATGAAGGCTTAAGGAATAGCCTTCCGCTGGCCAGCCCGAACAATGGGTAAACCCCTTTCTAAGCTATTTCCAAACAATTTGGAATACTTAATTACCGATCCTTTCTTAACAGAATAAAAAGTGCACACCTGCGCCGGCGCATAATTGGCCTGACGAGAAGCGAAGCGGGGAATTATCATCGCTGCGCGTAAGTGATTACCGCACGCGCGCAAGATAGCTACGACGTTAATTATCTGCTAAGCAAAGAAGCCTGCCGGCATAAATATCTTACCGCTGGTTTTTTATGCTGCTTTATTAGCGTATAGCGCGGCAAATTGCCTTTTTTTGCAGACTTCCCGGCCAGACCTTTTTGCCGGCTAACGCGATCTCTTCTGTTTGGCAACGCTCTTCGCCACCATCAACGCTGTCCCTGTCGCGCCGGTCGCCGCCTTAGACGCGTTTTCACGCCCGAGGGGGGCGCCGCCGCCGCTCGTCATTAAGGCTTGGCCGGCGCTATTTTGCAGCGCAAGGCGACGGCGGCGCGGGCGGATAAAGTCAGTAAGCGTGATTTTATGTCAGCCGATGTAAAACTGACGGCGCAGGGCCTATTTTTCCCCTTAAAAGCGCCCATCGCGGGGCATTTTCGGCTATATTTCACTGTCTCAATGGAGTTGGTTTTGTTACAGTATGGATGATTTTTTTACACTTTAGCCGGTTCGCCAGCCGCCGTTTCGCGCGCGGTTTTTCTCTCGCTTCAGACGCAGGGACGGGTTTCGCCGGCGCGGATAGAGCAGCGCTTGCCTTGCCGTTCGCGGTTGATAGGCGCGTAAGCGTGCGTTCCGAAGCCAACGCCGCGGGTTCGCTTCCTCTGTTCCGATTCGGCGGCGGGCAGTAGATGACATGCCGTCAATGGTTGAGAATACACAATGGATATCTTTAAGGAACTGTTGCACGCCCTCTGGCAACAGGATTTTGAAACGCTTTCCGATCCCAGCCTGGTTTGGACCATTTATTTGCTGGTGTTTGTCATCCTTTTTTTGGAGAACGGCCTACTGCCCGCCGCCTTTTTACCCGGCGACAGTTTATTGATATTAATCGGCGTGCTGATTGCAAAAGGGACGCTGAATTTTCCTCTCGTGCTGCTGCTTCTGACCGTCGCCGCCAGTTTGGGCAGTTGGATTAGTTACATACAGGGGAAATGGCTGGAAAATAACCGGCTGGTGAAGAGCTGGCTGGCGCATCTGCCGGCGCACTATCATCAGCGGGCCTACCGGATGTTCCATCGCCATGGGCTTTCGGCTTTGCTTATCGGCCGGTTCGTCGCGTTTGTGCGAACGCTGCTGCCGACTATCGCCGGTTTGTCCGGCCTAGGCAGTTCGCGTTTTCATTTTTTTAATTGGATCAGCGCCTTTCTATGGGTGTTTATCTTAACGCTCGTCGGGTTCATCCTCGGGAAAACGCCGGTGTTTCAGCGCTATGAAGAGGAATTGATGCTGTGCCTGATGCTGCTGCCGCTGGCGCTGTTGACTATCGGGCTGGTGAGTTCGCTGGTGGTCATCTGGCGCCGTAAACGGCTTACCGATTCGGATAAAGAATGATGAAAGTGTCAGGTTGTTTTGGCCTTATGAAACGCTCCCGCCTCGGTTTGCTGGCGGTGGCGGTGCTGGTGTCGCTGACGCTGTTATTGCCGACGCTGTGCCGCGACGACAGCACGCTGCAAATCACCGTTGCCCGCGAACGCGGTTCGCTGCCGGACGGTTTTTTTCTCTATCAGTTGCTTGAGGATCGCGGTATCCGCGTGAAAAGCATTACCCCCGCCAAGGACAGTATGATTATTCATCTGGACACCCCGGAACAAGCGCAGGCGGCGCAATTGGTGTTGCAAAGTCACCTGCCCGAGGGCTATGCGATTCTAAAAAGCCGCCGCTACAGCGCCTGGCAGTGGCTATACCGTCCTGCCGCCGATGAGGAGCGTCTGGGTTAACCCCGCCGCTTCGGCGTGCCGTCCTTGCCAAGCAGGCGCGCTCGCCAACCCTCTGCCCACTGCCGCCGTCGGGCGGCCTGGTCTTTAGCCGGATTAACCCTAAGAAATTGTTACCACTTTTTTGCGGTTTAGCGGATCCGGGGCTACGCTTACCTTAAGCGCTAAACATCAGAAGCCCTTCTGGCTTTTAGCATGACGACCCGGATTCAACGCACCCGGTGCAATGACCTCTCACCCCGCGGTACGCCGCTACAGGCCGCGCTTCATGCCTGGCTCATGACGCCGGGAGGTTTCATCGGCGCTATCAGCGCCGGCGGGCAACACGGCTCAGGGCGTAGCAGGGTTAAAAATAATTAATGGTTGGTCGGGTGGACGCGGGCTTTTTTTCACCCCCTCCCCCGATGCCAAAACCTTGAAGGAGTCTAACCATGGTCAAAGATGCCACTTCTGAACATTTACGTGCGGAATTGAAATCACTGGCGGATACGCTGGAAGAAGTGCTGCGTGGTTCCGCGCAGAAGCCCAAAGCCGAGTTTGAAAAACTGCGTACTAAAGCGGAGAGCGCGCTCAAGGATACGCGCAGCCGTCTTGGCGATGGCGGCGAGCGCTTGGCGGAGCAAACCCGCGTGGTGGCCAGTAAGGCAGATGAATACGTACACGAATATCCTTGGGCGGGCATTGGCGTTGGCGCCGTGGTCGGCTTTATCCTCGGTGCACTTATTACACGGCGCTAATCATTATGATCGAACAGCAAAACCAGGGCCCTGGTAATGGCTTATTCAATATCGCCCAGCGAATCCTTACTATTGTCGTCGGTATGGTAGAGACCCGCCTGCGCCTGGCCGTAGTGGAGCTGGAGGAGGAAAAATCCAATATCATCCAGATGCTGATGATGGCCGGTATCACGCTGCTGTTTGCCGCGTTTGGTCTGATGAGTCTGCTGGTACTGGTGGTCCTGGCCATCGATCCGCAATACCGCCTGACGGCGATCGCCACCACGACCGGCATATTGCTGCTGCTGGCGATTGTCGGCGCGGTGGTGACCTTAGCGAAAGCGCGGAAATCCTCGTTACTTGGCGCCACGCGCGAGGAGTTGCAGGTGGATCGTAACATTCTTGAAAAGCTTCAGGATGAAATTAAAAACGAAGAAGCCGAACGCAAGCACGAGGAAGCGGTAAAAAGTAAGCAGCGCGACAGGATTGCGGAGGCAAAATGAGCGAACTCAAGCCGAAACACGCCAAAAAGCGGCTGCTGCTGCACCAAATCCAGCAACAGCGCCAGGCGCTGGGCGTGCAAAGCCGCCGGTGGCAGCTCGCCACCGCCCCTTGGGATCGGCGCTGGTTGCGTCTGCTAAGTTTCCGCCGCTATCTGATTGCGGGCACCAGTCTATTGGCGCTATACAACGTTCGTCACCCCAGCCGACTGATGCGCTGGGCGAAACGAGGCATTGGCATTTTGGGCGCGGTCAAAATGGTGCGTAAGGCGCTGGAAACCCGCTAGCCTTCGCCCGTATCGAGGGGCGCGTATAATCAACACCGCCCGGCAATCAATGGCGGGTTAACCCGCCTTTAATTGCTCAAGCAGCCGTGCCGCCGTCGCCGCGGACGACGCGGGATTCTGGCCGGTTATAAGCAGTCCGTCGCTGACGACGTAAGGCGCCCAATCTTCCACCTTGGTATAATGGCCGCCCAAAGCCCTCAGCTCATCTTCGACCAGAAACGGCACGACCTCAGTCAATTCGACGCCGGCTTCCTCAGAATTGCTAAAGCCCGTGACATGCTTACCCTCCACTAGCGGCCTCCCCGCCGGGGTCTTAACGTGACGCAGCGCGCCCGGCGCGTGGCAAACTAAAGCTATTGGCTTGCCGGCGGCCAGAAAGGCGGCAATCAGCGCGATAGAATGCCTGTCTTCGGCCAAGTCCCACAGCGGACCATGGCCCCCTGGGTAAAACACCGTGTCGTAATCGGCCTGCGCTACGCTGTCCAGGCGCACGGTAGCGGACAATTGCGCCATCGCCCCGGCATCGGCCTCGAAACGGCGGGTCTTTCCGGTCTGGAAAGCCGGCTCGTTGCTTTTGGGATCGAGCGGCGGCTGGCCGCCGTTAGGCGAGGCCAACACGATCTCGGCGCCGGCATCCTTGAAGGCGTAATACGGCGCGGCCAATTCTTCCAGCCAGAAGCCGGTTTTACGGCCGGTATCACCGAGCCGATCGTGCGAAGTCAGGACCATTAATATTTTCATTCTCACTCCAGGTTGCGTAAACGTTGCTATTAGACCGGTCGTCTCGAAACGAAAGATATAAAAGCACTCCGGTGGAAGTGCGTTTATCTGTTTCCCTCCGATCAGAGGGTCAGATGCAAAATATGACGCGTGGTTGCCATGGCCGTGACAAAGGGCTGAGTATCACGGGCTATCTTGACCATGACGCTGGCGCCTAGCCACAATTGGTAGAGGCTTTGCGCAACTTCCGCAGGCGAACCCTCAATGGTTAGCGACCCATCCGCAACGCCGTCTTTAATGGCGCGCGTCAGTCGACGGGTGATGCCAGAGGTCCCGCGCGCCAGCGCCAGCCGCATCGCCTCGGACAGATCGGCTACCTCCGCGCCCAACTTGACCGCCAGACACTTGCCCTGGCAATCGTGAAAAGACTGCGTGTCCTGCCAGTTCTGCCAATACGCCATCAGACGCTGCGCCATGTTCTGGTCGGGTGCGCTCAGCGTGGCGTCAAGATAAGCGAGATAGTCCGCGAAATAACGCTCCAGCAGCGCTTCGCCAAACGCCTCTTTTGAACCGAAGTAGTGGTAAAACGACCCCTTCGGCACGCGGGCAGCAGCCAGAATTTCATTAAGCCCTACAGCGGAAAAACCCTTGCCGGCCATGATCCGCTGACCGTGCGCCAGAATGCTGTCCCGAACGGGATGGGTTTCGGTGTTTGTCGCCATGTTCATACTTTGAAGGTAGCATCGATTGGACCGGTCGTCTAGAACCATTTTTATCGCCCCCCGTTATTCAATTTTTCTGATCAATCCTGACAGTTTTACTCGCTATCACCGGTCAGAGCTGCGCATTACACTGCCTGCATCCGGTGTCCTCCCGCCGACTCATCCGCGGGGCGCATCCTATAGAAGCCTTAGCCGTGCATTGCGCCGGCAGACACAAACCAAGAGAGAATCATGAAAAAATTAGATGATAGCGCCTTGCTGGTGGCACGTGTATTGATGCCTATACTGTTTATTGTGGCCGGTTACGGCAAACTGGGCGCCGGTTATGCCGGTACCCAACAATACATGGCGGCGATGGGCGTGCCGGGCTTTTTATTGCCGTTGACCATTTTGCTTGAAGTCGGCGGCGGTCTGGCGGTGCTGTTCGGCTTACTGACCCGCAGCGTAGCGCTTATCACCGTGGTATTTACGCTGTTGACGGCGTTTATTTTCCATGCGGATTTTACCCAGGCGGGTAACCAGATCAATTTTATGAAAAATCTGACCATCGCCGGCGGTTATCTGCTGCTGGCGGTGAGCGGCCCTGGCGCCTTCAGCATTGATCGTCTGCTGGCTAAAAAAGGGTAACCGCGGCACCCTCCTAACCCGCCGGCCCAAGCGGGTCAAGGGGGTAAGCGGATAAAAAAACCGACCTCCCGCTCTTTCCGCTGACGGCGGGCTCGGGGCGTCGAAAAGCGAACGGCATGATGTTGAGAGGAGTGTGGACATGGGCTTACTCGTCGAGGGGCAGTGGCAGGACAAATGGTACGATACCGCCGCCAGCGGCGGACGGTTTCAGCGCTCGGCGTCGGTATTCCGCAATTGGATAACGCCCGACGGCAGCGCCGGTCCTGAAGGGCGCGGCGGCTTTCGCGCCGAAGCCGGCCGCTACCATCTTTATGTGTCATTGGCGTGCCCATGGGCGCACCGCACCCTGCTGATGCGTCAGTTGAAAGGGTTAACCCAGTTAATCCCCGTCTCGGTGGTCCACCCGCTAATGCTCGAGAACGGCTGGACCTTCAGCCAGGATTTTCCCGGCGCTACCGGCGATCCCCTGTTCAACAAAGCGTTTCTTTATCAACTCTATTTACAGGCGGATCCCGGCTATAGCGGCCGCGTTACGGTACCGGTGCTGTGGGATAAGCAGCAGCAGACCATTGTCAGCAATGAATCGGCGGATATCCTGCGGATGTTCAATAGCGCGTTCGACGGCGCCGGCGCGCTGGCCGGCGACTATTACCCCCCTGACCTGCGCGCCGCCATTGATGAAATCAACGGCTGGGTATACCCGCAGGTCAATAATGGCGTCTACAAAGCCGGCTTCGCGACCCGTCAGGAGGCCTACGATGAGGCGGCGGAGGAGGTTTTTGCTGCCCTGGCGCGATTAGAGGAGATCCTCGGCCGACATCGCTATCTGACCGGCCCCCGCCTGACCGAAGCGGATTTACGGCTGTGGACCACGCTTATCCGCTTCGATGCGGTGTACCACACCCACTTCAAATGCGATCGTCAGCGCCTGAGCGACTATTTGAACTTGTCGGGGTTTTTGCGCGATATTTATCAGCTGCCGGGCATTGCCGAAACGGTGGATTTCGCCCATATTCGCCACCATTATTTCCGCAGTCATCCGACCCTCAATCCGCACGGTATTATTTCTATCGGGCCGCAGTTCGATCTCGGCGAACCCCACGGCCGCGCAGCGCGTTTCGGCACCCGCGAGGCGTGAGCGTCGACCGCCGGACGGCGACGGCGGGCGCTAGCTAAACAGTTTGGGAATTTCGCGCAGGAACCAAGATTTGGCTTCGCCCATGCTGTCGCGGCGCCAGGCCATGATGATATCGCTGCCGGCGCTGTACTCCGGGCTAACCACCCGCAGCCGCCCGGCGGCGATATCCGCCTCCACCAGCGGGTAGGGCATCGTCGCCACCCCCAGCCCGGCGAGCAACGCCTTATGTTTATCCGCCATCGTGCTCACCGTTAGGCGCTGCTGTTTATCCAGCAGTTGCACCGTCAACACCGGCCGTTCGCGGGCGGTATCGGCGATGGCGATCCCGCGATATTTGACGCGGGTGACTTCGGACAGCGGTTCGGGCTCCTGGTGGATCGGATGATCGGGGCTGGCGACATAAACATTGAGCAAGCGGTAAAGTTTGCGGCTGTTGATTTCCGAGGACGCGCGGAAATGCAAATCCGGCGCGATGACGATATCGGCCCGCCCTTGTTCCAGACGCTCCCAGGCGCCGGCCAGCACTTCACTAATGATGGAAACTTGGGTGTTGGCTTTGCGCGCCAGTTTGTCTATCAGCGGAAACAGTTTCTCAGCGGGGACCAGCGCTTCGGTCACCAGCGTCAGGTGGGTTTCCCAGCCGCGCGCCAGCGCCTCCGCGTCGGTGGTAAGCTTATCCGCCGCTTCCAGTAACACCCGCCCGCGCTCCAGCAACATACGGCCGACATTGGTGAATTTGGTGCGATGGCCGGAGCGGTCGAACAAGACCACATCCAGCTCCTCCTCCAATTTCTGCATAGTGTAGCTTAGCGCCGAAGGCACCCGCCCCAATTCATCCGCCGCGGCGGCAAAGCTGCCGCGCCTATCGATCGCATCCATTACCCGCAGGGCTTCCAGCGTCAATGCCCGGTCTTTAGCCATCGGATCTTCTCATTCAGGATTTTTGAATATGGCGTCCAGATTAACTTGCTAACAATCCGCCGTCCAGCCGCTTACACTTTATCCAGACCCCGTGGAAACAGATTACGCCATGATTACTTGCAGAACAGCCCAACAATGCGGCCAGGCGGACTTCGGATGGTTGCAGGCACGCTATACCTTTTCTTTCGGCCACTATTTCGATCCGGCTTTCTTGCACTACGCTTCGCTGCGGGCGCTGAACCAGGAAGTGCTGGCGGTCGGCGCCGCCTTCCAGCCGCGGACCTATCCCCCCGTCGATGTGTTGAATCTCGTCTTGCGGGGCGAAGCCGAATACCGCGATAGCAACGGTCATGCCGTCCGCGTGGCCGCCGGCGACGCGTTGATGCTGGGTGCCCAGCCCGGCGTTAGCTATAGCGAGCATAATATCGGCGCGCAACCGCTGACCCGCATGCAACTGTGGCTCGATGCCTGCCCCACGCGGGAAAATCCCGCCGTGCAAACGCTTACGCTGCCCGTAGCCCCCCACGTCCTGCTGGCCTCGCCACAGGGGGAACAGGGGAGCCTGCGGCTGCGCCAGCAGGCGTGGGTGCATCGGGTGACGCTGGCGGCGGGTGAGAGCCTGACGCTACCGCTAAACGGCCGACGCGCTTATGTGCAATCGGTGTATGGCCAGGTGGAGATTGGCGGTATGCAGGGCGCGCGCGGGCAGCTTTCCTGCGGCGACGGCGCGTTTGTGCATGATGAGCAGCCCCTGACATTGCGAGCCACTGCGCCGTTGCAGGCGCTGTTGATTGATTTGGCCGGCGACGACCGACCGGCGCCCTAAGCCCGCGGACGCCAACGGCAAAAAAAAAACCCGCGCCAGGGTGAGGCGCGGGGTTAACGCAAGAGTGGAGTTGACCGTTAAGCCGGGTTCTGTCGTGGACAGTCATTCATCTAGGCCAGCGCTCGCGCGCTGGCTCAAGCAGCCTACCCGGGTTCAGTACGGGCCGTACCATGTGAACCCCTATTTGGCCTTGCTCCGGGTGGAGTTTACCGTGCCGCGAACTGTTACCAGCCGCGCGGTGCGCTCTTACCGCACCCTTTCACCCTTACCTGTTCCCGCCTGCGCGGGCCATCGGCGGTTTGCTCTCTGTTGCACTTGTCGTGGGTTTGCACCCCCCAGGCGTTACCTGGCACCCTGCCCTATGGAGCCCGGACTTTCCTCCCCTCCTCCTGTTTCCCCTTGCGGGGACGACGGCGAAGCGGCGACTGTCTGGTCAACTCCGGGGCGCAGTATAGGCACTTTCCCGACGCTTGTCATCCGCGATATGCGTTCCAGGCATGACGCCGGCGCGCCGCGTTATGCTTTTTGCTGCCGATCGAGGGCGTAGCGGTACAGCGCATTCTTTTTCACGCCGTGGATCTCCGCCGCCAGCGCCGCGGCTTTTTTCAGCGGCAATTCGGCCAGCAACAGCGCTAACGTGCGCAGCGCCTCCGGCGGCAGCGCATCGTCCGGCGCACGATAGCCTTCGACGATGAGCACCATTTCGCCGCGGCGGCGCATGTCATCCTCCCGCACCCAGGCCAATAGCTCCCCGACGGGCGCGCCGTGAAGGGATTCCCAGGTTTTGGTCAGCTCCCGCGCCAGCACTACGTAGCGCAGCGGCCCCCAGGCGGTGGCCATATCCTCCAGGCTCTCCAGCAACCGGTGGGTGGACTCGTAAAAAATCAGCGTGCGCGGCTCCTGTGCCAGCCCCTGTAGGGAATCGAGGCGCGCTTTGCGCTTCGCCGGCAGAAAGCCTTCATAACAGAAACGATCGGAAGGCAGTCCGGCGGCGGACAGGGCGGTAATCGCCGCACAGGCGCCCGGCAGCGGCACGACGCGAATGCCGGCCTCGCGGCAGCGGCGCACCAGATGATATCCCGGGTCGTTGATAAGCGGCGTGCCGGCGTCAGAGACCAGCGCTATACTTTGTCCGTCTTGCAGTTTCGCCAATAAAACGTCCGCCTTTTGCTGTTCATTATGGTCATGCAACGCGAACAGCCGCGCATTTATGGCAAAATGTTGTAACAATAGACCGGTATGACGGGTATCCTCAGCGGCAATAAGATCAACGCCCTGTAGGACAGACAGCGCCCGCCGGGTGATGTCCTCCAGATTACCAATGGGAGTCGGTACCACATACAGCGTTGCTGCGGAAATATCCGCTTGTTGGTGTTGATTCATTGTTTCATCCGGATTGCCGATTTAATATTGAGCATCTTGAAAAAAAACATCACTGGATACAGTATGCTTTCCTCTTATGTATTGGGTTTTAAAACAGGACGTCTGCTTCCTGTCTTGCTGGCCTCGTTGATACTGGCCGCGTGTACCGCCCAGGGTCCGGAAAGCCAGACCGGCCGCGCGTCCATTCCGGCCAACGCCAATGCCGACTATTATTTGCAGCAGATGCAGCAAAGCCGCAATGATACCAAGACCGACTACCAATTACTCGCCATTCGCGCGTTGATTAAAGAAGGCCGCCTGCCGCTGGCGCAGCAGCAGCTCGCCGCGCTGCCGCCCCAGCTTGATGCGGCGCGCCAGCGCGAACGCCTGCTGCTGAGCGCGGAATTTGCGCTGGCCTCGCGTCAGCCGCAAAGCGCCGCCGCCGCCCTACGGCAAATCGACAGCGACTCCCTCGACCCGCAGCAGCGCCTGCGCTACACCCAGGCGATGATCGATGCCGGTCAGAGCCAACCTTCGCTGGATCTGGTACGGGCCTATATTGCTCAGGCGCCGCTGCTGACCGACCCGGCCGCCCGTCAGCAAAATATCGATAAAACCTGGCAAACGCTGGTGTCGCTCCCGTCCCAGCAGGGCAATCTGGTGATCAACGCCAATGAGAACGTGCTGCAGGGCTGGCTGGATCTGTTGCGGGTCTATCAGGACAACCGTCAGGATCCTACCCTGCTGCAAGCGGCAATAAAAGACTGGCAGACCCGCTATCCGCAAAACCCGGCGGCGAAAACCCTGCCCACCCCCCTGGGCCAGGTGCAAAACTATTCATCGTCATCGGTGGGGGGCATTGCTTTGCTGCTGCCGCTGAACGGTCAGGCGCAGGTATTTTCCAACGCGATTCAGCAGGGGTTTACGGCGGCGAAAAACGGTCTGACCGCACAACCCAGCGCCCCGGTTCAGGACCCTAACGCCGCCGGGCAGACCGCCGATGGCGCCAACCTTAACGACGGCGCGGCGGGCACGCCGCCCGACGGCGGTAGCGCAAATCAGAACGGACCGGTAACCGCTCCCGGGACAACGCCTGCACCGGCCGCGTCGGAAGACGGCGGGCAGAATCCCGCCTCCGGCGCCGTACCGCGGGCGACAACCCTCGACGGGCGAGACGCCGAAGCGCCGGCCCCCGCCGCTGCTTCTACCGCCAGCAGCGTGCAGGTGAAGGTCTATGATACCTCCAGCCAGCCGCTGCCGGCGCTCCTGGCCCAGGCGCAGCGGGACGGCGCCAGTATGATAATCGGTCCGCTTTTGAAAAACGACGTGGAGCAGTTGTACAACGATAACGCCGGCGCCGTGGCCGCCGGCACGCTGAATGTCCTGGCGCTCAATCAGCCGGAACATCTGCAATCGCGGCCCAATATTTGCTATTTTGCCCTGTCTCCGGAAGATGAAGCGCGCGACGCGGCCAACCATATTCACCAGCAGGGCCGACAGCAGCCGCTGTTGCTGCTGCCGCGCGGCGCGCTGGGGGACAGAGTGGCGAAGGCGTTTTCCGACGCCTGGCGCCAGGCCGGCGGCGCCACGGTGCTGGAACAGCGCTTTGGCTCCTCCGCCGAGCTGAAACAAAGTATCAACAGCGGCGCCGGCATCCCGCTGACCGGCACGCCGGTAGCCGGTGGAGAAGCGCCGGCCAACGCGGCGGTGACCATCGCGGGCCTTACCATCCCCGCACCGCAGGATAACGGCGCGGTGTCGACGTCCGCCAATGCCAACGGCGGTATCGACGCGGTCTATATTATCGCCACCCCCGACGAGCTGGCGCTGATTAAACCGATGATCGACATGCGCGTCAGCTCCCGCGCCCGGCTGGCGCTGTATGCCAGTTCGCGCAGCTATCAGGCCGATGCCGGTCCCGATTACCGCCTGGAAATGGAGGGGCTTGAGTTCAGCGATATCCCGCTGCTGACCGGCGACAACCCGGCGCTGCTGTCGCAGATAAGCGCCCAGTTCCGCGGTGATTATTCGCTGGTGCGGCTGTATGCCATGGGCATGGACGCCTGGACGCTGGCCAATCACTTCAGCGAAATGCGCCAGCTTCCGGGCTTTCAGGTCGCGGGCGAAACCGGCACGCTATCGGCAACGCCGGATTGCGTGATCAACAGGACGTTGTCATGGCTGAAATACCAGCGGGGCCAACTCATAGCGGCGCGGTAAGCGGCCGCTCACGCGGGGCGCAGGCGGAGCGGTTCGCGCGCCGCCGCCTAGAGCAGGCCGGTCTGCGCTTTGTCGCCGCCAATATGCAGGTGCGCGGCGGCGAGATTGACTTGATTATGCGCGAGGGGATGACCTGGGTGTTCGTCGAGGTCCGCTACCGTCGCAGCGACACTTTTGGCACCGCCGCCGAAAGCGTGACGGCCCGCAAGCGCCGCCGTTTACTGCGGGCGGCGCAGGTCTGGCTGGCGCAGCGCGGCGCCAGTTTTGACACTTCCGCCTGTCGCTTCGACATTATCGCCATTACCGGAAGCCGGGTAGAATGGCTGAAAGACGCCTTTGGCGCACCGTAATGACGCCCCATTCATTTTTTGACTTATCAGGTTGTTAAACGTGCTGGAAAGAATAAAAGGCTGTTTTACCGAAAGTATCCAAACCCAGATAGCGGCAGCGGAAGCGCTGCCCGACGCCATAGCCCATGCCGCCAATGTACTGGCGCAGGCGCTGCTCGACGATAAAAAAATCTTATGCTGCGGCAACGGCACCTCCGCCGCCAACGCGCAACACTTCGCCGCCTGTATGCTGAATCGTTTTGAAGCCGAGCGCCCCAGCCTGCCGGCAATGGCGTTGAATGCCGATACCGTGGTGTTGACCGCCATCGCCAACGATCGCCAGCATGACGAGATCTACGCCAAGCAGGTGCGCGCGCTCGGGCAGGTCGGTGATATCCTGCTGGCGATTTCCACCCGCGGCAACAGCCGTGATATCGTGAAAGCCGTCGAGGCGGCGGTCACCCGGGACATGAAAATTATCGCCCTGACGGGCTACGACGGCGGCGAATTGGCTGGCCTGCTCGGTCAACAGGACGTTGAAATCCGCATCCCGTCCCATCGCAGCGCGCGGATTCAAGAGATGCATATGCTCACCGTGAACTGTCTATGTGATTTGATAGATAATAAGCTGTTTCCCCACCTGGACGATTAAGGAGCCCAGATGAAGGTTCATACGCCATTAATACTGCTGTGTACCGCCCTGATGCTGCAAGGATGCGTCGGCGCGGTGGTGGTTGGTACCGCCGCGGTTGCCACCAAAACCGCCACCGATCCCCGCACCGTCGGCACCCAAGTCGATGACGGCACGCTTGAAGCCCGGGTCGCCAATGCGCTGGCCAAAGATCAGCAACTGAAGAAAGAGGCGCGCATTGTCAATACGGCCTATCAGGGCAAAGTTCTGCTAACCGGCCAGGCGCCGACCCCCGAACTGGCCGAACGCGCCAAGCAGATTGCGATGGGCGTCGACGGCGCCACCGAGGTGTATAATGAAATCCGTCAGGGGCAACCGGTGTCGCTCGGACGCGCGTCAATGGATACCTGGATCACCACCAAGATCCGTTCGCAGCTGCTGGCCAGCGACGCGGTCAAGTCCTCCAACGTCAAAGTGACCACGGAGAACGGCGAAGTCTTCCTGCTGGGGCTGGTGACCAACGCCGAAGGCAAGGCCGCGGCCGAAGTCGCCAGTAAAGTGAACGGCGTGAAACATGTCACGACCGCCTTCACCTACTTGCAGTAATCGCGGTTTAGGCCGACCGCTGTTAACCGCGGCTTAACGCAGGCCCGCCTGCGCCAGATAAGCATCACCGCCCATTTGCCGCATCTGACGCAGGATCCAGCGCTGCCGTTGGCGAACATAGCCGCTGGGAGCGTCGGCGCGTAAACTTAACGGGTTGGGTAATACCGCCGCCAGCAGCGCCGCCTCCTCGGCGGTCAGCCGGCTGGCGGGTTTAGAAAAATAGCGCTGTGCCGCCGCCTCCACGCCAAATATGCCCTCGCCAAATTCCGCAATATTCAAATACACGGTCAAAATGCGCCGCTTGGTCCACACCCCCTCTATCCCGAGCGTCAGGCCGGTTTCCAGTCCTTTACGCAGCCAGCTGCGCCCCTCCCACAGCAGCAGATTCTTCGCCGTCTGCTGCGATAGGGTGGACGCGCCGCGAATATGCCGGCTGCGCGCATTGTGATTAAGCGCATCGCGGATAGCGGTGATATCGAACCCCCAATGGCGGGAAAACTTTTGGTCCTCGGCCGCCATTACCGCCAACGCCATCGGCGGGGCAATAGCCCGCATCGGCACCCAGCGCGAGTGGGCGACATAGCGGAAATCCCCTCTTAGCCAGTGGTCTATCTGCCGCTCCGCCATGACGGCGGTGAAAGGCACCGGCACAAAAGCGAACAACACTATCGCCAGCAGCCACAGCGCCACCAGGGCCAGACAGCCTCTTAATAGCCAGCGCCATACGCGCCGCAGCACGGAGCGATCGCCCGCGCGCCCCCTCATGGAATAAATTCCAGCACGCGCGCCACCAGTTTGTCGATACCCTTGGCCACCTCGGCAATCGAGGTCTCTTGCATATAGGCCGGCGTGGTGATGATGTTGTTATCGCCGTCGATAACGATGTCATCCACCGGGCAGGTAACATGGATCGCGCCCATGTCGTCGACCATCTCGGCGGCATCGACATCGGTGCCCAGCGTTAACCGTAGCGGGACCGCCAGAATTTTGGGCAATAGCGCCGGCGCGATGCAGATAAACCCTAATGGCTTGCGCTTTTCGTGCATCGCCTGCACCAGGCGCGCCAGTTCGGCATCGACTTCACAATCAGCGCCCGTTTGCGCCAAATTGCTGAGGTTTTTTGCCACACCGAAGCCGCCGGGAACGATCAGCGCATCGAGTTCATCGGCGCTGGCCGCCGATAGCGGCTGGATATGCCCGCGCGCGATCCGCGCCGCTTCCACCAGCACATTGCGCCGTTCGTCGCACGGCTCGCCGCTAAGATGATTTATCACCTGCAACTGCGGTTTATCGGGCGCAAAACAGAGCGCGCCGGCCCCCGCGCGGTCGATGGCCAAAAGCGTAAGCACCGCTTCATGAATTTCACTGCCGTCATTGACGCCGCAGCCGCTCAACACGACACCGATCCGTTTCATTGGCTAGATTCCTTCTGTCTGGTAGGTGAACTTGTTATTTCCATTGACAAAATCTGTATTACATCCCAAATTTTAATGGATCTTGTAACATTATTCTGTTGTTTTGCTATGGTTTATCCATGAATACGGGTGACGTCTTTTCCCCGTCCCCTACCCCCGCTGAGCTTTCTCGGCGGTAAACAGTTTCCCTGGTGTTGGCGCAATCTTCGCGCACCCCGGCATAAGTCGGGGTCATTTTTTTTCTGCCTGCTGAACCCAATCACGCAACGTTTGCACATCGTGGCGCCATTCGTGCTTCAACTCGTCGATCCACTCCTGGACGTTATCCCACCAGGCCGGCAGCTCAGGGCTTTGGATCTGCTGCGCCAACTGCTGCAAATGACGTAGCCCTACCGACCCCGCCGCGCCCTTGATTTTGTGCCCCTCTTCCGCGATGCCCTGCCGATCGCGGGCGGTCATGTTGGAATCCAGGATCGCCAAATAGCCAGGCATCATTTTTTCAAACATCGCCAGGCTTTGCGTAATCAGTGACGGCCCCACCAGTTCCAGATATTGTTCCAGCATGGCGGTGTCCAATACCTGGCGGTTTTTATCCACCGCCGCCGGCTCTGCTGGCGCCACAACGGCGGCGCTATCGGCATGATCCCAAAACGTCTTTATCACCTGGGTAAGCGCCGCGACCTCTAGCGGCTTGCTGAGTACATCGTCCATGCCGGCCGCCTGGTACTCTTTTTTGTCCTTCAAGACGTTGGCGGTCAGCGCGATGAGCGGCGGCATATGCCGCCCCTGGTAGCGGCTCTTCAACTGGCTGGCGATATCCAGACCGGTCATATCCGGCAGTTGTATATCCAATAGCACCAGGTCGAACTCATCGGGATCGAACATTGCCAGCGCGTCCTTGCCGGTCATCGCGACCTCCACGCTGCTGCCGAGCTTCTCCAGTACGGAGCGGGCCACCAAGACGTTCAGCTCGATGTCCTCCACCAGCAGGACATTTAGCGCCGGCAGCGGCATCGCCTCTTCATCCTCAACCTGCTCTTGCACCTGCGCCACTTCCGGCGCCACGATGGAAAGCGTAAAGCAAGAGCCTTGGCCGGGTTGGCTCTTAACGGTGA